>JBJKPC010000076.1:0-262881 GCA_046706745.1 Candidatus Kryptoniota bacterium
TAATGTCTGTCGTAACTCTCCGAATACAAAACATATACTGTGTACATTCCGCACCCCCCTTTCCTTACCCGTCTAAACGAAATCAGCCGCCGCACCTTTTCAGGTACGGCGGCTTCTTGTAGCGGGGGAAGGATTCGAACCTTCGACCTTCGGGTTATGAGCCCGACGAGCTACCAGCTGCTCCACCCCGCGATCGGTTTATAATATAAAGCTTCATGGCCTCCTAAACAAGCGATTTGCGCTTGTGTGGAACCTTCCAGCAGGATTTTCATCTAAAAGAATACAGCAGGTCAATGGCTTTAGATTCAAACCGCCCATTATTGGAAGTTCACAGGCCGTTGACTAAATTTTACTTAGTCAAATATTTGAAACGGAGTATTAACGATGCCGACGTACGAGTATAAATGTTCAAGTTGCGGCTACGTTTTCGAAGAATTCCAATCGATAAAGGATGCACCGCTCAGTAAATGCCCGAAATGCAACGGCCAGGTCCAGCGACTTATAGGACCGGGGGCCGGGCTCATCTTCAAGGGCTCTGGGTTTTACCTGACAGATTACAAGAAATCGAACACGTCTCCTGCTACGATCGGAAAGGGAAGCGGGGCCGAAAAGAAAGCCGAACCTGCCCCCAAACCTAAGACCGAGAAGAATACTGCCGGCGACAAATCCGCCGGCTAGTCTCTCGTGTCGACTAATCGCGCCCCCGAACCGATCCGGGCGCCTCTGACGAAGTCACGCGCATCCAGCCTTTTCTTTCCCTCGAGCTGCAACTCGCGTATCTCCAACATCTCATCCGCGCACGAAACGTTCAGACCGCTCCCATCCACGGTGAGTGTTCCGGGCCCGCCCTGAGCTTTCTCTCCCGTAATCCTGGTACTATATACTTTCAAGAGCTTACCGTTTAGAAAAGTAAACGCGGCCGGTTCCGGAGAGAAACCCCTTATGAAATTATGGAGGTCTCTCGCAGACCGCTTCCAGTCGATCAGACAATCATCCTTGGATATCTTCGGGGCTTTCGTTGCAAGAGAACCGTCCTGTTCGATGAGAGGAACATTTCCGTCCTCTATTATCCTGATTGTTTCCACGACGGCACTCGCGCCGATTAGCGAAAGGCGTGATGCCAGCTCCCCTGCAGTTTCGTCAGGGCCAATCCCGGTCTTTTTCTGAAGTATAACCTTTCCGGTATCCACCTTATCGTCCAGGAAAAAGGTGGTCACGCCGGTCTCCCGTTCGCCATTTATGATAGCCCAGTTAATCGGGGCAGCTCCTCTGTAACGAGGAAGGAGCGATGCATGCAAATTAAATGTTCCAAGTCGCGGTATGGTGAACACTTCTTTCGGGAGGATCCGGAATGCCACTACCACAATCAGGTCGGGGGCGACGTCAACGAGCGCGTCGATGAATGAGGGGTCCTTGACTGAAGAGGTCTGAATTACCGGCAAGCCGAGTTTGGAAGCAGCGGTTTTGACCGCCGGCGGGAACACTCTCAATCCTCTTCCGCGGGGTTCGTCTGGATTAGTAACTACTGCACAGACTTCCAGACCGGCATCAACGATACCGTTCAAGGAAGGGACGGCAAAATCCGGAGTTCCCATGAAGATTATTTTCATACCGGCCAACTCACATTTACGTCAGCAAAATAATTGAAGAATCCGAACAATGCCAACCGCGGCCCGCGGCTCCTGGCGTCTCTCCATGAAGAGGAGAACATCTTATTGCCGTCTGCGTAAGTGAGTAGAGAGCTGAGATGAAATCTCTTCCGGTTTTCAGGAACTCGCATTTAAAAGACTTGTCAGGACAGGGGTGAAATTCTCTTCGGATGAAGACTTTCGGTTCAATATCGAGGAAGCTTCGGATCCACCTCTTTGGCCCACTTGTCGATACCCCCAGTAAGATTCTTCACGTTGGCGAAACCGGACTCCCGCAGGAACTGAGCGGCTCTCGAGCTTCGCCCACCCGAATGACACATGACGACAATTTCCCGGCTCGGGTCGAGCTCGCTTATGCGCTTCGGGAGCTCTCTCAGCGGTACAAGATAACCACCGATATTGCAGTGATCGTATTCTCCCTGCTCACGTACATCCAGTATGAAGACATCATCTCCTTTGTCCAGTCTCGCCTTGAGCTCACCGGTGGATATTTCTCTATTTGAATTTTCTTTGAATCCGAACATTTGTGCTGCTCCGTCGCTTTGTGATGATCGTGCGTTAATTTGCCTGTTGTCCCGGTCATGGACAACGGTTTCTTACTCGAGCCGTCTCAGTCCCAGTTTGCAGATCGGGTCCGTAGATTTCCTTACCTCTTCAAATCTTCTTAACGATTTTTCCGACGGTTCAGTTCTCGGATGGTACATATGATATTCAATCGCAAGGTTGCGGAGAGATTTTCCTCTCACGCCGATGAGGGAAAGTCTATGCTGAACGTCAGAATCCTCTCCATGTCCGGGTCCGTCATATGCCTCATCAAACCCATTTATCGCGACGATATCTTTCTTGTGAAGAGAAAAGTTGCTGCCGAGTATAGTGTCCGATTTCCGGAAGGACAATTTCCGCAAAAGCTTTGTTTTGAGTCTGATGCCGTCTTCCAACCTCAGTGCTTTTCCGGTCAGGCCGTCGATCAGTTCATGCAGTCCGATTCGTTCAAACCTGCCCGAGACCACTTCTTCCATGGTGAGCGAATTCGCCCAACGCTCGCTCATCTCAACCCGCCTTCCTAGGAGGACATTCCCTTCACAGCGCTCACTCCAGTGGTCATAGAGGAAATCCCTGGCGGGAAGGCAGTCTCCGTCGATGAATACGAGATAAGCCCCTCTCGAGACACGGATTGCCTCGTTAAGGATGCGGTTCTTCCTCCACCCCTTATCTTCCTGCCAGACGTGTCTGACGGGGAATCCATACAGCGGCATTGCTTCTTCAATCACTTCCCCGATTTCGGGGCCGGAGCCGTCATCGGCCACGATAGCTTCGAAATTGCGAAACGACTGTCTGCCCAAGGCGGCCAGAACGAGACGGACCACTTTCGCCCTATTATAAACCGATATTACTAGAGACAGGCAGGGGATATCGTTCATTCACAACCCGAGCCGCGATGAAGCCGGTTTGCAACGTATCAGCAGCACGCGGCCTGTAGAATTTCTCTCACATTCGAGTTGAATTCATAACGGGATAGGACATCATCACAACCCGCCGCCATGGCATTTACCCGAAGAGGGGCATTGACGTGCGAAAGGTAACCGACGATTTTGATCGAGGACGTCGCAGGATCCGCCTTAAGGCGCTCGACCAACGCCAACGAATCCAGAAAATCGTTTTCAAGATCGATCAAAATTAATTCGCAGTCTTTGACATAGTGATCGACCTGATCTTCGCTTCCCACGAACGCGACCGACAGCCCGAAGTAATCTGCGGTGTTTCTGATTTTCGTCATGAAGATAAGGTCGTTGACAATCGCTGTAATTTTTGCCATTAGCTCAATCCCAAAACAGTTGCGTTATCCTGGAGCGCTTTGATCACGAATGAAATGTGCTCGGCTTCAGGAACGCCCAGCTCGGCTATTCCGTTCCTTATATCTTCTCGGCTGACGCTCCTGGCGAACGCCTTGTCCTTAAGCTTCTTCTTTACGGAGGATACTTCCATCCCTTCAAGTTTCGTGGGACGAACAAGAGCAACGGCTATGACGAACCCGGCAAGTTCATCGCAGGCGAAAAGACATTTCGCCATCCTGGTCTCTCTGGCGACGTTGGTGTAAGGAGCATGCCCCATGATCGCCTGTCGAACAGATTCCGGATATCCCTTTTCCGCAAGTATTTTGTTGCCGACATATGGATGTTGATCGGCATTGGGATACATCTCATAATCGAAGTCGTGGAGAAGTCCAGCAAGACCGTAGAGATCTTCGTCTTCTCCGAACTTTTTCGCATAGGCACGCATCACTGCTTCGACAGCCAGAGCATGCTTTCTCAGGCTGTCCGTCTTCGTATATTCCTGAAGCAGCGATAATGCCTCATCTCTTGTAGGAGTCATAGGTACTTCTCCGACCACGCTCAAAATATATTTCCCATGAAGATGATAATCAAACGTATCCTAACTTTGTTTGCGGATGCTTAAATTGAATAAAAATGGAAAGCCGTATGCTCGACAAGATTATTGAGATAGCCAAAGAAGCAGGTAAGTTCCTAAAAGAGAATGAAGGGAAGATTTCGGAGATCAGCGAAAAAGGCGCCTTCACCAATTTGGTGACCGACATAGATAAGGGTTCGGAGGCGATGATCAAAACCTTCATCCAGAAGAATTTTCCCGACCACGGTATTCTCGCCGAAGAGAGCGGGGCGTCAATGCCGACGTCCGAATACAGATGGATCATCGATCCACTGGACGGAACGACAAATTTCACTCACGCATTCCCTGTTTATTGCGTATCGATAGCCTTGGAGCGAAAAGGAGAACTGATTGCCGGCGCGGTATACGACCCGAACTTCGACGAGTTGTTCTCCGCCGAGAAAGGCGGAGGTGCATACCTCAACGGAAGAAAACTGCAGGTAACCTCTACAGGCACTCTTGAAAAGTCGATGCTCGCCACCGGTTTTCCGTACGATGTGAAAAGCAACCCATTCAATTGCGTCGAGCATTTCGAGGAGTTTCTAGTGAAGGCACAGGCTGTTCGGCGTCTAGGTTCCGCGGCGCTCGACAGTTGCTACGTGGCGTGCGGCAGGCTCGACGGATTCTGGGAGGTTAATCTGCATCCCTGGGACACAGCGGCCGCGGTCCTGATCACGGCCGAAGCCGGCGGAAAAATTACCGGGTTCAAAGGAGAGAATTACTCCATTTACCAGAGGGACATCGTGCTGTCCAACGGAGCGATACACGGCGAGATGCTCGAAGTGATAAGCAAGAATCTCTGACCTTATTCAAGGACAAAATCCGCACCGGGCTCCATCGAGAGCTTTTCGGCGTGACGGACATAAATCTTTTCACGGCTGTTGAACGGAATTTGAATCGCCCAGTCCCCCTTCCTGTTCCTTACCTCGGTGCCGAATAGTTTCCGGCTTTTCTTTTCCGTAAACCTCTCTATGAAAACCCATCCGAAATAGGCCTTCGACCCGCGGACTAAAAAAGCCGCGACGCGTTCATCGAATCCGATATTTACATCGCCGACAATCGTCTCGACGAAACCGGCCGCGAGCAACCGCCGCCTGAAAAGATCTGTCAGTTCGCGACCGTCAAGGACCAGGTCATGCACAAACCTTTTGACGTTCTTTCCCTCAATGATCTCGTCTATTGCCTCGGAGATCCCGGCATCGTTCGTCACCGAATGGCTTTATCCCGGCCGACCGCGACTTCTCTTGCGGCCCTGATATGCAACTTCGGGGAAAACATATTCTTCGTTACGGAAAGTATCTTTCCGTCCGGAGAGATAACGAAAGTCACCCTGTTCGCCACCTTGAAAAGGCCGTTGTAGACTCCAAATAGCGTAGATATCTTTCCGTCGGAATCCGAAAGCAGGTCAAACGGCAGTTTGTGTTCAGACTTGAACCGCTCGTGGCTTTCGATGGAATCCGTACTGACTCCGAAGATTCTTAGTCCGGATTCCTTAAGACCTTCAAACTCATCTCGGAAGCCGCACGCCTCACGTGTACACCCTGTCGTGAAATCTTTGGGATAGAAGTAAAGAACCAGTGTACCATCTTTAAGACGTTCGCTGAGACGAAACATTTTCCCTCCCGTGGAGGGTAGCTGGAAATCGGGGGCGGTGTCGCCTTTATTGAATTTCATGAATACTAGAACAATCAATCGGGGCCGATCATTCCCGGAATGAGTACAAGTACGTGTCAGTGCTCATTAAGGCTGTCGAGGGCCGCTCTTGCAAGCCTGCAGGCGTGGTAGTCGCCGTTCAGACGTATCGCCGTCTCAAAGTCCGATACGGCTTTTCGCTTCATCCCGAGACGCTCATACACGGATCCCCTTCCGTAGTAAGCTCGGGAAACGAGCATACTCGACTCTCCCATCTCGATTGTCTTGCTGTAGTCGGCAATCGCCGTGTTGTAGTTCTTCTTCAATGCAGCGTAGGCTTCTCCCCGATAGAAACGAATGAATGCGAGACTAACGAACCGTGTGGAGTCGGCACCCTCGTATCTGGCAAGGACAGGATCGGCATAGTGTACCACTTTTTCGAAGTCTTGCATCTCGTAATAGGCATAGCAAAGCGAGCGGAGGAAGTCCAGGTTGCCGGGGTATTGCAGGTGAAGCTGCAAAGCGATCCTGGCGATACGCGGATAATCCTTCTTTTCCCTGTATACGATATCGGCAAGAAATGATGCCGATTCAGCTCGGGCATACAAACCCAGCCGCGCCGCCTTCTTCAAATCGGCAATCCCTTTTCGTTGGTTTCCCTGGATGCCGAGTATCAGCGCCACCGGCTTAAGATACCACGGAAGGTGAGCGGCGTAATAATTGAATGCGCCTATCCCCGAATAAGCATCGTAGAATGTCGAATCAAGCCTTATTACTTTTTCCAGGAGATCGCGGCTCTTCACGCCGTCGGACATCAGACCGAGCCAGTCGCTTCTGGCAGCTTCATATCTAGAGCGGTATACGAGAGCACTTGCGTAGTGGAAAAGGGCTTCGACATCACGGGGGTGACTTTCGACGCTCTCCTTGGACAACTTGCATGCGAGATCGACGGTATGTTTATAGATGCTCCAGACGCTGTCCGGATTCTTGAAATAGTTCTCCGAAAGCATTTTAGAGTAGATCCCGCACTTGTAAATGTAGCCTTCCGGATGCACAGGGTAGAGAGCAATCATGCTGTCGGTAATCGTCAGCGCCGGGATAAAATTGTAGTTGTAGGTCTCCTCGACCGTCGAATCGATCAGGACCTGCATTCGGGACGGGGAATTTAAGATCAGCGCTGCTTGGCTATTCCCGTATAGCTGCAAAGCTGCGGCGCTTGCAATCACCGCCAGTACGATTAATAGTCTTTTTGTCAAGAGTAGCCCGTCATATTTCGTTATACGTGGAGTAGGCTTTATTGCGCGTCCCCGACGTCGCCTTCTGGTACATTCTTATTTTCTTCACGCAATTCTTTCCTTAATAAGCTCAATTGGTGGGGGTTGCCTTCCGGCAATGACATATGAATCAAGCACCCGCCGGCCCGCGGCTTTTCCCCGGTCTTCATCGTTCGCGCGGATAATCGCGAGCGATTCTCCGGCCGAGACCTTATCGCCTATCTTCTTCAAGATCGTGATGCCGGTGACCGGATCGATCTTGTCACCGAGCTTCATTCTGCCGCTGCCGAGTTTGACTGAAGCAAGGCCGATCCCGGAGCCGTCAATCGATGCCACATACCCGCTTTCGGCCGACTTAACTTCCCTGACAAACTTCGGAGCCGGATATATTGTCGGGTTTTCTACCACTTTCACATTGCCCCCCTGCGCGTGCACCATCTCGAGGAATTTTTCATATCCACTCCCCGATTCAATCGCCGTCAAAACGCGCTTTTGTGCCGAAGAGAGGCTCTCGCCGGTGCCGAGGGAGATCATCTCGGCGGTCAATTGCCTAGCAAGCGTTACGACATCCCGCGAAGACTTCTCACCCTTCAGGACTTCGATCGACTCGACAACCTCGTTCCAGTTTCCCACTTCCCTGCCGAGCGGCTGATTCATGTCCGTCAAATACGCTGTCACCTTCTTGCCGTAGAGTCCGCCGACTCTTACCATCTTCTTCGCAAGCCTGCGCGCCTCCGTTATTTTCTTCATGAAGGCTCCACTTCCGACCTTAACATCGAGCACAAGCGCATCGATCCCCTCTGCGAGTTTCTTACTCATTATGCTCGAAGTTATCAGAGGAATCGATTCCACCGTAGCGGTGACATCTCGCAAAGCGTAGAGCTTGCGGTCCGCCGGAACAATATCCTCCGATTGTGCGCTCATTACCAGGCCGACCTCCGACAATATGGTCTTGTACTCGCCGATAGACAACGCGGTTCGAAAGCCGGGGATGGATTCCAGTTTGTCGATGGTGCCGCCGGTGTGGCCGAGCCCTCTCCCGGAAACCATCGGGACTTTCACCCCGCATGCAGCGGCAAGCGGTGCGAGAATCAATGAAATCTTGTCGCCGACCCCGCCTGTCGAATGCTTATCGACCTTCGGGCCCGGCACATCCGACAAGTCAATGACAACCCCCGTCGACATCATCGCTTCGGTAAGATCAAGAATCTCCGCATCGCTCATACCGGAGAAGAAGACAGCCATAGTCAGAGCGGAGGCCTGATAATCCGGGAGCCTCCCCGACGCGTATTCAGTCACGAAAAATCCAATCTCTTCTCTCGATAGAGCTGCACCGTTCCGCTTCTTCCTGATTATCTCGTATGCCGAAAACATCAGTTCCCAAACGAGTTTCGAAGGAAGAACAATCCTGCGATAGTCTTCGCGTCGATTATCGTGCCCTTGAACGCCATGTCGAAAGCCTCTTCTGCTGAAAAGTACTTCAGTGAGAGACCAAGTTCGCCCTCTTCCAGCCGCTGCATGCCGCCCTCCAGTTCCTTGGCGATAAAGATGTGCAGTTTCTCCGTACAGAAGCCTGGTGTAGTATAGATCGTAGTCAACTTCCTGATGCTTCCGGCCTTGTATCCCGTCTCTTCCTCGAGTTCTCGCTTCGCACATTCTTCCGGAGGTTCGCCGGGTTCAAGTTTGCCTGCGGGAAGCTCGTACAAGTATTCGTCGAAAGGATATCGATACTGATAAACGAAGACTATCCGGCCATCGCCTAGCACGGGAACCACGACGGCTCCCCCCGGGTGTTCCGCGACCTCTCGTATGCTTTTGTTGCCCGATTCGTATTCGACTTCGTCGACGATCGTGTTGAAGACTTTCCCCGCGTAGACGACTTTATGGGTAAGAACTTTAAGCGGCATGGTAGTTCCCTCTGGTAACTGCTATACTTCGGATTGAGGTCTTCTTCCTCGACTTCACTTTGCGGCATGCAGACTCGTTCCGGCAGTAGCGGTTCACGCTTCGGCGGTGCCGGGATCTTGCCTGCTTCCCGGTTTCAAAATGGGAACGCCTTCTTTACAGAGCGGACAGTCATCGGGCTCGTATACCGGCACATCCATCTTAAGCAATGAGTAGAACTCGGCGCCGAAATTCACCGGCTCCCGGCTTCTGTCGACGATACAGGCTACTCCGACCAGAACGCCACCGCGGGCTTTCACCAGGTCCACGACTTCCTGGACGCTCCCGCCGGTCGTAACCACGTCTTCACATACAAGCACACGCTCTCCCGCCTTCACCTCGAAGCCGCGTCGAAGGGACATCTTACCGTTCTCGCGTTCGGCGAATACTCCGCGAGTACGAAGCTGCCGCGCCACTTCCTGTCCTACCATGATCCCGCCGATCGCCGGTGCTACGACAAGCTCGACTTTCCAGTCGTGGAAGTGACGGAAGATTTCGCCGCAGAGCATTTCGTTATACTGGGGATACTGGAGGACCTTCGCGCATTGAAAATATCCGGGGCTGTGGAGACCGCTCGTAAGGCGGAAATGTCCCTGCTGAAGGGCGCCCGTCGATTTAAAAAGTTCGAGAATCTTTTCTTTTTCCATGGTAGTCCTAAAGGCTTTTTCCCGCCTGGTCCTGGGAATGGATCGCGCGGATATCCACTAATGACACTTTGCGCTATAGGTCCTTCCGCAGGTAAATTGTCGCTTACCCTCCGGCGAAAGTCTCTATTTTCTCGGCGAGGTTGAAATCTTTGTCGGTCAGTCCCTCCTCGCTGTGAGTTGTCAATACTATTCTCACCCGATTGTATTCGATGGTGATATCCGGATGGTGTTGTGCCTTTTCGGCTTCGAGCGCAATTTTGACAACGAAGGCCATCGCCTCAGAGAAGTCTTTGAATTTGTAGTCCTTCTTTATTGAATCTTCAACAAGCTGCCATTCCTTCAGCTTCGACAGCCGAGCATCTATCTCCGGCTTCTTAAGTTTCATCCTATCATCTCCTTGTCAACTTTCCGTGAGTCAATACGTAATGGCCAGTTCAGCCGTACAGTTCCATCTCGACGAGTTCAGATACTATATGTCCTATCGTAATGTGGCCCTCCTGGATTCTTTGCGTATTGTCAGAGGGAACCACAATGGGAAGATCGCACTTCAATTTGAGCTTTCCGCCACCCCTACCCAGGAATCCGATCACGGTCATCCCGTTCTCATGCGCCTTGTCCACAGCGCGAAGTATATTCTCGGAATTTCCGCTGGTGGAGATACCGACAAGCACATCGCCTTTTCGTCCGAGCGCCTCGACTAGTCGAGCAAACGTGTTCTCGAATCCGATATCGTTTCCTCCTGCGGTCAAAGCGGATGTGTCAGTGGTAAGCGCGATTGCAGGCAGGCCCTTTCTTTTTATTTCGTGGTTGAGGCGAATGGTAAATTCGGTCGCGATATGCTGCGAGTCGGCGGCACTCCCGCCGTTACCGCAAAGAAGGATTTTGTTGTCGTTTCTGAGGGTATCCCTCAATATCGTCACCGCCCTCGATATGTCTTCGAAGCATGAATTCAGAATAGCTTTCTTCGTTGCCGCACTCTCCTCAAGTGACTCCCTGATAAACCTGGCGCGATCAACCACTATATGTTTGCTCCTTTCAGAGTAGATCTTCTAATGTGTTTGGAATCCCTGTCAGACTATTGTGGCGACGGGTTGCCTGAAATGGACCGCGTCAGCGAATGCCTTCAGCCTGTTTGAATTTCCATTCTCTTCGAAAAAATTTCCGGTCACTATGAACGATGCCCCGGCGCCGACGAGCTCGCGCGCCGCTTCGGGGCTCTTTATGCCGCCTCCAACCACCACGGGCATTCTCACGACTTTCGAGACCGCATAGACCATTTGTTTGGGGACATGGTCAACCGCTCCGCTACCGGCTTCGAGATAGACAAGTTGGAACCCAAACATGTCCGCGGCTAAAGAATAGGCCGCTGCAATCTCGGGTTTATCCCTCGGAATCGGCAGACTGTCCGACATGAAATGTGCGGTCGTCAGCTTTCCGGATTCGATCAGAAGATATGCCGTCGATATCGTCTCCAGATCATGCTGCCTGATAAGGGGTGCGGCGTGGACATGGTTGCCGATTATAAGATCCGTATTCTTAGATGCGAGAGCTGACAAAAACAGTATCGCATCGGCTTGCCCGGAAATCTGGAAGAGACTTCCCGGAAAAATTATGACCGGTACCCTTGCAAATCTCTTTATTTTCGTGAGAGTCTCTTCGAATACATCCCGTATCATAAGACTGCTGCCGACGAGGAATGCATCGACGCCCGAGTTTTCGGCATATTTCACTCTCTCACCTAAATTCTCGTCCGCAAGCTTATCGGGATCCAGAAGCAGCAGGAATCCAGCCCCCTTCCGCTCGCGGATGTCAAGAAGGTAGTCGAAAGTCTTCATTGGCCTCCTATTTTAATAGTTGCCTCACGATCTCAGGCACACTGTCCACTGCCACACTTAATTTCGACTTATCTTTACCGCCGGCCGTGGCAAAATTGGGCCTTCCGCCCCCACCTCCGCCGGCCTTGCGGGCGACTTCGTTCACTATCTTGCCCGCGTGAAGGCGTTTCTCCGATACGATGTCCGGCGAGACGCTTGCAACAAACATGATCTTGTCCTGAATCTCGCCGCCGAGGACTACCACACCGCTGCCGGCCTTGTCTCTAAGATAGTCGGCTACCTGCTTCAGTTCCTCGTCGGACTCAACCTCGACCACGCCGTGGATCACCTTCACGCCGCCGACTACTCCGTCCTGGCTCGCGGCCTGAACCAGTTTGTCTGCAGTGTCCATGGCCGTGCGCAATCGATAACCGCTGAGCTCTTTTTCCAAAGCCTTTATTCGTCCGGCGAGCTCGTCTTTTTCTTTGTCTTTTTCAGCGGCCTCAACCAGGAGACCTTCTATGACCCTCTCGACACCGCCTCCGGTGACCGCCTCGACCCTCCGGACACCACTCGCAATACTCGACTCGGATATGATCTTGAAGAGACCGATCTCGCTCGTATTCCTGACGTGGGTACCGCCGCAAAACTCCATCGAGAAATCGCCGAACTGCACCACGTTCACCTTGTCGCCGTACTTGTCGCCAAAAAATGCGAGCGCCCCCATCCTGGTTGCCTCATCATAAGGAATATTTCTGTGGTGGATCAGCTCGATCCTTTCGAGAATTTTTTCGTTGACAATCTGCTCGATTTCCTTCAGTTCTTCCTGAGTGACTTTCTTGTGATGCGTAAAATCGAATCGGAGATGTTGAGGATCGACAAGCGAACCGGCCTGATGAACATGCGTACCCAGCGTCTTCCGCAGCGCAGCATGGAACAGATGTGTAGCCGAATGATTTCTCATGATCTCGAGCCGTCGTTTGCCGTCGACCTGCGCCGTGACGTCTTTTCCAACCGGGAGGGACTCCTCCCTACCGGCCTCGACAATGTGTACGATCTTGTCGCCAACTTTCACGAGATCTATTACGGGGAAAGAAGTTCCCTCCGTCTTTATGATTCCGGTGTCATCTACCTGACCCCCGGACTCGACGTAGAAAGGCGTCTTGTCCAGGACAATATAACTTCCCTCCTCCTCCTTCTTAACTCCTATAACCTTTGCGGCATTCTCGGTGGTATCGTAGCCGGTGAACTGGCTTTGTGCGTTCTTAACGAGATCGTCAAGGCCGGCACCACCTATGAGATTAACGTTGAAATTCTTTTTCGTGGCTTCGCGCGACCTCTCCTGCTGTTTCAGCATCAGCCCGTCAAAGCGGTCCATGTCGATCGAGAACCCTCGTTCCTGTGCGATAAGGTTGGTGAGGTCGGCCGGAAAGCCGTAAGTGTCGTACAACTTGAACACCTCTTCACCGGGTATAACTTTCTTTCCCCCTTTTTCTATTCTCGCCGCAACCTCGTCGAAGATTTCCAATCCGCGGTCAAGTGTCTGATTGAAACTTTCTTCCTCGGACTTGATGACTTCCTTTATTCTTTTTTTTGCCGACACGATTTCCTTATATGCCGCCCCCATATTTGCGACAAGCACATCGACCAGTTTGTAAATGAAAGGCTCACGTGCATCGAGATTGCGTGCATATCGAGACGCGCGGCGGAGAATCCTTCTAAGGACGTACCCGCGTCCCTCGTTTGACGGGTTCGCGTTGTCGGCGATGGCGAAGGTCAGCGCCCTGACGTGATCCGCAATTACCCGCATTGCGACCTGGTTGCGTTCCCCCTCGTACTCCTTTCCCGTGAGCTTCACAATCTCCGATAGGATCGGCGTAAATACGTCCGTATCGTAATTAGATCTCTTGCCCTGGAGTACCGAGACGACCCGCTCGAATCCCATTCCCGTATCGACATGTTTCGAAGGAAGCGGCTCAAGTCTACCCGACTCGTCACGGTTGTATTGGATGAATACCAGATTCCACAGTTCGATGAAGCGGGAGCATCCCTCGACGTTCACGCCGTGCCCGTGCTGCTTTGTGCAAATCCCGTCTCCCAGGTCGATATGGACTTCCGAACATGGACCGCACGGTCCGGTCTCGCCCATCTCCCAGAAATTGTCTTTTGTTCCGAACTTCATCACTCTGGAGGGAGCAATGTCCGTAACCTTTTTCCAAAGCTCGACCGCCTCGTCATCATCCTCGAAGACCGTGGCGAATAGCTTATCCTTCGGCAGTTTCCACTCGCCGGTCAGCAGCTCCCAGGCCCACTCGATCGCCTCCTTCTTGTAATAATCACCGAAAGACCAGTTCCCCAGCATCTCGAAAAAAGTGTGGTGGTAAGTATCACGCCCAACTTCTTCGAGGTCATTGTGTTTTCCGCTTACGCGTATGCATTTTTGATAATCGACGGCACGCGAGTAATCTCTTTTCCCTTTCCCAAGAAAGACGTCTTTGAATTGGTTCATTCCGGCATTTGTGAAAAGAAGGGTCGGGTCGTCATAAGGCACGACTGGGGCGCTGGGAACGAACCTGTGCCCGTGCTTCTCGAAAAACTTCACGAAACTATCGCGTACTTCGCTTGAATTCATCAATTACACTTCTATTTGAGTGACCAAACTGATCTCTTCGAGCACACCGTTGATTCGAAGACACTCTTTCATCTCGCCCTCGTAGACAACAGCCTTTCCTTTCGAATGCGCCTCCAGAGTAATTTGAGAGGCTTTATCTGTGCCGCAGCCTAGCGCCTTGACGATCTGACCGATCACTTCCTCGAAAGTGTGCCAGTCGTCGTTGAACAAAACCACTCTCGCCGGTGTCTGCGATTCAGACGCCAACTCTTCGATTTCAAGAGGTTGATTCTCGGTAGCTTGACCGAAAACACCCATAAAAATTGCCATCGTAAACCTCTGTGAAATATAAACCTAAACTGGGGTCTGATTCAAGATTGATCGGGCATTGAAATGGCTTTCCTGAAACGTCTTCGCATTGCAAAGGGAGATTCGGGCCTATATCTAAACATGTGCGACAATGCTAATCCGAGGCCGGGTAAGGAGCCGAATGTGACCCGGCTGTTTGGAACTACAGGTATCGTGGACTAAATTCACGAATGTTCATCTAATGCTGCGATGATTCAGCAAAGTCACTATTACAAACAGGAGCAATGCCATGAGTTCCAGTATCGCACCCATGACTCTCGGCGACATGCTTGACAAGACAGTCAGGGTTATCGGAAAAACCTTCTGGCGGAACGCGGCGATCGCAGTCACATTCCTTGCAATACCAATCGTTCTCCTGTCGATATCAGCAAACCGCTTTTACTCGTCCCTACCTGATTTCGGCAGCCGGATGGCCGTACAAAATCCCGAAGTTTTCCCCTCGATCTTACTTGGGAGCTTCTACCTGGGCAGTTCCTATACTATCTTTGTTGTTGCCGCCCTGCTTGCTGAGATTGCAGTTTGCTTAGTGGTCGCCGGCGAGCTTAATGAACAAAGAATGGATTACAGCGCAGCCGTGAAACTGACCTTCAGCCGCCGATGGATAAATGGAATCGGTGAGGGAATATTGAAGGTACTTATCTTTCTCGGCATAGGTTTCTTCGTTTCAATCCTTGTCGCGATAGTGGCTGCTGCCGTAGGCAGGAGCGCGCACGGATCTGGCGCAATCCTGATCCTGTTCACGGTGCTTTTCATCATCGTTCTGGCGGGAGGCATTATCTTTTTGATTCTTCGCTTGTTCTTCGCGCTCACCGCTGTAGCGGTGGAAGACATCGGCCCAATAGATGCATTCAAGAAGAGCTGGTTCCTCGTCGGCGGACACTGGTGGAGAACACTCGGAATATTGATAGTGTTTACGCTGCTATCTGGGTTTGCCATTTCCATCATATCTGTGCCGATCATGTTCGGCAGCATGTGGAAGGATTATAAGGATCTTTTCACCGTCATGGGCCAGACGCATGGGAATATCGATCCCGGGTATCTTCGCAACATGCAGAGGGGGATGGGGCATGTAATAGGGATTGGGAGCGGCGTATCGTCGTTTCTATCACTCCTGATTACCCCGGTATTCACGGTCGTAATGTACTTCGACTTACGGGCGCGTCACGAAGATCTGCCGGCAGACGAACCGACCGCGGAGACCCCGAATGTTCCCCTGGTAAATCTTTGATTCCAGTCTTGAGGCGCTCTGAGATGAATTCGCGACACCTTAGCCCACGTCCGCAAAGAATGGGCGTCGTGCCCCGCTCTACGCAAAGAGCAAAATACCGATAATGGAGAAACTCGACAGTATCAGCGGGCGGGAACGCCAGCCGGAATTCGAGGGCTCATGGGAAGTGCCCGACAGGAACCTTACCACGGCCGCTATCCTAGTATTCATTATTGTTTTTGTTATCTACGCCTATGCACAGGGATTCATTGGCATGATAGCACTGGCTCTGCACGGATCCGGCACCGGAAGCAGCCGTCAAGCCCACGAGACAGTCATCCAGGTCCTTTCAGCGAGGGCTATGTCGCAGAAAGGCCCTATACGGCTATCAGTCATCATTTCACAATTCATATTCCTGCTCCTGCCGACAGTCTGGTTCATACGGCGCTGGCACACGAGAGACCTGTTGCGATACGTGCGGCTCAGGAAGATACCTCTCGCTGAGATTCTTCTGGCATTTATAGGCGCGATCTTGTTTTTCTTTGTCAGCGCCGGAATCAGCAATTTCATAATGCATCAGATACATTTTCCCGACTTCCTGGCAAGGATCGATTCGCTCGTGTTTGCGGCCAATACGCCGTCGGAACTCGTTTGGGTAATTGTGGTTGTATGCGTGACTCCCGCCATCTGCGAAGAGACTCTTTTCCGCGGCTACATACAACGGACCCTGGAACGCACAATGGGTGTGAAAAGCCTTTTCGTGGCAGGAATACTCTTCGGATTGTATCACATGCGCCCGCTTAACCTCGTCTCGCTTTCTCTCTTCGGCATGCTTATCGGCTACTTTGCATACAGGAGCAAGAGTCTGCTTCCGAGCATGACTGCCCATTTCACCTACAACCTGGTCGCTGTCCTTTCAGTGTACAGATTGGCGGCTGGCACACCCAAGCTTCCCTTCTCCTCCTTTCACATCCCTCTCTTCATAGTCATCCTGACCGCTGCAGGTACGATAGTGGTTGTTATGGTCTACCATAATTTGACAGGAAGAAATTTTCCTCCCCCATAAAAAAACCTTATGGGATCGTGTCAACCGGATAGATGGTGAATTCCGTTTGCTATTTACGGGGGGCCGCACCTTCCACCGCATCACATTCCGGGAACCTCCCGGATGCCTGCGTCTTTTGATCCGAGAGGAGCGGGACCTAACTTACATCGATTATTTTTAGCTTCCGACCTTTCGTCTCCGGAAATGTCCATATCCAAATTCCCGTGAGCACCGCAAAGACTGCAGCAAGCGAGATTCCCCCGCTTAGCCCGTACTGTTCGGCAACCACTGCAATTATCACCGGCGTGAAGAACTGGACCCCGCGCGCAAGGTTAAAAGCGGAACCCATCGCAGTGTTTCTTATGCTTGTCGGATACAACTCACTGAAGAGAGGTCCATATCCGCTGAACATGCCCGTCCCGAAGCCGACGAGAAACATGAAAGACAAGATGACGGCCGGATATACGATAACGAAGTTCCACATCAGAGTTATCATTACCAACGCACACGCCATGATGAAGGAGTAAATTGAATATGCCGGGCGGCGGCCGAGTTTATCTGCAACGAATCCGAACGAGAGGTATCCGAGAAGACCTCCGGCCTGCGTAACGAGCATCCAGATTGCGGATTTTGCCATCGGAAAGTGTCTTTGCTCATGAAGGTACCCGGGGAGCCATGAATATGTGAACCAGTATGCAGACATGTCGAAGACTGCGAGCACCAAAGATTGCAGGAACAACTTTCTGTACTCGGCAGAAAACAGTAGCAGGAACTTGTTGCTCTTTTCCCTTTCCACGCCCGCCGCTTCGAAGCCACGCAGCGAGATCAACCTCTTCCTTTCAAGCCAAACATCCGATTCGGGCAATCTTCTTCGAATAAGGATGACCAGCGCGGCAGGGAGAATTGATATGAAAAAAGAAATGCGCCACCCCACTGCAGGCTCCACAAATCCGCCGACTACCGATGCCAGGACAATTCCAAAGGGGGCTCCGGTCTGCATGAATGCGGCATATCTAGCCCTGACCTTCGGTGGAAAAGTCTCCCCCACGTACGTCTGACCTGTCGCCCATTCACCTCCGACCCCGACGCCGGTGATCATGCAGAACAGGATAAGCCATGGAAGGCTTGGTGCCAACCCGCTCAAAAACGTTCCTATGCTGTATGTGAGTATAGTCCATTGCAGCACCTTGCGCCGGCCATACCGATCGGAAAGGACCCCCATGACGACGCCCCCGAGAGCCGTCGCCGCCAGTGAAGAACCTATAACGTACGACCGGGCTACATTTGAGAGATGGAATTCCGCGCTGATAGGTATGAGCAGGAATGTGAAAAGGATCAAGCTATAGAAATCAAATACCCATCCCGCCCAGCTCATAAGTAGAATTTCAAAGTGGGCCCTTCCCGGTTTGTCCTGCTCGTTCAAGAGAGTACGTTCCATACGTCACCTCCAGGTTGTCAGGGACTCCTAGGCGTGTACCCTCGTTGTGAGGGGCTGCCATCCCGTTCCCAAGCTTCAGATCGCGATCGTTTCCGGTTGACGACAGTTTTCTTAAAGCGAGGGGACAGAGAGCAGGCCGCTCGTTTATTGCGATTCAGCCCCCACAAACATCATGCAATGGAGCAGAACAATAGGGACAGAACCCGCAGGAGGCATCCTCGAAGTTCCCCCGATTCCGCCGCAACCGGTTCAGAATTCTATGTGCGAGATTTAGAGAAATTCTTCCAGATTACGTAGAATCCCGCGGCAACTATCGCGATGGGAACAAGGATCCGCAAAAGGCCAAAAGCGCCTTCCCCGAAATCCGCGGATCCGTTTTCGGTAATAAGTCCGCCCCAGCCTATTACAACAAAAAGGGCCGCGATAATCAGGAGTGTATACTCCCTGGGATTCGAGAAGAACAACATAAGAAACGCCAGTCCCGGGATTATCAGAGCTGACGGCCAGATCTGGTTCCATGATGCAGGGACATAGCCATACGAGACCAGAAGGACCAGCAAAGCAGAAAGAAAAAGCACTGCTCCCCAGAAAAGCTTCCTCTGGTTCGCAGTTGCAAAGGCAACGATAGCTTCAAAACCTCCGACGACCAGCACGGTGAAACCTGCAATCCTCGTGAAATCCAGGTTCACTACTCCAGCCCGGCCTACCAGGAGAAGCACTCCGAACATAAGCAAGAGAAGACCTGCAAGGAAAGTGCCTACATGGCTCTTTCCAGCGAATGTGCTCATCAGCGGACCTCCTTTGGTATAATGAAAGCACATGCTACATAAAGGATCAACGCTAATCCGAAGGACGCGAACGCAAGGATTACGAATACGAGTCTGACGATCGTCGAATCTACGTCTAAGTAGTAAGCGAGACCGCCGCACACCCCTGCAATCTTTTTGTCATGAACGGATCGCGTGAGTCTTTTCTTCTCCACTCCCGCTTCAATACTCTCACCCTCAATCTCACCCTGGCGCGGTTCTCCTTTATCTCTTCCGAGAAGAAGAGCTCCGCCTATAAGAATGAAGATTATCGGCAGAGCAAGATCTCCGAATTGTCTAAAAATCAGTGTCACCGGTGCGATGTCGTAATAATCGAAAAGAAGAGTAACTCCAATAATCACGATGATAATTCCGAGGACGAGTGTCACCGTGGAACCGCCCGAAGATCGCTGTCGGCTTCCCGCAGTCTCGGGTAGCGGCTCAAGGTTCAAGGGCCGGCTTGGAATGACAATCATGCCGACGATGTATAAGATCACCCCTGCGCCGACACTGAAAATGGAAAATGCGACCAACAGAAGGCGCACGACCGTGGCGTCCATGCCCAGGTATTCCGCAACTCCCCCGCATACACCGTCTATGATCCTGTCATCTGACGATTTGTAAAGCCTTCGAGGGTTCACACTCGACTCGATTTTCTCTTCTTCCATCAACTATTTTCGTGATCGCTAGGGTTCGTGATTTACTTCAGGGCGCCCGTGGATATAATCTCGTCCTCGGTCACGATATAGTCAACCCGGACATCCGTGTCCGAGGGCTCTATGGCGTCAACCACCTGGAAATTATATGCAAGCGCCACCACCGGCTTCTTAAGAGACTGCAGGAACCTATCATAGTACCCCGTCCCCCAGCCTATCCGGTTCCCTGTCTTGTCCACTGCTACCACAGGAACGATGTACAGGTCCACCTCTTCGAGCGACACTGCAGCGAAAACCTTCGGCTCTTTCGTATTAAAAGGCCCGTCAGTGAGGTCCCCGATATTCATGAGCTCCGAGGTCTCGAGCTTCTTCTCCTTTTTGTCTGTTATAACCGGCACGGCGATTCGTTTCCCCCTTGCGAAGGACCGTGCTATGAGCATTATCGTGTCCACTTCATTTGGCTTGGAGGAAATATAGGTGTGGACGAGTCCTGCGTTCCTGTACTCAGGGAGATTCTCAAGATGCCTGAGAACGTTCTTGCTCCTCTGTATGGCTTCCTCTTCGTCCAGTTCTTCGCGAAGCTTTAGTATGCTCCTTCTTATCTTTTCCTTTTCCTTCAAATGCTTTCTCCTATTAAGAGCCCGTCGGTACAATTAACTCGGAATACGCGTGTATTCTGGATAAGGCCGTAAAGCGATTGGTTGCAGTCTATCTATTTCTTCCCGATAATCTCAAACACGGCAGAGAAGTCCATGTCTCCGTGGCCCGCCTTGGTAGCCGCGGCGAAAAGATCCCTCACGACTTCATGCAGCGGCATCGGGACTCCCGCCTTACCCGCGGTTTCCGATATATAGTTCAGGTCTTTGACCAGCAGTCGGGTGGGAAACTGCGGGGCATAATCCCGCGAGACCATTTTAGGCAATTTGATATCGTACATCGGAGATCTGATCACACTCGAATTCATTACGTTCGAAAGGAGTGTCGGATCGATCCCAAGCTTCTCGGAAAGATTCAGCCCTTCCGCGAGGAGAGCGGTCATCCCGCCTACGAAGTGGTTTACCACCAACTTCAGCGCCACCGCCGAACCATGGTCGCCAATATGAAAGATGAACTTCCCCATCGACTGAAGTACATCTCTAACCCGATCCAGGATACGCGGATCGCCGCCCACCAATATCGTCAGCTCTCCCTTTTCAGCAACATTTGTGCTTCCCGAAACCGGTGCGTCGAGCATATGCGCCCCTTTTTGTTCGACCATCGATGCGAACCGGCGAGACGCATCCGGGGTGACCGTGCTCATGTCCACGTAGACCGTGCCGCTCTTCAACCCTTCGAGAACGCCGTCACTTCCGGTGAGAACGGACTTGACGGCTTCATTGTCCGAAAGCATCGTAATTAAAACGTCGGCCGATTCGGCTGCCTCCCTAGGGCTCGCCGCCACCCGCGCACCGGCTCTCGCAAGCTGTTCGGTTTTTGCCGTTGTCCGATTATATACGGTGAGAGGGAAACCTTTACCGAGGATGTTCATCGCCATGGGCCGTCCCATCAGGCCCGTGCCGATAAATGCGATCTTCTCCACGATTGCAGAGTCTCTTTAGCTAGTGATGATTAATTACGTCACCTCGGCCGTGTGGGGACAGCCGGAAAAGAATTCTCAACAGTTGATTGAACCGTTGCAAATATCACAAATGAAATAACAAAAAGCAAACCGAGTAAATTCCGGGTATTGTCTCAGTTCCGTTGGACTTCAACAGAAAAAGAATCCCATTCAGGCGAAGGGTCGGATCCCGGTCCTTCCTCTTCTTCGCAACCCTTTATGCATCGACATCGTTCCTCAACGTCGTGCCGTGATAGCCCCGGATCTCAGCGGTTAGATGAACGGATTAGACTACAAATCAAACTTGATTTCGCCGGTCGGACCTACGGTTCGAACCGCTACGTGATGGTTTTCATCTGCTTCCACCATCCCCCAGTAAAGCGCGAATTGTTGCATCTGGTATTCGGCCGGATATCGTTCCGATGCCCCGAGGAAAACTTCTTCGATGCCGAGCTGAACGGTTGTATGGGCAATAGCGTAAGCGGCATTGTTCGTGGGAACCACGATAGGAAGTATCGTCTTTCCGGCTTTTTCCGCAAGTTTGATCACTTCGCTGAATACTTCCTCCTCCGGTACATCGATGGTCTGCGGAACGGCGGTGCTCTGTCCGGGAATGACCTTTGCGGTCATCACGATAATGTCTACATCGTCCGGGTCGTTCTCCTCGAGACACATCTGCAAATGGTGGAGCCTGTTGGGTGCCCTGACAGCGACAAGCTTCCGGACTTTATGTTTGCAGCCGATGGCTTCGGCGGTGAGACTGTCCTGCGCAAACACGTTGAATCTCTCCAGATCTATTTCCCTGGCTTTATGTTTCTTCTTGTTTGCTCTCTCGGAGAATACAAACAGCCCGAAGAGCAAGACCGTGAAAGAGACGCCACCTTCGGTGGCGATCGGTTTTGTGAAGAGATTGATGAACCCGAGTGAAAACAGGATCAGGAACACGAAGATCAACCCGATCGGGATTTCGAATTTGCCGACGACTAAATTCGGGGGCACTTTCCACTCGCGCGGCGATTTATCCCTGTAACGCAGAACAAGGATCGAAAATGTCGTCATAATAAAGGTCCAGACGACTCCGAACGCGTAAGCTTCGCCGAGGAGGAAAACGTTTCCTCGACTCCCTATAATCATCAAAAGCTGAACAACGACGATAAGGTTTATGATGCGGTGTGAGGTCCCATATTTTCCGTGCGGGTTTCTGAACCATTCATGAAGTACGCCGTCTTCGGCTACTCGATTCAACACGCTGTTAGCACCTATTATCGACGTGTTGGCAGCACCGGCAAGGATAAGAAAACCGACAACTACGACGAACACCTGAAGGCCGAGGAGAACTATGTGTGGACCGACGAGATTCATTGCCTGACCACTCAAAGCATTATCGTTGTATTTTCCGAGCAGCTCGCTTTGCGGAATGAGCATCGCACCGAAGAGAGAATTAAGACCCGTGAATATCAGGCTGAACACAAACATTATGAAAGCGGTCTTCTTCAGGTTCTTCAGCTTAGGGGACTCGATCTCTCTGTACACCTGGGCCAGCGTCTCTTCTCCACTAACCGCCAGCACTGAGTGCCCCATCCCGATAATCACGCCGATGAAACCGATCGTCTTCAACCAGTCGAGGCCCTTCAGCCAGCCCAGTGCGTCTGGTGCAAGGTTCACAGTGAACGGAGGCAACTTTGAGCCTTTGATTATGATCGATACGATCGACCATACGAACATGATCGCAGCCAGGACCGAGGTAACCTGAAGTATCCTCAGCGCCTTCTCGCTGGACTCTTCAATTCCTATTATATTCTTCCGCCAGAAATACAATTCGATCAGAACGGCTGCGCATACAGCTATAACGTTACCAGGCAGCTGAACGCTGACACCCAATGAATTGAGAATGGAATTCAGAAGTCCCTCGAAGTACTGTCCCGCAGATACAGCGCTGATAGGCGCGGTGAGAAGGTAGTCGAATACCAGCGCAGAGACGGCGACCTTCGCGAAGCCGCTCCCAAGAGTCTTCTTCACTACACGATAACTTCCCCCTCGGACGAACATGCTTGAAGATTCGATGTAGACTGCCCGGATCCCGTAAGCGAACAGCATGATGAACAGGATGAACCACGGAGCCGAGGCGCCGACCGCCTTTTCAGCTATCCCCAGCGCGTAGAAGGCGCTCGAGCCCAGGTCCGACACGACGACGGCAGAAGCCCGCCAATATGAGATGAACGACAGCATGACGGTGGTTATGACAACCACCTTCACCTTTTTAAGATCTATGCCCTCAGAACTGCCGTTAACGTTGATATATTCTTGTTTCATAAAGTTTCTTTATACAAGTGCTTAAGCTATGAGTTGCGCCGAGAAAAGTCAAATCAGGAGAGGCACGATTTATGCGGAACTAGTCTCAATGCGCAACCCGGCCCGCAAGTCTGATACGTCTTGCGTAGAACAGCGAGACACCCCCGATGCAATTTCCCGACAGTAATCGAATATTCTCAATAAATCATTTCTCCAGCACTAATTTTGTGGTTTGCCTGCGCTCCTGCGTGGTAAGGCGGCAGAGATAGACACCGCTCGCCAGGTCTGCACCATCCAGGGCAACCCTGTGCACCCCACGAGCCTGAAAACCGTGCGCGAGGGTCTCCACTTTTCTCCCGAGGATGTCGTACAGTTCAAGCGACACCATGCCGGGTCTTTCGGTGTTGTAGATAATCTGGGTCATGCCGTTGAAGGGATTCGGATAATTCTGCAGCAGGGAATATGTTTTCGGCAGTCCTCCGGCAGTGCTCATGCCCGAAAGAGCTTGTCCCGGAAAGCGCGCCAGTATTTTGTGCAAGGGATCGAGAACCACGGAGTCGATGTTGCTCTGAAACGGAAGTTCGAAGGTCTGCGTGGCCGAAGAATCCCACCTTTCAAACATCGTTAGTTTGCCTCCCGAATATATGCCGATTTCCATAGGCATCTTGTAGACGAGTGAATCCGACTGCATCTGGTTAATAGTGACCCTCACCGTGTCGCGGGATTGGGCATATGACTTCGTGTAAACTGGATATCCGGCTTTGTAGATCCACTCGTTGAAGAACCAATTCATGTTGGAATGAGTAACCGAGTCGACTACGGCCATGAAATCGGAAGTAACGGCATTACCATACTGGTAGTCTGCCCTGTAACGCTTCATTATAGCGAAGTAAGTCGTATCTCCCACGACATTTCTGAGCATGTTGAGTACCCAGGCTGCTTTATAGTACTCCGCCAGGCCGAACAGGTAGCCCGTCGGCGGCGCATATATCGCATATCTTGCCAGCGTGCTGTCTTCAATGAAGAACTGCCTCGCGTAATTGAGCATCTCATCCTCGAATGCCGATTCGTTCAGGTGCTGAAGCTGCATCGCCTCAGAATAAGTCGCAAACCCTTCGTTGAGCCAGATATCCTTCCAGCTCCCGAGCGTGACCATGTCTCCCCACCATTGATGCGCAAGCTCGTGGGCGACATCCCTACGCCTAAACTCGTAGTTCAGATTCATGGTAGTGATGGTCTGATGCTCCATGCCGCCATAAGCGAACGGTTGGACGCCGGTAATCCCGTACTTGTGAAACGGATAAGGACCGTAGAGAGAAGTGTAGAATTTTATCATCGATATGACGGTGTCGATGTTGCACTCTCCCCCGCTCTGAGCCTGGGCCACATCGTCAGGATAGACATAGTACTGGACCGGGATTGTATCCCCGGGAGCAGGGACATAGTCTTTTTGGACTACATCGTATCGGGATGCTGTTGCGCACATGAGGTAAGTTGAGATCGGAAGGTTTTCCCTCCAATTGAAAGTCGTGCTCCCGTCGCCGTTATCGATCTTGCTGACCAGTATCCCATTCGATGCCGCAGTGAAACCGGTCGGGACTCTCACGGATATCTGGCAAAGTGCCTTGTCCCAGGGCTCGTCGTAGCACGGCATCCAGTCATGTGCATCGCTCGGTTCGCTCATCGTATAGGCGACTGTGTCTTCCACTTTCGTCGCGGTGGGCCCCGTGGTGATGGTACCGCCGAAATAGAGATAGAATCCTCTCTGCGATGTATCGCTTGACGGATATGAGCCCGGGTCAGTCTCATGATAATAAATGTCGACCATGCCGCTGTCCGGTGAAATAAGAGGTGATGCCAGAACGATCGTCAGTTTTTCCCCTCTCTGATAAGCATGCAACCGGCTCTTGCCCGAAACGACAGAGTCTATGTGTAAGTAAACAGGATTGCTGTCGAGCCGGATTGAGTCAAGCGGGTTGGAAAGAGAGGGAGCGAAAGTTATTTCCATCTTGCCGTAATAGCCGTACAAGCCGCTCGATCCAAGTGTTTTTCCCGACAGGGCATCGTACCAATCCATGTAGAGTTTGTACCGGAGGACGTTATAGTTATGAAGAGTCACCGAACCTGGGATGAAACTCCCTGGTCCGGCATTGACATCGAGAAACGAGAAACTGGGTGATGGTTTCGCCTCGCTTGCAATGGCCGACACCGCGAACATCAGTACGGCAGCTGCGACTCGCTTCATTTTGAAGGCACCTCTCCCTCGTCGGGTGACAGCCGGGCAGGGCCGGAACTCCGGTCGCCGTACAGATTCATCAGCAAGACCCCTCCCAGGATCAATGCTGAGCCGATAAGTGTTCCCGACGGGAATTTTTCACCGAGAACGATCGCGCCCGAAGCAATCGCGAGAATCGGGGTTATGAAGGAAGTCATTGACAGAAGGACGACGCTGATATGCTTCAGCAGGTAAAAATACAGCACAAACGCGACGACGGATCCGAAGGCCGCCAGATAGAATATGGCTGCGAGAACCGGGATAGTGAATCGGAGAGCACTCCAGTCTTCGATGAAAAAGCTTGTGCCGAGTAGAGTCACCGCGCCGAGGCCCATGGGAATAAGATTTATATACACGGGGTCGATATGATGCCCGTGCTTCTTGACAGCCACTGCAACGGCCGCGTTGAGGAAAGCGCTCAGCACCACCGCCAGGATTCCTCCGGCGGCCCCGAGCGATCCGACCTTCATATCGCCGCCGAAGATCACCAACAGACCCGAGAAGCCCAGTACTATCCCGAATACCTTCCAGAATGTCAGCTGTTCGGTCTTGAGAAAGATCCTCGCAAGGAGTGCGGCAAAGAACGGCATCACAGCAAAGGTGACCGCGGTCAATCCGGAAGTGATCCTTCCCTCAGCCCAATAGACAAGGCCGTACGGGATACTGAAAGATCCAAGCCCCACGAGGATCAGAAAGATCGTCTCTTTGAGATCGAAACGATACTTGTATTTCTTGAATTTCAATACCGCAAGAATCAGCAAAGTTGCGATCGCGAATCTTACTCCCGCGCTGAAGAACGGCGGTAGAGTGAATATCGAGACTTTGATGGCCAGCCAGGTTGTTCCCCAGATAACGCAAATCAGGACGTAACTCAGAATCAGACCTGTCCTCTTCGGCATTTTGGGTAACATCTATCAGAAGCTTATTCTCAAACTCATGAAAGTCGGAGCTGCACTCAGCTGGATTCCTATATCATCGCCGAGTATCTGTTCGCGGAGCCTGGTTATCTGCGGGGCAATCAGATGGATCGCCAGGGCCGACGCGGTTCCGAGGAATGCTCCTGCAAGTACGTCGCTCGGATAATGGAGGCCCCAGTACATTCGTCCGTATCCGACGAAGGCGGCCCAGGCATATGCCGGTATGTACACATACGGTTTCGGATAGCGCAGCGTCAGAGCAGTCGCAAGCGCAAACGCCGCCGTGGTGTGACCGGACGGCATTGAATACTTATCGGCACTGTCGAGGTGTCCGGTATGGACGTTAGACAAAGCCTCGTACGGCCTTTCACGTTTAACTATGAAGTTCTTTATCGGATAATAAAGTGTGTAGGCAAGCACATCGGTGACGCCGACTATTACGCCGGTGTCAAAAGTGTACGCCTTGTTCTGGGCCAGCCCGACTCCAGCGAAGACTATGGGAGCGCCCACCGTGATCGGCAGTACCATGTTGTCGCTGGCACCAGCCACAGTATTCATGAAGGGGGAACGGGCATCATTGATGCTTCTGAATATGCTGACATCCCATTTAGGGGGTTGGGCCTGAACTAGTGCGGGGAATGCCAGAAAAAGCGTACAAAAAAAGGCGGCCGCCCTGGCAAAGCCGGGCCGCCGCCTGTATAGGCTGCAATCAGTTTTCATTTTTCTTGGAGCACATTTCGATAAATATTGTAATAGTGCATCACATTTTCAACGTAGTTCAGAGTCTGACCATAATCGCCGAAATAGCCTGAAGTGGGTTCGCCGGAGCTCCATATGTGTTTTTGAAGTGGCGAGTATCTCGAAGAAAGAAGGGGCAAAGCCGATTTCACGGCAATCCAGGAATTGGGCTTGTCGCCGAGAAATTCGGCAACTGCCTGTGCATCCTGTACCCGCGACAGGCCGCAGTTGTATGCCGCAACGGCTAGTTCAAGCTTGTTCTTCCCGTCTGCATCCGGGAAGGCCCTCATCATATCTCTGAGATGAATAACGCCTAGCTTGATGTTCATATAAGGATTCGTTATGTCATCGATATTATGAAGTGACGCAAGATGGAGTCCGGTCGAAGGCATAATCTGCATCAGACCTTCGGCACCTTTGTAAGACACCGCCTGAGGGTCAAAAGCAGACTCCTGTCGCAAAACCGCAAGCACGAAGCGCCAGTCGACTCCATATGTCTTGCTGATCTGTTGGAGGTCCTTACCGTACTCCGTCAGGAAAATGTAAGTGTGGCGATCCAATTTGGGGATAGAGTTCTCCGGCACAACGGCACTGTAGTATGAGTAGCGGGCAGCGTCAGACTCTCCGGTAACCATAACGGCTACTCCCAGAATAATCACGGCGACCAACCGTATAATCAGACCGCGATCAAGTGGTCGTTTCATTACTCCTCCGAAATTAATTCACGATACGCAACGCTCGATGTCCGAGGGATCTCCACGGACTTCTAAAGCTTATCACCCAAGGCAAGGAACCGCAGCTAACCTATAGCTCAGCACCCTTTATAAGAGTTAACTGCACCGGCGCCGCCGTCGTTCCCCCTGGTACTTGCTACCAATATTTTATGGCAAAACTTGGACTTCCCCAAACATTTTTTTGGCAGTATTTGTTGTGCGTCACACGACCCCCCGAAAACAGTGCAAAAAAGAGATATCAGGCATATAAGAATCTCTCTTGCCAACCACATCAAATCATGAAGAGCTCTGAGCCGCTCAGTTTCAGCCGGAGACCCCCCGAAGAAGTTGGCTCAACTCAATGGATGCGGGAACCATCCGCGAGCGTTTACTATATACCACGAGCTTTTAGGCTAAAGCCTCCAAAAATGGGTGAAAACGACGAGAGTTGGGAGATTGACTGCAAAAGTGCCAGACAGCGATCACGTTCGCTATCTGGACGCGCTGGGATGCAAAATTATACCCTAAAGGGCCCCTGAATGCGTTCGGTACCCCGCCGTGGTCGCTTCAGGAAGCTACTTGTCCTTCGCGTCGGCGTATTTGTCGAAGATCTCGCGAAGCCGTTTCATCGATAGTGAATCGAGGTCTTCATCGTCCTTGTCTCGCTTGACATACATATCATAGTCAAATCTGTCTTTTGAGAGCATTCTAGAGGTCTTGTACCTCAATGCCGCAATCATTTTCTTCTGATCTACCATGGTGCTCATGGCTGGCTCCCGAAAACGTTGATGTTTGACTTCAGTGCGCGTTCCGCCTCTTTCAACTGCGCGGCAGTATTGACCCCCCTTATTTCGTCGAAATGGTCCGCCAAAACTGCACTGACCTTCATCCCGTGATGCACGAAATAACCGAAAACATCGGTGAGGTAGTACTCATGCTGTGAATTTTCGGGCGTGACATAGCGCAGGGCATCGAAAAGCTCTTTCCGCTTGAACACGTAAATACCGGAGTTTATCTCGTTGACCTTCGTTTCGTCCGGGGTTGCATCCTTCTGCTCAACAATCCGGTCAACGTGACCGTCAGGAAGTCTCACGATCCTTCCGTAGCCAGTCGGATCGTCGATAGTCGCTGTCAAAACAGTCATAGCCGCGCCCGATTCACGGTGCGAATTTATGAGATTTCGCATGGTTTTTGCCGTTAGAAGCGGAACGTCTCCTGACAGAACCAAGACATCACCGTTGAAATCCTTCAACATGTCCTCAGTTTGCATCACGGCATGTCCGGTGCCCAGTTGTTCGGCCTGAATCGCAAATTTCACCGAGCTGCCGTATGATCCAGACAGGTGTTTCATCACCAGTTCACGCTTGAAACCCACAACGACTATGACAGGTGAGCTGCCAATGGCCAAAGCTAGGTCGACGACGTGATCTACCATAGGTTTCCCGTTAACCTCGTGCATTACCTTCGGAATCTCGGGGTTGAGCATTCTTTTCCCCTTGCCCGCCGCCATGACGACGGTCATGAACGATCCTGCCTGCATCGATCTATCCAGTCTTTTCCTGTTCCAATTGTCCTCTGATTATCTGCCTGATTTTGTTCTGCTGGTCGACAGTCACAACAACGGGCTGATAGGTCCTTGCCTCGGACTCTTCAAATTCAGCGTACGCAATGATGATGACTTCGTCTCCTACCGTGCCCAGACGAGCCGCCGGGCCATTCAGACAGATCACTCCGGAGCCCCCTTCTCCGGGGATAATGTAAGTCTCAAACCGGGCCCCGTTGTTTACATTGACGACCTGGACCTTCTCGTAAGGCAAAATTTCCGATGCCTTCAGAAGGTCGGAATCCACCGTCAAACTCCCCTCATAGTAGAGTTCCGATTCGGTGACGCGCGCTCTGTGAATCTTCGATTTACATAGTGTGAGTATCAATTAAACTCCAATGATCTTGGTGCATACTCTAAATACGGAGCAAGTTACCACGTCAGGTTTAAGTTTTCAAGGAACGCGAGCCCTCTGGGTTACGGCGGGGTCCTCCCATGCGCCTTTCGTTCACGGGCCGGGTTTACGACCGCCTTGGGCACTGTAATCCTTCCCGGACCTCACTTATCCATGAGTGAAACAAGCAACGCCATCCGCACGAGAATCCCGTTCCTCGTCTGCCGGAAATAAGCCGCTCGAGGATCGGAATCCACGTCGGATGAAATCTCGTTTGACCTCGGCAGAGGATGCATGATGATAGCCCTGTCGGGTAGAAACCTCATCACAGATTTGTCGATATAGAAGTGCGTGGCGTCGACGCCTTCCCTTTCCGCATGTTCCAGCCTGGTCATATATACGACGTCGACCTCATTGATAACCTTTCTAAGGTCCTGCTCTTCGGTGTACCAGACATTATGGTGATGCAGATATTCTATGATGTCAGTTCGCATTTGAAGAGTCTTCGGAGCAATGAAGTAGAGTTTCACGCGTTCGAATTTCCCCAGCAGGTAAGTTAGAGACCTGACGGTTCGGCCTTCAGCGAGATTTCCCACCATCGCAATCTTGACACCGTCTATGGTCTTGATCTCCCGGTGTATCGTATACAGATCCAGCAATGCTTGTGTCGGATGCTGTCCGCCCTTCCCGTCTCCGGCGTTGATCACCGATACGGAGGAAACCGCAGCGGCGCGGGCTGCCCCGCCGATCTCGTTGTGCCTGATGACAATGACATCGCAGAAGTTGCTTACCACCCGGACTGTGTCTTCCAGCGTTTCGCCGTGCATCACGGAGGAGAAGCGATTGGCACTTTCTGTCGCAATCACCTTTCCGCCGAGTCTGAGCATAGCCGACTCGAACGACAAACGAGTGCGCGTGGAATGTTCGTAGAAAAGGGAAGCCATAATCCTATTGCTGTAGTCACCTGTTCCGCCACGTGCCACAGTGCGTTCCATTCCGTCGGCAAGGTTGAACAGCTCCATGAGCATCGGCACCGTGAATTGCTGTGATTCAATGACGTGTCTTATATTCATGTCAATCCCCTTTCCTGATATGAGTACCGTAATCCCCTTTCAAGGCTTCAATCAGATGAGACGGGTCTGTGATTATCACCTCTTCGCCCCCGCGAATGATGAAGTCTATTGCCGATTCTATCTTGGGCTTCATGCTTCCCGCCTTGAATTGTCCTTCACTGACATGCCTCTCCGCCTCCCCGACAGTCATCGCGCCGACAGGTACCTGATCCGACTTTCTGTAATTCAGATACACGCAGTCAACATCTGTCGAAATGATCATCTTCTTCAGTCCGAGTCCTCCGGCAAGGAGGGCCGAGCTCATATCCTTATCGATTACAGCCTCGATGCCCGTCAACTTCCCGTTCTCAGCGACAACGGGGATTCCACCGCCGCCGACCGCCAGAACGACAATGTTGTCCTGCAGGCATCTTCGTATTGCCTCGATTTCCATTATCTCGACGGGCTTCGGTGAGGGAACGACTCTTCTATATCCTCTGGCCGCGTCCTCGGCTATCTGCCAGCCGAGCTTATCGCGTCGCTTCTCCGCGTCTTCCTTGAAGTAGAACGGACCGATCGGCTTGGTCGGATTACCGAAAGCCGGATCCTCCCGCTCTACCCTTACCTGGGTAATCACAGTCACTACCGGTTTGTTGATTCCGCGTTCCCTGAGCTCCGAGCGAATAGCGTTCTGAAGGATATAGCCGAGTTCCCCCTGAGTGGCTGCAACACATACGTCCAGCGGCTGCAAATAAGTTTGGGAAGAGCCGGCCTCGGAGCGCAATAGCTGCGAGCCGACCTGTGGTCCGTTTCCATGAGTGACAACCAGCCCGAAACCCATGGCCGCAATGTCCGCTATGTGTGAAGCGGTCAGACGGGCATTCTGCACCTGCTCGTCTACCGTCCCCCGCTGACCTGCCCGGATCAGCGAGTTCCCGCCAACAGCCACCAAGACTGTCTCGTTCACATACTCACCCCTTCAAAAGGGTAAAGATAACCGCCTTTTGTGAATGCAACCTGTTTTCGGCCTCATCCCAGACAACCGACTGCTTCGAGTCGATAACGTCGTCCGTTACCTCTTCGCCTCGATGAGCAGGGAGACAATGCATGAATATTGCCGATTTCTTCGCCGCTTTCATCAACTGTCTGTTGACCTGGTATCCTTGAAAGGCCTTCAGCTTTTCATCCTTCTGGTCTTCCTGACCCATGCTGACCCACACATCTGTGTAGATTACATCGGCGTTCTTCGCCGCTATTGCCGGATCGCGAACAACTTCGATCTCGGCTCCCGTCTTCTTTCCTTCCTTTCGGGACAATTTTACGACTTCCTGAACAGGCTCATAACCTTCAGGAGCGGCGACAGCGAAGTGCATTCCGACCTTAGCAGCCGTTAGCATAAGCGAGTTGCAGACGTTGTTCCCGTCGCCGATGAACGCAAACTTCTTCTTGCGCAATTTGCCAAGGTGCTCAGAGGCAGTCAGAAAATCCCCTATCGCCTGACAAGGATGCTCGTAGTCGGTCAGCGCGTTGACTACCGGTATCTTCATGTACCGTCCCATATCCACGCAGGATTGGTGGGCGAACGTCCTTACAACCACGGCATCCATCCATCTTTCCAGATTCTTCGAGACGTCGTACACGCTTTCACGCTTCCCGAGATTGATATCCGACTGTGTCAGGTATACCGAATGGCCGCCCATCTGATAGATCCCCACGTCGAAAGTGACGTGCGTACGAAGCGACTGCTTCTCGAATATCAGAGCCACCGATTTCCCTCTGATCGAGTCCTTATATTTTCGGGGACGGGCTTTGATATCGGCAGAGGTCTCGAGCAGCCTTTGAAGCTCCCTCGGCGACCAATCCGCAATACTCAGAAAATCTCTCTTCATTCGGTTTTCTCCTCCGGAACTTGAAAAATTGATCAAGACAATTTATGTCGTGCCAGAAAACCTTCCAAGATTTCTTTGAGACCTGGCCTCGTTATCTCCGCTAATTCGTACCTTACCCTGACGGAAGGCTTTCTTATCTTCACGACTCTTCTCAGATCGATAGGGGTACCGATTATAACCGAATCACAATCCACTTTGTTGATGGTCGCTTCGAGATCCTTCACCTGCTTATCCCCGTATCCCATAGCCGGCAGGAGAGTCCCTGTCTTGGGATATTTCTTAAAGGTCTCCGAAATCGAATCCACAGCCCACTTCCGCGGATCGACCAGCTCGGTTGCACCGAACTTCTTCGCGGCGATCACCCCTGCTCCATAAGACATGCCTCCATGAGTAAGCGTGGGTCCATCTTCAACCACGAGCACCTTCTTTCCGCGAATTATCGATTCATCCTCCGCCGTAACCGGCGACGCGGCCTCTATGATCTTTGCATTCGGGTTGACAGCCATGACGCTCCTGCGCACCTCATCCACATTCTCCCGTACTGCCGACTCGACCTTATTGATCACCACCACGTCGGCTAACAAAACATTCGTCATCCCGGCGTAGTAAGATACTTCATGGCCGGGGCGGTGCGGATCTGCGACCGTAATCGTCAGGTCAGGGCGATAAAACGATGTGTCGTTGTTCCCTCCGTCCCAGACTATGACGTCTGCCTCCTTTTCCGCTTCACGCAGGATGGCTTCGTAATCCACTCCTGCATATATGATTGTCCCGTTGGTAATATGAGGCTCGTATTCCTCCATCTCCTCTATCGTGCATTCAAATTTCTTGAGGTCATCAATGCTCGCGTAGCGCTGGACCTTCTGCTTGACAAGGTCGCCGTAGGGCATCGGATGCCTGACCGCAACGACACGCAGCCCCTTCTCACGAAGGATATCACAGACCTTACGCGATGTCTGGCTTTTCCCCGATCCGGTCCGAACAGCCACAACCGCGATAACCGGCACCTTGCTTTCCAGCATCGTCCCTTTCGCCCCCAGGAGTTTGAAATCCGCGCCAAGCGCATTTATCTGCGAGGCTTTTGTCATCACATAATTGAAAGAGACGTCCGAGTATGCGAATACCGCCTCCATGATGCCGTCTTCATTTATTAACCGTGGAAGGTCGCTTTCCGGGTAGATAGGGATTCCCTTCGGGTAAAGTCTTCCCGCGAGCTCCGCCGGATATTTCCGTCCGTCGATGTTGGGGATTTGTGTGGCTGTGAAAGCCACGACCTCATATTCTTCGTTGTCCCGGAAAACCGTATTGAAATTGTGAAAATCCCTGCCGGCCGCCCCTAAGATTACTACCTTGGTCCGTTTCATTGTGTTCCCTTTCTCCGAAGGATTTCTCCGGAAATTGTTTTTAAGTGAAAACCCTGTTGTGCGGGGTGTCAAGCTTTTAACGTTCCGTCTAGTAGATCCATACTTGACGAAACAGAAGAACTAAGAGATTAGGGAAATTAGGTACCGTTGTAAGTCAAGCTACTGGCACTGCCAATAGCTAATAATCATGAAGGTTCACGTACACAGTCCATCCATGCATACCAATGGAATCTTAGGATGTGGAAGCGAGAATTTCAAGGCTAGGGAGACAACATGCCCCCCTTGAAATGCTTCCGGCCAATAGACTAAGCGCCCAGGGCAGCCCGAACAGGGACTCACGACGAAGATGGGCATACATTCGGCATTACGCCTGTTTAGCAAGTCGAAGGAATCTCCGCGCGATCAGGACATCCCAAACAATCAGCGGAACGAGAGATGCAAAGGCAAAGTACATCCCGATGACCGGCACCGTTGGCGGTATGAGAGACAAAAATCCCGTGACAACTCCAACCAATGCCGTGAAGTGGCTGAAAACCGCACTCTTCAGCATGACAAATCCAATCACTACAAGAGAGACTCCCTCCATGATGTAGCTGAAATTGAAGGCTGTTCCCTGCCACGCAACAAGCGTTGCTTGTCCCGCGGCCAAGATCGCATCCCTTTCAGATTCTGTCGTCGATGCAGCGTACCGGCTGCTTAGAGAGAGCATTTCGAAGGCCGCCGTCGAAGCAAAATAAATTCCCACCCCAAGAAGACCGAGCGTCAACGCGATCGTCATCATCGATGGGCTTGTACTTCTCAGGGCTATGTACAATGCAACCATGACAAGGCCGACGATAATCTGGTCGATCATAAGAAGAAGATCCATATCCAGCAGCCCCGCGAGTTTATTCGATTGGAAAAGGTCGAACCAACCAACGACAGTATCGGGAAGCGGGTAGATCAGAAAGACCGCGATCTGAATCGGAATAAACGCCACCATGACAAACGTCGCAATTCCCGCGACTTTGTACAAACCGGTCCAAAGCGTCATCCCGGTTGAACCGATTCTTGCTGAAGTCTCCATTCTCCTTCTCCTCCAATCTATTCCGGTGAAGACAGCAAAAGACAAATCAATCCAGACTCACAAGAGAATAAACAGAGCTGTGCCCTATCTGACAGGAGAATATATGCACCGGTGAGACTGGTAGCAACGCCGCGGAAAACCCGGGCTCTGGAAATCAGATGACAATCAGCAGATACTTTTTTGACGTGTTCGGGCCACTCCCGCTCCGTGCAGGGATCATCGCTGCCGGACGCCGGACCGTTCTTCGATTACCCTTTTTCGCTATCAAGGTGAGCCATTTGAGGTGCAGCGTACCTGTCCCCCGCCACCGAGCCCGGCGGGACCGCTTTCTCTATGCGCGCCAGGTCGTTGGGATCGAGCCTAATCTTCACGGCACCCAGTGCATCCTTCAACTGAGCGGGCGTACGAGACCCGAGGATTGGGAAAATGTCCCCTCCTCGTGAAAGGACCCATGCGATCGCCAGCTGCGAAACGGTGGCGTTGCGTTCCCTGGCTATCGTGCTCAGGGCATTCACCAGTGCCAGATTCTGCTCGAGATTCTTCCCGCTGAATCGCGGGGCGTTGCTCCGGAAATCTGCCGGAGTGACGGCCCGGTTCTTAGTCCAGTGTCCGCCGAGAAGCCCCCGCGACAGGACGCCGTAGGCGGTCACCGCAATGCCGAGTTCGCGACAGGTCGGTAGGATGCTCGATTCCAATCCGCGGGAGAATATCGAGTATTCGATCTGAAGATCGACGATCGGATGGACCGAATTTGCGCGTCTGATCGTTTCTGAACCTGCCTCAGAGAGGCCGATGTACCGCACGTAGCCGGCCTGCACCATATCCGCGATGGCTCCGATGGTATCCTCGATCGGAACGGTCGGGTCGACCCTGGCCGGTCGATAAATGTCCACGTAGTCGGTATGCAAACGATGGAGCGAGTATGCCAGAAAATTCTTGACTGAGTTGGGGCGTGCATCGACGCCGATCATCCTGTTTGACGGGTCGCGCATTGCACCGAACTTCAGGCTGAGCACTATATTCTTCCGGCCGCGTCCGTGGAAAGCTTTCCTCAACAGCGTCTCGTTGTCCCCCATTCCATAGAAATCCGCGGTGTCGATAAGCGCAACGCCCGCATCAATCGCGTCAAGTAGCGTAGCGACGCTGTCGGCGATGTCCGCTTCTCCATATGCCCCGGACATTCCCATACACCCGAGGCCGATCGGAAAAATCTCCGGCCCGGTCCTTCCTAATCGTCGTTTTTCCATCCCTGTCTCTCTCCCGTTCTTTGCAAAAAGTGGATTCAGACCGCACCATTGCCACCGAATGCATCAGTCGCAAATATTTCGTATTGCAAGCGGCTACTCGTTCAATTCTTCACCAACGCTACAAGTTAATCGAGTGATCGCTTGAAAACACGAAGAGCGACTTCGAACATGGAACTACGTCGGAAGTGTCCTTTGCAGAGGGCCCGGAACTGCATATCAGCGATGCGACTGTCGCTTGTTCACAATGCCGCGCACAAACTCGACAAGCGCATGGTTTCCTTCTTGAATCTTGATATGTTTCGGAACGTGGACCAATATCCACTCGACATGCCAGGTTGAATGCGCGCCCGGCGCCAGTGGACGATACTTACCCTCTATTTCGAACTCTACATAGTCCGCAATACTGCTCACGTAGAAATCCACATCACCTTCTCCGGGTGCGATTTCATTGCGCGGGACATTTGGGAATTTCTTGAGAAACATCCTGCCATCTATGACGTACGCGGCCCATCCCTGGGTGACTTCTGCTGTCGTCAGCAGGTTCTTCGGCGGAGGAGTGGTTCCATCCTTATACCAAGCTATCCCATCAATCACATTTACCGGCGCAGGATCGAAATACTTTTTGCCGAACGGATTATGACCGACAGGGAAGAACAGGAGACCGCCCTTTCGCACCCTCGTTATTTCCCACGGGGCCACTTTTTTGACGGTATCGGCAATGTTCTTCATTGAATACACAAGATTGAACCGCCCGTCCTTCCCCGAATAGAACTTCTTGGTTACTTGAAGACCTGTGCGGTTATCTTTGCCGCTGACGAATGTAATCGTGTCGCCTTCTTTAACCGCGGTGTAAGGATCGGTGTCGAGCACTGCGGGTGGAGGCCAGTTCCAATCGGACTGCGGGCTCGGCCAGAAGGTAGAACCGTAAGCCACCTTGATCACTTCCGGATCGACCAGGAAATTGAACCGGCCCAGCTTCAGAGATAAAATTCTTGCACCCAGGCGCGGGTTTACGCTCATGGAGGCATTCCCCGACGTGATCGAGTAGTCTCCGCTACTCATTGAACTCGCGTTATCACTCTGCGATTGCGCGACGGAAACTCCAGTCATCATAAGAACCACAGAGAAGACTAGCGACGTGACTAAAATATACTTCATCTCCTGTAACCTCCTTGCCTATCAGTTTTCCCGCTGACATTGTGTCGTATATTAACGAAGGATTCCAAACTTACCAAGGCCGGGTAGTGTCCTGAACTCAAGTTTCACCACCTGAATAGTTCGATCACGGGATGCTCCTCTGATCGGACGATGAAGCAAAGGCGCGAGCAGGGATTAGGACTTGCTGACTTCGCCTTTTTTGCGTCTTCCCGTTGCGGGGAAGATATTGCTCCTTTGCCTCTAGTGGTTTAATTCAAAAGCCCGACGGATCTAATTCAAACACCCGAAGGGTCGTTCGGACAGGGGCGCCGAGACACGGAGAATGCGAAGAGCTGTTTTTACTCGGCGGCCTGGCGCGTTGCACCCTTCGGGCAGTGACCCCCCCATGGAACGACGAGACTGCCCAAGGCCCCCGATACTCGATTTGTGTTTCCGCCATTCCACTTCTATATTTCGGCTAACCATCTTGGAGTACAATTCTTTGAAAGGAACAAATGGAGAAAGACCACACCGACGCTGACGCTTTCAGAATCAGACCGGCCGGAGAATCCGACTGCGGCACTATACTCACCTTCATTAGATCGCTTGCCGAATATGAAAAACTCCTCGACGAAGTTGAGGCGACCGAAGACGTCTTGAGAAGAAACCTTTTCGAGCGACATACCGCTGAGGTGGTGTTCGCCGAGGTCGACGGCACGCCGGTCGGCTTCGCCCTGTTTTTCCACAACTTCTCGACCTTTATCGGGAAGCCGGGAATATACCTGGAAGACCTTTACGTCAAGCCGGAGCATAGGGGCAAAGGCTACGGAAAGAAGCTTCTTATTTATCTGGCGAAACTCGCAAAGGAACGTGATTGTGGAAGATTCGAATGGGCCGTACTTAACTGGAACGAGAGTGCGATCTCGTTCTACAAATCTCTGGGGGCAAAGCCGATGGATGAATGGAAGGTCTACCGGCTTACCGGGAAGGACCTTGAAGCCGTGGCTGCGAGGTCTTTGTAATGACTACGTAAATAGACTATCAGGGTCCACTCTTCGTTCTCAATTAAGGGTGAGAATGTTGGAAGCATGACGCGAGATCTCTCTATGAAGATGTTGTAATCTATGGGTCCCAGGAGGGACTACAATATCGGGAAATATTTCTCTGCAAGTCACGGCCTGTGGTTCATTTTCTGACAAACCACCGGGACTGTGACGCAAAGGAGTGGATAATCCCTGCGAGACTATGGCGCCAGAACTGCGGGCTTTGCGCTCAGGCATCGAGCCGATCTACTTGGAGGATTCATGGGCCCTTACTTTCCGACGACATGAACTCCCGGACTTTCTCGCAGACATAGTCTGGGCAAGCCGCACAAATCTCAACCCCTCTATCAAGCGCACACTTCCTGACTTGACAGTCTACACAGCCAGAGAAGAGCCTTCCCGTACTTGACCGACATCCATCACAGTCAGTTATTTCATCCGGAGAAACCTTCTTGCCGTAATGTTCAAATATTCTCGCGGCAATTTCCCTCTTCAGCTTCTCCCCTCTTTCCGGATCGTTCTCCCTCGCGGCAATATAGATAGGACAGGTAAGGCAGTTGAGTCCGCAGAAAGCTGTCATTCCGGAAATCGCCGCACCGTTCAAAGATGCGCCTCAAATGCAAGCTCTGGACGCGGAGGTTCTTCGGTTTCGATAGGCGCTCCTCCAGAGACAAGATGCGGTCCAGCCACAGCCTGTCTCACATTGCCACCATATGATGGTTCATTCTGACCTTCTGACTTTCGAAACCATCTGTCGGTTCCCTAAAGTTCAGTACGAAGTCATTCTGTTCCATCAATGCATGGCCACGAAAGCGCTCAATCAAGGTAGAATCTCATTTCCCTGAGAACTGCAACCGGGGTTTCATTTCGTCAAATTCCTTCAAAGACCGGCAAAACAAAAACCCCCTTCCCCTATCCCCGGGAAGGGGGCGATTCAGTCCACACTCTTCGACTACTCCTCGGTCAAGCCGCGGTCTTTGAGTAAAGCGTCAACTTTCGCATCCCTGCCTCTGAATGCCCGGTACATCGCACCGGCATCTTCCGAACCGCCGCGCGAGAGTATCATCTTCTCGAAGCGCTCCCCGTTGGCACGCGTCAGTCCTCCGTGCTCCATGAACCACTCGAACGCGTCGTCTTCGATGACCTCGCTCCACATGTATGAGTAGTATCCGGCAGAGTAACCGCTGCTCCATATGTGTGCGAAGTATGTAGAGTGATATCGCGGGGGTACGAGCGGCATGTAGACGTGATAATACTTCAACGCCGCTGTCTCGAAAGAATCCACATCGGCAATTTTCGTCCCGGGTGCCAGTGTGTACCATGCCATATCCAGAAGAGATGCTTCCAGATACTCCATCGTGGCGAAGCCCTGGTTGAATGTCTTTGCCTTTCTGATTTTCTCCACCAGTTCTTTCGGCATCGGTTCCCCGGTCTTGTAGTTCTTCGCATAATGAGCCAGTACCTCGGGGTAGAGCGCCCAATGCTCATTAAACTGCGAAGGGACCTCGACAAAATCCCTCGGTACGTTTGTGCCGGCAAGGCGGGGATACTCGACCGTCGTAAGCATCGAGTGGAGCGCATGCCCGAATTCATGAAACATCGTCGTCACATCGTCATATGTAAGCAATGCAGGCTGACCCGGAGCGGGCTTCGTGAAGTTGGCGACATTATAAACGACCGGGTGGGTATGGAGAAGACCGCAACCGTCGACAAAGGTGCTTTCCCACGCGCCGCCACTCTTGTTGTCGCGCTTGAAATAATCACAGTACCAGAGCGCCATCGACTTGCCGTCCGGACCGAACACCTCGAAGACGCGGACGTCCGGCTGGTAGACCGGGATATCTTTTCTCTCTTTGAATGTCAAGCCGTACAGCTTGTTCGCGGCGTAGAAGACGCCATCCTGCAGAACACGGTTAAGCTCGAAGTAAGGTTTGATTTGAGACTCGTCGAGGTCGTACTCGGCCTTTCTCACTTTCTCGGCATAGTACTGCCAATCCCATGGCTGCAGTTTGAATCCGCCGTCTCCCTTGTCGATAAGTTCCTGCATTTTCGAGGCCTCGCGATTCGCTTTCGCTACCGCGGCAGGTACAAGATCAGTCAGGAGTTTAATTGCGGCTTCCGGAGTTTTCGCCATTTTGTCCGAAAGCACGAAAGCGGCATAATCCGGGTATCCCAGCAGCTTCGCCCTCTCCGCGCGGAGTTCAGCCAGTCTCGTTATGATTCCACGGGTATCGTTGCTGTCGGATAGTTCGGTGCGAGTCGTCGAAGCGCGGAAAAGTCGTTCGCGGACCGCCCTGTCTTTCAGTGAGGCCAAAGCCGGCTGTTGAGTGGTGTTTTGAAGCGAGAGTACCCACTTCCCGTCCAGCCCGCGGTCATGAGCTGCCTGCGCTGCCGCCGCAATCTCCGCGTCGCTCAGCCCATCAAGTTGCTTCTTATCGTCTATGACAACGGCACCTGCTTTCGTGGCAGCGAGGAGTCTCTTTCTGAACTCGGTCACCAGCTTCGACTGTTCCTGATTGAGGGCACGCAGCTTTTCTTTGTCCTCTTTGGAAAGGAGAGCACCGGCCCGCACGAAATCCGTGTAGTACCGGTCCACGAGAACTTTCTGCACGGGGGTGAGATTCAAATCATCGCGGCGATCATATATCTCCTTCACTCTCTTGAAGAGTTTATCGTTGAGATAGATTGCATCGTTGTGGGCGGCAAGCTTAGGGGCTTCTTCGGCCAAAATGTTCTGAAGGGAGTCGTCGGAGTTAGCCTGAACCACTCCGAAGAACACCTGCGCTACCCTGGTGAGCAGTTGGCCGGTCCGCTCCATCGCAACGATGGTGTTGTCGAAGGTCGGCGGGTCAGGATCAAGAGCAATACCGTTGATCTCGGCCAGTTGCACGCGCATTCCCTCTTCCAGAGCGGGCTGGTAATCGGAGTCGTGTATCCTGTTGAACTCCGGGGCCTGATAAAGGAGACTGCTTGGGCTGGCAAAAGGATTTGAGCTTGAAAATTCAGGAACCGGCTGTGTTTCCGCAGCCGCTTCGGGATAGGGTGTGTTGTTAGCCTGCGAATCCGGGCCGGCGTAGGCCGCGGTCGCCAAAAAAGGAATGGACATGGTAATAACCAGAGCTGTAGTTACATTGAGAAAGTACTTTATCATAGATCCTCCAACATGTGTTCCCACGATCTGAAAAATGTTGCCCTGCCGATGATGCCGGGTCGCCGAAGCACTTAAACGACTCTGAAGAAAACTAAGATATATGGATTACAGTATCAAGAAAATTCAGCCCGCTAAGCTGAAAAAGAGATTGAAGCCAATTGTGACACCCATTTTGTCATCGTGCGTTTGGAGTTTCCATCGAAACGATGCAGGTTTCCGCGCTGCAAGAACTCGGTCACGCAACCCGCCTGTTGTCATGATATCCCCGACCATCGCCGCATGGAATCGTGCTACCCCATGAAGTCAGAGGAAGGCCGACATTGTTTGTAATGCAGCAGGAATGCGCATCCACCAGGCCACATTAATTCTTCGCGGGCCCGCAAGCGGGTTTCACCTTTTTTCGGCAAGGAGCATTTCGCTGACTACTTTCACTACTTCTGAAGTTCTGTACGGCTTTTGAACGAAGCAGCTGATGCCTTCCTTCTCCAGTTCGATCTTAACCTCAGGTGAAATGAATCCGCTGGCTACAGCAACCCTTGCATGCCCGTCAATAGCCTTGATGCGTCTCACCACCTCTTCGCCGCCGAGCTTCGGGAGCCCGAGGTCAGATATGACCATATCGATGCTATCCACATTGTTACGATAAGTCTCTACCCCCTCCACCCCGTCTCTGGCAAGGAGTACCTTATGTCCCCTGGCAGCCAGAACCGATCTCAATAGCTCCCTAAGCATCTCTTCATCCTCGATAACCAATACTGTCGCACTGGCCCCTTCCCCGGCTTCACAGGTCTCTCCTGCCAGATCCTCGTCTTCGATCGGATGTTCGAGGACAGGGAGATATATCCTGAAAGTAGTTCCTTTGCCCGGCGCGCTTTCCACGTCGATGAACCCTCTGTGGCTTTCAACTATTCCGTACACTACGGAGAGTCCGAGGCCTGTCCCCTTGCCGACACCTTTTGTCGTGAAAAACGGCTCGAATATCCTCTGCCGGGTTGCCTCATCCATTCCTGTTCCGGTATCACGGACAGAGACTTCCACATATCTCTCGCCGGCCGCTTCAGGGTGAACCTGGACGACATTTGCCCCGGGAACAACTCTGGTAGTCAGCGAAAGGGCCCCGCCTCCGGGCATTGCGTCACGTGCATTCACGCAAAGGTTGAGCAGAACCTGGTGAATCTGAGTAGCATCAGCGAGCACTGGAGGAAGCGCCTGTTCATGGTGAGCGTGAACTTCAATGGTCTTGGGAAAAGTCTCCTGAATCAATCGTTCAACATCCGCCAGCTCATGGTTGAGGGAAACGGACTCGAAAGTCACATCTGTTTTTCTGGCAAAAGTGAGCAGTTGGCGGACAAGAGACTTGCCTCGCTCGGCTGATTTGGCGATTGCCTGCATACCTCTCCCGAATTTCTTTTCCTCATAAGACGATTGTCCAAGTAAGTCGGAATACCCTAGGATTACGCCCAGTATGTTGTTGAAATCGTGGGCGATGCCCGCGGCGATATTGCCGAGCCCCTCCAGCTTCTGAGTCTGGATGAACTCTCGCTCCAAGGTTCTTATTTCGGTGATGTCTTTTGCCATGCCGGATATTACGTCTCTGTCGAGCGAAGCGCTGATCAGGACGTTCCTCACCTTACCGCTTTTCGTCACGAATTCGACTTCCTTGTTCTTCCCGGTTTTCCCGAAAGTGCGCAATTCGTCGATCAGGTCGCCCATATCCTCGAGGTTCCTGTAGAGTGAAGAAAAGCTCACCGACATCATTTCCTGCGGAGATTCGAACTCCAGCATGTCTGCCATGGCCTTGTTGGCGTAGACCACAGTCCCGCTAAGATTTATCTTGTAGACTCCTACGAGTGCGTTCTCGACCAGTTCTCTGTATTTCTTTTCTGAATCGGTAATTTCTTTTTCCATCGTCTTCCGCTCGGTCACATCGCGCGCTACCCATATCACCGAATCCTCCGACATGGGCGAGACGCTTGCCGCCCTCCATTTTTCCTCCCCGGCTATTTGAAGGGTGTATTCGATCGTATGTGTTTCCCCGTCGCGCAGGACATTTCGGACAACTTTGAGAAATTCGCCGGCCACGTCACTTGGGAAAATGTCGAAGAAAGTTTTCCCGGTCATTTCGTCTGCCGGCCGATAGAGGAGCGAAGGGTCCGTCGGCGCTATCTTGAGAAATTTTCCCCTGGAATCTATCGACATGACCACGTCGTTCATGGATTCAAACAGGGCGCGGAGTTCAGCCTCGGATCTCCGCAAGGCCTCTTCCATCTCCCGGCGATCGGTTACTTCCGTCCCGACTCCGACAAGCCCGATCACTTCGCCGCTTTGGTCGTGAAGAGGAATCTTGCTGGTAAGAAGCCAATGTTCCTTGCCATCGGGGGCGATCAGCAATTCTTCCTCATTGAGAAGTGTCTCACCGTGCTCTAACACTTTCTTATCGTTGGAGTAAAATCTTTCGGCTACTTCCCTCGGGTAAACCTCCATATCTGTCTTCCCGATGATATCGGCCTCGGATGTGTGCCCAGACATCCGGACATCAGCCTGATTCGCAATTATCTTCCGATAATTCCTGTCTTTCACGTAAACCAGGTTGGGCAGATTGTCTATCAGAGTCCTAAGCAGAATTCTCTCCTTGCGGACTGTTTCCTCGGCACGTCTATGATCTGTAACGTCCCTCGCAACCCATAAGACCGAGTCCTTCGTGAGAGGAGTGGCGTTTGCATCAAACCAGACTTCGGTCCCTTGCGCACCCGAGCCGTACCGGATATTCTGCAGTTCACCCGTTGTGAGGGCCTTCCGAATGGTCGAGAGGATTGTGGCCGTCTCCTCTTCCGGCATGAAGTCCGCTATGGATTTACCCACCCACGACGAGGATGCGGGGCCGAAGATGTCCGCCGCGCCCGTGCCGGCCGCCTTGAGACACTTCCCGTCCCGGTCGAAAACGAGAACCACATCTTTCATCGAAGCAAACAGGGCGCGCAATTCCGCCTCCGATGCACGAAGAGCTTCTTCACTCTCAACCCGTTCGGTGATGTCGGTCCAGTTACCAACCAGCCCGAATATATTTCCGCTTTCATCGCGCAGCGGGACTTTGGAAGCCAGCATCCAGTGTTTCTTTCCATCCGCGTCCACAGAATATTCGACACGGTTTTTAACTGTCTCTCCGTGCAGGATTACGCGCTCGTCGTCGGCGCGGAATCGCTCGGCCATCTCGTGCGGGAAGAGTTCAAAGTCATCCTTACCGATGACCTCCGCCTCGGTCTTCACCCCCGTATAAAAGATATCTGCCGGATTCGCGAGTACCTTCTTGTACTCTTTGTCCTTAACGTAGATGGGATGCGGAATACTCTCGACAATTGTTCTAAGAAGGATCCGTTCGCGCTCCCGTGCCTCTTCGGCTTCCTTCTGTCTTGTAATGTCGGTGACTATTCCTATCAGTCCGGTTATCTGACCGTTCTGATCGACGAGAGGGACTTTTGAAACTAGCTGCCAATGGCGTTCGCCCTTCGAGTCTGTGACGAGTTCCTCCCTGTCAAGGATCGTCTTCCCATCGCGTATAACGGTTTGATCGTCGAGAAAGAACTCTCTGGCCTTGTCCTCGTCGTAAATATTGAAATCCGTTTTGCCGATAAAATCCTCTTCGGTCAGGCCGGGTCTTCCGGAGAAAAGAGCGGTGCGGGATATGTGCGCTTTGTTCACTGCTGTCCGGTGGTAACTCAGATCCTTTACCCAAATCGACGCGGGAAGGTGGTCGAAAAGGGTCTTCAAAAGTATCCGTTCACGCCGCTCATTTTCCTGTGCCCGCTTTCGTTCGGTTATGTCCGTACCGATCCCTATCAGGCCCACTATTGCACCGCTCTTATCCCGCAGAGGAATCTTCGAGGTCAGCTGCCACCTCATCTCCCCGTTCGGCCCGATGCTGTATTCCTCGGTTAGGAGAATCGTCTGTCCGTCGCGAATAACTCTTTGATCGTCTTCAAAATATTTCTCCGCCAAGACTCTCGGGTAGAGATCAAAATCCGTTTTTCCGAGTACATCCGATTCCTTCATCATTCCCGTGTGCCGGATGTTTGCCGGATTGGCCAGAGTCTTCCTATAATTTTTGTCCTTGACGTAAATGGAATTCGGAAGGTTGTCGATTAGGGTCCTTAGAAGGATATGCTCGTTCTTAAAGGCCTCTTCCACCTGCTTGCGTTCAGTTACATCATTGAAATTCGCAATGAGAAAATCCGGTTGTCCCTTCTGGTTTCTGACCAGCGATACGGAGAACTCGACCCAGATAACGCGGCCATCTTTCCTGACATACCGTTTCTCCACGGTCCCGACGCCGGGATGGCCCGCTACCGCATCGGCAAAGACCTTGTCGGCCACTGCCGCGTCATCGGGAAACGTCAGGTCGGTGCAGCTTAAATTAGCGAGTTCTTCCTTAGTGTAGTCCACCATTTCACTGAACTTAGAATTCACTTTTCTGTATTTGCCGTCGAGGGCGAGCAACGCGATCCCAATGGAAGAGTTTTCAAAAGAGGTATGAAAGAGGTTTTCGCTTTGGATAAGTGCTTCCTCCGCAAGCTTGCGCTCCGTGATGTCCTGAACGGTCCCGAACAGCCTTGCGGGCTTTCCCTTTGGGCCGCGAATGAATTCGGCGGTCCCCCACATCCAGCGCACTTCGCCGTCCTTGGCCCTTACTATTCTGAATTCAGTACTGAATTGCTTTCTCATCTTTGCGTAAGGGCGGAGCTCCGAAAGGAGAGTGACCCTGTCATCAGGGTGGATAAGGTTGAGCCACGACCGAAAGTCGCGCCTGTAACTTGAGTCAATGCCGAGAAGCTCATCAAGCGCAGAGGAACACGACCATGATCTCGAATCAATTTCGTATATGTACGAACCGATTTTCGCAACCCGTTGCGACTCCTTGAGCCAGTATTCTCTATCTTTTATGATTTCGTCCGCAACTTCCTGCTGCTTGCGCGCTTCAATAGCCCAGAGCGCGAATCCGATGTTGTCCGCGATCTCCGAAACCAGGTGCGTTTCCTCTAGTGTGAATCGCCCCTTCGATCCATCGTACAAGGTGAGCAGGCCCACAACGGTTCCCCTGACGCGCATCGGGAACGCTGCGGCGGACCGGTAACCTCTCTCCAGGGCCTTATCTTTCCACGGTTGGAAGAGAATGTCGGTTTCCAGATCGTTGCAGACGGATGGCATCCGCGATTTGATCGCTTTTCCTGCAGGACCGTTTCCTTCAGGCCGGTCATCGGCTGTGATCAGCGTGCCGTTTAAGTAACCTCTTTCTTTTCCACTCCATACTATCGGGTTGACTTTCCGGTTTTCCTTGTCCAGAAACCCGATCCAGGCCATGAGATAGCCGCCGCCGGTCAAGATCGATTTGCATACCTGGGCAAGAAGTGCCTTTTGGTCGGATTCACGGATGATCAGCTGGCCGACTTCGGACGCCATTTTCATGAGCCGGTTGAATCGAGCAGTCGTTTCCTCAGCGACTTTCCGCTCAGTGATATCTTCTACAGTACCTTCATAGTAAATCGCGTTTCCCTCGTCGTCACGGACTACGTGCGCGCTCTCGCGCACAAATACCGGTCTCCCGTCTCTCCCCGTCCATGCAGATTCAAATCCCCGTACATATCCGTCTCTTTCAATTCTCTTCTGGAAGTCAAGCCGCGGGTAGTGACGTTCAAATTCCTTGTCGTTGAGATTCCCGGCCAAGAGCTCTTCCAGGTCAGCATAGCCCAGCATATCGAGAATCGCCTTATTTGCCGCAAGAATGCGTCCCTGTGGAGTTGTGCGGTACATGCCGATGGGTGCGTCATCGAAAATACTGCGGAGGTGAGCCTCGCTTTCCTCCAATGCGGTTTCGAGCCTTTTGCGCTCGGTTATGTCGATGACCGATCCAACCACCCCGGTGCACTTGCCATCGGGATCCCTACGAGCTTCCGCCTCATCCTCCACCCAAATGTAGTCTCGGCTTTTTTTCGGCCTCATCCTGTATTGCAGAATCACCCCTTTTCCGGTTCTGACAACCTGCTGCCAACCGGTATCGAGTTCCTTCCTGTCATCTGGATGAACCAGCGACATCCATAAATCTGCATCTTCTTTGAATTCAGTAGGCTGGTAAGCAAGGAGATGAGTCACGCTTTTGCTGACGTGAACCGTTGACTGTCTCAAGGCCCTCCCCTTCGAAGCTGTCTCGTAGAGGACCTCCCTTTGCTGGGGGGGAAGGTCAGGTGCGAAGGCGTTCTTCTTCATTCAATGCTCCGGAGGATTCGCGCCTATCGAACGCTCGTCCTTTGACAATCTCAACGCTCCGGATTTCCCAGAGCACGGGAGATCGTATTGTTTCAATTTATGGACCATCTCAAATAAAATTAACAATCCAGATCACGACGCGACCTGGTTTCCTCCCTAACATACTCCGTCCTTCTATTAAGATCGTCACTAGTTGTAATAACTTTAGCGTAGCGGCAAATTTACCCAGGAGGGAATGTACCCTCAAGACACCGTCTGCCGTTTCGGCGGGCCCTGTCAGGCCCAGGCTCGACATTTCGAACACGCACTTGAACCGCAGTATCAAAAGAGATAAATTCTCAACGTCGATAGGGAGAAAGTACGGGGACCGTGGGCCGTGCAGATTCTCTGGGAAACGTGCCCGACTTTCTAAGAACACAGAGTACACCACTCTTTTCCTTTACCAGGGCTCTGCGCCGGACGACGCGTAATGCATCGTGCAAATTTCCCACGGCGACGATTTACTTTCAGAGCACTCAAATGCAAAGGCCACAACACAAAAGTGGCACATCGATAAACATCGAGACAGGAGTCAGATGACGATTTCTTTTTCAGGAATTCTGGAGATTGACCGAGCGCGATCAAAGGCATCACGGCAAATGCGCGGCAGGAGACAGGAAGCGACTTCGCGCGAGCGTGGTTTCATAAGAAACATCTCCCTATCTCTCGGGCCCACCGGGAGCGATGTATTCGTTCCGGAATTTCTAATCAGCAGGTATAACCTCCGCCCCGGGGCTTTTGTAGAGGGAAACGCCGCAAACGGAAACGGCAGGAGTCCGGAGGCCAAGAGCATCAGCACAGTAAACGGAGTGGATCCGGAGAAATGGAAAGCGATCACCGAGTTCTCTCAGCACGAAGCTGTTTCTCCGAACGAGGTCATTCGCCTGGAGGGCCCAAAATCGGACCCGGCGATGAGAATTGTCGACCTGTTCTGTCCGCTGGGTAAGGGACAGCGGGCATTGATTGTGTCGCCTCCCAAAGCTGGGAAGACAATCCTTCTACAGCAAATTGCGCAGGCAATTAATGAGAACTCGCCGGAAGTGGAACTCATAGTCCTTCTGATAGATGAGCGGCCTGAAGAGGTGACAGACATGAGGAGATCGATAAGGGGCGAGGTTTTTGCCAGCTCTAACGACAATGATCTGGCAAGTCATGTACGCCTCGCACAGCTTGTACCGGAATATGCCAAGAGGAAGGTCGAGACCGGCAAAGACGTTGTTCTCCTCCTCGACTCACTGACCCGCATAGGACGCGCATTCAATGTGCATCAGAAAAGTAGCGGAAGAACTATGACCGGGGGGGTCGACATACGGGCGCTCGAGGTCCCGAAACGGATTTTCGGCGCAGCACGCAAGTTCGATGGTGCGGGTTCGCTTACGATCGTGGCAACAATCCTCGTTGATACAAACTCCCGCATGGACGAATTGATTTTCCAGGAATTCAAGGGAACCGGGAATATGGAACTTGTGCTCGACAGAGACCTCGCAAATGAAAGGATATTCCCAGCAATCAAGCTCGGCGTTTCCGGCACGCGCAGGGAGGAGCTTCTTTTCGGCGACACCCTCAGGGAGCATCAGGAACTTCGAAGGGCAATAGCACGCATGTCCCCACGAGAAGCGATGCAGAGCGTTCAAAAATTGATTCACCGATACCCGACAAACGAAAAGCTATTGTCAAATTTCTAACTCAACCCGGACGTGAATCGGCGGCAAAAAATGCCGATGATATGAGACGGCCTATCCTCAGTCTTCTCCCGTTCAATAAGCATTAATCCCGCACTTCGTATCTCAAAGATCTCGAAGCTCTTCCCGGCCTGTCTTGACGCCCCTCCTGTTCCCCGCCAGAATCACCTGTTGGCTACCCACCGACACAGCATTGTTTCATCGAGAAGATCGCCCTCTGCCCCCTCACTTCGCCCAACAGAACGAGGACTCCGAAGGAGACACGCCGGTCAGGACAGCCTCTAACCTTTGATGCTCACGCTCTTGCGATTTCTAACAGGGTTTGCCGCCGACCGGTCATTTCCTTTATTGAAGTAATGCTACTGATGCCGCATGATCGATGAAGAAGACGGTTCAAAAGAGTAACCATGCATTACGTAAATGTTACGCGGCCAATAAACGAATCACGGCGTCCGTAACGAAGTGCTCCAATTATCCACAAATACAGTGCGGCACAGTCGTTGCAACATAGATCATCGGACGCTCTCCACCGTACGCGCCGGCCGGCACACGGCGGTTTGTGCAAGTTGAGGCACAGACTAATTGCAACGCAAGTTGCGGGGCTGTTATATTTGCCCTGGAGAAAAGCCCGCTAGATAAAATCGCCAACACGTTGTTTGCCTTGGAGGGGCAATGACAAAGTCCCTTATTATCGTCGTGCTATTCGCGGCGTTTACGGGGAGTGGAGCATTCGCTCAGGCAAAATCCACAACCCAAACTGCCGATGTCACCCTCACAGTTCAACCCGCAATGACTCTTACGAACGTCACCCCATTGGATTTCGGTACACAGGTGCGGGGAGCTGCTGAGGTAACAGTGGATCCCATCAATGGCGGGAACAATGCCGCTTACTTCACCCTGACCGGCGCTCCGGCAAGTCAATCACTTCAAGTCAGTTGGACCGCTTCCGCAAGTCTCAGCTTCGAGGGTACGAATATTCCATGGACCCCTGCAGTCGCTGTCAACGATACTTCAATCCAATCGCAGGCCACCTCGATAACCAGCGGGGGCACCAAGCGTGCGAGCACTTCCGGCGCCCTGTGGATCTGGGTCGGCGGCACAATAGCCTCCATACCGATAGGTGCACAGGCCGGGGCATACTCAGGCGATATCACGCTGACCGTTCAGTATTGAACATTGTTGCCTTGACTGCTAGTCTATCCTGACCACCTACAACTATATGATCCTGAGTCTGCCTCAGTAGACCAAGCGCCAATTCCCTCTGTTTTCAAATTCTCCTCCGAATTACAGCTGTTACAGAGCCATCCCCGGTCCCACGCCTTACGTTGTCTAAATCCATCCAGAATTTCACTTAATGCCTCAGCCTGAAAGCTGCATCTCATTGAAACTCTGCCCATATTTGCCTATTTTACCAAATGTTAGGACTGATTGCCGCCATTGTCTCTTACTCAGTCGGTTCCTTTCCGACGGCTTATGTAATTGGGAAGCGGTTTCGCCGAATCGATCTCTCAAGGAACGGGACTGGAAACATTGGTGCAATGAACGCTTATGCAGTGACCGGCTCTAAAATGATCGGTGTATCAGTGGGAATGATCGATCTGATAAAAGGATTCTCCATGACCTTCCTTTTTGACAGGATTTCCGGCCTTGTGATCGCGCTGGTCGCGGCCCTTTTTGTGGTGCTCGGGCATAATTTTTCTGTTTTCATGAAGTTCAAAGGTGGTAGAGGGCTCGCCTCGAGTGCCGGTGCTTTTCTTGTAATTCAGCCGATTGCGGTCGGCGTTTACCTGGTGACGTATTTCATCCTGAGAGGGATGGGGTTGAGACTATACCTTTCAAGTGTGGCGGGAATCATTCTCGCGGCAGTGGCCGTGTGCTACAGCTTGTGGTCAAAACCGGTGGCTTTAGCCCTCGCGATCGGAGTTGTTGTAGTCGTCATGTCGAAACATATCGTTCCATTGAAGAATGAGCTCAAAAATGCCTCTTAACTCTTTAACACTACATCATAAAAACCTTAAGCTCTCGAAAGCGTACTCGGTAACACGGGGAGCGTTTCGAGTCGCCGCGGTCTTTGCACTGATTGGTCTAGTTACCGGCGCCAGCGCAGCCCAGAGAAGCATGCAGGATAATGGTGACCCGACAAGCAGCAGGCAGACGGCGATCACCAGAGCTGTCAGCGAGATAAGCCCGGCGGTAGTCGGAATAAACGTCACCGCCGTCAAGGAGCAGCAAAGCCCGTTTTCGCTGAACGACCCGATGCTGCGTGAGTTCCTGAGAAACAATCCGTTCTGGGGGCAACTGTTCGGCCCGGAGAAAGTTGAGATAAGGAGCCTGGGTTCGGGGTTCCTGATATCTCCCGACGGATACCTCGTCACGAATGAGCATGTAGTAATGGATGCAACGAAGATAATCGTCACGATGACTGACGGAAGTAAGCGGACTGCCCGCATAGTGGGACAGGACAAACAGGCAGACGTCGCTCTCCTTAAAATAGACGGGAGTCGCCTACCCTACTGCAAGCTCGGCAATAGCGACAGCATACTTGTCGGTGAATGGGTCATCGCATTCGGGAATCCGTTCGGCCTTTTCGATATCAACGACAAACCGACCGTAACAGTCGGGGTTGTCAGCTCATTGCGAATGAACCTTGCGAAGATCGGATCCAGGAACTACAGCAACATGATAGAGACGGATGCGGCAATCAACCCCGGGAACTCAGGAGGTCCGCTTGTGGACGCCAATGGAAGGGTTATCGGCATGAATACTATGATTTATACAGGCGGTGTGAGCAACGCCTATATCGGATACGGCTTTGCGATACCCGTCAACAAGGTCAGGCGGGTAGTCGATGAGCTGATGAAATATGGGAAGGTAATTCGCGACGCGTGGACGGGATTGCAGCTCCAATCGCTTGATCAACAAATGGCAAAGTATTTCGGATTGAGCGAGCCTACAGGCGCACTTGTGAGAGACGTGGATCCTGACAGCCCTGCAAAGAGAGACGGATTCAAGCCCGGCGACCTGATTTTAAAATACCAGGGCAGACCCGTGAGAAGTGCCGGCTCCCTTCAATCCCAGCTTGATGATTTGAGACCGGGAGAGAGAGTTCGGTTTCAGGTATTGCGGGACGATAAACTAGAGATGATTGTACTGAAGGTTGGAAGGAAAGCCGGCAAATGATAAGAAGATATTCACCTGCAGAGATGAGCTCGGTATGGAGCGAAGAAAATAAGTTTAGGATCTGGCTGGATGTTGAAATCGCAGCCATGGAGGCACAGGCGAAGCTCGGCAGGGTTCCCGCCGATGCGGTCGAAGAAGTGAAAGCGAAAGCGAAATTCAGTGTCGATAGAATCGACGAGATTGAGCGGACGGTAAAGCACGACGTCATAGCATTTCTGACCAATGTCAGTGAAAACGTCGGTCCGGCCGCCAGGTTCGTTCATCTGGGCATGACTTCGTCGGATGTTCTCGATACGTCTTCTGCAATCCAGCTCAAGCAGGCCGGGGAGATAATATTGAAACATCTTCTCGAACTGCGCAAGACGATCGGCGATCTCGCAGTCAAATACAGAGACGTTCCTATGATCGGGCGAACACACGGCATACACGCGGAGCCGGTCACTTTCGGTTTGAAGATGGCGGTGTGGTACGATGAGCTGGGAAGAGATGTCGATCGCCTCAGGAATGCCATTCGCGAAATTGCGGTGGCGAAAATATCCGGAGCGGTGGGTACCTTTTCTCATATCGCGCCCGACGTGGAAAAATACGTCGCCGCCAAATTCGATCTTGTCCCATCGATAGCCTCGACGCAGGTGATACAGCGAGACCGCCACGCAGAATTCATGACTGTGCTTGCGGTCGCCGCCGGAACGCTGGAGAAGATGGCTCTTGAAGTCCGTCACCTTCAACGGACGGAAGTGCTGGAAGCAGAAGAGCCGTTTACCAAGGGACAGAAAGGCTCCTCTGCCATGCCCCATAAGCGTAATCCGGTGAATTCCGAAAGAATCTGCGGCATGGCCCGCCTAATCAGGTCATATGCCATGTCTGCACTCGAGAATCAGGCTTTGTGGCACGAGCGTGATATCTCGCATTCTTCCGTAGAGCGGGTGATTTTTCCGGACGCGACATTGGGTCTGGACTTCATGATTCTCGAATCGCAGAAGATTTTCAAGGACTTTGTCGTATATCCCGAAAAGATGCAGAAGGATCTTCAGATCACTCACGGCCTGTTTTTCTCGGAAGACGTCCTCCTCAAACTGATCGAAAAAGGGATGACGCGCGAACAAGCTTATGCGCTTGTGCAGAGGAATGCGATGCACTGCTGGGAAACCGGGGATGACTTCCTAACCGCACTCGCAAACGACCGAGAAGTCAGCGAGAAAGTAGCTAAGAAGGAGCTGGCGGAGGTCTTTAATCTTAACTCGCTTCTTAAGAACGTCGATTACATTTTTAAAGAACTCGGCCTCAAAGAATGAAATCACCGTCGCTAATGCAAAACAAACCGTTCCTCGTATGGCTCGGCGGATTCTACGGGCTTCTGATCGGTTTGTCGATTGCCATGGCGGCACAAATTACATTCATGAAGTTTTCCATGGGACCCATCAAGTCCATTACATTGATAATCCTGGCAGGTAGTTCGTCACTGGCTGGCTCTCGCCTGGTGAGCAAACATCTCTTCCACGACGAGGAGCTAATCCTCAGCAGACCCCTGCATTACGTCTTGTTCTTCTCTTTGCTTCCGATACTCATTCTAATTCTGACGATTATTCTTTTCTTCAGCCCAAATTAGGAGATAGCACGGCGGCAGTCCGGAAGACACCGGTTGTCACTGATCACGAAGATGCGGAATCCGAATTTCTATATTGCAAACGTTGTTCATTTCACCCTAATCCCATTTTAACGAGGAGCTCAAGATGCCAAAAGCATTCAAGAATTTCATCGGTGGAAAAGAAAGGGACGCCGTATCGGGCAGGACTTTCGAGAACCGGAATCCTGCGGACTGGAACGAGATCGTCGGCATATTCCCGAAAAGCGATAGACGGGACGTAGACGCTGCGGTCGACGCTGCGAAGCAGGCCTACCGCGAATGGAGCCTTTACCCCGCTCCCAGGAGAGGCGACATCGTAAAGAAGGCCGGCGACATTATGGTCGCAAGAAAGGAGGAACTCGCGCGGGAAATGACACGCGAGATGGGTAAGGTCCTTCTCGAAACACGCGGCGATGTGCAGGAAGGCATAGACACGGCTTACTACTCCGCGAGCGAAGGGAGACGAATGTTCGGGGTAACTTCACAGAGCGAACTGCGCAATAAGTTTACTATGTCGATGCGGGTGCCTGTTGGGGTAGCGGGAATCATCAGCCCATGGAACTTTCCCATGGCCATTCCCACATGGAAGATATTCCCGGCCCTTGTGTCGGGCGACACTATCGTCTTCAAACCGGCATCAGACACGCCGAAGACAGCTGCACTACTGGTCGAGATTCTCGTCGAGGCGGGCATTCCCGAGGGGGTAGTCAACATAGTCCATGGCGGCGGCAACGAAGTGGGGACCGCGATCGTTGAACACGAAGAGGTCGACCTGATCAGCTTCACGGGTTCGACGGCCGTGGGAAAGAAAATCTCGGAAATGGCTTCCAAATCTGTCAAGAGGGTTTCACTGGAGCTCGGCGGTAAGAATGCCGAAATCGTGATGGACGACGCGAACCTTGAGCTTGCGCTCGACGGAGTTCTCTGGGGAGCGTTTGGTACTACGGGACAGCGCTGCACGGCAACGAGTCGATTGATCCTCCACAAAGACATTCACGATAAGTTTCTTGAAATGTTGGCAGAAAAGGCTTCGAGACTCAAACTCGGCAGCGGGCTCGACGAGTCTGTCGAAGTCGGGCCTTGCATCAACGAAGCACAGAGAGAGAAGATCCACACGTACGTGGAGATCGGTAAGAAAGAAGGCGCCGCTCTGGTGACGGGCGGCGAAGCGGCAAAAGGTGGAGAACTCGACAAGGGATGGTTCTACAAGCCGACAATATTTTCAGGCGTCACGCCCCAGATGAGAATCGCGCGCGAAGAGATATTCGGCCCTGTCCTATCGGTCTTAAAGGCCGATTCGATGACCCACGCGATCAATCTTCTCAACGATACCGTCTATGGTCTCAGCTCCGCAGTCTACACGAGAAACATTAACGAAGCGTTCAGAGCAATACGCGACATAAAGGCAGGAATAACTTATATAAATGCACCAACAATCGGTGCGGAGACGCACATGCCGTTCGGCGGAGTCAAACAGACCGGCAACGGCCACCGCGAAGGCGGCGCAGGCGCGTTCGACTTCTTCACGGAAATCAAGACCGTGTATGTCGACTATAGTGATAAGCTGCAAAGAGCACAAATCGACACGTACTCAGAGGCTCCCGGAAAAAGCCGGGGGAATAACTAAAACTCCCAAAAGGTGAATTATGATTGGAAATGAACCGAAACAGAAAGCCGCCGGCGCAAGAGAGAAGGCTCATGATGTCAGCGCAGGCACCCTCGCTTATGCCACAAGCGTAAGCCCGGAAAACGTGATGGACATCCTGCAAAAGCACTTGCTCATCGACGGGTTCGATGTAGTTTTCGACCTGAGGCGAAGCAAAGGTTCGTACGTATTCGACGCAAAGAGGAAGAAATACTTCCTCGATTTCTTTACGTTCTTTGCTTCGTCTCCGGTCGGTTTCAACCATCCAAGGATGACAAGCCCGGATTTCCTGGAGAAACTGGCCCGGGTCTCGATTCACAAACCGTCCAGCTCAGATTCCTACACCGTGGAGATGGCCGAGTTTATGGAGACGTTTTCAAGACTCGCTATGCCGGACTATCTTCCGCACGCGTTCCTCGTCGAAGGCGGAGCGCTTGCGGTCGAGAACGCGCTAAAGGCATCCTTTGACTATCGCATGCAGAAGAACCTGCAGGCGGGAATCTATCAAACCGACAGCGATGCCGACAAGATGAAGATCATTCATTTCAGGCGTGCCTTTCACGGCCGCACGGGATATACACTCTCGTTGACCAACACAGACCCGGTGAAGACGAAGTACTTCCCAAAGTTCAGCTGGCCGAGGATTCACAATCCTGCTATGAAGTTTCCGCTGAACGATTCCAATATCAGTTTCGTCCAGCATGAAGAGGAAATCTCAGTCAATCAGCTGAAACAAGCTATCGTCGAGCACGGAAAGAACATCGCAGCCTTGATCGTCGAACCGATACAGGCTGAAGGCGGAGATAATCACTTTCGGAAGGAGTTTTTCCAGCGCGTAAAAGAGATCTGCTCCGAGAACGACATCATCATGATAATGGACGAGGTTCAGACAGGAATCGGTCTGACCGGCAAGATGTGGGCCCACCAACACTTTGTGGAACCAGACGCGATCTCTTTCGGGAAGAAGACCCAGGTATGCGGTATGCTTGCGGGGCGCAAATTCGACGAAGTACGCGACAACGTTTTCAACACAACCGGAAGACTCAACAGCACCTTCGGCGGAAACCTTACCGACATGGTCCGCTTCACCAGGTTCCTTGAAATTATCACGGAGGAAAAGCTGGTCGAGAATGCGGCCAAAGTAGGCGCCTATCTCTCCGCCAAACTCTCCGAATTGGAACAGGAGTTTCCCGCCCTCATGACGAACGCCCGCGGACGCGGGTTATTCTGCGCCTTCGATATGCCTTCAGCAGAGAAACGCCTCGAACTGCGGAGAAGTGTTTTCGACAAAGGCCTGCTTCTCATCGGCTGCGGCGAACGTACGATCCGTTTCAGACCGCCGCTTAACCTTAGCGAGCCGGAAGTCGACGAAGGGGTCGAGATTATCGCAAAGGCCCTTTCGGAAATGACAACCCGATAAGCCAAGAGGTGGCCGTCGCCAGGTACCGACGGTCACCTTTTTATTTCTCTCGCAGCCGCAAACACTCCTTGCAGGTCCCCCGCCTCGTTTCTGTAGACGCTCGCGTTGTACATGACTTCAACGTCTTCACCCGCATTATTCTTCATCGTCAAAAGATAGTCGCGTACGGCCCCGTTTGCGAGAGCACTTCTGTGACATTCCTGCGCTTTGGAGGGATCAGTGAAGTAATCGGCAAATTCAGTTCCGATGATCTCTCCGCGGCTGCTCCCCGTTACTCTTTCCATCGCAGCATTTACATCCGTGATCTTACCCGAAGGGCTCACCGTCATCAATGGGTCCAGACTCGCTTCCAATAGACTCCTGGCGTAAGAGGCGCTGTCGCGGACTTTCTTTTCTGCCTGCTGTCTTGCGGATTGTGCACGAAGCGCTGCCGTAGCGTACGAAACGTCATCCGCCAGACCCTTCAGCAGACTCACTTCATGATCATCGAAAGCATCCACAGTACCCGAATACACCATGAGCGCACCGTGCACCCTCTCCCCGTTCTTAAGAGGTATCGTTGCAGACGACCGATACCCCTTTTCCCTGGCACGGTACCGCCACGGCTCGTATCCGGCTTCGGTCGTCGTGTCTCTGACAATAACCATCTCACCGGTTCTTATGCAAGTGCCGGTAGGTCCGTGCCCCCTTTCATTTTCCCCCCAGGAAATCTTCGCGTGTTCGACATAGTCTCCGTCTTCTCCCGCAAAGGCCATGGGGCGAACCGATTTGTTCTTGTCATCGTCGGCGTAACCGACCCATGCCATCCTGTACCCACCGAGGTCGACGATAGAACGGCAAATGTCTTCGAGGAGTTGGGTCTCATCGGTCGCACGTATAACAATTGCGTTGCACGAATTTATCATCCTCAACGCCCGGTTGGCACGCGACGACGAAGCCTCCGCCGAATTGACTTCGAGGACATAAGAACCTACTGTTCGGCTCATATATGTCGCAAGAGCCCCGGCTATCAGGGCTCCAAGAGCCCCTAAGATCAAGAAACCCCGAGTCATCTTTGCCGACTCAGCTTCGTTTTTCGCAACCGAGGATCGAGCTTCAGTCAACTCCATTTGCTCCAGTTCGCCGATAAGGGCACGCATTCTCAAATAGTTCTTCAACTGAATTCCCAGAAACAGATCTTTAGCTTCCTCCGTCTTCCCACCGCTCGTCAGGAAGTCTCTTTGGGCATCCTGCATGCGCTGGTATTCGTCCCTGGCAGCAATGAACTCTCCAAGCTTCTCTGATTCCGTCCGAACTTTGCGGAATCTCAGGATGAGCCTGTTAACGATGCTGTCCCCCACTTGGCGTCTCCGATCCATTTCGTCCAACCACTTACCCCACTCTTGCGGCGGGGTTTCAAGTATAACCGCAATTGCCAGCCGTTGAGCGTTCACGTTGGACCTAAGCGTAGGAAGATCATAGAGATTTCCGAAATTCTCATCGAGAACTCTGCGCTGCGACTTCTCCATCTCGTCAAGATTGATGAAAGCGCCAACGATGACTACTATCAACAAGACAAGAAGAGCTCCCAACCCTGCAAGTATTCTCGCACGGATGCCAAATCCCCGGCGATCCTTCATACCCGCCCCCGACTCTTTCCTGTCGCTTGCCCTGCACGGACACGGTCAGAAATGTCGAGAGACAGAATGAAGATTCCCTCGGGTACAGGAGCGACACGGAATTCGTACCAGTTTGTTGTTCCGTCTTCAAATGTGTAGCTCGATTCGAATCTCTGGGGCACACGCTGCTCCATGCATCTCTTGTAGTAGGAGAAAACGGTAGATTTCTCGACTTCCGGATATGCCGACAGCATACTGCGACCAACCAGATTCTCTCTCTCTTGGTAGCCGTGACGCGCAGCGGCATCGTTAACATACAGATAATTCCAGTCGAACCCGATTATCATACAACCTTCCATCATGTTATCCAGTATGTTCTTATATCGCTCACGTGAAGTGCGTAAGTCCTCTTCCGCCATCACACGCTCGGTAACGTCTTGCGCTATACCTGCATAGTTCCATCTTTCGCCGTTTTCATGAAGTAGTGTGAATCCCGTATCATGGATCCATCTCATCCTTCCGTCCGGCCGTATTATGCGGTAATTCACGTTATATTCAGAACCCGGTATCCCCTCGATCCAATTCGAGAAGCTTTCCAATATTCTCGGCCTGTCATCCAAATGGATTGAATCGGTCCACAGCCTGGGATTCCTGTACAGCTCCGATACTGCAATTCCCCAGATTCTTTCGAATGCCGAGTTGACGTAGAGAATCAGCTCAGGGTGGACACTCATTATCCAGAATACCGAGCCGGATGCCTCCGCGAATTTTCTGAACAATTCCCCCTCTTTTCCGGCCTCGATCTTGGATTTTTCGCGCCTTTCAATCTCATCTAACTCAGCAAGGCGGAAAGAGAGGTTTGCAGCAACCTCCTCCAATAGAGCCACGTCTGCATCGCTAAAGGCTCCGACTTCATCCGAATAGACGTTGATAGTTCCGCAAACCTTGGCTGTCCCACAAGTGAACGGGAACGCGGCAGATGAGCGGATACCCGCCTTTCTTGCCGCGTCATGCCAGGGACGTGTACGTTGATCGGCCAGAAAATCGTTGCAAACAAGAGAGCCCCCTTCACGAATGGCAAACCCTGTAGGTCCCTGTCCTTCCTCCCTCCCGTTTGCCGTAACCTTTATCATCTGCAGATAACCGCCGGCCCGCTCTCCGGCAGATGCAGCCGCCACGACACTCATCGTCTTGGGATTGAGCCACCCGATCCATATGATTGGAAAGCCCGCCAAGTTCACCAACAAATCGCAAATGTTCTGGAGGAGGTCTTCCTTGGAATGCGCTCTCAGAAGAGTCTTGTTGATGTTGCCTAACGAAACCCGGAGGCGGTCGGTTCGATCACCATGGGCCGCACCCGGAAAGCTTTCTTGCTGTTCCTGAGACATAACAACGCCCCTTTCTTCCCCTGACAGGATCTGGGGAACGATGATACTCATCAATCTTTGTCCATCGCAGCAAAAATTCCCGACCGGCCGATCCTGCAATCCGGGCAACCGCTCACTGTCAATTCACTTGATCGAGGTGATGCGGCGTGCCCGAGATTTCGCAGACAATCTCTCGGTGCCCTTCTCACAACCGGGAAATCGATCCGCCTGAACAAAAGAGGCTCGCCTTTACCGACGTTCTGTATCGAGCTGATTTCCGGAAGGTGGGAGAGCTTTCCCTGATACGCACCGGCAACCCTCCGCTCAAGCCTCACTGAAAGAAAAAGGCGGTTGAATATTTGCAAACCCGCATCAGAATCGAGTAAGTTGATAGAATCGCGGGATGGTTCTGAAGGTTCTTTGGAAAACTCCGCGGTGAGAAGTCGCAGTCGAGAATCGATCAACTCGCTGCAGTCGAAATTTACCTGCGGGACACTCTAAAATCAAGCTGCGGCTGATGCTTTGTGATTTGGTTTCTTCTAAAAACTAGTTCGTCCGAAGTCTATAGCCGGATATAGAAGACCCCAGACCAGGCTGCGGGACCCCATCCCCGGGTCCGACAGACTTTGGAAGATTATCTCTTCAACGCGCCCCAGAACAGACTCAGGAGGTCGTCGATCCCGTCTTTTGTAACGGCACTTATGTAATGTTTCTTTAGCCTGGCAGGAAGCCCAACTTTGCTCAGCGCTTTCAATTCCGAGGGGGCAACAAGATCCGTCTTCGTGAAAACCACCATCCTTATTTTCTTCGGAAGATCGTCGCTGTGAAGCCGCATCTCCTCTTTCAGTTTCATAAAGTCTCCAGCCGGGTCATGCGAGGTGGCTTCGATGAGAACAGCAACGGCTTTTGTTCTCTCAATATGTTTCAGAAACGAGATACCGAGTCCCTTTCCCCCGCTAGCCCCCTCGATAAGCCCGGGCATATCTGCCACGACAAAAGACCTATCCCGATATCTCGCTATCCCTAATATGGGAGTAAGGGTGGTGAATGGGTAATCGGCGATCTTAGGCTTCGCTGCTGAAATCACCGATAGTAAAGTCGATTTGCCGGCATTCGGGAAACCCACAAGGCCTATGTCGGCAAGTAGTTTCAGTTCCAGCTTGAGTGTATATTCTTCTCCGACTTCGCCCGGATCCGCTCTTCGCGGCGCACGATCCGTGGGAGTGGCAAACTCGGCGTTGCCTCTTCCTCCGCGGCCGCCCCGGGCGACGATGAATTCCTGCCCGTCCTCCAGCATATCCACCAGAACTTCACCGGTCTCTGCATCGGACACGAGTGTTCCTACCGGAAGTTTTATCTGCAGATCTTCCGCGCTCTTGCCGAACTTTCTTGATCCCTGCCCATGCTGACCGCGGCCGGCCTTGAATGAAGCGCGATAATGAAAATCGAGGAGAGTGGTCAGACTCCTGTCCGCCGTCAGCACGATGCTCCCCCCTCTTCCCCCATTTCCTCCGTCAGGTCCGCCGCGCGGGACGTATTTTTCCCTTCTGAAGCTTACGCAACCGTTCCCGCCATCGCCTGCCCTGACGTGTATGATTGCTTCATCGACAAAGTGTGACATCCGCAGTACTACCCGTGGTGCCCTTTGTCCGCATTGCGCGCAGTTCGAAATTTCGCGCTGACCGCATCCGTGAAGGCCACCGCATATTTTGAAAACGGATCGACCTCATTGTCGATGAACAACCCTTCTACGATCTTCGAAGCACTCTGCCAGTCGGCACTGTCATCAAGTCTATGGACGGCAATCTGGTAACTCGATCTGCTCCCATGGAAAATCTTCTTGACAACCTTGTCCTCAAGCTTGGCAGACATAAACTGGCGCACGGACTGCTGGGGGATGTTTTTTCCCCTTTCAACGTGTCTTACCGCCCCTTTCGGGGATAATTCGGGGACGGGCGAACTCCCTCTTCCCGACACATTTTCCCCCGGCGTGTCGTTCACGATTATTTCCGGAACTCCATTCCCCGCGTTTCCTTCGGTTGACGTCGGGCTTGCATACTTCTGGCGGTCATAGTCTTTAAGCTCCCGAGGAGCGTCAGCGGTTTTAGGGAGAACTCCTATGTTTTGACTGAGGTCCTTCGATGCAGCTTCAAGAACATATGCCAGATTTGTAAGGTCGAGCGCCGGTATATTTCGCACCTCCTTCGCAAACTCCACCCGATCCACTATCTCGTCGGCTCCTTTATCCTTGAAGAAAAGGATTATCGCATCAGATGGAATAACAGTGGTATCGGACGAAAACTGGAAGAGTCTGAAAAGAGGCGTAGTCAATGTCTCCAGTTTAGCAGGTAATGTGCTTATGAGATGTTCATCTATCTTTGCATGAAGTTTTCTCCATGTCTCGATATCGATCGTGGTCTTGCCATGGAAGTCGAGAAACTCGATTATTCCTTTGGAGTAATAGGCGTAGCAGCCGAAAAAGCGTGCCGCTCTGATAATCGCCGCTTTGTCGGTTTGCTGGTCGCCCTTGAACAAGAATTTCTCCAGAGTCCATCGTGGCCTTATGACGAAGTTGAAGGCGAACTTCGACGCCTTGTCCGCGAGTTCGAGAAACTCTTCCCTGGGAAACTCATATGAGTTTTTAAGGATTTGGCGGACCTGCTTGAAAAGGGCCTGTATGTCCGGCGTCGAAAGATTGAACCGACCGTAACGTCCGGTCATCAAGCCTTCCTTGTCGATATACTCCTCCACCTGGGCTTCGGTAAATTTCTTGAATTCTTCGGGGAGCTCAACATCGGAGAGAAGCGTTCTCAGTTTCACTTGATCGCCAGTGTAGCGCTTCGTCACATTCAGTGCGTAGTCGGAAATTTCATTTTCAAACATTATTTCAGCAGCGCCTTTACTCTGTTGATTTCTCGTTCCGCGCCGGCAATAAATGTCGGATCGGTATTGGGTTTATGGACTATCTTCTCATACATCGCGATCGCTTCATCCGGTTTGTTGAGCTTCTCGTAACACTTGCCGGCCATGTAGTATGCCTGAGCGGCCCAGTCTACGACCTCTTTATGCGTAACGAGGTACGGAACTTTCAGAAACTCAAGTATTGCATTCGCATACTCACCCTTATCGTCATATATCGCACCGATATAATAATGAAGTTCCGCCTGATAATCACGATTTGCCGCCTTTACGAGCGACTTGAATGTGATTAATGCCTGGTCAAAATATTTCAGCTCCTCGTACAATATCCCTACCTGTATCCTCTTGTCCATTATAGACTTATCTTCAGGAAACATCTTGATAAATTTCCGGGTGATATCCAGCGCACCGTCGTACATCCCAATGGACTCATAAGAGCTGATCAACCGGCTCATCGCGTCACGAAGCACGTTCCGGGAGGCAAGCGAGTCAAGATAAACGTCCCTGAAATTGTCCGAAGCGTCCTTGTACTTCTCACGGGCATAGTAAATGTTGCCAAGTTCAAGGTGTGCCTCGGGCGCTACCGCACTTTTCCCGAACTTCGCAAGAATATTCTTGAGCCTCGATTCGGCTTTGTCAAGGTTCCCGACCGCGACAGAGATTCTTGCCTCGTCCAGCAGTGCCTGGGGATATGATGGTGTCCCATCGTAATTCCTTCGGACATCGCTGAGGAGCCTCTCGGCCTCCGTGTATTTCTGTGTCCCGATAAGATACTCCGCCTTGTAGACCAGAAAACGTGCTCTGTACCTCCCTCCAGGGTCCCGATAAGTGTTCCTGAACTTCTCTGCGCTTAAATCTGCAGACCTGATTCTGCCGGTAAGGTATTCGATATCGACAAGCCTCGCCGCGGAAAAAGCTTTGGTGGTGTCTGTTTGCGCAGCACCGAGTAATTCATTGTAGACCCTTGCTGCATCCGCGTAGTCTTTTACCGAGAAATAGGTATCGGCAGCCATCCGAAGAGCTGATAAATTCCCTGCCCCTGCCCTTTCATAAAATGACGCGCTCATCCGCTTGTCGCCGAGAGAAGCATATATGCCGCCGAGCTGATCATAAGAGTTGTAGACTTGTGCGGAATCCGCTGAGTTGGCCGCAACTTCCTGGAAAAGATTTCTTGCATCGTTCAAATCGCCCGCTTTCAACTTGCAATATGCCATCCTGTAGAGAATCGAAGGCGGCGTAACATACCACAGTTCGTCTTTCCCAATTGTCCGATATACCGTGTATGCGCTATCGTAGTTTCCGGCACTGTAAAGATAATCCGCAAGCCGCGCGGAGACTGCGTCCCTGTATCCGGAAGGGATAAGCTCCTCCAAGAGAGCCTGATAAGCGGGAGCAGCGTCCACGTTCATCTTCTGGAGCAAACCGGCATACAACAGCTGTCCTTCCAAAGCGAATTTCTTCGGTGGATGCGATGCAAGGAACGCACCGAGCATCCTCCTTGCATCCTGAAGCGAATCTACGGCAATCTCAGATTTTGCGCCGAGCAGCCGAGCTTCGGGAAGCGAACGAGCCAGAGCTGCCTGGGCAATGGCCGCGTGAAACGCTCCGGTATTGTACAACACTTCGGCAAGTAAAAGATGTGCTCTCGGAACGAGCCGCGAGCCGGGAAAACGTTTCAAGAAATCGAGGACCGAGCTCTCAGCTCCGAGCGAATCCCCGGAGAAAGCCTGCAATTCCGCAAGCCTGAAGAGGGACCTTTCGGCAATCGAATCGGCAGCCAAACCTGCAGTCAGCTTTCGATAAATCGCATACACGTCGGAGTCGTTCGCAGATCGTCCTTCTCCTTCCCTCTCTAGCGCAACGGCGTAAAGATACTCTGCTATTCTCGCGGTATCGCCGGTCGTCGTAGCAGCGAGATGTTTGTAGACTCTGGCTGCCTTGCCGTAATCCTTCAATTCGTTCTCGTACAAGGTGCCGAGATGGAGCAGGGCGCTCGTCCGGTCGGATGCACCCTGTTCCAACAATATATCCGCCATGCTTACAACGGCGTCGCGGTAGTTCACCTCTTTGTAATTCCGGTCGAATCTTGCTAGACTATCCGCGGCCTTGGCATAATTGGATTCCGGGTATTCTGCAGCCATCTGCTCGTAGTCCTTTATCGCCGCGGCGTAGTTTCCCGCTCCTTCCTCCGAAAGCGCCCTGTAAAATTCATACGCGTCCGGTCTTTGCTTCAGGACATTTTCATATCTGAAAAAGGTTTCTCTTGCTCTTTCACGATCTTTCAAATATATACTTTCAATATTCAGCATCTTGACAACTATCCTGACGTCAGGGTGCCTTTCCTGAGATGCGGCCTCCGTGAGAATCGAATCGGCCAGTCTCATCTTGCCTGCCCTGAAGGCGAGTTCAGAATAGAGCCTCAGATCGGATTCTGTGGACTCCTTGCTCGGCAGGTTGCTCATAATTGAGAGTCCCTGTTCGTATTCTCCCTTCCTGTTCAGAAGCGAAGCCAGCCTGATTTTGTACTTCCATGCAAGAGACGCGGCAGAAGTGACCAACAGCCTGTTGCCGGATGCAGATCCAAGCGCGATATGAGCATAAGCTTTTTCAAACGCCAATCTTTCCTTCTGAGTCTGCGAGAGCTTGGCGGCGCTGATCTGGTCGGCGTTCCTGACCGCCAGGGCGTAATTGCCAGCTTGAAGGTCAAGCTCAACAGTTTCAAGCATCGCCTCGTAGCTCTGGGGTGCGATACCCAGTGCAGCGGCCTCCCTAAGATACTCTTCCGCCTGTTGGGGAAGCCCGCGAAGCCGGTTGAGTCTCCCAAGTGCGAGCAAACCCATGACGCGCACCGAATCGTTGTCGGAGGTCAAAAGTGCTCTGTATTGATTATCCGCTTTGAGAAGCTCGCCGGAATTGAAATAAAGATTGCCGAGTCTCAAAGTCGCGTCGAAATAGCTCGAAGTGGACGAGTAGTCTTGTACGATCGTAAGGAGCGACACTTCCGCGCGGGCGGTGTCACCTGCAAGTTCGAAATATTTTCCCGCCTTCAGCAGGGCAACCGGCGCGTTGACATCTTTCGGATAGAACACACGATACCTTTCATACGAGAGGGCCGCATCCGCATAGTCTTTCACCATTGCATAAGATTCCCCCGCGCTTATCCACGCTTTTGGTGCGTTGGGGTCGTTCGGATATTGAACTGCAAAAGCCTGAAAATTCGCGGCGGCTTTTCCGTATTTCTTCTGTTCGTACTGGGACATCGCAAGATAGTATCTTGCCTGCCCGGCGGAAGAAGATGCCGGATATTCCTGCAGGAATTTAGCGAACTGTTCCTCTGCCAGGTCGTACATTTTGTTCTGAAACAGCTCCTTGCCGAAATTCAGGTCGGAATCCATTTGACTCTGTTGCGCAAATGCCGCGGAAGTCATAAGGATAATGATACTCAGTAGCCGGATGATCTTTTTCAACATGACGTAATATAAAGTCTGCATGAAAATTGAGAAAGGTAAAAAGAAGAGCGGCGTCTGAGCCGTAGAGATTATGCGGAATTAGCAATTCCGACACGTAGCGGCCCTCCTGTGCGAGAACCCGCCTGAATTCAACGCTTCAGCGGATTTGCTTCCCGCCGCTCCGATGTGAGAGGCTATTTCCCGGTCGCCGGCACACCGATCTTTCGGTCGCTGCTCCGGAGGGGGAGAATAACCGGATATGAAAATGGCGGGCATGACGCCCGCCATTTCAGGAAAGGTCCCTCGCCGGTGATTACATCTCCCGTTCGGACAGGCGCCTTTTCAGCTTAGAGATGTGCCATGTCAGGTTGATTTCCTTCGGGCATGCTTCAACACAGTTGAAGATGGTATGGCATCTCCAGATCCCGTCCGGAGTATCGATGGCATCGAGCCTGTCGTCCGCGGCTTCATCGCGTGTATCGAAGACAAACCGGTACGCCTTCAGCAGAGCTGCCGGTCCGATGTAGTTATCGTCCGACCATGACGAAGGGCACGAAGTAGTACAGCATGCACACAGGATACACTTCGCGGATTCGAATAGCTTCTCCGCATCCTCATTGCTCTGGTAGCGTTCGTGTTCCGGTGGTGGAGAGTTATTTACGAGATACGGTTTGACTGCCTCATACTTCTTATAGAAGTCCGTCATATCGACAACGAGGTCCTTCACAATCGACATCGAAGGAAGCGGTTCGATTACTACAGTTTTTTTGTAGTTGACATCTCGAAGCAGCGTGGAACACGCCAGTCGGTTTCTGCCGTTAATCCTCATCCCGTCGGATCCGCACACGCCGTGGGCGCACGAACGCCGGAAGGTCAGCGTACCGTCATATTTCCATTTCACCTGAAGAAGGAGATCCAGAATCCGTTCCTTCTCGTCGCCGGCTTCGACTATGAACTCCTGGAAGTAAGGCTCCCGGTCTCTTTCAGGGTTATATCTTTGTATACGTAGAGTGACTTTCATTCTTCCGCCGTCCTTTCAATACTTTCTTTCCTTGGGCTGGAAACGGGTTATGGAAACTGGCTTGTAATCCAGCTTTGGCTTCCCGGTCGTTTTGTAGACAAGTGTGTGTTTGAGCCACTTCTTGTCGTCACGGTTCGGGAAATCCTCACGTGAATGCGCGCCGCGCGATTCCTGTCTGGCCAGCGCGCCGTAGACGATCGGTTCCGCTGTGTCGATCAGGTTGCCGAGTTCCAAGGCCTCCATCAGGTCGGTATTGAAGATTTTGCCCTTGTCGTCGATCGATACCGTCCGGTACCTATCCCGCAGACCGGCTAACTCTGAAGTCATCTCTTTGAGACCCTCTTCATTCCTGAAGACTCCCACGAGATCCATCATTTTTTCCTGCAGCTCCGTACGGAGAGGACCGACCTTCTCAGCGCCTTTCGAATTCATCAGGGCGTCGATTCTCTCCAGCGTCCTGTCGGCTGCATCGGCAGGGAGCGGAGCAAATTCAGCGTCTCTTATGAACTTCGCAATCGCTTTTCCTCCTCTGCGTCCGAATACGATCAAATCGAGGAGCGAGTTAGTACCGAGCCGATTGGATCCGTGGACCGAAACGCACGCTGCCTCCCCGGCCGCGTATAGTCCCGTCACTTTTGAACTTTTCTTGTCGCGCGTAACTTCCGCATCGACGGTTGTCGGTATGCCGCCCATCGCATAGTGCGCGGTCGGCTGAACGGGTATCGGTTCCTTGGTCGGCTCCACCCCAAGATAAGTCCTCGCAAAGCCGGTTATCTCCGGAAGTTTGTCGTTGAGGACCTCCTTCGGAAGATGAGAGACGTCTAGGTGGACATAGTAGGTACCGTCACTTCCTTTGAATCCCCTTCCTTCGCGAATCTCGGTTACTATGGCACGCGAGACCATATCCCTCGGCGCAAGGTCTTTCACCGTCGGAGCGTATCGTTCCATGAACCGCTCGCCCTTGTTATTAAGAAGGATCCCACCCTCGCCGCGCGCCGCTTCTGAAATCAGGATACCGAGCTTCCACAGTCCGGTCGGATGAAATTGGACGAATTCCATGTCCTGAAGAGGAAGGCCGTTGTTATATACGAAAGAGAACCCGTCGCCGGTGCCCACATGGGCATTGGAGGTAATCCTAAATACTCTCCCGTACCCGCCTGTCGCAAGCATCACGGCCTTGGCATGAAAGACGTGAATCTCGCTATCGGCAATATTCATTGCAACGACCCCTGCGCAAGTTTTTCCGGACATCACCAGATCAGTGACGAAGTATTCAGGGAAGAAGTGTACTTTCTGCTTCAGGCAATTCTCATAAAGCGTATGAAGCATAACGTGTCCGGTTCTGTCCGCCGAATAGCAGGAACGTCTTACTGCAACTCTCTTGGAATCAGGGTCATTCGGGTCTTCAGGCCTCGTATGTCCGCCGAACCGCCGCTGAGCGATTTTCCCTTCGGGGGTTCTCGAAAACGGCATTCCCATATGTTCAAGTTCTATGATCGCCCTGATTGCATCCTTGGTCATTATTTCTATGGCCTCTTGATCACCGAGGTAATCGCTCCCTTTGACAGTATCGAACATATGCCATTCCCAACTGTCTTCTTCTTCATTGCCCAGAGACGCACCGATTCCTCCCTGGGCGGCACCGGTATGTGAGCGCGTGGGAAACACCTTTGAAAGCACTGCACAACTGAAGCCTTCCGGTATTTCGAGCGCCGCCCTGAGCCCCGCTCCGCCAGCACCGACTATTACCACATCATATTGATGATTGATCATCACGTATTCCTTTTGAATTTCAATCCCGATTCATCTTCGGGATAAGTTTAGAAAGAAAGAATGGTGTTGACACCGAGGACCCAGAAAGCAATCCCGGATAGAATGATTATACCATATATTGTCAGGCTGACGAATGGTTTCATCTTGTAGTCACGAAAGACTCCCCACGTTCCGTTCAGCCCGTGCCATAATCCTACGGTTATAAATGTCAAATCAAACATCTTCCAGAACGGGTCGTGCATCCTCGCGAGAACGGCCGCATATGTGTGACCGCTCGCCGGGTTTGCATGCATCACAAAAAAATGCGTGAGGACTACCACAAACAGCAACAGGCCCGTAATTCTCTGCAGCACCCAGTTAGGAGCACCGCTTCCTCTTGATTCGGTATGCTTATACATTTCTCACCTCACCTCAATGACGCAAACAAGTTAGCGATCGGTTCTCTGAACATGAGAACCCCCATGGCAATGAACAGGACCACTCCGAGTCCGTAGACCACCGCCAAAATTTTCTTATGGTATCTTGCCCCATTTGCCCAATCGACAAGGACAATTCTGATGCCATTGAGTGCGTGGTAAACCACTAGCGAAAAGAGGAGCCATTCCAGGATGTGGAATACAGGAGTCTCAAACAGCTTCATCTCATCGTCAAAAGCTTTGGGCCCCTGAGTGAGTGAAGTCAGTGCATAGATATGGACATAGATGTACGCCGTGAGTCCCAGCCCGGTTATACGGTGCAGAAGCCACGCCGTACTTCCACGCTCCTTGGTATACTTTAGATTTGTCTTTAGCCATCCTTCGGGTGGTTTCGGTTGGTAAGCCATCGTTATCTCCTTTGCAGATTTTAGCCTGAAAAAGTTAACGAAGCCCCCCTTTTTTTGCAACGATCGTACCTTTTTCGGTGTTTATAAATTTTAGCCTGTAGTTTATGATCGCGCTGATTCCTTAAATCTGAAAATCAACAAAATAAGGCGCTCTTTTGGTAAAACGTCGAATGCCGCTGAAATGTAAACTCGTTCCTGTAAGCACTTGTTCTTATTTAATGAAGAAATCTATTTGGGCGGATAGACCCGTCCGCGCATCTACCCATTTAATGGGGACTTTGACTTGATTTGTGTGCCAATCAGATGAAAAAGAGGTTCTTTTTTATTATACTAAACACGGACGAAAGCGAAAGATAGTTCTGTGTGACGGTCATCGAACGGCCCGAGCGGCCCTTTTTGCATCTTCTTTCGTGCGAACAAGCATTTGTTGATTCGAACCGCCACCCGGAAAAATATAAAACCAATGCACAAAAATGGACATAATGAAAGAGTTCTACGGGCCAAATGCCGGCTACGTCTTAGAACTTTACGACCGATTTCTTAACGATCCCACCTCAATAGATCCGGAAACGAGGGAGGTCTTCCTGAAATGGAAGCCAAGTCTCCCTCAAACCGCAGGAAGCGGCACCGCTTCTTCACAAATCCACGAAAACTGGGAATCAATTGTCTCGGTAGCGAGACTCGCGCAGGACATAAGGCAATTCGGCCATCTTGCCGCAAAGATAGATCCGCTTGGACTCTTACCCCTGGGTGACCCCATTCTCGGAAAGGACTCTCACGGCCTCACGGACCAACTGTTGCGAGTTCTTCCCTCGGACCTTGTCGGCGGGCCCGTCACTGCCAGGACATCGAACGCTTTGGAAGCAATAGACGCTTTGACTTCAATCTACACGTCGACGGTCGGCTTCGACTTCGAGCATGTCCACGTGTCCGATGAGAGACTGTGGCTTCGCGATGCGATCGAAGCCAGGGAATTTGCTCCGCCCCACTCACCCATCGACGAGAAGGAACTTCTTGAAAGATTAACGGAGACAGAAGTCTTCGAGCAGTTCCTGCAGAGATCCTTTCCTGGAAAATTCCGGTTCTCTGCCGAGGGTGTCGACATGCTCGTTCCGATGCTCGCCGAGATTGTGACTTTAGTAACCAAGAAGGGCATCGAGGCGATCGTTATCGGGATGGCTCATCGCGGGAGACTCAATGTCCTGGCACATATACTGCAGCTTCCCTACACGGCGATTCTGGCAGAATTCAAGGACCCGACCCCGCAGAAGCACTCGCGTGCGGATCTCGATTGGACCGGCGACGTGAAATATCACCGCGGCGCAATCAAGGTTCAGAAGAACGGATCGGAACACAACGCATCGATTTTTCTCGCACCGAATCCCAGCCATCTCGAAGCAATCGATCCGGTCATCGAGGGGATGGCAAGGGCGGCGGGCGCCAACACGCAAAAAGGTGGAAGGCCGCGATTCGATCCGAGCATTACGCTTCCCGTGTTGATACACGGAGACGCATCCTTTCCCGGTCAGGGTATCGTTTCGGAGACACTCAATCTCTCAAGGCTCGAAGGCTATTCTACTGGCGGGACAATTCACATCATTACCAACAATCAACTCGGCTATACAGCAACCCCAGGCGAAACCAGGAGCACGAGATATGCGAGCGACCTCGCGAAAGGTTTCGAAATCCCGATAATTCATGTCAACGCCGACGATCCGATAGCCTGCATAGAATCGGCGAGGATCGCGGCAGCTTACAGGGAAAGATTTCATAAGGATTTCCTTATAGACTTGGTTGGCTACAGGCGACACGGGCACAACGAAGCCGACGAACCGACTTTCACACAACCTCTGATGTATGAAACCATCAGCAAGACGCCGACAGTCCGTCAGAAATGGGCATCGGTTCTGGCGGCGAAGGGGATTGTTTCCGCCGAGGAGGCGGAGTCGATGGTCAAGACGAATCTTCAAAAACTGCAGTCGGCTCTCTCTTCACTCGAAGCCGATAAGGCAATTATTGAAACTCGCCCCCTGCCACCTCCGTCCGGGGCCGCAAAGCGTGTAAAGACCCGGGTGACGATGGATCGCCTGCGTGATATCAATTCCAGGCTACTTGCTTTGCCCGACGGGTTCACGATTCACCCGAAACTTCAACGCACGATTGAAAGGCGCCAGCACTTGTTCGACGATCCTGATTCACCGGTCATCGACTGGGCCACGGCGGAGTTGTTGGCTTTCTCAACATCCCTGGAGGACGGGATCCCTATCCGATTCACGGGCCAGGACGTGGAAAGAGGCACATTCAGCCACAGGCACCTGAGATATCACGATGTGAAGACCGGAGAGATCTTCACCCCGCTTGAATCGCTCAATTCTGCAAAGGCTTCCTTCGAGGTTTATAACAGTCCGCTGACCGAGAGTGCCGCAATCGGGTTCGAATATGGGTACAACGTGCAGGAGCATGGCCGTCTCGTAATATGGGAAGCGCAGTACGGCGACTTCGTAAACAATGCCCAGACTATGGTCGACGAGTTTCTCACTTCGGCGAGGGCAAAATGGGGCCAGATTCCTTCGCTGGTTCTCCTGCTTCCTCATGCATATGAAGGCCAGGGGCCCGATCACTCAAGCGGAAGGCTCGAGCGCTTCCTCTCACTTGCGGCGGAAACCAATATCAGAATTGCAAACTGCACCACCGCCGCGCAGTATTTCCATCTTCTCAGAAGACAAGCTCTACTGTTGAAAACCGATCCGCTTCCGCTTGTGGTGATGACGCCGAAAGGGCTTCTCAGAAATCCGAAGACGGCTTCGACTCCGAATGAACTCACCGAAGGAAGATGGGAACCGGTCCTCGACGATCCCAACGGTCAAAGGTTGAGATCTACATCTGAACGACTCGTCCTCTGCAGTGGAAAGATATTCGTCGACCTTCTCAGCAGCAAGTTCAGAGAATCGAATGAGGAAACTGCGCTGTTGAGGATCGAGCAGCTTTATCCTTTTCCCGCGGAAGAGATAAAGGCGATTCTGAAAAGCTACAAGAAAGTTGAAGAAGTATTTTGGGTCCAGGAAGAACCCGAGAACATGGGGGCGTGGAATTTTGTTCGTCCGCTGCTGGAGGAAGTGCTCGGCAACAGGCTTTCGCTCAAGTATGTGGGACGCATGCCCAATGCCAGTCCGGCCGAAGGATCGACGTCCCTACATGCGGCTCACCACACAGAGGTAATAGAAAAAGCGTTCGGTGAGAATCTGGCTAAGCAAGGGTCGGCACAGGTTAAAGCGGCCAGAAGTCTGTTAAACTCATAAAGGCAATTGAAGATGAAGAACAAAGTTGTCGTTCCGGCGCTCGGAGAGTCAGTGGTCGAAGCGCGCATTGCGCACTGGCTGAAAAAGGAGGGCGAGAGAGTTGAAATAGGCGATATACTGGTCGAGCTCGAGACTGAGAAAGTGAACGTTGAAGTCGCCGCGCAGGACGGGGGCGTGCTCACAAAAATTATCGCAACCGAGGAGTCGACTGTACACATAGGCGATACGATAGCGGAGATAGATCCATCGGCACAGCCTACAGAGTCGGCCGGGAAGCAGCAGGAGGAGAACAAGCGTGCCGTGGAAGCCGGACCCGTTGCCGCTGGACAGGAGACCTCCATGTCCGCGAAGGAGAAGGCCACTCCGGTCGCCAAACGGGTTGCTGAAGACCGCGGCCTGGAAGTCTCTCAAATAGCCGGATCGGGTTTCGGTGGAAGAGTCACAAAACAAGATGTTGAAAACTTCATCTCGACTCGCGAAAACAAGGAACAGGTGTCCCCGGTTTCGCAAAGGCCGGTAAACGGAAAAGAGCATGCCCCGAGGCCTCCAGCATCTGAGAGAAAAGGCGGCGAGGAGCGGGTAAAAATGTCGATGCGCCGTAAGACGATCGCCCGCCGCATGGTTGAAGCCCAGCAGTCTGCGGCGATGCTGACGACCTTTAACGAGATCGATATGAGCCGGGTCATGGAGCTCAGAAAGAAATACAAGGAACAGTTCAAAAAGAAGTACGGCATCAATCTCGGTATAGTCTCATTCTTCGTCAAAGCGTCGATCGCAGCGTTGAAAGAGTTTCCGCGCGTAAACGCCGAGATCGATGGAGATGACCTTGTCTACAAGTATTACTATGACATCGGGGTCGCGATCGGCGCCGAAGAGGGGCTGGTGGTCCCGGTAATCCGCAATGCCGATCGGATGTCTTTTGCCGAGATTGATATGGCGATCAAGGATTTTGCGGAGAAATCTTCCGCCGGTACCCTCACGCTCGATGATCTTCGAGGGGGTACTTTCACTATTACCAACGGCGGCGTTTTTGGCTCGATGATGAGTACCCCGATACTTAACCCGCCACAGGTCGGCATTCTCGGTCTCCACAAGATCGCCGATAGACCTGTCGTCGAAGACGGTCAGATAGTGATAAGACCGATGATGTACGTCGCGCTGACTTACGATCATAGAATAGTCGACGGACGCGAATCGGTCCAGTTTCTTGTTAAGATCAAAGAGTTTATCGAAGATCCGGCATCGATGCTGTTTGAATAAAGTAACGGGCGGCCCATGCTAGCCCGGCACTTTTGCATTCCTGAGAAACTCCGCACTCTCCTCCGGCAGGGTGGTATTCACATACATCCCGCTCCCGATCTCGAAGCCTGCGGTCTTGGTAACTCGCGGCACAATTGTAAGGTACCAGTGAAAGTACTCGGCGTGTAAATCGCGTGTCGGGATCGAGCGAATTGAGTAATTGAAGTCTGGATTGTTGAGCCCGTAATATAGTTTCGCGAGGACGGTGCGCAGACAATTCGCCAGATCAGGGATTTCGGAATCTGTTGTCTCATCAAACGACGAAGAATGCCTGCGTGGAAAAATCCAGGTGTGAAATGGTGAGAGAGCCGCATAAGGGATGAAAGCCACAAAATTTTCGTTCTCGCAGATTATCCGTTCTCCTGCACTTAGTTCATCCGTCAAAGTCCTGCAGCAGACGCATTCTCCCGTATCGTCGAAGTACCTTATTGCCTCTTCCATTCGATGTCTGATTTGGCTCGGGACAATCGGAGTCGCAACAAGCTGGGAATGGGGATGGACAAGTGAGGTGCCGGCAGACTCACCATGATTCTTGAAGACGATGACGGCCTCAACTCTCTTATCCCACCTTATTTCCCTGTATCTCTCTCGGTAAGCTTCCAGGATATCGGCGACATGATCGTCAGGCATCAGTGCAATCGTCATGTTGTGAAGAGGATGTTCCACTATCACCTCGTGAAATCCTACAGCCGACATGGAACGATAGATACCGTCAACCTTCCTCATGCGCTCTCCCCTTCCCGCCACCGCCGGGAATTTGTTCGCGACCACCCTGACTCTCCAGTTCTTGCCGTCAGCTGTCCTGAACGATTCATTTAGGGTCAGGTGCTCGTTCCCGACGCAAAACGGGCAGTCCGGATCCGACATCGGCTGATGATCTATGGAGGGCTTTCGGCCGATGAACTGATCCGGCCGTTTCGCTCTTTCGGGTGTAATGATAACCCATTCGCGCGTAACTACATTTTGCCTGAGTTCTGCCATGTTACCTCCGGAAAAACCATCTCTTCCTCAGTTTCAGACCCGTAAACAAAGCATTTATCCGATCCCTGCCGTCCACTGCAAAGCATTTTCCCTTTTTCCCGGTGCTCCCCGGGAAAGGATCTTCGGTCTAGGAGAAGGAGCCCTTTCGGACAATCGCCGAGGCCTGCTTCATAGTGGAAGGGCGTCTCGTTCTTCGTTGCGTGAGTCTCCGAGTCACAGCCGGCCCCGTCAGCTCTCTAAGCGCATCTGAGGCGACCCACCTAGCGGCCTTGGAGTTGAATCTCTGAATTTCCTTCGCAGTCTTTATTGCCGCCCTATTCAATTCCATATTGCGCTTGCCGATCTGCCTCAGCGCCCAGTTGACCGCCTTCCTGACAAAATTCCTTTCATCAATCGATCCCTTTTTGATAATCGGAAGGAACGACAAGAAGACTTCATTCGAAGCCTTCTTGTCATGAACCGCCATAGCCGCCATCAATACAAAGCCTGCCCTCTTAACAAACTCCTCATTCCGCCGACTCCATCCCTTAGCCTTTCTCACTGCAAAGATGGTCTTGTCGAAGAGATTGCTGCAGACTCCATCGCAAATATCCCACGAATCGAAATCCGTCACCCACTTTTCCATCTGCTCTTCCGTCACTAAGGATGGACCGTCGACCAAACCGGCAAGAATCCTGGCCTCGTGCATTCCGGATCGCCAGAGTTCGAGCGCAAGCAGGTGGTTGACGCCGATCTCCTTCGCCAGCCCTCTAAGCACAGGCGCAGAAACGCCGAGTGTGTTTTCCGGATTGATTCCGAAACGCTTCATCCCTTCAACATTGGAGGGATTTGACAAACTCTTAAGACGTGCGATTATGCTCCGGCATTCCGCCTGGGAATTATTCACAAGTAGTTTCCGTGAAGGCGAAAAACGGTCGCCGCAATTTGATCATTCGAACCTCTGCATCCTGTCACACAACTCGTCTAAATTTAGTTGTGGAGAAGATCAATCCCAACATTCAGGAAAGCGAGTCTATCGTCCGATAGTCTTGAACTTTGATCTCATCCTTGATTAAACTCGCCGTGATCGTTAACTTTTTTCAACAATTCATGAGCAGTCATGTGTCCAAATTCAATACAGACAGCACATGGAGAAGTGTGGAAAAATTTCAGGAATACAATTGCCAAAAAGAGAAGATATAAAATCGATTCTGATAATCGGCAGCGGCCCGATCGTGATCGGTCAGGCGTGCGAGTTCGATTACTCCGGGACGCAGGCATGCAAGGTACTGCGCAAACTCGGATACAAAGTAATTTTGGTGAACAGCAATCCCGCCACTATCATGACGGATCCCGAGCTGGCGGACGTAACCTATATTGAGCCGCTGACACCGGAGTTCGTCGCAAAAATCATCGAAGCCGAAAAGCCGGACGCCATCCTCCCTACGATGGGCGGGCAAACCGCGCTCAACATCGCCGTCAACCTGGCCGAGTCCGGATTCCTGGAGAAGAGCGGCGTGGAGATGATCGGCGCCAACCTCAAAGCCATCCAGAAGGCCGAAGACCGCGAGATGTTCAAAGATACCGTTACGGCCATCGGACTCGAGGTTCCAAAGGGTGGATTTGTCAGGACGTTGGAAGAGGCGATGGATATTATCGGCCGCGTGGGCTTCCCCGCCATCATACGCCCCTCCTACACTCTGGGAGGGATGGGCGGCGGAGTCGCCTATAACATCGAGGAGTTCGGCGAAATTGCCAGGCACGGACTATCTTCCAGCCCGATTAGCGAAATACTCATCGAAGAATCGGTGCTCGGGTGGAAAGAGTTCGAACTTGAAGTCATGAGAGACCGGCGCGACAACGTCGTCATAGTCTGTTCCATTGAGAACATCGATCCTATGGGAGTGCATACCGGTGACTCTATGACGGTCGCGCCGTCGCAGACCCTTTCGGACCGCGAATACCAGAAGATGAGAGATTGGGCAAAGAAAGTGATGCGGGCAGTGGGGGTCGAGACCGGCGGCTCGAACATCCAATTTGCCGTCGATCCGAAGGACGGTCGGATGGTTGTGATCGAGATGAACCCGCGCGTGTCGAGATCAAGCGCCCTGGCGTCAAAAGCCACCGGATTCCCTATCGCGAAAATTGCGGCCATGCTGGCGGTAGGCTACACTCTCGATGAAATTCCGAATGACATAACGAAGAAGACTCCCGCCTCTTTCGAGCCATCTATAGACTATGTAGTTGTAAAGATTCCGAGATGGGATTTCGAGAAATTCAAGGGGACCGACGATACGCTGAGCGTCCAGATGAAGTCGGTTGGTGAGGCAATGGCAATCGGCAGCACTTTCAAGGAAGCGCTGCAGAAGGCGCTCAGATCATTGGAACAGGGTCGGTTTGGGATAGGTAGCGACGGAAAGGACGTTTTCGAGTTTGCGAAACTCAAGAGCCCTAAGTCCGCCGATGCAAAGAGGGCAATAGCAAATAAACTCAAGCAACCCAAAGCCGACAACATCTTCTACCTCCGCTACGCGTTTCAGGCGGGACTGAATGCGGAAGAGATCCACGAGCTTACCAAAATCGATATGTGGTTCCTGAAGAACATCGAAGAAATAGTCAATTTCGAGACTGAGATCCGCGAGAACTTCTTCGTGGAAGCATGATTTAAATGAACTGACCTGGAACAGATAAGACAAAAAATTGGCCCCTGACGGAATGAAAAAGAAACCACTCGACCGCGACACACTCCTGAAAGCAAAACGCCTCGGCTATTCCGATATGCAGATCGCCGAAATGCTCGGATCCGCCGAGCGTGAAATACGCGAACTCAGACAGAAGATGAATGTTCTTCCGGTTTTCAAAACCGTCGACACCTGTGCGGCTGAGTTCGAGGCAGAGACACCGTACCACTTTTCCACTTACCAGGACGAGACGGAATCGGTGCAAAGCAAAAAGCCGAAAGTCATTATACTCGGGAGCGGTCCGAATCGTATCGGACAGGGAATCGAGTTCGACTATTGCTGCGTCCATGGCGTCCTGGCTGCCCGCGAGGAGGGCTACGAGGCGATCATGATAAACTGCAACCCGGAGACCGTCTCAACGGATTACGACACGGCAGACAAGCTCTACTTCGAGCCGCTGACCTTCGAGGACGTCATGAACGTCATAGATATCGAGAAGCCCTACGGTGTAATCGTCAGCTTCGGTGGGCAGACTCCGCTTAAACTCGCGAAGAGTCTCGAGGAAGCGGGGGCTAAGCTGCTCGGCACCAGCTCCGACGGGATAGATATCGCCGAAGACAGGAAGCGCTTCGGTGAGCTCCTCAGACGCCTAAAGATACCGCATCCCGACTTCGGAACCGCTTACTCGGTGGCCGAAGCGGTGGACGTGGCATCGCTCATCGGATACCCGGTATTGGTACGTCCTTCTTACGTACTCGGCGGCCGGGCGATGGAGATTTGTTACAACGAAGAATCGGTCAAGCAGTATATGCAGACCGCTGCCGATGTATCACCCGACAAGCCCGTTCTCATCGACAGGTTTCTTGAAGATGCATTCGAGTTCGACGTCGACGCCGTGGCCGACGGGGAGGATGTACTCATCGGGGCAATCATGGAACACATAGAGGAAGCCGGCATCCATTCCGGTGACAGCGCTGCGGTTATCCCGCCGTATATGATAACCGACAAATGTCTCAAGGAGATAAAAGACTATACCAACATGCTGGCCAAAGCGCTGAAAGTAGTCGGACTCATGAACATTCAGTTCGCGATGAAGGACGACGTCGTGTACATTATCGAGGTGAACCCGCGAGCCAGCCGTACTGTGCCGTTTGTAAGTAAAAGTATCGGTCTCCCGCTCGCCAAAATTGCGGCAAAGATAATGCTTGGCAAAACGCTGAAGGAGATGAAAGTAGGGCCGGTGAACGGAGATTTTCAACATATCGCGATCAAGGAAGCGGTATTCCCATTCAACCGGTTCACGAGGGTCAAGGTTTTTCTGGGTCCGGAAATGAGATCGACCGGCGAAGTAATGGGAATAGATACAAGCTTCGGAGCGGCCTATGCGAAATCGCAGGCAGCGGCGGGGAACCCTCTTCCCACAGCAGGCACTGTTCTCTTCAGCGTCAACGACAACGACAAAAATGAAGCCACGATCGCAATTGCCCGAGATTTCGTCGACCTCGGCTTCAACGTCATTGCTACGGAAGGCACGGCAAAGTTTTTAAGTACCAGCGGGATACCGAATGAAATCATATTCAAGGTCAGTGAAGGCCGGCCAAACATCGTAGATTTTATTAAGAACGGGAAAATCCAATTTATCGTAAACACGCCGTTCGGCGAAGAAGCAAGATACGATGAGTTCGCGATCGGATGGGCTGCAATTGAGCACAAGGTCTCCTTCGCGACGACGTTATCGGCTGCATCTGCTGCCGTCAAAGCAATTAAGTCGCTCCAGGCCGGAGCGCTGGGCGTGAAACCGATTCAAAGTTATCACCGTCAGGAGACCGACGGCAGTTCTCTTCTTGTAGACAGAGACACCTGATCGGAATCTTGTGCGGGCTCGCGTGACGGGCAGGAAAGTTGGCCCCTGTTTCTTATCGTCTTCCCGCCTTATTTTCAGATCAGGATGAAGTTATTCCGGACAGGCGTTTTCTTATGTTTCGTGATTGTTCTTGTGACCGATTTATCGGCAAGACCGAGGATAACATCGCTGAGATTCATCGGAACATCGGCTTTCAGCCCCGACGAACTAACGAAGAAATTTCAGCCGCTCGGATTCAGCCCTTCCGATACCTCGCGGATAAAAACGGCTCTAATGAATCTGAGCGAGGAATATTTTTCAAACGGCTATATCCTCTTCAGAATAGATTCTTTCCGCGTCAAAGTCCCCTTCGATTCGTCTCGATCCCAATTAGAAATATTCGTAACCGAAGGGCCGCGGATAGTCGTCGGGAAGATTCTCCTGCATGGGAATAAATTCATGAACGATGAACAAATCACGGACGAAATGAACACCAGACCTGGCGACGTGTTTGATCAGGCCGTGCTGGAGCAGGATCTGGATTATATTCTGAAACAATACAACTCCAACGGTTTTCCTCTCGCCAGGATCACCCTTGACAGCATCTACCTTTACAATAGCGGCGGAAAAGACTCGCTGTGCGTATCGCTCGGCATCCACGAAGGAAAGCGCATCCGGATTGAAGCTGTCAGGATAGAAGGGAACACGCAGACGAAAGACTATGTCATACTCAGAGCCCTGCGAATTCCGAAGGGTTCATACTATAATGAAGACGAACTTGCTCTCGCGCGACAGCGAGTCCAGAACCTGGGATTTTTTCGAAGTGTCAGCGAGCCCACCCTCTTCGAGGCCGGCGATACCACTGGAATTCTTCTTAAGGTTGCGGACGGAAACACCAATACGTTCGACGGCGTAGTGGGGTATGTGCCGGCACAGCTCGGACAATCGGGCTATTTCACCGGAATGATCGATATTTCCATGTTGAACCTCTTCGGCACAGGGAGGAAATTCGAGGCGAAATGGCACCAGGAAACGAAACTTACTCAACAACTCGAAATCGCCTATTTCGAGCCTTACATTTTCGGGTATCCGATAAATGCCGAGTTCGATTTCTCTCAACGCCAGCAAGATACAACCCTCGTGAAAAGAGACTTCGGCGTCAACGGAATCTTCATGTTCAATGACTACCTTAACGGTAATTTATCGCTGAACAGTCTCTCCACAACTCCACTCCAGAACGCAGGCGATAATTATTCCGTTTATCAGAGCACCGTTCTTGATCTCGGACTCGGGGTCAGATATGATACCAGAGACAATATTTACAGCCCCACGAAAGGAATCCTCTACGATACCCAATTCGAGCTGGGCCAGAAGAGGATATACGGCCCGGCGCAACTAATACAGCCCGACACCAGGCTGACAGACTATATCCAACACCTGACGGTCGATCTATCAGTTTATCACGAGTTCTTGCCACGGCAGATACTTGCGGTCGGAATTCACGGAGAACAGGTGACCGGTTCAGAGCTGGACCAAAGCGACATGTACAGGATCGGCGGCACTAACACCATTCGGGGCTACCTCGAGAATCAATTCCTTGCCACCAAAGCGGCATGGACAAACATTGAATACCGGTTCGCGACAGGTCGAGAGTCTTTTTTGTTCGGATTCGTGGATGCCGGTTATATTTACGAACAAAGTGATCCGGTCGCGAAAACACCGGCGTCTTCGTTCTCACTGTACGGCTACGGTATCGGAGCGCAGGTCGAGACGGGCCTCGGAATACTCAAGGCAAGCTTCGCATTGGGTAAGGGAGATTCTTTTACGCAGGGTAAAATACATTTCGGCATAGTGAACCAATTTTGACGGATGAGTTAAACCACAATGTCTGAATATTTGAGGCTTGCCCGTATAGGGAATGTGGTAATTGCCTTCGTAAGCGTGGAAGTGGCCGGAATATTGTGCGGTCTGAATGTCATTCATGAAGGTGCGATTTTCGCGGCCGCGGTCGCAGCATCGCTCATAACCGCAGGAGGAAACGCGATCAACGACATCTTCGACATCGAGATCGACCGGATCAACAGGCCAAACCGCCCTCTTCCATCCGGGAGGTTGTCCGTGGGACAGGCAAAGTATTTTTACGTCATGTGCACTATCGCGGGGCTTGTCACAAGTGCTGCGGTCAATATCCTGACACTGCTAATCGCCGCCGCTGCCGCCGGACTCGTTTTCATTTACAGCTCCAAATTCAAGCGGGTTATATTCGCCGGCAATCTGATTGTCGCGTTTGTTACTGGAATGGCATTCATATATGGAGGCGCGGCTGTCGGAGATTTTCGTGACGTTTATCCTGCCGCCGTTTTCGCGTTCCTGACAAATTTTATTCGCGAGATCATCAAAGATGCTGAAGACGTAAAAGGAGACGGTGAGGCGGGTGTGATGACGATCGCCACTCGTTTCGGAACGAAAGCATCTATATGGATTTCGATTGCGTTGACTTTCGTCTTGCTTTTTGTTGCATGGGGGGCTTTTCAACTCGGAGTTCTTCCCGTCCAGTTTATCACGGTGTGCGGCCTTACGATTCTGCCGATAGGCGTTTACGTAGCGTACCTGCTGATAAGTCGCAGCGGATTCTCCGAGGCAAGTTTCGGCTACAAACTGATGATGATTTTCGGCCTGATAGCTCTTATAGTAGGAAAGGTTTGAAAGCCTGTCAAAAATAATTACCTGCATTCGACTGCCGGTAATGAGGAGGAGAGTGATGAAGAAGTTCCTTTTGCCCTTCGTATTGATCTTAACGATGTCCGCGGGTCGTGCGTACCCAGCATCCGCCGCGCATCATGCCCCCAACAGAGAGTTTCACATGTCGAATATAGTTATTCATTTGCACTTCGACATGAACACGGAAACAGTCTATGGTAGGGTGTCCGAGACTATAACTCCGCTCAGACCCGCGCTTGATTCAATACATCTGAACGCGGTCGGTATGAACATAAGCGCCGTATCGATGAACGGCAGCCCCCTCAACTATCGCTACGATGGAAAAATAATGACCGTCTTCTTTCCAAGACCTTACGGACTCAACGACAGTTTGACTTACAGCATCACGTATTCCACACATCCTGCAGAAGGGATTTTTTTCGTCCGCCCAGACAAAAGCTATCCGGATCGCAATCCGGAAGTCTGGAGCATGAGCGAACCTGAGGATGCAAGGTATTGGATTCCCTGCCACGATTACCCGGATGATTTTACTGCAAGCGAAATTATCGCCACCGTCCCTTCAGACTGGACGGTGATCTCGAACGGAATATTGAAGGGCGTTACGCCGGCAGACTCAGGTCAGGAACAGACCTTCGATTGGATCGAATCCCGTCCCCACGTCGTTTATCTCATCTCGATCATTGCGGGGAAATTCGAAGAGTTCAAACACAATTACGGAAATATCCCGGTTGACTTCTATTGTGATCCGAAATACGGATCCGACATCGAATCTGATTTCTCCCGTGAACCGGATATACTGAAATTTTATTCGCAGATAACGGGAGAGCCTTACCCGTGGGAGAAACTTGCGTTGACCACAGTCGCGCACTTCACCTGGGGGGGCGAGGAAAACGTGTCGGCAATTACACTGAACGACGGAACCCTGCACGACAGGGACGCGGAGCCAGAAGTGTCTAGCGTGCCGCTCATCGCACACGAGACCGCTCACCAATGGTTTGGCGATCTCTTGACCACCCGAAACTGGGCGAATTCCTGGTTAAACGAAGGATTCGCAACATACTTTGAAGCCCTCTACCGTGAACACGCGTTCGGACGGCAGGCGTTTGAATACGAAATGTACAAAAATCATCTCCAGGCAATCGCCGCGGACAATACGGATCCCCGCCCCACCGTCTGGAAGAACTATGCCCGCCCCGTAGATGTTTTCACAACCTACATCTACCAGCGAGGCGCTTCAATCCTGAATATGTTGAGGTTCTACCTGGGCGATACGCTCTTCCACCGGGCCATCCGTCATTACGTGGCGGAGTATAAGCACAAGAATGTCACCACCTGTGATTTCGCACAGGCGGTCAGTCAAGCGACCGGCTACAACGTCAATTGGCTGTTTAACGAATGGCTTTACAAGGCAGGCCATCCGGATTTCAACGTCAGCTATAAGTACAAACGCTCCGACCGGGAAGTTGTCATGCAGGTGGAACAGATCCAGACAGTTGACAGCCTGACCCCCGTATACAGGATGCCCGTCGACATTCAAATAGTCACGCCGCTTGCCAAGATTCTAAGACGAGTATGGATCGACTCACTTTCCAACACTTTCGTCTTCCATGTTCAAAACAAGCCATTGATGGTCAATTTTGATCAGGGGCACTGGCTTCTGGACCAGGTGACATTTAAGAAATCGGAAGCGGAGCTTGAATATCAGTTGCAAAATGATTCTGACGTGGTCGGACGACTCTGGGCCGTCGACCAGCTCGAACAAAATTATCGCGACAGCGCGGAGACCTCAATAGTAAGCGCTCTCAAGCGGGACGACTTCTGGGCTGTACGAAGCAGGTGCGCCACCTTGCTTGGTAACTATAAGAACGACGAGGCTAAGAGCGCGCTGCTGGCCGCTCTGCGCGACGATGACAGCCGTGTTCGAGTCGCGGCAATCCAATCTCTCGGCGAATTCAAGCACGATACCGGAATCGCAAGTATGCTCCGAGGCCTTTTCTATGATAGGACGAACTATTTCGTTCGTGCAGCCGCGATTGAAGCTATTTCCAAAGTCGACCCCGAAATGGCGGTCCACGTCATCTATACTGCACTGGACAGAGGTTCGTACCACCAGATACTTCGTACCACAGCCCTCAGATGCCTTGTGAAGATCAAGCCGGATATGGCACACGAGATCGCCGTCAACTACTCGAAGTATGGTGAGCCGGATTACTTACGGACAGCCGGAATTTCAGTGCTTACGAGCATGGATATGGACCACACGAATACCGTGCACATACTAAGCGGATACTTGTCCGACCCCTACATCTGGGTGAGGGCCGGCGCAATCAACGGGCTCGGGCAGATCGGCGATGCTTCGGTTATTCCCCTCCTTCAAAAGCAATTGAAAGTGGAGCGCGATGGTCGTCTGGTTCAAATGGCTAAGAACGCGATCAAGGAAATAAAAAGCAGAGAGTGACGACCCCCTGTCAAAAGTCAGTTCGATTTGGCGACGCGCTGAGATCCCGATCTTGGTGCATATAGACCGGGATTTGCCGTTTGGGCCGGCGCGGCAATTGCTCTATATATTGGCGTGTAACGATTTCCTTATAGCTCTCGTATTGTGATGAAAAGGAAATCGATTTGAGAAGCACGATCTTATTCTTCGCCGCTCTTACAGTCACATTCTCACGTATATATGCTCACTCAAAAGTTGATTCCAGCAACGCGACCCGCTTTGTCATCAAGGCTGTCAGGATACAAGGCAACATCGACATGACGGGAAAGCTCAGTGACCCTCGCTGGAGGCTCGCGCCGCGAGTACACCTCGACTACGAGATACAGCCCGGCAACAATACTCCGGCACCCCAGAGAACCACGGTCCTGACATTATACAATTCGCGCTTTCTTTACTTCGGGTTCATATGCCATGACATTGATCCTTCAAAGATACGGGCTCATGTCACCGAACGGGACAACGCGTTTAACGACGACTACGTCGGCGTCATAATGGACACATACGATGATCACCAGCGTGCGTATGAAGTGTTCGAAAACCCTTATGGTGTTCAGATGGACGGAATGAGAACCGGCAACAATGAAGATATGAGCTTCGACATGGTCTGGTACTCCAAAGCCGCGCTCAATGACAGCGGCTACACGGCGGTGATGGCGATCCCATTTCGAAGCCTCCGTTTTCCGGCCAAGGACGTTCAAAACTGGGGAATCGAATTCATCCGTAACTTGCCAAGGTCAAGCCGTATCCAGGTCTCCTGGGTCCACCTGAATCTGAACGATCCATGTTTGATGTGCCAGATGGGAACATTGGAAGAACTTAAAGGACTTCAGTCGACAGGCGCGGTCGAGCTGTTGCCTTACGCTATGGGGCTTGAAAGCGGAAACATCAGTGATGGGTCCAACCCCGAGTCCGGATTCTCCAACGGACCCGTTAAGGGAAGGATCGGCATTGGTCTCAAGTTCACACCAAATCCAAGTCTTTCACTGGAAGCGGTGGTAAATCCTGATTTCAGCCAGGTCGAGTCGGATGCAGCCCAGATAAGTGTGAACAATACTTTTGCCCTCTTCTACCCCGAGAAGCGGCCATTTTTCATGGAAGGCAGCGACATCTTTACCACATTGATACAGGCGTATTATTCAAGGACTATAAACAATCCCATCGCGGCCGCAAAGGCGGTGGAAAAGGCCGGTCCGCTCTCGATCGCTTACCTTGGAGCCGAGGACAGGGACTCGCCTTTCATCGTCGCGGGCGAGGAAGGAAGCGTGGCAGACAACAGCGGCAGTAACGATTTCCAGAGCCCGTTCAAATCCTTCTCAAACATTCTCCGCGCACGCTACAACTTCGGACTGCAGTCTTTTGTCGGTGCAATCGCAACCACGAGGAATTTCACTCACGCACACAATTATGTGGGCGGAGCCGACTGGAGTCTCTTTTTCGGAAACAACTACACGTTCGACGGACAGTTCCTCCTCTCGAATACTCGAGAGCTGAACGATACCAGTCTGGTCTCCGACCCCAGCTATTTCGGGAACACACGATACACCAAGGCATTCGACGGACAAGAATACAACGGAACAGGGTTTCAAGTCGATTTCGAAAGAAATGCCAGGCACTACAGTTTCAGACTCACCTACAAAGACTTCTCTCCCACCTTCCAGGCGCAAGACGGATATGTTTCGTCAAACGACGAGCGTTTCATCGAAATGTCGCATTCAGTGCAGTTCTACCCGAACAGCGGGCTTGTCGACAACTGGGGTGCTGACCTGGAATCTGCACTTCAATTCGATTACCAGGGTGCCCGGAAACAGGAATACATCATACCGGATATGTATCTCAACGTAACCGGTCAGACCAACATTTGGGCGAATTACCTCCTCGTGAACAACGAACTGTTCAATTCTGTGGCGTTCCGCCAGGTACACAGATGGTCCTTCGGTATTTATTCGAATCCTGCCAGCGCGATAACTATCAGCCTCAATGCGTCCATCGGAAGATTCATATACCGCAACGATCCCCCGGCACTCGGCAAAGGTCATGACATTAGCGCTGAAATCACACTGAATCCAACCGACAAGCTTTCCCTGATACTTGACTACTCAAGATCGAGATTGTCCAACGTCGTCGGCGGTGAACTGCTTTTCGACGGCTACATTGCAAGGATGGTCGGAGTTTATCAGTTCAGCAACAAAGTATTTGTCAGACTTATTGGCCAGTACGATGAGTTTCAGAAGACGGTTGAGATAGACCCGCTATTCAGTTATAAGCTGAACCCCTTTACTATATTCTATGCGGGATCCACCCACAGCCTTGAGAACTACGGCAACCTCTATGGACTAGTCCAGACGGAGCGCCAGTTCTTCATAAAACTTCAATATTTGTGGCAGGATTAATTTCGCCGGTGGATGTCACGAGCAGATCAGCTCCTCTGACCTGCCGACCTAATCTTGTCCGCGAGATCGAACATAAACCCGATCAGTGCCGCGAGCCTCGGCGGGGTCGTCGCATTTGCCTCTACCCAGACTTTTTTCGAGCGTGTACCTGTGTCCCAGGCGACTTGAAGATTGAATCCATCTACTATTCTCTGCGTTGCCTCATATCTGTCGTCAAGCAGAAAGAAATTGGAAGATCCAAATGCATTCCTCAAGGAATCCAGTTCGCTGAAAGAGAGTTTGTGAGTAAAGGTCTGAGCCGGCGAAGTTGGAGTGCTATAATATGTCAGCCGGGCGAGGCCCGTTGAGTCGACGACGGTTTGCTCGACGGAACCGGCAAATCCACCCGAAACCCGGAACTCGAAGGTGGAAGATACGGGCACCGGTGACCCATCTGATTCATTCCCGATAATATTACAACCTGCAAGTCCGAAAGCTATGGTGGTGATAAGTATGAACTGTGCCCTCATGTGCCCTGACATTATGACCTCCACTTGCCAGATGAAGGTAAAGAGCTCAAACCGGAATGTCAACATCCGCAGCAAGGAAAATTGGCCTAAGGCCGCACTTCGATTTCAAAGTCGCCGTACGCCGATCGTCGTTCGGCGGCGGCGCGGGTTCCTACTCCGGCCGCCGCAACGGCACAATCCACCACGCAACGAGGTAAGTCAGGACCACAGGGATTACTCCTGTTATGAAACACAGGAGCACGACTCCTAAGCGCACAAGCGTGGGATCCACGTCGAACATTTCCGCCAGCCCTCCGCAGAGACCTGCCAATTTCTTATCGCCTACTGATCGATAGAACTTAGTCATCGAAGGACCTCCGTCTCTAACTTGCCGTGATTTCCAATTCCAACCGACGTACCCGCGGGCTCGATGTTACGAAACCAGGGATAATATTGCTTCGAGCGGAAATCAAATGGACGAAGTCAAGCCGGGATCAGTTGTCCATGAAGCGGCACCTTGTAGATACACGGCAGAGTACCCGGCAAACCGTACATCCGCAATGGTATTGCTCTCCTGTAAAACATCCCCGCCGCGACCACTCCGACAACCATCATGCGGCCAAGTCCGATTCGCTCGCCTCAATCTTTTTCGCGAAGCGAGCGGTATTTCTTCAGCTTGCCCTCGACAACTGCTGCCAACATGTCGGGATCGACAGGCTTAGTGAGATAGTCATCGACTCCCAATTGTATGCCGGTTCGCACGAAGAAGCTCTCGTGCATTCCGCTCATCAAGATGAAAGGAACTCTCTTCAAATGGGGTACTTTTTGTACGCTTTCATAGAACGAGAAGCCGTCTCCTTCCGTCCCCGAGAACATGACGTCGGAGATAATAAGATCGACATTAGTTGAGTCGAGAAGTTTGAGCGCATCGGTGGGGCTTTGCTTGGTAATCACACTATAACCATACCCTTCCAGGACCGCTCTAACGGAGTCCAGAAAGCTCTGCTCATCGTCCACCAATAGAATCACTGCCTTCATAATTGCCCGCTGGAATGCAGCGAGTATGTGCGGCTCGAGTTTCGTAGATTCTTCGGCGGTGATCTGGTACTTCTTCTTCAGATCATCCAGCACCTTCTCCTCACCAGGCTTGATCCTTCCCCGCTTGATCTCCTTCTCAACTTCCGTAACGTATACCTGAAGCCTGATATCTCCTTCGCACTCGATGTGGTCTTCGAACGATAGTTCAAGTACATCCCGTAGTTGCATCAGTTCTCTGGCGACCTCAGGTGTAATTGGAGGATGAGCCCAGGCCTCGCGCAACCGGGTCATGTATATGCGCAACTTCTCTTCCCTGGTGTCGGGGAGCCGCACGCCCAGGAGTTTCAACTTCTCTTCGTAGCTCGCCGCAACGGAAACCCTTGCCTCGGAAATTCTTCGGTCTATCTCCTTCTCCATTTCTTGGCGCATGGCCGATCTGGCGTCGTTAAGCTTCTGCTGCTCTTCTTCGACCACTTTCTTGCGATCGCCTTCAAGTCTGGATTGCTGATTTTTCAACTCGTTTTCAATCTGCTTCTCCAGGCTTTCCCGTTGTGCGGCCAATTCACTGGCAAGTTTTTGCTGGTACTCGCTTTCAAGCTGTTTCCGGAGGGCGGCATTTTTCCGCTCAAACTCAACTTCTTCGTTCTTCTTTATCTCTTCAAGCCTCTTATGAAGTTCATCCTGATTTTCTGCCTCGAGTTTCTTGTAGCGCTCCTCATAATTCTTCTCGAGGTCGGCCTGCTGCGATTTGATCTGTTCTTCGATCCGTCGTTTTTCGGCGTCGAGTTTTTCTTCAAACTCTTTCTGCAACCTTGCCCGGGTCATCTCCCCCAGCTTATCGCGTTCTTTGTCCTGCTCTTCTTTGCTCGAGGCTTTTACCCTGGAGAGCTCCGCCGCAAGCTGTTTCTCGAAATCCGCCTCCATTTGTTTCCGGCTGTCCTCGATAGCTTTTCGTTCCTTTTCGAGGAGGGCTCGCTTTTCCCGGACTGCGGCTTCCTTGAGATCTAGCATAGATTTCTCATAGAGGGCGCTCATTTCGGCGCGGGTTTCCTCTTCGGCTTTCTTCCTCTCGCTTGCAAGTTGCTGCCGGTAGGTTGCCTCCATCTTGCCGATCTCGACTTCGAGCTTCTGTTTGGATTGTTTCTCGAGCTCCTGTTTGAATTTTTCTTTTTCCTTTTGGAGGCTCGTAATTAGCGATGCACGCTCGGCTTCCTGCCATTCGCGCTCTTTCTTCAGGGCATCCGCAATCCTTTGCTCAGCCTTGCGAATCTCGTCCGTAAACTTCTTGTCATATTCGGCCTTGAGCCTAGTTTCGATTTCCCCCCTGATGGCTTCTTCATCCACCACAGGTGCAGCCGGTCCGGCAGGTTCAGCCCCCTTAACCGGTTCAACCTCCTCGGGGGGTGCAACTTGTTCAGCCGGCACCGCCTCTTCCCTGACAGGGTCTTCCTTTTTCTCTTTTGCCGGTTGCTGCGCCTTTGTGGCTGCCACAGCCTCCATGGCCTGCCGGCGCTCTTCAAGCGCCATGGCGTAGACGTTGTTCGGCTCCACGGACCTTACGGCATCAAGTTCATCCTTGGCCTCCTGGAATCTTCCTTCTCTGATGAATTTGTCAGCAAGGCGCAGGTGGGAGGCGACTTCGTTTCTGGCACTTTCCTGTGGCTGAGGCGAACCTGTTCGTGGGCCTTGATTTCTCTTAAAAAGCATCTTTACTCCGCAGAATCCTCACGTAAGTTAGGAAAGGCGTTGCTGATTAGCAACAAACAGACCAATGAGATAGAATATCTGCTCACACTTCGACTCAAGAGCGCCCTTAAGGTTAGAGAGAAAAACAGCCTTCTTTTCAGCCCTGGTCGGCTGCGTGATGCTTTATGACCTTGGCATCGACAAGAAAGACCACGTCTTCCGCGATGTTGGTAGCATGGTCGGCTATGCGCTCGATGTGCTTTAACGCGACAATTAAATGCGCACCCGGTTCAATCATATCGGGATTCTTCTTCATTTCTCCGATCACAAAATGGAATTTCTGTCTATTCATCTCGTCTACAATATCATCTTGTTTACATATCCGTCTTGCCAGTTCCGCATCCGCGTGAATGAACGCATCGAGACTATCATGAACCATCCGCCTTGCAACATCACCCATTTCCAATATAGCGGTGCGGCGCACCAAGTCATGATATATTCTGAGCGGTTCGACTCTTTGCGCGATGTTGACGGCGACGTCTCCTATGCGCTCAAGCTCGTGGTTCATTTTTATCGCGGAGACTACCAGCCGCAAGTCAGCAGCGACAGGCTGTTCAAGCGCCATGATCTCATCCACTTGCTGATCGAGAAGATTATCGAATTCGTTCACCTTCCGCTCAGTCTCGAAGACCTTGGTTGTTTCATCCAAATTGCCGTCGTGCAGCGCACGAAAAGCGAGATCGAGTTGTTCATCGACAAGGCTCGCCATCTTTATCAGGTTATCTCTCAGGTCCTGCAGTAAATCTTCAAAATGTCTGTGCATTTTCCTCTTCTCCTTTACGAACTTGGAAGATAATTCCTGTCCGTCAAATATACACTCTATTTCCTCAAAACAAAGCCGAACTCCGACCCTTTGCCGAGCTCGCTCTTGACCTCCACTTTGCTATTGTGCGCCTCCACGATATGCTTCACGATGGCAAGGCCGAGACCCGTTCCGCCGACACTTCGGCTCCTATCTTTGTCTACCCTGTAGAAACGCTCGAAAATCCTCGCGAGATGTTCCTTACCGATGCCGCTGCCGTTGTCTCTGACGAAAATCCTCACAGAGGATTTAAGCTCCGAGCACCCGATTTCGACCGTCCCCCCTTCATCGGTGTATTTTATCGAATTATCTATAAGGTTCGAAATGGCCTGGCGAATCCTTTCCTTATCACCGAGCACCAGCAGCTCTTTCGTCTCTCCCGTGACCTGGAGCTTTATCATTTTTTTCCCGGCTTTAGGACTCATGTCTTCAACAATCTTGCGCAGAAAGCCCGAAATGTCGAAATACCTGAAACTCATCCTCATCTCGCCGCTCTCGATGCGCGAAATCTCTATGAGGTCGTTAAGCAACGTGTTGAGGCGCTCCGAGTGCTCGTACGCCTTCTGAAGAAATTCCCGATTGACCTTCGGGTCGTCTATCGCTCCGTCAATCAGAGTCTCTATGAATCCCTGGATACTGAATATCGGGGTGCGCAACTCGTGTGAGACGTTCGCCAGGAACTCACTTCTTACCCTCTCTAGCTTCTCCAGCTTTGCGATATCGTCCTTGAGATTGCCGACGATCTGGTTGGTGAGTTTGCTAACCTGTCTCAATTCGATTGCACCCGTCTCGGGGAGCTGTACCGAAAGGTCGCCCGCGCTAATACGCTGGAGGGCATCAACTATCATGTTTAGTATTTTAGTCTGGCGAGCGCGGAGCGTGACGAGCACTTCCTCGAAAATGAAGAACAGCACGGCGCTGACCACCGCGGAAGTCAGGAGGTGATTGGCCAGCATCGAGGCTCGCAGTTTGAACATGTCTTCCAATATCAGGAGAAGGAAATAAATGATTGCTCCGACAGCCAGCGCTAGTGCTATCCTTGCTTTATAGGAATGTGAAAGCGTGTTCATTCGCCCCTGAATTTGTAGCCCACCCCCTTGATTGTCTCGATCATCTCGGAGTGCTGGCCAAGTTTCTCCCGAATCTTCCGGATATGAACGTCAACCGTCCTATCGCCGACGTAAACCTCGGCTCCCCAAACGCGGCTCAAAAGAGTCTCACGGGAGACTACCTTTCCCTCATGCGAGGCAAGGTAGTAGAGGATTTCGAATTCCTTTCTCGGGAAGAAGACCCTCTCTCCCGCGATAGACACCATGTAGCTTTCGCGGTCGATTACCAGTGATCCGAAATCCAAATTCTTCTCTCCTTCAGATCTCACGGCCTCATACCTTCTCAGCACCGCCCGAATCCTAGAGATCAGCTTCCTCGGGCTGATAGGCTTCACTACATAGTCGTCCGCACCGAGTTCTAAACCGAGCACTTCATCAAACTCTGCGCTCTTTGCCGTAAGGAATATCACCGGTATCCCCGCCGTCTTTTCGCTCTGATTCAGGGCCTTGATTACATCATAGCCATCTTTGCCGGGAAGCATTATGTCAAGCAGAATCAAATCGGGTTTCGCCTCGATGGCCCTCTTTAGTGCTTCATTTCCGTCTGAAGCGGCTTCAACTTTGAATCCTTCGCGCTCTAGGTTGTACCGGATAAGCTGGATGATGTCTTTCTCATCATCGACCACTAATACTGTTTTCATCGGAGACTCCTTAGCTTGGAGGGCAAGAGGATGGGGGACATAATTGCACCTTCACTTCAAATCGATATTGTAAGTTACGTGCAATCAGGTCGAGGCGACGGGCGGATTCGAACCGCCGCATAAAGGTTTTGCAGACCTCTCCCTTACCACTTGGGTACGTCGCCACTCTAAACTTGATAGCCCATAGTCGACAGTAACAACTCAGACGAAACACACTCACATGAGCCATGAACTATCAGCTATGAGCTATTTTCTGAGCGGGAAACGGGACTCGAACCCGCGACATCAACCTTGGCAAGGTTGCGCTCTACCAACTGAGCTATTCCCGCGTAGTATTGAAAATATAGCCGCATAACGAGCGAAAGTCAAGAACTTACGGGAGGTTGCAGCTATATGCTAACCACGATGATCGCCCTTCCGTAAGAATTTACTCAACCCGAAGGCTATCATTTTACATGTTGTCGGGGCGGAGGGATTCGAACCCACGACCCCTTGGTCCCAAACCAAGTGCTCTAACCGGACTGAGCCACGCCCCGAATCTACAACCTTCTTAAAGAATTCGTCTCAACCAACTGAATCGATTCGACTTCACTTCCAAGGGCTGTCCCAACCCGCGACCCTGGCGCGCCTCGCGCCATGCTCTAACCGGACTGAGCCACGCCCCGAAGACTCAAACAATATAGCGCTCGGCCGTTTGAATCAAAAACTTTGCTAACCCACGCCGATCCGAACGGGCACCTTTCTACTCCTTGAACTTGCGCCTTTCAAAGGTTAACTTTTCGCGAGTCTTGTGATAAAAGTGATGAGTGCGGCACCTGGCCCGAGGGTCAGAGCGCCCTACAACGAAGAGAATATCCCGGAGATGCCCGGTGAGGACAATAATGAGCACGATCAAGAATATCGATATACAGCTAATAAAGAAGTATGACAGGCCGGGGCCGAGATACACAAGTTATCCGCCGGCCCCCGCGTTCACCTCGGATTTCACAGCCAATGATTTTCTGAAAGCTCTCAAGCAGAACAATACCCCCGAATCCACCGGGGAGATTTCCCTTTATTACCACATCCCGTTTTGCGATACCCTATGCTACTTCTGCGGCTGCAATATGCTGATTACTCACAGCCGCGAACGGATAGCCGAGTACCTGGCTTACTTGAAAAGAGAGATGGAGCTTTCGTCCGCCCACTTCAACGTGAATCGCAGAATTGGACAGCTGCACTGGGGTGGCGGCACACCTTCGTATCTTACACCCGAAGAAATCGTCACACTCGCAAATTCCATAAAGGAACATTTCACTCTTTCTCCCGGCGTAGAGGCAAGCGTGGAAATTGATCCGCGAGGTCTCACGTTCGAACACATGCAAGCCTTCCGCAGCTCGGGGTTCAACAGGGTCAGTATGGGCGTGCAGGATTTTGAGCCTAAGGTACAGGAAGCGGTGAACCGTGTTCAGCCTGAAGAGATAACCCGCGACGCCGTGAACTGGAGCCGAAAGCTCGGCTTCCAATCGATCAACCTGGACATGATCTACGGCCTTCCCTATCAGACGCTTGAGTCGTTCGAGAATGCGCTCCGGAAGATCATCGACATATCTCCCGAACGAATCGCTGTCTTTAATTTTGCACACGTACCATGGCTCAAGTCCCACCAGAAGCTCATTGACAAAGAAACGCTCCCCGCTCCTGAAGTAAAGCTCGAAATCCTCAAGATGACCATCGAGTTGTTGACTTCTTCCGGTTATGTTTACATCGGGATGGACCATTTCGCAAAACCTGACGATGAGTTGACAGTGGCACAACAGCAAAAGACTCTTTATAGAAATTTCCAGGGATACTCAACCCACTCCGGTGCCGATCTTTACGCATTCGGAAATTCGGGCATTAGCCAGTTCAACCACGTTTACGCGCAGAACTACAAGTCGCTCAAGGACTATTACACAGCCATTGACGAGGACCGCTTCCCCACTGTCCTCGGATACAAGATGACAGACGATGATATAGTGAGACAACACGTCATCATGCGCTTGATGTGCGACATGGAGCTGGATAAACGTGAAGTTGAAAAGAAATTCGAAGTCGATTTCGACAAATATTTCGCATCGGCTTTCCCGAAGCTCGAAGAGTTCGTGCATGACGATCTCCTCGAACTGACGCAGGACAAAATAGTGGTGAAAAACATGGGAAGGCTCGTTATAAGAAACATAGCAATGGCGTTCGACGCGTATCTCGAGAAGATGATGAAAGAGAAACCAATCTTCTCGCGCACCGTGTAATTTTCCGTGCAAATTCGTCGAGCTTATAAAAACAAAAAAAGGCCCACTCATACTATAAATGCTACAGATCAGCGGCAATGCCGGTATGAGCGGCATCCTGAGGATGCTCTCCTATGCTGGAGCTTGTGTTGTCTTCGCCGACCCGGAGGGGTGGGTCAGGGGCTCCACCCGGAAATTTTCCGAGATCACTGGCGACTTCGACCCTGAGAATAATCTGGACGAAATATTTTTTGGCCTTCCCAAGCCTTTGACGTCCGCCGTCGACCGCACTTTTGAACTCACGATCAAGGGATCGGGGGAAAGCGTCATGGGGAGAGGCCTCCTCTTCTATCCGGGCGAAGATATGGTGGCAATCGTTATAAGCGACGGTCATAATGTCGTGACAGAGCCACCTGCTCTTGAACGGGATCCAATCGTCTCAGCCAGTAGCGACCTCATTTTCCAATACAACTCCGTAGGGAAGGTATACTACGTTAGCGGCAACGTCGAAAGAATTACCGGTTATGAAGCGGACGAATTCACATCAGGCAAGGTGAATCCGCTCGACATAGTTCATCCAGAGGATAGGCCCGCGCTTGAAGAAGACTTCAGAGACATTCTCAGAACCCATAGAAGCACCGAGAACACCGAACACAGGATAATTAGGAAGGATGGAGAAACAGCCTATCTGCTTAAGTCCTGGTATTCACTCTTCGACGCAAGGGGCGGATTCAGAGGGGTAATGGGGATCAACAGGGACATCACAAAGGAACGCTTGCTCAGAGAACGAGTGCAACTCTTTCAAAGTGCTTTCAAACATTCGACCGATGCGATCATAATCACTGGTGTCGACGGGAAAATTATCGACGTAAACGACGCATTCACAGAAATTTACGGGTATTCACGTGATGAAGTGCTCGGCAAGAGTACTTCCCTCATCCAGTCAAGGCACTCGACGCCGGATTTTTACAGGGATATGTGGAACTCGCTGAACAAAGAAAATCAGTGGCACGGTGAAATACTCAATCGCAGGAAGGATGGCACCGAAATACCCGTGTGGTTAAGCATAACCCCGATCTATCTGGGCGAAAACAAGATAGGTTACATGGGCATCGAATCGGACATGAGCGAGCAAAAGAACCTTGAACAGCAAATAATCCAGACAGAGAAGCTTGCGACCATCGGTCAACTGGCTGCGGGAATAGCTCACGAGATAGGCACGCCGCTGAATATAATCTCCGGCAATGCCGAGTATATGCTCTTAGATATGAAGAAATCCGATCCGGGGTACGGGGAGCTCGAAACAATAATCGAGCAGGCAAAAAGGATGTCGGCCCTGATGCGAGAGCTCCTCAATTTCGCAAGGCCGAAAGTACTTTCTTTGAAAACTACGGATCCGAATCAGTTGCTCAATGAGGTCCTCAACTTTGTCCACATGCAATTCAAGAAGCAGGATATCAAAACAGTTACCCACTTCAAGAAAGATATCCCTAAAGTCTATTGTGACCCCGCCCTCCTCTACCAGGTTTTTCTTAACGTGGTGGTGAATGCGTTCCAGGCCATGGACAAGGGCGGGACTCTGACTATAACAACCGATATCAAGGGCAAAGAAGCTAAGAGTAAAAAGGTAAAGGTCGAGATTTCCGATACGGGTGAAGGAATTCCTCCCGAACACCTTGACAGAATCTTCATGCCTTTTTTTACAACTAAAGAGCCGGGGAAAGGCACCGGCCTGGGGCTTGCCGTCACCAAGAGGATCGTGGAGGAGCACCGAGGAAACATCGGCATCCGAAGTGAAGTCGGCAAAGGCACCGTCGTAACGATCCTCTTTCCGGCCTTCCAAAAGGACGAATAGAAATCCAGGGTATTCGGGCAGTGCTCTGATTCAAGATTTCAACGCCCGACCGAAGATGGGCGGAGCTTGTTCCGTGGACGTCAATGATTGGCAGCGTCATATTTTCCTTTTCTTACGTCTTCTCCTTATAAAACGATGCTATTTCCTTGTGCGTGATCGCCACCGCGGTGAAATACTCTCAAATCTGGCGAACTACCCAAATTGGGGCAGTGTCTCACTTTGAAAGATGTTGAACAAAATGTTAGGCATCACGCGAGATCGTTTCCGCCTCTGGCCGTAAGTTGGCCGAGGAGGGCCGAAATATTGTTTCACAGAGATCCACAGAGAACAGAAAGAGTTCCACAGAAAAACAATTCTCTGTGGAACTCTGTGCTTCTCTGTCTCTCTGTGTAATTCCCAACTAGGGCGCAAATTGAGTCACTAGCCAAATTTGGTTTTGATCTTCTACCCCGATAAATTTCTACACACATGGAGAACCAAGATCCCCTTGAGAAAACGTTAAGAGATGCCGAACTCTTTTTCAGACAGCAGGCTGAATTGTTCGGCGGCGATATCTACCTGCCGGAAACAGATTCAGCCAAAGAGGACGACGGTGATGTACCGGAAGATGGCGGTGCAGAAATTAATGGGGCCGAACAGAAGGGCCGCGGAAACGGCAGGGATGAATTGAGGGAAAAGCCGAAAACTATAAAGGTAACTGAAGAGAAGGACCTCTTTGAAGGCGCGATAACAAAAGCCGAATGGAAGATAGATCCTCACTGGACCGATAGTGATTCTCTCGTGCGACTGGATTCCAGCATATCGGGTTGCATGAAATGTTCTCTGGGATCGAGCAGAAAAAACTTTGTCTTCGGAGTCGGCAATCCTGAAGCGAAACTCGTCCTGATCGGAGAGGCTCCGGGAGCCGACGAGGATGAAAAGGGCGAGCCATTTGTGGGAAGAGCGGGGCAACTTCTGAACAAAATACTTGCGGCGGTTCAGCTTCGAAGAGAGGACGTGTACATATGCAATATCCTGAAATGCAGGCCCCCTAACAATCGCGATCCGCTCCCTTCGGAAGTCGAAGCGTGCGAGCCGTATTTGAAGAAACAGTTGGAAATTATCAAACCGAAACTGATCCTCTGCTTGGGTAGAGTTGCCGGACAGACTCTGCTGAAGACGAACGCTTCCCTTACGGAGTTGCGAAAGAATGTGTATATATATCAGGGAGTAAACGTGCTTGTCACTTTTCACCCCGCGGCACTTCTGAGAAATCCCAACTGGAAAAGGCCGGCGTGGGAAGACGTTCAGAAAATGCGCAAGATGTACGATGAACTCCCGAATTGAATTTAGATCATAGAATTTAGACATTCGTCTGGACGGCTATTCGGGCGATGATCGAGATCAGGCTGTTCAGACTCAACAATCCCACAATTATATGGCCACAGATTTTGACGAAAAAAGAGTAAGGAGTTTGGAGCCTGCGGGCGAACCGGGGAGCCGCTTACCTCCGCAAGACGTTGAGGCCGAAAAAGCCGTTCTCGGCGCCATGCTGCTGGACAAACACGCAGTGTCGCCAGCCATCGAACTTCTCCAGCCCGATTACTTCTACTCGAATGCGAACGAAAAGATATTCGGCTGCATGCTGGAGCTGTATACCCGCAACATTGAAATAGACGTGATAACCGTCCGAGAGGAACTCAGGAGAATCGGACATCTCGAGAACATCGGCGGCTCGGCATACCTCAACGAACTTGTCTCTTCCGTGGTATCTTCGGCAAACGTGGAGGCACACGCCCAGATTGTCGCGGAGAAATACATGCTGCGGAGTCTGATTACAACTATGTCCCAGAACGTCCAGAAATGCTTCGACAACCGCGAAGATGCATTCGGGCTCATAGACGAAATCGAGAGGGACATTTTCAAGGTTTCCGAAGCTAGGTTGAAAAAATCGGTTGTTCCCTTGCAGCAGGCCCTGGTGAAGACAATGGAGGTGCTAGAAAGAATCCACGGTTCCAAGGGAGGAGTAACCGGGGTTCCGACCGGATTCACAGATCTCGACGGGATGACCGGCGGACTCCAGAAATCCGACTTAATCATAATAGCTGCAAGACCCAGTGTGGGGAAGACAGCTTTAGCGCTTTCGATAGCACGAAACTCGGCGGTAAAGTACGGAGTCCCGACAGCCGTTTACAGCCTAGAGATGTCACAGCAGCAGCTGCTCATTCGCCTCCTGGCGGCGGAAGCCAGAGTAGATGCACACGCCTTGCGTACTGGAACGCTGCCCGAAGAAAAGTGGGCGTACATCTCAACCCGAATCCATAAACTTGCTCCCGCCCCAATATTCATCGATGACACTCCCGCCTTGTCCGTCCTCGAACTGCGAGCGCGTGCACGGCGGCTCAAGAGCGAACACGACATCGGATTGATTATGGTCGACTACCTTCAACTAATGCAAGGACCCGCGAGAGCCGAAAGCCGGGAGAGAGAAATCTCCATGATATCTAGAAGCCTGAAAGTGCTTGCCAAAGAGCTCGATATTCCTGTAATCGCACTCTCACAGCTCCGCAGGTCGGTTGAAGAACGAGGCGATAAACGCCCGATTCTTTCCGACCTCCGTGAATCTGGAGCCCTCGAGCAAGATGCTGATGTGGTTATCTTCATTCACAGGCCCGAACTGTATGGGATCGAGAGTTACCCCGACGGCGAATCCACTCAGGGCGTCGCGGAGGTTATGATCAGCAAACAGAGGAACGGCCCGACCGGCGACGTAAAGCTGACATTCATAAAGCAATATGCTAGGTTCGAAGATATTGCGAAGTACCCGACGGGGCAGACTTCCACAGCCGAATCGGACGAGGATGTGCCCTTCTAAAAACCGGCGCCGCCGCGAAGCCCGCCCGGATGACTTTCACTCCGACAAGATGCACCGCTTTTCCGCATCAGTTCTACCAACGCCTACCTTTGCCCATCAAAGCTTTCTTGAAGACTGAGTACCAAGCCTGCGAACAGGTGGTACTGCTATGTCCATCCCCCTAGAACAGAGAATCCATAGAAGCAAGAAGGATTACGGATTAGGCTTGCTCAGGCTGATTGGGCGGCCGGACAGCACGGGCGGAGGACAGACGTTCATGCAACCTTCCGAACGGACGAAGCGTCAAAAGTGAGTTTACAGTCGGTGCTTGCAGGCCCGACATGCCGTGCTTCGGTGACCTGTGAGAAAAAATCCGCAGAACTTAAGAATGGAGGAACTTTTCGTGAGCAACAAAGTTGAGCTCTCCCCTAGTAACGACATTAGTGCAGGTCCGGCTCAGCGGCTTCACCAGCCATTAAACCGTTTCGGTGCAGCGGTCAGCGCTAGGCCTTCACGTCTGTTTTGGGTAATTGCTCTTTACGGATTCATCGCTTGTGGGTTAGCTCTGCATTTCTGTTCGCATCTCAGCTTTCTTCGCACCACAGTCGTTAATTCGGGCAATCGAACGTTTTTGCACGTCGTCTTTGACGGAAGTGTCATCTGGGCATCGCTGGGAGTGTTTCTTATGGTGTTTCGGACCGTTGCGTGGATCCTATACCGTCCAGTCGCGTCGGCGTCCACTGGCGAAGTTCTCGACCTCACGGTAGTAATTCCCGCTTATAACGAGGGGCCGATGGTTCTCAAGTCGATCGAATCCGTCGTCGCTGCCCACTACCCCGCCGAAAAGCTCGAAATAATCGTCGTGGACGATGGGAGCAGGGACGATACATGGTTGCACATTCAACAGGCCGCCGTCCGCTATCCACAACTCTTAACGGCCATACGGTTTCCGAAGAACCGCGGGAAACGGGAAGCCTTGGCTGCCGGATTTGAGCGGGCGCGGGGGAAGGTCATTGTCACTCTTGACTCCGACAGCGTGATCGAACCGGATGCCCTCCTCGCCATTTCCGGACCGTTTCGCAAGGCAAACGTCGGGGCGGTCGCCGGCAAGGTGGCAGTCTTCAACCGAGGTCAGGGCCTCATACCGAAGATGCTGCATATCCGCTATCTCCTTACCTTTGATGTCCTACGCGCGGTGGAGTCCTCCTATGGAACGGTTTACTGCTGCCCCGGCGCGCTTACCGCTTACCGAACAGACGCAGTACGGCAGGTGTTGCCCCACTGGATCAATCAGTCATTTCTCGGCTCTCGTTGTACTTTCGGCGAGGACCGCGCTCTTACTAACGACCTCCTCGCGTCGGGATATGATACCGTCTACCAGGGCTCCGCAGTCGTTCGCACCATCGTCCCGGTGAATTATTCCGGGCTCTGCAAAATGTTTCTCCGCTGGAACCGGAGCTACGTCCGCGAGGAGCTTCGCCTAATCCGAATTGCGTGCAAGCGCCCCGTTGCTTCCCGCCTGCTCACCCTCTACGATCGAATCGTCACCAACCTGCAATTCCCGATCGGGTACGGTGCGTTGGGGTTCCTCGTCGCCGCGTTCGTTACCCACCCGTTTTTGTCGCTCCATTTTATTCTTACGCTACTCCTGCTGTCGACATTGAGCACGGCCTATGTTCTCCGCAGCGAAGCCTCTCTTGGGAGCATATCTTACGGAGTCCTCTTTTCCCTCTTTTCGACAGTGGCTATGTCCTGGATTCTCCCCTATGCCTTTTTAACAGTACGGGCAAGATCATGGCTAACGCGTTGAGGAAGAATGGAAACAGCAGGCACCAATGCACCTTGCCGGAATCCGGCTCGATTTAAAGCTGCCAAACGATAGGAGGCCCCACGTCACCCTCCCTTCACCGATCATGTTTGGAATGCGAACCACACAGCGTGCTTTTGCATTCGTCATCCTTCGGCGAGTTCCCGTAGCTTTTTGACATTCGTAACGAATATCTTTCTTGTTTTTTCCCTGATAATCTTGGCCTGCTTGAACCTGCCAAAGATTCTGGAAAGCGTTTCGCTGGCAATACCGAGATGAGACGCGAGATCCTTTTTGTGGATCAGCAGATTGAAGAATGGTTCGGGCATTCTGATGGAGTTATTCAGCTGAATTTCGTTCAGCAGATACCTCGCTACCCTCACCTCCGCGGCGGAGGCAAGCAGATTCATCTTCTGGGACACCTCCATGAGTCTTACCGCCGATGCCTCCGAAATTCTTATGGCAAGCGCCGGATTTCTTCCCAGGAGCGCCTCAAATTCGTCGCCAGGCACGAACAGCACGGTTGTATCCTCCGTAGCCTGAGCACATGAAGAATAGAAATGAGATCCCGAAAAAAGATAAGATTCTGCAAAACTTCTGTACGGCTCCAGCCTGCCGAGGACGAATTCTTCCCCATTTCCCTTTAGTTTGTAAACCTTCACCGACCCGGACAGCAGCACGTAGAATCCGGAAAAGGTCTCCCCCTCCAGAAAGATGATCTGGTTCTTTCTGTACCTTTTCGTCTTCGACACGTTTGTGATGAGCTTAAGCTCAGCCGGGGAGAGTCTGGCGAAAAGCGGGACGTCATGGAGATTGTGTTTCTGTGCCATTACCTTTTCGGTTCCAAGTGGTCCTGAATCTTAACCTCTTCCAGCGAGATAAAATTCCCGATACAGAAATGAAACTCGGCGGGGTAGAGAAAATTTATGAGGCGGAAGCCGAAATTCAAAAAGAATAAACGAGTTAGTGGTGGTGCATTTTGCCTGTGCTTCAACCGCGAAGCGGTGATATTACTATAGAATTTGAATTCCAATGATCAAGAATCCCGTAGTGATGATATTATGTCACCCTTTCAGGGTTCATACTTCCAGGTTCCATAATAGTTCTATAGTAATTTCATCCCTACGGGATTAAAACAAGCCACAACCGCACTGCTTTCCGCAATTCAGTTCCCACTGATCGTGAACGACGGATTCAAAATGCACCACTACCAACGAGTTGGTAGTGACCTCATTTCAAGGGTGTTTCACCGCCCGAAGGGTGCTACTCGCTCAGTCCGCTGATGCACGGAGAAAATGAATCTCAGTAAAATCTCTGCTTTTGAATCAGATTCAACGGGCTTCGGAATTGAACCACGAGAGGCAATGGGAAGTGGCAAGAATGGCGAAGATAGCATGTTCCATCCTTGCCTACCCACCACAGGGGAAGCTTAGGTGAGCCGGCTGTGGGACTTTGGATTTACCAGTGAAGTATTGGCCCCGCACCTCCCGTTCATTTTCAAGATAAAAGGAAAAACGCGCAAACGCGTCCGGGAAGTATGCACCGACGCGGACCGGGTCAGCCACACGCAGAGACTACCACGTAATCGAAAGGCCCGGCAAGCTTTCCGTCAGGTCCTACGGGAAATTCCATACCTCAATCATTGTTCTCCCCGCTTACGGTGGTAAAATAGATACGTTCGAAACGCGTCTTCAAGTAGTCGTTAAGCGCGTCCTTTATCTCATCGGCAGAATCCATTCTAAGTAGCTGCCTGGAGAACTTGCGAGCGTTCTTGTAGTTAGTTCCGCGTATGATTTTCTTTAGTACCGGGAGCATGGAGCTGACCGCACTGAATTCATCGAGTCCCATCCCCAAAAGCATTACCGTCGCCAGGGGGTTTCCCGCCATCTCTCCGCACATCGCCACCTTAATCCCGGCATCGTGGCCCGAGTCGATGATAAGTTTGATAGTCCTGAGAACTGACGGATGAAACTCCTCGAATTTGTTTGCAACCAGCTCATTCGTCCTGTCGACCGCGAGGAGATACTGCGTCAGGTCGTTTGTCCCGATGCTCAAGAAGTTTACGTGCTCCGATATTTCCCTGCTCATCAGGGCGGCAGACGGGATCTCGATCATCACCCCGACTTCGATGTCTTTGTCGTACTTCACCCCATCGGCGTCGAGCGACTTCTTTGCTTCCTCAAGCAGTTCGTTCGCGCGGATTACCTCCTCGACCGTGGCGACCATCGGGTACATGATCTTGCATTTGCCCAACGCGCTGGTGCGCAGAATAGCCCTGAATTGCTCCTTCAGGAGTTCCGGCCGATCAAGCATCATCCGTATACCCCTCCAGCCGAGGAAGGGATTCCGTTCCGCATGATCCTCGACAAAGATTTTATCGCCGCCGATGTCGAAAGTTCTGAAGACAACGGCATTGGGCTTCACTTCCCCAACCAATTTCTCAAAAATCTCTGCCTGTTCATCCTCATCCGGAACGGATTCGGAGTCTATTATCAGCGGCTCGGTCCTGAAGAGTCCGATTCCGTCCGCCCCGTGTGTCTTAAGCAGCGGAAGCTCTTCCAGGAGTTCAATGTTGGCTTCCACGGAAACCATTCGCCCGTCGGTGGTTAGCGCGGGCTTAGAAGCCTCGGCCATCAATTCAGAATCTAGCTGGTCGCACCATTTCTTGCGCTCTCTGAACTTCCTTACAGTCTCCTCCGATGGGTTGACCACGATAATTCCGCGGTAGCCGTCCAGAATTATTTCTGCGCCGTCCCTCACATGCTTCGTGGCATCTTTCAAGCCCACCACAGCGGGAATTCCCAGGGAACGCGACAGGATCGATGCATGTGACCGCGCCCCGCCGAAATCGCTCACGTAGCCGAGGACCGAGTTGCGGCTCAACAAGACCGCATCGGCCGGTGTAAGCTCGGTCGTAACGACTATCGGGGTACCCTCGAACCTGGACTTCAGTTTTGCTTCGGCCAGGTTGCGCAGGATCCGGTTCATGGCGTCTTCTAACTCGGTTGCGCGTTGCTTGAAGATTTCGTTCTTGCTGCGCCGCAGCTGGTCGATCTCTTTGGAAAACTCGCTGGAAACTATGAACTCAGCGTTCTTCTTGTTTCTGGTTATCTTCTTCTTTATCCCCTCAAAGAACACCGGATCGGAAAGGATAAGAAGCTGCGCCTCGAAGATCCTTGCTTGGTCGCTGCCGATCTTTTCCATGGCGGTATGCCTGATCTTCTCAACTTCTCGCGCAGACCGCTCGATTGCCTTCTGGAGCCTTTCGAGTTCAACGGAAGGATCATCGACGGTTTTCTCTTCGACGACTATGCCGTCCTTCTTCATCAGAAGGGCTTTGCCTATAGCGATCCCCGCGGACGCACCGACCCCGTGCAGGAGAATTTCCTCCTCCGCCGCAGACGGTTCGACCGGTTTATAACTCATCGAAACCTCGATCGAAAAAATCAACGATGGCGTTCAGCGCCGTTTCTTCGTCTTCGCCTTCACACATGAGCAAAATCCTTGCTCCTTCTTCGGCTGCAAGCGTCATTACTCCGATTATGCTTTTCCCGTTTACCCGGTAACCGTCTCTCTCGAGAAAGAACTCCGACTTGAATTTTGCCGCCAGCTTCACTAGCGAAGCCGCGGGACGTGTATGAAGTCCGAGACGGTTCTTTACGACAACTTCCTGTTGAACCATGCGTTCCTGATATTCTTAATTCACTTGGTGGCAGGCCATTTAAACATTGCAGACTGCCATCAAAATTTTCTCTGCACAAGCGATTTGGCAAGTTCGTTCAGCGCATCCTTTCCGTCTGAATCCCTGAGGGAACGTGTATTTGAAAGTGCCCTCTCCGTATAATCCTCGACCTCTCTCTTTGCTGCATCGAAAACACCGCCCGCTCGGTAAATATCCCTTACTGCTACTACTTCGTTTTCCGTAACCGACTCCTTCGTATAAGCGGCATTGATAACCGCGATACCTGCTTCATCCAACGACTGCTGAGCTTTCAAAAACAAATAGCTCTTCTTCTTTTCCATTATATCGAGTCCCTTCGGCTTCCCGAATCTTTCCGAATCGCCCTCGAGGTCCAGCATGTCGTCGAGTATCTGAAATGCTATTCCGATATTCAATCCGAAGTCTCCGAGCAGCTCGACTTCCGCTGCAGCGCCTCCTCCGAAGAGAGCTCCCAATTTCCCGGCGGCCATCAGCAGCGCACCTGTCTTTTTCCCGATCATATCTATGTATTCATCCATGCCCGAGCTCTCAAGCTTGCTCAGACTCTCATCCAGCGCCTGACCGTCGCAGACCTGCTTTACTCCTTCATTGAATATCCTGAGGCCGTCTCTTAACCGATCGCCGCCGCATTTCTCCAGGCAATCATACGCGAGCGCCATCATCTGATCTCCCACCAGTATTGCCGTGTTTACTCCTTTCCTCACATGTACCGTAGACTTCCCTCTCCGGGTATCGGCGTTGTCCATGATATCGTCATGAACCAGAGTGAAATTATGGAGTATCTCTATGGCGGCTGCGCCGTCGAGGACATCCCGATTAAAAGAACCTACGGCTTCGGCCGCAAAAATAGTGAGAAGCGGACGTACTCTTTTCCCTCCCATGGAAAACACATAGCCTATACTTTCCCGAAGAGGGGAATCCGGAATGAGGCGAAGCGATTTATCCAGTTCCTCTTCTATCAAGGAACGATAGCTATCTGACACCTCTGTAAAATTTCTCAATCGACCACCTTCACGATTCTTGCCTTCCTGAGCTGGACGAGATTGCGGCTTCCGGTAAGAAACATGACACCCTTCAGTTCCTCGACCCAGGTGTCGAACTCCTTCAACAGCCCCTTTATTCCCTCATTGTCCAGAGCCCTGAGAAATGGCTGCGCTCCGGCACAAAGATCGGCGCCGAGTGCAATTGACTTTGCCACGTCCAGGCCATCACGTATGCCGCCGGATGAAATCAGCTTGAACTTTCTTCTCGATTTCAGGGCATTCACCTGAACAAGAGCTTCCGCAGTCGGTATACCCCAGTTCCAGAACTTGGTACCGATGCGCGAATCGTCCCGCCTCAATGACTCGATCGCGGCCCAGCTGGTTCCACCCGCACCCGACACATCGATGGCCGAGACACCTGCATCCACTAGCTTTCTTGCCGAAGAAGCGCCGATTCCTGCGCCTGTCTCCTTGACTATGACCGGTATTCCTATTTTATGGACCAGCCTCGATATCCCCTTTAGAACACCGCGGAAATTCCTGTCTCCCTCCGGCTGAATGAATTCCTGCAAAGCGTTGAGATGGATTGCCAGCGCGTCGGCCTCCACCATGTCTATAATCTTTTCCACTTCCTTCAACGCCATCCCGTCCGCCACCTGCGCCGCACCGATATTGCCCATAACGAAAATGTCTCTTGCCACGCGGCGAACAACTTTGAAAGTCTCGATGTAGTCACTGTTCTGCAGTGCCTGCCTCTGACTTCCCACTCCCATGCCTATTCCTCTCTCCTTGCACAGCTCCGCAATGGCGGAGTTGATCCGTCCGGCACGCTCATACCCGCCGGTCATTGAAGAAACTACTATCGGAGCGGAAAACTTATGCGACAGAAACTTCGTTCCAGTGTCGATTTCCGCAAAGTCGATCTCCGGGAGCGCATTGTGAACGAATTCGTACTTCTCAAGTCCCGTGGATTTCAGATAGTTTATGTTCTTGTTTAGAACGAGATCGACATGGCTTGATTTCCGTTTGGCAGTCCGATCCGCCCCTGTCAGGACGGGCTCTTGCTTTGTACTCGACATGTGTAGTAAAAAAATAGCCCCAGGAGCGAAAATAAGCAAGGTTTTGGCGACATGGTGGTAGGATCTATGGAAATAACAGTTTGAGGTTGGTAAATTCCTCCAAAGTTAAGTACGACGGTATTGACCGGGCAGATCGGATCATTTGAGGCTGAAGGATTGGCTCCTCAGATAACCGGGTAAAGAGACACAGCAACCGGTCTCACTCCACGAACGGCCCCCATGCACCTATGAATTTCAAATCCGCGATTGACATCAAAAAGGAGAATCGATGTTCTGGTGAGCTGGTTCATCGCTTTGGTCCCGAAGAATTCTCCGTTTTGAGATCGGGACATTGAATGACTTCGCGAACTCCTTGAAAAGACAGTGGAGACTCCGCCCAGGTTGAGTGTAATTAGGACGGAGATTCTGTTGCTTGGGGGAAGCTTGCCCGAGACGGTTAAATACAAATCATCCGGCAAGGACGGAACGGAGAAGGGCTGGCTCGTATGCGGAATGGGGATCAAGACTGAAGGTACTTCGTTCTCTGCGATGATCAAGGAGGGCTGAAATCGTCTGCTCCACGCAAAGGTCTTTTGTGAAGTGATCCACAAGATAGAGGGAGGAGAGTTGACCAATGGCTGGCACCACTGGTCCCCCCCGGGTCGTTCGGTCCAGCGAACCAACCTTCTGCTGCATGAAGTCGCACTCTTCCCTTTAGAACATGAACAAATGCTTTCGCTCGGATTGTCAGGCGGAATGAATTCACGGACGATCCTTGCCCTGCTGTTGGGAAACGGCAGAAGCGGATGGCAGGTGCACTCTATAGGGGACAGAGACAATTCAGATGTTGCCGGTGCGAAATTGATTTCAGAAAGGCTGAAGATTCCTATTCAGATTCTATACTATCAACTTGAAGGAACAGACACTGTGGATTCCATCATGAACTCGCCGAAGGCCTATTCGCTCCTTAGCGAGATGACGGACTCGTTGTTCGGGTATAAGCGCCTCTCACTGTTTTCCGACCTGCGGGAGAGAGGATATTGGACGACTGATGGTGGGTACGGAGAACTGCTGAGCAGGTCTTACGTTAACAGATTTGTTTTTATGGGAAGGATGACTGTCGCGAGAAACGGCCCTACTGCGGTATTAAAATTCTTCAGTCGCCCTAGGTCGCCCATCTTCAACCCGGACGTCGAAGGGAACTACGAGGGGAAGCCTCACACTATTTTGAAGCAGCATTTGAAGCAATGCCCGGGTCCTTTCTGGAACGAGATATTGGCGATTGGATCGACCTTTTCCACGTCAGATATCGTATCAGGAACTTCGGAGGAGCAAGCCGGGATTATACGACGATTACATTCCGAACTACATGCCTTTCGCTCTCTCGAGGCTGATTTCTTCCTACCTGGCGCTTCCTTTGCAATGAAGGCGAAACAATAAAAGGAGCACCGTATCATTCCGAATGAAAGCGCCAATACGCATCAAAGATTTTGTTCTTGACAGACTTATGTCTGGAATCGTCAAAACTTCTCCTTACTATGATTTCAATTATCTGCGAGAGCACGCAGAGCGGTTTTACGGAGATCCGAACGAAATAGATGGCCAGATCCTTGATGACTGGGTCGCGTTCGATTTCTGGAGAGAGCATCTCTTCAAACGGTGACACCGGAGTTGGAAGAGACGCGGTCCGAATGCCGGCTCATTCTCTAACCGGGACCAGGACTATTGGAACTTTTGCCTTCCTCAGCACCTGTGGCGTAACGCTTCCTTCCCAGAAGGGTTTAGCTCCGGCTTTGCCGTGAGTAGCGAGGATGATCAAATCAGATTTGAAAGCTTTCGCCGTCCTGACAATTGCTTTCGCCGGCATGCTTCTCGAGACACTCGTCGACGTTCTCAGCCCGGAGTTCTTCAGCCTGTCCTGCACGCTTGTCAAGTATGCTTTCGCTTCGGGCACCAGCATATCCATCATTCGTGAAGTGGTACCCGGGAGATAACGATTCACTATCGTTAAGTCCCCGGACATAGTGCCGAAGCGCGGTATCGCCACGACAATGTGCATCGCAGCGGCACATATCACGGCGAAATTCAACGCGTAGTCGAGTACATGTTCGTGATCCGGATTCCCGTCCAAAGGAATCAGGAAATTCTCGAAGTTGGGATTTGCGCTCGACTTCGCCAGTGACGGATTAACGAGCATGACAGGCGTCTTGCTCAGGGAAATCACCTGCTGCGCAATTGACCCGACAAGAAGATTTCGGAGACCACTGCTCCCATGTGTGCACATCACTATCATGTCCGCGGCAAGTTCTTCGGTATGGTCGGAAATGCTCTGAGATACATCTCTGACCCCCGTCTCGTGGACATGCGTTTCGACCGAAACACCGGCGAATATCGGCTTCCCCGCGACGGATCTGAGATACTCTTCCGCTTCGACCGGTTTCCTGAGATGAGAATAGCCATGCACCCTGTCGGGAGCGTCTCGCTCGATCACATGGAACAGTGAAATCGTGGCACCGGTCTTCTCACCGAGCCTCGCGGCGGCCGGTAGAACAGACTCGGCAAGAGACGAGCCGTCCAACGGGACAAGTATCTGGTTTATTTTTGAATTAACCAAGAAACACCTGATAGATTAAATATAAATTGAGGACTATTATCAATGCAGCTATGATTGAAGCCAGGACGGTGGTAGATTTACGGTTGACGAGCACACCCATAATCTCTTTCCTCTTAGTGAACATAATGAGCGGTATGATAGTGAACGGTAGCCCGAAGCTGAGAATGACCTGGCTGATGACAAGAGTCCGCGTCGGATCGAACCCGGCGGCTATTACCGCGATCGACGGAATTATCGTGACGCCGCGTCGGACCCAAACCGGGATGTGACGGCGCAGAAATCCCTGCATCATCACCTGGCCGGCGCTCGTGCCTACCGTCGAAGAGGAAAGGCCCGCAGCGAGAAGAGATACCGCGAAAATCCATCCGGCCGCTTTTCCGAGTAGAGGCTGCAGCGTGAGATACGCGTCCTGAATCGTCGCGATATGTGTAAGGCCCTGCCGGTAGAAGGTAGTAGCGGCCATTACGAGCATTGCCATGTTCACGAGGCTCGCGATGCCCATGGCGATGGTTACATCGAACACTTCGAATCTGAAGAGCTTCCGCAGTCTGCCCGGTTCCGTGACGACTATCCTCTGCTGCGTGAGTGCGGAGTGAAGAAAGATTGCATGCGGCATCACGGTCGCGCCGAGAATACCGGCGGCAAGGACTATGCTTTCCGGACCGGCAAATCTCGGAACCACACTATGGCTCAGGAGGATACCAAAATCGGGCTTATCGAGGGCCGATTCAACGATGTAGCTCACGGCAATCACGCTGACCATCACTGTGATCACGAGCTCGAGAGGGCGAAAGCCGTAACGTTCGAGGCCGAGTATCAGGAAGGTGCAAACCGCCGTGAGGACGCCTCCCACAATAAGCGGGAAACCGAAGAGAAGATTGAATCCGATTGCTGCCCCGAGAAACTCCGCGAGGTCGGTGGCCATAGCTACCAGTTCCATGAGCACCCACATTGCGTAAACTACCGGTCTGCTGAACTTATTGCGACAGTGCTCGGCAAGATTCTGGCCCGACGCTATGCCTAGTTTCGCCGACAGGGTTTGAAGAAGCATTGCCATCAGGTTACTGGCAAGGACAACCCACAGCAGCGTATAGCCGTAGGCCGAACCGCTCTGTATGTTCGTCGCAAAATTTCCCGGGTCGACGTATGCTACGCTTGCAATGAAAGCCGGTCCAAGAAACGGGATCAGCCTTGCGATAAGTCCCTTTTCAGAAGCGCCTGAGAGGGCTGCATCGGCCGAATCTCTGGTCTTGACGTCGGTTCGCATGATCGAAGAGAAGAATTGACTCTTCACGCGCGCCCCGCCGGTACCGAATTGTATTTCTGCTCCACTTTGATTTTCCTCTCAGCACAATTTAGTTTTGCGGTTCAATAAATCCATCAGAAACTTATCCTGCAGCAGCGGCGTTGCGCATCATAGCAAATCGAAGATAATCGGTCCCCCCTCCACCGCACCGAGTTCTCGCGACCGGATGTCGACTAATAAATAGAGTTGAATTTTATTAAATTCTAACACCCCCGGAGAATCATATTACCCGTTGAAGGAGAATGTCGTATGATCGTATTGTTGATAGGAGTGGCCACATTCATTTCTACGCTTATGGGAGGACTGTTCGCCCTCAAATATAGGGACAAGCTCCATCTAATACTGGGCTTCAGCGCCGGAGCTGTCATGGGGGTCGCGTTCTTCGATCTTCTCCCGGAAGCATTTGCACTTGCAGGCCCTTCGCGAAACCCTTCTTCGATATCTCTCCTGATAGGTGCCGGGTTTCTGGTCTATCTCGTCGTTGATCGAGCCGTGATACTACTATCTCACGGCGACGAAGAACATGGAGTGATGCATCATCGCGGTACTCTCGGTGCAGCCGGGCTTTCGATGCATAGCTTCCTCGACGGCACGGTCATCGGGTTTGCCTTCCAGGTCTCGGCCGGCGTCGGTGCCGTGGTCACCGCCGCGGTTCTCACACACGATTTCTCGGACGGTATCAACACAGTCAGTCTTGTTCTGAAGGACGATGGTACCCGGAGGAAGGCATCATGGTGGCTTGTCGTCGATGCGCTGACTCCTCTGTTAGGGATCCTGCTTACCCGGTTTGTGATCCTTCCCGAGAATCAGCTGGGTAACGTAATAGCGGTGTTCTGCGGATTTTTCATCTACATCGGCGCCAGCGAACTTCTTCCCGAGAGCTACCATGCGCACCCGAAGGTATTAACTACCGCGATGACGCTTCTCGGCATAGTCATTCTTTTTATTGCTATTCAAATCGCAAAAGGATAGCAGTCAGTAAACCTTCGTGTTCCGGGCTCCAGTTCAACTGCGCACTTGCGCGCGACAAATGAGGAGTGCTGTAATTCAGATTACAGATCTGAGCGGTGGAGTTTGCGATAGGATCGGATTTGAATGAACCTTACGGTACTCATGAAAGGGGAATCGGTTTTCTACCGGCCTCAGAATTGCGGGTTCACTTTGCCGCCGCAATGTCATATAGCTTCCCTGCTTCATACTGTCTCCCTTGGAAAAAGTAGTCTGCAGGATTCACAAAGACCCCGTCTTTCATGACTCCGTAGTGAAGATGAGGTCCGGTCGAAAGCCCTGTATCGCCGCTCAGAGCGATTACCTGTCCCCTCTTGACCTTCTCGCCCTCTTTGACGAGGAATTTTGACAAATGTGCATAAAGTGTTTCGTAGCCAAAACCGTTATCCACTTCTACAACGTTACCGTATCCGCCGCGTCTGCCTGCATATGTAACAACCCCATCCCCCGTGACATGGACCGGAGTACCCACAGGGGTTCCTATATCGATTCCCTCATGCATCAGCATTATGTGCAATATCGGGTGAAACCTCATGCCGAAGCCGTCGGTTATTATCCCTCCGCGGATCGGTTCGATGGCAGGGATATGGGCAAAGAGGCGCTGATTGTTCTTATACTTACGAACAATCGCGGCGTAACTTTCCTTCTGAAGCTTAGCTTCCCTGTTCAGTTTGCCGATCATCTTCACAGCATGTGAAATGAGCTGATTTGCGTCTTGTGAAACACCGTAGTCAGGATTCTCTTCCACACCGCCAATCGAGGCCCTTTCCATGTCTTTAGATATTTCCGGCAGATCGACTGAAGTTCTGATAAGATTGTCGCTTTTCGCAAGCGAGTTCATGTACTCCTGGTATCGGCTCAGCTTACCATCCAGTGCTGCGAACTGTGCCTTTAGCTGCGCATTCTTGCTCGAGATGGTATCTTGGCGAAGAGCCTTGATGCCGAACGGATCGATACCGAGATAACCCGACACCATCGTAAGAAAGGCTGACAGCATGATTATCGCGACTGCCCCTGCCCAAACCACTCGCTTGTCGATTTGTTTGTAGGTTAGATCCGGCTTAGAATAGTAATAAAGCCTCGGCATCAGCAACCCCTCTCGCAGCTTCGCACTCCGGGCAAATATTCCCCCGCCGGAAGAGTGGCGAAATATGTCTGGTGGGATCTACCTTTCAAATTCTATTTTGTCTCCTGCTTTGATTCCGTACCGGGAACAAAATCCGGCATTCACTTCCACGACGTATTCTGCCGGCTCTATCGATGAAATTGAGGTTTCGTTCAAAGGGGTCGCATTCCGATGTATACTCACTATTCTTCCGCTCTTGTCCGCAAATATCATATCCAGTGGAATGTACGTGTTCTTCATCCAGAATGTCAGAATTTCCTGATCGTCGAAAATGAAAAGCATGCCTCGGTTTTCCGGCATGTATTTTCGCCACATCAACCCTTCGGCTCGTTGTTGATCGTTATCGGCAATCTGTATGGTAATCATCGTAATCACGTCTCCGGTGCCGTGCTTAATGAAAACAAGCTGGCCCTGCGCTATGAAGGGGGGTCCCTCCGACGTATCCGCACTGGTCGTCGATTGCCCCGCCAGGCTCACACCCGGAACCAGAAACGTCATGATGAAAATGAGAAGGCCTGCCGACAGAGCAGCGACGTGAAAATACGAAGCCCTTCGGAGGGCCTTCGAGGTTCGCGCGACGGCGGATATATTCATGTTTGTCAAAATTCCGACACTCCGATCATCGAATCGATGCGATCCTCGCTCCTCTTATCGGACGAAACGATGATATTATTAGGTGAGAACTGGGAAATTGTTCCGTCTACCCTGCCGCGGCCGGTCGGCAGCAACCGCAAGAAGTTTATGGGGTTGCAGATTTGCCGCATAGAAACGCGATTTCCGTTAGGCGTCATGGTGGGGCTGAAGATAGCAGGTCTGTTTTGATAGCTGGTATGAATAAGCATCTCTTCTAAAATCCGAGGAAACTGGAGAGAGGTCACTCTCCGATGATTTTAACCACTACTCTTTTTCTTCTTTGGCCGTCGAATTCGGCATAGAAGACCTGTTCCCATGGGCCGAGATCGAGCCGCCCCTTTGTTATCGGCAGGACAACCTGGTGATGAATCAACGTTCGTTTCAGGTGGGCGTCGGCATTGTCTTCGCCGGTTCTGTGGTGTCTGTATTCGGGCTTGAAAGGTGCGAGCGTTTCCAGGAGCTCCATGACATCCTGTTTCAGACCGGCCTCCTCATCGTTCACCCAGATTCCGCTCGTTATGTGCATCGCGCTCACCAGACAGAAGCCTTCCTGAACACCGCTGGCTTTCACGTTCTTCTCAACATCACCCGTGATGTTGACAAGCTCTTTCCTGCTTTTTGTATTGAACCAGAGGTATTCCGTGAATGATTTCATGTCAGGCTCTCCTTGAAAAAATACTTTCTACAAGTCGGAACGGAAGCAGAGGTAAACAGGGGCGTTCCATAGATCGGGCAAGGGCAAGCGCGGCACCCGACCTACAGGCGAGCTGCCCGCCCTCCACAGCAAAATTCTTAGTATGAGAATAATCAGCGATACTGTTTGAGGAACTCCAGGCGATCCTTCAGTTGAGAAGCCGGGGTGAGAAGTCTGTCCTTTCCGAAAATTGCGTCTTTCGAATCGGCAAAAGTCATTTCGTAGTCCTTGCTCATTATAATTGCCTCCTCAGGGCAGACCTCCTCACAGAAGCCACAGAAGATGCATCTCAGCATATTGATCTCGAAAAGTTCCGGATAACGTTCCTTATCAAGCTCGGTCTCTGCAGCCTGTACCTCTATAGCCAGCGACGGACAAACACGCGCACAAAGTCCGCACGCAACGCACCTTTCAACATTGGTTTCGTCTTCCACAACCAGGACGGGTCTGCCGCGAAACACAGGAGGGGGAACCCACCGTTCTTCAGGATATTGGCGGGTAAATTTAGGTCTGAAGAGAGCTCTCAAAGTTATCGACATCCCGTGGATGATCTCAGGGAAATAGAGTTTCTCCCAGAGAGTCAGGTTGGGTCCTTTTCTTCCATTGCCATTTTGAATCATCGCTTACCTCAATTACATCACTTAACTAAAAGCAGTACTGCACCGGTTCCGAGCAAATTCAAGATCGCGAGCGGAAGCATAATCTTCCACCCTACATTCATGAGCTGATCGTACCTGAAGCGCGGTAGAGTCCAGCGGACCCACATAAAGATGAATATCAGGACGCCGACTTTCACGAAGAACGTCAGTACCTGAACGACTGCTGCAAGGTTCGGGGCCAAAGCCGCATAGTTGACGAAGGGTAGCGACCAGCCGCCGAAATACAAAGCTACCATCAGAGCACTGGAGACTATCATATTTGTATACTCAGACAGGAAAAAAAGTCCCCAGCGCATTCCACTGTACTCCGTATGATAGCCTCCTACCAGTTCCGGCTCCGCTTCCGGAAGGTCGAAAGGCAGTCGGTTCGTCTCAGCGAAAGCGGCAGTCACAAAAACCAGGAATCCGACCGGCTGATATATGATGTTCCATAGGCCGGCACTCTGTGCCATTGTTATCTTGTCGAGTTGCAGTGTACCGTCGATCATAAGAACGCCGACAAGGCTGAGCCCGAGCGAAAGCTCATAGCTTATCATTTGAGCCGACGAACGCAGTCCGCCAAGAAGTGAATACTTGTTGTTGGATGACCAGCCGCTCAGAGTGATTCCGTAGACCCCAAGCGAGGACATGGCCAGAATATAGAGCACACCGACGTTCACGTTTGCCACCATGAGGCCGATCTTCTGGCCGCCTATTACCAAATAGTTCCCGAACGGGATGACGGCCAGCGCGCCGACTGCCACCGTTATCGAGATCACGGGTGCCAGGGCGTGCACAAATTTGTTTGCTTTTGCGGGGACAATTTTTTCCTTGAGTACCAGCTTGATTATGTCTGCAAACGGCTGGAACAATCCTTTCGGACCGACACGGTTCGGACCTATTCTGTCCTGCATGTAAGCGCTGATCTTGCGCTCGAGCAGCACAAGGTATGAAACGATTCCGAGGACGACCAGGACGAGGACTATGATCTTTACTAGAGCTACTATTGCTATCATTATCGGACCAGTGCTTCTTCTTTTGATTTCTTCCCAATGGACCCATTCGACAACAGTTCGCCGCGGTATCCGAGTTTGGCATAGGACAATCCTTTGAACGCCGGGACAGACTGCGCCACTTCGTCGAAGACTTTCTGCGCCGACTGATAACGCATCTTTCCACCCAGCAGGCTTCCTATCGCGGCTACGATTTCCCAGGATGACCGGACGTTTCGGCGCGGTCCCTTGTTCCACTTGTCAAAGGCGCTGCCGAATCTATCGAGACGGCTCATGTTGAATCTTCCCGGGACCCTTTCCTGCTCGAGTGTCGAGACTGCCGGCCGGGTTAGCTGCGCTCTTCCGAGGAAGTTCACATAAACACCGAACTTCTCCGCATATGTCGCGCTCGGGAAGATGACATCCGCGAGATCGGCGGTCTTAGTCTTGACCCAATGATTGACTATGAGGACGTCGAGCTTCGCAAGGAGGTCCTCGCTCTCTTTATCCGTGACGACGTCGTCGTCCATTACATAGAGGGCCTTAATCTTGCCAGTTCCAATCAGCTCGAAAATGCGCTTGAGATCGACATTCTTTTGTGACACGACTCCCGCTTCACGAGCACCGTACGCATTGGGCGTCTTGTCTGCCCGGATGAGGAAATCATCTTCGTCGCCTACTGTCTCGTGTCTCATAAAATCAATGTTGGCCGTACCGAGGACCTGTTTCGCAAATTTCTGCAGGAGGTAGTTGTCTTCGACTGACGAGTAAGCCGAGCCTAGTACTGCGACCTCATCTTTCCCGAAAGGTTTCAAGGCATCGGCCGCGTGCGCAAGGGCCTCATCCCAGCCAACCTCCTGAAGGATTCCGTCCTTCCGGATCATCGGAGATTTCAGTCTTTCCGGTGAATTCACGTGCCTGAACGAATTCAGACGACCGTTATCACAGATCCAGTAGTTGTTCACGTCAGGATTATTGCGCGGGGTCAACCGAAGGATTTCGTTGTTTCTGACCCAGACATTCACGTTGCAACCACGTGAGCAGCCGGTGCAGATGGCTTCCGTGGAGGAAGTCTCCCAAACCCTCGCTTTAAACCTGTAATCCCGATTTGTCAGCGCGCCAACCGGACAAAGGTCTATCACGTTCATCGAATAGGCATTGGTAAGTTCTTTTCCAGGGAAGGTATCTATGAAGACTCTGTCGCCGCGTTCCACGAATGTCAGTGTCGGCTCTTTCGCGACTTCGTCCATAAACCTGATGCAGCGTGAGCAAAGGATGCACCTCTCGCCATCGTAGACGACATTAGGACCCAGCGGGACGCGTTTCGTTTTCTTATTCTTGAGTTCCTGAAAGGCGCTCTGACCGGGGCCATGGCTGTATGTATAGTCCTGAAGATTGCACTCCCCCGCTTCATCACATATGGGGCAATCCAGCGGATGGTTGATCAGTATGAATTCCAGCACAGCTTTTCGCGCTTCCACAGCTTTCGGGGAGTTGACGTGCACCACCATGCCGTCCGCAACCTGTGTAGCACAGGCGATTGCAAGCTTCGGCATCTTCTCTATCTCAACGAGGCACATTCGGCAATTGCCGGCGACCGACAATCCCGGGTGCCAGCAGAAATGCGGAATTTCAATTCCTGCCTTGGCAGCGGCGCGGATCACGGTCGTACCGTTCTCGACCTCCAAGGTCTTTCCGTCCCCGCTTGCGGGATTTTCAATAATTGTTACCTTTGGCATTTCGTCCTACCGTTCATAATAAAAACAAAGTAATAAATCTAATGGTTTTTAAACAACAGCTTAAACACTCTTCTACTCCCGGAAAGACGTCAGTCTCAAATCTTCGTACACGTTGGGGAGCAGCACAATCAATCCATAACTTCGTCGGGCGGAGTAAAACCGAAATCAAACGCCTCGGCGACGTGCTGGTATGTTATCTTGCCGTAAGCCATGTTAAGTCCGAGCTTGATTTCATTATTGGACTTCACCGCCTTCTGCCAGCCGCTGCCGGCTATCTGGAGAGCATAAGGAAGTGTCGCATTCGTGAGAGCAACGGTGGAGGTGAATGGGACGGCACCTGGCATGTTTGCCACACAATAATGTACAACGCCTTCGACCACATATGTCGGATTCTCATGAGTCGTGGGTTTGCATGTTTCTATGCATCCGCCCTGATCGACCGAGACATCTACGATAACCGACCCCTCCTTCATGTCCTTTAGCATCTCCTTGGTAACGAGCTTCGGTGCCTTCGCGCCGGGAATCAAAACCGAACCGATGAGAACATCCGCACGCGATGCGGCTTTCCGAATGTTGTACGGATTGGAGGCAAGAGTAAGGACGTTCCTGGGCATGACATCGTCAAGATATCTAAGCTTGTAAAGATCGCTGTCGAGTATCGTGACTCGTGCGCCAAAGCCCGCCGCTATGCGGGCAGCATTCTGACCGACAATTCCACCTCCGATAATAACGACATCAGCAGGTTCGACTCCGGGAACTCCGCCCAGAAGGATGCCGCGTCCGCCCATCGTCTTTTCCAGATACTTGGCGCCTTCCTGGGGCGCCATCCTCCCCGCGACTTCACTCATGGGTATCAGGAGCGGCAGCGAGCGATCTTGTCTCTGCACCGTTTCGTAAGCGATGCAGACTGCTTTTGATTTTATCATCGCTTCTGTAAGCTCTTTGCTTGCGGCAAAATGAAAATATGTAAAAACTACTTGGCCTTCTCTTATCAGTTTGTATTCCGGTTTTATCGGTTCTTTAACCTTCATAACCATTTCGGCCGCCCCATAGACCTCCGGAGCCGACGGCACAATCTTGGCACCCGCTTTCTTGTAGAGCTCGTCAGGGAAGCCGCTTCCGACACCGGCACTCGTTTCGACCAGAACCTTGTGGCCGTGTGCGGTCATAAGCTCGACACCCGCCGGCAACAACGCAACGCGATTCTCATTCGGCTTGATTTCTTTCAGCAGTCCGACGATCATTTAATCAAACTCTCCTTTCAAGCACGGCGGGATCTCCGCTTAGCTTTCACGTTTTTGGGAAGTATTCTTACTGAGGTGAGGCTGCCCCTTTTGAGGTTGATTGCAGCCTCCGCTATTTCTGAATCGGTAACCTTCTCTATTGATTCCAGCGATTCGGTGAACCTGGACTTCACGCCGTAGTAGAGTTCATCCCTCGCGAAGAGCGATGCTCTGTCCCATAGATTTTCGAGAGAGAAGATGATGCTTGCCTTCGATTGGGCCTTCGCGCGTTCCACTTCTTCCTTGGTCGGGCCGGTTCTCACAAAATCGTCGATAGTCTCGTAGATCCTGTCCTCCGCCCTTGCGAAGGCACTCACCGATGTACAGGCATATATCCCGGTAACGCCCGTATCCGCATACGAAGACCCGTATGAATATATGGAATACGCTAGACCATCTTTCTCACGAACACTCTTGTAAAGCCTCGAGCTCGAACCGTCACCCAGAATACCTCCGACCATCGCTGCGGCGTATCTTGCTGGATTGTCCAAACCCGGCGAAACGGCGCCTAGGATGAGATGTCCCTGTCTCCCTGACTCGCGTCTGACAGTGTGGCTGCTTACCCGACCTGCTGCCGGCCTTTTCCTTATGAATATCATTGACGCCGGCGCAAGCGGAGAAAAGTACTTGGAAAGCAACTCTATAAGTCTCAATCTCTCAAAACTCCCGACGACACTGATCACAACTCTTTCAGCCGTAAAATTTTTCGAATGGAATTTCCGCAGGTCATCCGGCCCGAAGCTGCGAATAGCCGAGAGTTTCCCGATTATCGGCATCGACAGAGAATTCCCTTCGAACATTTTCTCCTCGACAAAATCCATCCCCCAGTCCTCTGGATCGTCAATCACTTCCTGCATTTCGGATGCTACCACTTTGCGTTCGTTTCGAAGGTCCGATTCTTTGAATTTGGGATAGAGAACAAGATCGGAGAGCACCTCGACCGTTCGTTCGAGTTCACTTTTGAATATCTTTGCATAGTAGCAGGAAAACTCTTTGGTCGTAAATGCATTGACGTATCCGCCCCGGCTTTCAATGGCATCTACGAGTTCCTCAGCCGTAAAATGTTCGGTCCCCTTGAACACCATGTGCTCTATGAGGTGCGTGAGGCCGTTCTCTTCCTTCTTTTCGTCACGAGAACCAACGTTTACCCACACCCCGATGGCTATGCTTTGCACCGACGGAATATTCTCCCCGATGACCGTTACCCCGTTTGAAAGTCTCTCCCTGAAAGGTTCACTCAAGTGTTGGTGGTGGACTTTGAGAAGGGCGTTCGAGGTGCGTTTTCGTGATCGCTGGTTTTTCTGCATTTTTGTGCAAAAAATATAGCATCCGGGCGGACAATAATCAATTTAGCGTGTGATGACCTCGATCGATCCGAAGGTGAAGGTATAGCTGCGACACGTTTTAATAAGTGGTAGTTGCCATCTTCCTGCAAAATAGAAGCACTTCTCGCGCTTCTGACGTTGAATTTTCAGTGCGGTATTGATTATCTTTAAGTCAGGATGCGCCCATAGCTCAACTGGATAGAGCAACGGCCTTCTAAGCCGTAGGTTGTTGGTTCGAGTCCAACTGGGCGTACTGAATTAGGCGGATACGAGTCCGATGTCTGTTGGCGGCGGAATTTCGACCTCGATTGATTGAACTTATTTGACTTAATCTGGTAGCAGCTCAACTGGAGAGAGCATCCCGACTCAATCTAATTGAGTCGGGAAGGTTGTTGGTTCTCCCGCATGAACTTTGCGAGTTCATGCGGGATCCGCCTCCAACGGAGATTCCGATTGAGCGCACTGAATTGGCATGCGGATCGGATTGCGAGCCTCTCCCCCCGGAGTCTGCGGAGCCTAAATAAGTCAACTCTTCCGGATGAAATTCACGCCCTCGTTCAGCACCAGCCTGCGGTCTCAGGATTAATCACGGCCCAACCAACCCTTACTTGAAGTGTATTTTCTGCCGGATAACTGATGGCTATGAGGCTGACTTGACGCCATCGAGCCATGCCGGTGCGCCCTATCGACCGGCAATTCTCACGTCTTCTGACGAGGTTTCAAAAACAAAGAAGCCCGGCACTCATCGTACCGGGCTTCATCTGCCGTCTAGCCAGAAGGGGGGAACTAACCCATTAATAGTTAACCGTAATTGTCCAGTTGCCCGAATAGTTGCCGGGAGTCTGAGCTTGCGGAATTGCGGAGAGCGATCCACCGAGCCAAAAATAGAAGTTCCCCGGTGAACCGGAGGTGCCGCTGAGATTTACTGTGCCGTTGTTAAGCACTTCGCTCGAGCTGCTCTGATTCGCTGAAGAATTCGCCCCGTAGACGCTTGGAGTGAAAGTTATCGCGCTGCCGGGTCCCGTGAGTGACGCCGTTCCGAAAGTGACCGTTATTTGCGATCCGCCATTGCCGGTTACTGAAATCAGTGGGGCGGACGAATTCGTCTGAGCATCCAAAGCCGCCGGAGTGGTCCCTGCGACTATGGTCCCAAAGTTCAAATTGCCGGTCGCGCTTATTGTAAGTCCCTGAATCACCGCCGCTTCGACTGTAACATTCGTGTTAGCGTTAGACTGCGCAAATGACATTCCCGCCGTTGCAGCTACGATAGCTGCTGCCAACATCAACTTTTTCATAACTAAAATCCTCCCTCTGGATTGTTTTCACAAGCTATATTTCCGGAAACTCTCGATTTCCGGCTGTCTCTTAGGACTATTTGATTTGCGTCTTTCATAACTGACTAAGGGAAATCAACAGGTGTGCCGGACGGAAAACGGCCAAATCGGCGAAGAATTGAGGCATTTCAGCGGCCCCCATTATTGAAGATTACGATAACGTAACGCGGCGTAACTCCGAGTCAAACTGCTGCAACAGTGGCCTGACGGAAGATCTTCCTGTGGGGTAGTCGGATCGATCTTTTCCCCTCATGCTCTCCTTCTTCGTATTCTCCCTATCGATGCCCCTTTGTCGTTGCTCAGCTCCGTCAACACTGCACAGCTCCAGGTCTTCGCAGTCGACGCGGTGACTAACCCTGACAAGATGCCCCCCAAGCCGGGATTCGCAATTGCCGGCTCGTCCGGTCTTCCGGATACCTCTTTGACCGAAGTCATGCAAAACCCGGAGAATATGCAAGCTCCCCGCGATCGTCGCGACTGTCGAACACCTTTCTGGAGGTAGTGTTTTCTGGTAGAGTAACTTCAAAATCGGCATCCCGATTCCCACCTTGTGATCTGCCTCGCGCTGCCGATCCAAGCTGGAAGGAAGTTACCGAAGAACATTCGCGCAAACTAGGAATATTTCGCCTTTTTCCCTTTATCGGACATAAAGCGACGTATCTCAAGTGGAGCCGGACCCGGGTGAGAAAGGCCGGAATTGGTAAATCTAATTTCACCTTCTGGTTACAGGCAGTTAACATTTCTTTCATTTATTTGTTATGTATTAGGAAGTGAAAGAATGAAAGAACTCTTTGGAATTATAATCGGTGCCGGGCTGACCTATTATCTCGCTTTGCTGGTCGCCGCTGCCGTCAAGCTTTTTTCCGCAAGGAAGAGGCTTGGGCATGATCACCAGGAGACTAGAGACAGCAGTTTCTCTCCCCCGATATCAGTTTTGAAACCTGTCAACGGGGTCGAAGGTAATCTGTATGAGAATCTTGTTTCTTTCGTTAACCAGGACTACCCGGAGTATGAGATCATAATCGGTCTACAATCGCCTGCAGACCCCGCCATCGAGCTCGTTGAGAAGTTGAAGGAAGAATTTCCCGAAAAGAAAATCAAATACACCGTCAGTGATCTCGAGTTAGGGTACAATCCGAAAGTGAACAACCTGTACGGTATGATGCCTCTGGCCGAATACGATCATATGGTTATCAGCGACAGCAATGTTGTCGTCAACAGCGACTACCTGAAGGAAAACGTGAAGTATTTCAAGGATGAGAATGTCGGTGTTGTAACGAATCTAATCAAAGGAATAGGCGGTGACAGCGTCGGTGCGCTGTTCGAGAACCTTCATCTGAACTCGTTCGTGATCGGCAACGTGAGCCTCCTCGATTTTGCCGATCGGGAAATCGTGGTCGGAAAGTCTATCTTCTTCAAGAAGTCCCAGTTCGATCGGCTCGGCGGGATTTGGGAGCTGAGGAATTACCTGGCCGAGGACTACCTGATGGGAAGGATGTATAAGAAGAGCGGCTACAAAGTGGTTGTCAGTTCTCAGACTATCAGCACGACGAATCAGCTTTGGACGCTGAAGAGATTCGTAAGCCGGCATACCCGCTGGGGTCAGTTGAGATGGAATCTCAATAAACCGGCCTATTTCGCCGAACTCTTGTTGAATTTCTCGTTCTGGTCATTTGTCTTCGCGGCGGTCTCCGGCTTTTCATACGAGGCGTCTTTCGTCACCGCCTTCTGTTGGGCAGCGAAGATCACCGGTGACGCATTGATGAACGCAACGCTCAGAACGGGCGTCGGTGCAGGACAATGCCTGGCCGCCCCGGTCAAAGATCTGGTTATCGCATCTCTTTGGCCGATCCCGTTAGTTAAACGGCGGACTCAATGGCGCGGGAACCCGGTGACGATCACGCGCAATACGCTGCTTCTCCCTTCGCAAGACTAGCCCGCGTCCGACTCACATTGCTTGTGCGTATGATAACGCAGCGGCGTTGACTCGCCCTCTGGCGCTTCGCTTTAGACTTCCCCTAATTCCCCGTCCGTTGTTCCCGCCCTCTCTCCGGTATTCCCCTCACTTACAAGTTCATCTATCTCGAATGTCCCGGTCTTCGGAAGATTTCGATATCCCATCTCGGCAAGTTCGAGCAATCTTTCGTTTCGCCTGCTTTCCTCCAGCCATTTTGGGAAATCTGAGACGCACTCCATGTCGATCCCGCACCCGTTATCAAGGATATACTCACGGTTTCTGGCCTCATGACCCCCGATTGGCGGCAGGAAGATCATGGGAATCCCAAGCCCTGCGTAGAATACCATCTCGCTCGGCTTGGTAATCACGACGTCCGCGGATTTCAATGCCTTATTGAACCTTTCGAAAGAATCAAACAGATCACTACCGTAAATTATCTTCGTGAACTCAGAGTCCTTAAGCCCATAACTGACAAACAGATTCTCCGTACTTTTCAAAGCATGTCCATTGTCGCCGCAAGAAACTGTAAGCCGTATGCTCCCTTCTCTAAGTTGTTCCGACATTGCTTTCACAAGCTCTGCCAGCACATTCGAATATGCCCCTGAGCCGCTGAACGGAAACATTATCGTCAGCGGCACACCGGAATCGCGGCGGATTCTATTTCTTCTTCCTTCAAGGTCTTCGACCAGCGTGTCGAGTCCAGGATACCCGGTATTGGTCATGGGAAGCGGGAAACCGGTAACATGGATTCGATCCGATGGAACGCCATATGATAGGAGCCTATCAGCTGATTTACGGATGGGGACCAAGTACTCGAGATCGGCTTGCTCGGCGTCAATCGGGGCCCACACCCGGTGGAAGTCCGTATCGCAGAGCAGGAGATAATTCTTCCCCGGATAATGCCGGTACACCGAGAGCATAGCAGGCAAATAGAAAGTGTGGAGAAGGGTAGGTCTGCTTCCGTCCAGAGAATCGAAAAAAGTTTTCCCCAGCCCCAGCCTTTTCATCATGAAGATGAAACGCGATGCGCTCAATGAAGGCGATTCGTGATCGTCGGGAATTCGCATTACGCCGTCGAACCATTTGTAGAAGAGACGGCTCTTGCTCTCAGCGTCTCTCGATCCATAGGTGTGCACTGCTTGCGTCGTACTCCACACCAATCTATCGACCCCGCTCACGTACGGGTCCCTGTCTACTCTCACGACAGCCGCGCGGCCCCATGTCGAAATGTTGTGGGCCGCTCTCAGGTGCCCGAACCCCATCAGGGCCGATGTGATTATGTATTTATTGTCGCCCATATTTGTCGATAAGGATTAAATCCAGAAGCTTTTGGATATGGTACTTTTGGACTATTCAATCTTTCTCAGAAGGGCAAGAGGGGTTTTACCGGTTTTAAATTTATCTAAGACATAATTTTGAAACAATGAGGTCGCAGACCTGTTCGGCCAAAGCAGAACCGCCGTTGCTTCGCCTTGAAGCTCCGGTTACAACTCAACATGTCACAGATTTTCGCCTCAGCCGGACAATAGAGAGGAAGTTACGCCCTCTTTTCTACCATTCGATGACCGCCTTAATCTCGTCGTCGCCGTGATGTGAAAAGGCGGACGCGAAATCATCGAATTTATGTCTGTTGGTTATCAGCTTCTCAAGGTGAGCTTCTCCCCACAGCAAACGTGCATGCGAGAGATCGTCCACGGCAAATTGAAAATGGTCCCTTGCAGCGTTGACACTCCCGACCATGACCTGATTCTTGAGAACCAAACGCCGGACGATTTCTGCGCCGTCGACCTGAAGCGGGCGGTCTCCTCCCGGCACGCCGGTCAGTACGTAGACACCGTTTATTCCGAGCGCATCCAGCAGGTTAAACTCGACTCGAGCCACCCCCGTCGCATCAAACACTATGTCCATCGGTTCGACAGATTCGGCGAGTTTATCGGCAGGCACTCTCCTTCCATCTATATATTTTCCTCCGATATTCTCCAACCATTGCGGGCGGGCGCTCTTTTCGTCGACAATATCGAGGCCGTAGATTTCCGCACCCCGAAGGCTCAACGCGATCCCGGCAAGCAATCCTATTGGACCTAAACCGGCGATCAGGCATTTCCTCCCAAAAAACCAATCCGGTGTTGCGCCTGCGTCCGGAAGACGTGAGGTCTGGATTCTAACGACTTCATCGATAGCCTTTTCAGCTACCGATGTCGGCTCCGTCAAGACCCCGACCGACTCGAGCTCTGAAGGGACGTGGACGATAAACTGTTCCTTATCCACGATAAATTCGGTTTGGTAGCCATCCAATCCCCATATGCCGCGTTCATGGTACTCACCGGTCAGGCACATGTCCGACCGGTTCATTAGACAGGGGATGCACTTTCCACAGCCGCGCCGAACGGTGAACACCACGTAATCTCCCGTCTTCACCCTCGTCACGGCCTTGCCGATCTCCACGACTCTTCCGAACATCTCATGGCCAACCACGAGGTCGTTGCTTCCGGTCGGCGCCAACGATCTCCCGCCGGCTGCCTCTTCGCGATCGGTACCGCATATTCCCACTCGAATAATCTTCACTTTCACTTCATCCGGTTCATTGATTCTCGGCTCGGGACGATCGACGAGATTCATGTCTTTCGTCCCGGGTTTTATCGCAATAGCTTTCATCCTATCTCCTATTTGATCAGGCCCTCGAGCCTGGCATTCGCCCAGTCGGCGAACTCATAATGTGATCCTTTTCCTACAGCTTTCACCTTCAATACAAGCTTCTTCACTCCGCTAATGTCGGCCATTGCGCGCTCAGGCGCGTCTGCATGCGTCAGCGGCCCGCTGTGCCACAATAGGCGGCCGTCTCCGTAAATCGAGAACTCAACACTACCTTTGCGGGCGGCATTGCCGTCGTCGAGACCAACCATGGCTGTAAACTTCTTATATAAACCATGAACGTTAAAAAGCATCTCTGAGTTCGCCCCGGTCCCTATCCCGAACTCGTAACGGATGCCGCCGATCGACATCTCGCTCCCCGTCAAGGAACTGTTGCTCTCGAAAAATCCTCCGCGGACCGGCTTTATACTGCTCAGCTCAATCTCGTCCGGGAGCAGCTCTTTCAACATGAACTCGCGGGTAATTGCTCCCCGGCTTTCTCTGCCGTCTTCCCAAACCGATCTCACGCTCACCCGGTAGGATGAATCCGGATTTAGACCGGTCAGCGGAAAGACATTAGTAGGTGTGTGGCCGACAAGACGGCCGTCCAGGTAGACTTCACAACCGAGGTTGAGATTGTACTGATCGGCCCACGTCACTTCCACACCATCGAGGCCGTCGTTTCGAATCGCCATGCGGTATGGCGTGTTGACGGGATAATGATAATAGCCCGCCGGCGCGAACGACACATCCCATTTCACAAGCCCGTCTCTCGGAGAAATAAATTCGATCTTTGCCCAGCCCTGGTGATTCGTTACTTTGGTTTTCAAATTCCCCGCTCCTGCTTTGCTCACAACGAAATTCCTGCCGCGAGGGAAAGCAAAGTAAAGCGAGTATGGAGCGGCTGCAATAACCCTGCTCTCACCATGGAAGGTCATCCCGTTCCGGCTGGACTTCAGCGAGACCAGATCGGGATATCCCTGAGTAATATGGCGGTTCGTAGAAATAAGTTGTATGCGGCCGTTGCTCTTTAGAAGTGTAAGTACTCTGCAGGCGGTCGGAGGAACGGTGACTGCAATACCACCCCGCCATGCACCGATATACTCCTTGTTCCAGAAGTCGAACACCTTAACGAGCGAAGTATCGGCGTAACCCAGATCCGCCCATTTCAAAAGCAACGTTTTTGATCTTGTCCGGTTGAAATTGAAAAGTCCGACCACGTCGTAGTTTTTTCCGAGGTGGTTTATTTTAAGGTCCCAAATATGTTTGATAGTCTTAGAGGGAAAGAGATCGAGCGGACGGATGTTCTGTGCAGGAAAGACACTTTTCAGGATTGCAACGCGGTCTGCAGAAAGGTCAGGGAGACGATCGCTCGCCATGAGCGCCTGCCCCGTGAGTCCCTGCAGGGTCGCCCATGCACGTGCCTGGTCGAGCGTCAGCGGGTAACGAAGCAGCATCGCATCCGGGTCGCAGTACCAGGCGACGTTGTTAAGAAAATACCAGTGCATCGTCGACATCAGCGATGTCATGAAACCGCTCCAACCGAGCACAACGTCGCCGCCGGTTCTGGACCCGTTCATTATGCCGATCCCGTCGAGCGGTATTCCCCAACACCCGAGCAGGTACCTGCGGTTTCCTATGGTATTCCTTATCGTTTCGATGGTCGACCGGTACAGAGAGTCAGTATTGTCCGACGGGTGAGCCATATAGTTTTTCTTGACCCGATATTGATCCATCACGACGGGCTGGCCATCGATTTTGAAGTAATCGTATCCCCACCCTTTGAGCATCGTAAAGAGCTTTCTGAGATAATTCAGTCCTTCTTTCGAGGACGGATCCACCAGGTACATCCCCTCCCAAGTACGGGAAACGGAAGTATCGGCGTTAAGTATGAAAGCGCCAGGATTGTCTCTGACCACGGTTGGGCTGCTCTGGCCCTGAGGAGCGAGCCAGATTCCAGGTGTGAGACCGAGTCTCTTGATGTACGCTGCCAAGGCATTCATGCCCGGCTCGAACCGACCGTTGACCTTGAACCAGTTCCTGTTGTCGCCGCCACCATGCCCTTTCCCCTGCCAGCCGTCGTCGATCTGGACGTATCTGGCCCCGTATGGCTTCAGGTTCTTTGCGATCCATTTAGCATTGAGCTTAACCTGGTTCGCATCGACGTTTTGGTAATAATAGTACCATGAGCACCAGCCCGATGGAGGAAGCGGAAAATCCTTCTTGTCTATCGGTTCATAGAATTTGATACCAAGGGAATCATGGTAATAGTTCTTGATGACTCTCCCGTCGTTCAGGGTTACTTCATCCGTCACCGGATTGAACGTTCCGTCGGCAAGAGGAGTCTTCACGTCTCCAAGTGTCATCACGAACAAATCCTTATTTGCCCCCTCGTGAATTCTGCACGGGAAAGAGTATGGCCATTGTCTGACAGATTGGTGGGCAGTGCGAGGTGAACCCACGCTGCGCTGCGGATTACTCGAGCCGAGGAACGTCGCTGCCGAAAGGGCAGCCAGGACGATCCAGCTCTTGTATAACATTTTCGACAAGGAAGAGTTAGCGCGCTTGTTCATTGAGCACCTCCTATTATAGACTGGTAGCGCATGCTGGTATTGAGGCTTATAGCAATATTCGCTTACGGCAATATCATGGCCGATTAAATTCCGCAAGAACATTCCAGGATCTGAGTCACGGTTGAATTTAGTACGAGATCGCAGATCTGCCTTGAACCTGTTGAACTGCTCGGCAAAGTCTCACAGAAATTTAGAGATTTTTGTCCGACTTTCCTCATCCTGCCGCCGGCCACGCCTTGCCGCCCGGAACAAGGAAGCCATCTCCCTGGACAAGTATCGTCCTTCACGCTTCTTCAGTGTTCACCGCAAACCTTTTGATCTTCTGAGTGGTCGTCTTCTGGAATTCCTGGTCACGGACGGTAAATCGTTTTATCTGCTTGTAGGACTGCAGCTCTCGGTTGACCTTCCTGACCTCGCCATCTATGGTTTCGTTTATCAATTCCGGTGTGATTGTGACTCGTTTCGACTCGGATAATTCGATGAACGCTTCAGCATCGACGACAATTTGAGCGGCAATTATCTCTCCTTCTTTCTCGTTCTTCTCGCCGTATACCATGCTTTCTATTATGAATGGACTCCTGTTCAAGAGATCTTCGATCTCCTCTGGAAAGACATTCTCTCCACTCTTGGATATTATGACGTTCTTCTTTCTGCCGCTGATGTGAAGGAACCCTTCGTCGTCGATAAACCCTATGTCGCCGGTTTTAAACCACTCGCCGTCGAATGTTTCGAGCGTTGCCTTTTCGTTCTTGTAGTACCCAAGCATCACGTTGGGTCCTTTCGCGAACACTTCGCCTGTCCCACCTTGGTCGGGATCTGCTATCCGCAGCTGCACATGAGGCAGAGGCGTACCTGCTGCATTGTCTTTGAAGTCCTGCAAACGATTAAGTGCCAATATAGGAGATGTTTCCGTCAAGCCGTAGCCCTGAACAAATCCGAAACCGAATTCCCGAAGCCCCTTCGCAACGAGCGGGTCTGGAGCCGCTCCGCCTGCGATAAAGCACCTGACCTGTCCGCCGAATTTATGGTGGATCTCTCTGAAAATGGTCTTCTTCGAATCCTTCCATCCGATTTTCGATAGAATGTCCGTCGCCTTGATCATCGGCCGGATAACCGTCGATACGACTCTTTTCTCCTTTATTCCCCTGTATATCGCCTTAAACATCTTGTCGTATAGAAGGGGCACGGCAAGGAGGAGCGTCGGCTTGGCTTTTTGCATGTCCTCGACTATAGTCTTCAGCGACCGTGCATAGGCGACAAAAGCCCCACCGTACAGCGGACACAACATGCCGCAAGTGCACTCGTATGTGTGATGAATGGGAAGAACCGACAGGAACCTGTCTTCCGAATAAATTCCGAAGAAGCTTACCATGTCCATAAGATTGGAGGCAAGATTTCTCTGGCTGAGCATGACGCCTTTCGCCCGGCCGAGAGTGCCCGAAGTGAAGATGATGACCGCCAGATCGTCAGGATTTATTCGTGGAAGCTTTTCGGGAGAAACCGCAGGAGTCATTTCGATCAGCTCAGCCATAGAAAGGAAGCTCCCTTCTTTCTTCTTCAGATCCATACTGATGAAATGCCGGATGTGTTTGAGTGCTCCGATTTTCTCGCGGAATATCGGATCGTACGTTTCGGAGAAAACTACAGAGGTCGCGTCTGACTCATGCAAAATGTTCAGAATTTCGTTCTCTCCGAGGTTTTTGTCCACGGGGACGATTACCATATTGAACGTCATCGCAGTCAAGTAGGTTATCGCCCACTGTACCCGGTTCTCGCCTATTACTGCGATATGATCGCGTTCCTTGATGCCGAGATTTTCCAGGGCCGCACCGAATCGAACGACATTTTCAAGAAGCGAGTTGTAGGTCACCTCATGAATCGGCGTCTCGCTCAGATCCCTAAGCGCCGGCTTGTCCTGAAACCTGCGGGCCGCTCCGAGAAGCATCTCCTGAATGGAATCGATGTGTGGAACCTCGTATAAAGGGATATCTGTTCTCATGTCGAGAATTCCTCCTGTTAGAAATATACTTTGATTGTCTTGATCGAATTCTTCCCGGTGTCGAGAAAAATTTGGTTGCCTTGGAAATGGACCGTACCACCATCCTGTTCAAGGAAATTAGACTCGACGACTTTTCTGGGATCACGAGGAAGCGTCAGTTCGGCGTGGGAGTCGAGACCCGACGCGTTGTACCATTCCAGCACCCAACCATTTAAATCCTCCGACTGCTTGACGACGGTCAATATCAGATTTGACGGCGACAGCTTAAAGAATGAATGGCTGAGCGGGAGACTCCCCGAGTGACGGGTGCCCTCAAAGGCAATCAGCGGATAATTGAAATCATAACCCTGGCGCTCGGTGCCGCCCGAGTTCCAGGAGCCCGCGTGGGAATAAATCGCGTACTCGATCTTATGACTACCTCGGTCAGCAGTTGGATCCGGCCAGACGGGCGACCTCAAAAGCGAAAGGCGCATCACGCTTCCCTTGATGTCGTAACCGTACTTTGAATTGTTCAAAAGACTGACGCCGAAGCCTTCATCCGGCTTGTCCCCTTCCTCGGAAACATCCGCCCATCTCTGGGCCGGCACCTCCCACTTGGCTCTCTCCCAGCTGTCCTTCGGGATGGTCGCTCGCGTTATGGTGCCGTACGGAATCTCATATGTAGCCAGAGAGTCCTTCACATTCACCGAAAACGCAACTTTGAGCATTGCGTGAGTTTCCCACCAGTCGACTCCCGTTCTGAAAACCACCCTGTCTATCCCCTTGTAAAGGATGATGTCCTGTTTAAAGAATGAAGTCGGAAAGTCGTCGGTCGGGTAGACACCGATCTCCCCGGGCATCCGGAAATCGCGAGTCACTCTCAGCACAACTCTCACCGGCCCGTTCTCGAGGATTTCAATATTCCTGAATTTTGTCGGATACTCAACACCTGTGAGACCAATATTCCATGCATCCCATTGCTTCGGTTTGTCTTGAAGTACTTCCAGCCGGTTACCATAGCCGGTCAACAGTTCCTTGTGATTCACTTTGTCGAATATGCTTCCGATCCAGCCGGAGTCCGGGTCGATTTTCACTCTGTAAAATTCGTTTTCGATCGATGTGCTGTCGATGTGCAGATCGGCGGTTTTGATGCGCGACTTGACTGCTCTCATGTCGTAGACCTTGTATCCGAGAGATGGGACAACGGAAGCCACAAAAATGATTTCCCGCGAGTAGATCCCTGTGTTCAAAACCTGCGATGGGATCTCTCTTCCTCGCGAATCATAAATGGACAAATTCGGAGGACTTCCGTCGGGCAGCTTCAACTTCACTACGTCGGTTCTGTTCCACGATAGCGGGTTGTACACTACGATGGGCTTACCTTTCACCGTCAGAGTATTTATCCGTCTTTCGATTCGCGCAAAAGCGCCGTCCAGTTCGTGACGCCCGATTTCTTTCGCAATCCCGAACCTTTCCGCGGCGTCTATGTAATTCTCACGAATTCCCGAACCCGGCAGGATGTCGTGAAACTGGTTGAACATCACCTCCTGCCAAGCCTTTTCGAGCGACCGGTTGTTGTAGGCTCTGCCGTACATCGTTGCTATCGTCGCGAACTTCTCGGCATTTGTAAGTAGTACCTCCGATCTGCGGTTCGCTTTCTTAGTCTCAGACTGGGTCGTCAGCGTTCCGCGATGATATTCCAGGTAAAGCTCGTTGTCCCAGACCGGCAGGCTCGAAAGATCCTGAGTTTTCAACCATCCGATATAGTTACCGGCGCCACCGAACTCGACTTTGGGGTAGATATCGAGAGTCTTCAGATGGTCAATTCTCTTCATCATCTCAAGAGACGGTCCGCCACCGTGATCGCCGACGCCGAAGAGGACCATCATCTTTGTGAAACCTGTGTTTGCTTCGAACTGTCTCATCCAGTCGGTCAGCCTGAAGGGATCGGTCACTTGATTTACGTAGTCGAACGGGAAATAGCTCAGAATTTTCGAACCGTCGGGAGCTTCCCACCAGAAAACACGGTACGGAAAAACGTTCGTGTCATTCCACCCTATCTTCTGTGTGATGAAAGCATCGATTCCCGCGTTCAAATAAAACTCCGGCATATTCCAGGTGTAGCCGAAAGAATCCGGGTTCCACCCGATCTTGGCCTCAACGCCGAGATTGTTTCTGAAATACCTCTGTGAATAGAGAAGCTGGTGCATCCAGGACTCCCCGCTCGGTATGTTGCAGTCGGGCTCGATCCACATACCGCCAACGACTTCCCATCGTCCGTCCTTGATGCGTTCCTTTATGCCGTTGAAGACGACCGGATCGTATTTCTGCATCCATTCGTAATAAGCAGCCGAGCTCTGAGCATATGTAAGGTCCGGTCTCACGTTCATCATATGCAAGACCGATCCGAATGTCCTTTCGCATATGTCTATTGTCTCCATGTATCGCCACAACCACGCCGCATCGATATGTGCGTTGGACACGAAATACAGGGTGTATTGCTTTGCGAAGTCGCTTATCGGCTTGAGTAGTGGGCGTACGATGTCGACGGAGGCCATAAATCTCTGAATATCTCCGATCCGAAGAGCATCGACGTCGATTCTCGTGGCCAAACTCTGCAGAAGACCGTTCAAGTCACTTTTTTCAGACCGGATCATGTGCGACTTATCTGCGTGCGGATCGACCCTCACGTTCGAATTCGTCTGATAGGTATCGAAGCTGAGCAGCTTTTGTCCGACACGGAAGCTCAGCGCGAGGTCGCGCAGAGTATCAGCCAGCAGGCCGGCACCTGCGAACCGAAGCTCGGCTCCGAGAAGGTGAAGATTGGCTCCGCCGTTAACCGCTTTCACGGCAACCACGAACTTCATCCCCGGCTTCGCATCCGATGTGAAAACAAAATCTTTGTCGAACGCGAAATACCCCTCGCTTTCGCCGTTGATCCACATATATCCGTAACTGTCAAGTGTGATGAAAAGGCTTACCTTTCCACCCACCGGCTTTCCGAAAACTGTCTTCGGGAGCACGACGGTCTTCCTTATCCAGCAGGAGTCTGCGGGGACTGTCCGTCCCAGCCTTAAATTAGCCCAGGCCGAATCGTCAAAGGCTTCGCTGGTCGGGTCTCCCTTCAGCTCTGCGGTGCTAAGGTCGGCACTTACCTTCCAGTCGTCGACCTTCGTGGCTGCGGAGACGGCATCGAGTGCGGAAGCAAGCCTGTCGACATTTGTCCCCTGTACTGTTCGGGCGGCAACAACGGAGACCGGAACAATCAGAAGGATTGCCAGTGTAATGCGGTAGAAGGTTATCATTTCGAGGTCCATTCTATTGAGCGGCTACGGAACGCTCCGGATTTTTGCACGAGCTTTCTCCCTTCTGTCCGGAAGAGGAGAGCCGATAGAAACGCCCTGTGTAAACTTAAACGGCTGATAAATTTCGTTGTTTTTCTCGTTCGAGTCAAACAACATACCCTAGACTCTTTGTTGTCTAAACAGGATTTGATAACTTGACATATATCGTGCACAAGCGAACGGCTATGTCATCCAGGAGAACGCATTGAAGATCCTAGCGCCCGCCAAGATCAATATCGGTCTGCGTGTTGTCAGGAAGCGGTCCGACAGTTATCACGACATACAAACGGTTTTCTATCCGATCCATCTCGCAGACGAACTCGAAATTGAAAAGGCGGACAAGCATGAGTTCTTTTCAAATATTAATCTGGAACACGACGCGAACCTCTGTCTGCGTGCACTGGACTTCTTCTGTGAACGCACAGGCATCAACGCCGAGGTAAGGATGGTTCTGAGAAAACACATTCCAATAGGTGCCGGATTAGGCGGGGGAAGTTCGGACGCTGCCGCAGTCCTTCTGGCTCTCCAGGAAATTTACGGCAGGCCGCTGAGCGGGATTGAAATGCTGAATATCGCCGAACAGCTCGGTTCGGATGTCCCGTTCTTCATCAAGAAGACCCCCGCCTACGCAACAGGAAAAGGCGAGATAATGGAACCGGTGCGTTATAATGTGGACGCGTACATCCTGACCGTAACTCCGGACATAACCGTCTCAACCCCGCTTGCGTACTCGCTTGTAAAGCCGACCGGCCCACAGGAATTGCCACTTCGAGATCTGCTCCTCGGATTGGGGCACGATTATTCATCTTACAAAGAGACCATAGTGAATGATTTCGAGCCTTCCGTATTCGAGAAATTCCCTGCAATCGGTCAGATAAAATCCGAGATGAATGCCTGCGGTGCCTATTTCTCGCTCATGTCCGGCAGTGGCAGCAGCGTATACGGATTTTTTGGGACGGAGGCAAACGCTCTCAGCGCCCTCCGCGTAATTCAAAACAGGTTCGTATTGCGGTGCTCGGATATTACCCGCCCAAGTTAGAACCACATTAATTCTTTTTAATTCCCCTTCAAAGCCGAACCTCTCAGTTCCACTTTCTGTTGGTAATATTGGTGACGGTAAGACATAATGAGAGGAGAAGACAGGCCATGTTGAACCTCAGAGTCTGCCGCTGTTGACCTCTCGCTTTAAACTGGGAACGGATTTCGACACTCACGTCCTCCGCTAACCGCTATCTATGCTGCCGCACGTACTTGTGTCGAGCAGTTCTTCAAAACCTTAGCATATCGAAAGGCAGGAAGCTCACCGACCGGTTGCATACCGTTTTCTTAACATAGCCACAACATTCAAGAAACGGCACGTTAATATGTCTCTCTTAAATTAACGTGTGAATTCAACTAACACATAACAGTACCAGGGACGATGACTACTTCCTTCAGAATCGCTCACATATCGGATACGCACATAAGCCCGGAATACGATCGACACAATATTACCAGGCTCAAAAGACTTCTTGCACAGGCCGTCGAGGAGGCCTACGACCACATCGTTATTACAGGTGACATCACCGGACAAGGTGAGATGCGGGGGTACCGCTCCATAAGACGACTTCTCAAGTACTTTGGCCTACTTAACTTCGACAGGCTGAGCGTTACGATAGGTAACCACGACGTTTTCGGCGGCGTCCACAGAGCCGAAGATATTTTCACTTTTGGTCAACATTGCCGTCAAGTAGACTACGCTGCAAAGCTCAGGCTGTTCGAACGCGGATTCAGGGAGGTTCTACCCAGGAAAGCATACCCCGGACAGGGCTTGTTCCCATTTGTGAAGATAGTCGGGCCGGCAGCTCTAATCGGAGTAAATTCGGTCAGTAAGTTCCACCCTTTATTCAATCCGGTCGGCTCAAACGGGAGTGTATCCGTAAACCAGCTCGAGGAAATCGCCAAAGTGCTCGGCCACCCCTCGCTGGCTGATCTGAAGAAAGTGATCCTCATTCATCATCACTTCAACAAATTCACCCCTTTCTCTCAATCCTTGGGGGCCAGGCTATACCAGAAGTTCGAGTCGCAAACACTGAAGCTCTACGGCAAGAAAGATCTCGAAGAAGCATTCAGAAGCGGAGGAGTCAGTCTCGTGATGCACGGGCACACCCATATCGAAGGGATCTATTCACGTTCGGGCATTATTTACTCTAGTGCGGCTCTTAATCCTGTGCGTGAAAAGGACCAGAATGAGACCATGTGGCAAAAAGACGGCCTGCAATTCAACGAGATTTCAATTTCAGATAACGGTGCTATCGAGGTTATCAGACGCCGGGTGGAAGTGAGCGAAAAAGCCGGCGATTCTCACAGGTCAGAAGTAGAAATTCACATAGGGAAAACTGCGGCGCATCCCAACCTGCTGCGGGAAGCAAAGGGCTAAACTCTATCGGGGACTGACGGCAGGGCATGCAGTACAAGCTCTCGCATTCCTCCGTACCGTGAACGACGCGTACAGGGTCCCCGTCTCATCTCACTAAAAGTTGAACGCCAGGTTAACCTGAGCCTGGTACCCCATTTGAAGAGGAAGCGGCGCCAAAGAAACGTTGGCGTGTATGTTCTTGTTGTGGATATGTGCCGCGAGCGCTGCTTCGACGGCGGATGCGAAGTGGTTGACCAGCACGATACTCAGAGCGGTAGAGGCTACGCCGAACAGGCTATTGGCTTTCCCACGCTGGCCCATGTAGTATCCACTGATGGGGGTCGCATAATCCATGAAGTCTATGAAATGCGTATCGCCCTGAGCGAACGGTGAATCGATCCATCCCTGCCTGTACTGCGGATATTTCCCGATCAACTCGTAATACTCAAAGTTCTGATGCGGGAACAGGAAATGAGTAAAATACCCCCCGAGCGATTCCTCCACTATGTTGAGCGAATTCCAGTTAACCTTGTCCCACGGCGCAGGACCTCCGTTGTTGTCGATAAGGGTTGCCTGGTACTCCTGGACGATTCTGACGACCGGATCCGTGTTATTAGTCGGATCATGCCCATTCCTTTGTAGGAGCTGCTGCCAGTTGTCCTGAATCCACTTTGCATATCTTACGACGCTGTAGTGGGCGTTGCCGTACGGATCGGGTTGTCCGTTCGGGAGCTTGTAGTTGGCTGTACCGTCTGCGTACTGTTCATAAGCAATCTCTTGGTTATTCCCCTTACGCGTCCAAATTATATTCACCGCCCATGCGGCAGCTTCCGCGGCAATGAAGGCGGCAGCGGCCCAGTAGTCGTGGTTGTAAATCTGCCCGGCGCCGGGCACGGCGAGAGAAAGCACACCGGAAAGCAGCGCCGATTTGGTCTCCACCGTCGCCAGCGATTCCTGAACTGCAGGAGTAGGCTGTACCGCAAACAGGTCCTCGGAGAGGACTCCTGTCAGTTTGGGACTGGGTCTGAGGTCAGCTGTATTGTCCGCCGATCTCAAAAAAGTGCCGTCCGCGACACGCATCTGCGCAGCGGCTGCGAGAGGAAGAATAAGGACCACAAACACTATTGTACGCATTTCTGTCTCCCGAAATCGACTATGTCGAACGAGAAGGTAAGCCCGAAATAGATTTTCCATTCCCTGCCGTAAGTCGCAACAGTTTTGAATTGTGGGACATCAACCGTGAACCGGTTGAAGCCGTACACCGCGTCAAGGAAGATCGCAGTGGGATAATTGTAGAAAGAATACCCGCTCAGTCTGACTTCGGCCCCCACATCTTTCTTGAACTTTGTCCCGACCGGCGAACCGTCCCACGCATTGCCGATATCGCCGAAACCGGAGAGATAGACATCGCTGAGATAAAACTGCAAAAACTGTTTGTTGATGTCTCTGAACAACGGATAGCGGTAAGTCAGGTTAAACGAAGCCATCCGGTTGCCTCCGATAGCATAAAACGGGTAGCCTCTCATCCCGATCAGCCCGCCGGCGTAAAAATCGAAGAAGCTGTTGATCGAGGGCCCGAATGTATATCCGAGGTGGATCTTGGTTGCAAGTGCGTCGTCTTCCCTAAAGATCGGTACCGCCAGGTAATTGACTAGTTCTGCCTGGACAAAATTAAAAGGCTCGTAAATCGGGACAAGGGCACCGTTTACATACTTGTAGTTTCCGTCGGCGTTTAGCTGATCAATCGACCCCGTGACACGAAGACGGGACATGATGCCAAGCGGATTCACCCACGAATTCCTCGAGGGGGTGATCCCATCGAGGTCGAGTTCCGCGTAAAGAGCCCGGCCGAGGAAATAGACGTCTCCGGAAGATCCCACGTACGCTCCTAGCGCAGGAAGGATGAAGCCTGAAACCGTCGAGGTATATCGGTCGAACGTGAAGCCGAGGGAGACACCGATCGCTGGGGAAAAGAGATAACCGCTAAACGATGCATCGACTTCCAAAAGATCGTAGTCGACACCGACGCCGATCGTGTCCAGCCCGAGGCCGATATTTGCAGTGGTCTTGCGCGTGATGTTGTAAACGGCGAGTGTAAACTGGGGATAAATCCCCAGAGTCGAGAGCAGCGGAATCTTGTCGTTGTAGTCGAACTGGCCGAAGAGGTCGCGCTCAAAGAGCTTATTCATCGTAGCCCCGCCGAAAATATCGTACTTCCCCACCTCGTCCATGGAGCTGAAATAGAAACCCGCCTTCAATTCGTCAAAGAAACTTGCGTGAGGATTATAATTGTCGAAGGAAAGCACAGGATAGATCGAAAGCGACGTAGTCCTGCTAGTGTACGGCACAGATTTCAGATCCGGAATTTTAATGTCGTCGTAATGGGTAAGATCTTTAGGCACATCGTAACTCCCGGTGAAAGCGCCGGTAGTAGGATTGATGTCCACAGCATACTCCGGGGGATCGGGTATCGCCCGGTAATCATTAATTTCCGCAATCTTGTACCCATTCCAGTGGTAGGCCGAATACACGAGGTTGCCGTCCCTCGAGACTGTCGGTTGGAAAGCGCCGCCGAGTACGTTTGTCAAGGCGACGGTCGAATCTGTAAAAAGATTTGTCTTGTAGATATTGAAGATTCCGCTTCTATCGGACGAAAAGATGATAGAGCTGTCTTGATCGGCAAACACTGCGTTCCGTGAATCCTGTCCTTCAGGAGTGACAAAGCGATAAGAGCTGTCCGCAATATCGTAAATGCAGATGCGCCGCGATGCGGCGAGGGAGTAACTGAAAGAAATGCTTTTGCCGTTCTCAGACCACCTCGGACCGTAGACTTGCTGACCGCTCACGAAATCTGTGATCCGTCTGATGTTCGACAGCCGGTGTTTTGCGAGATCGATGTCCGCAACGTAAAGATTCGCAGTTCCGTCCGTTCCCCCGATCTCAGTTCCGGAGACAAGGCCCGCGTAATGACACAAGAGACCTAAAGGAACATCGTCATTCGCGACATAGCACACTTCTTTCCCGTCCTCCGACAATGAAGGGTATCTCGCTCTCAGGCCGCGGGTTATTCTGAACTCCTTTTCCTTCTTGAGATCGTAGACATAAATATCCGAAAGGCTATTCCAGAACGGATTATTCCTCGTTTGTTTCGCATAGACCAGATACCGGCCGTCCTTTGACCAGGAAAGCTCGCTCGCAACGTTATCCGTGATTTCTTTTTCCGTGCTGTCGGACAATTTCATCACGTAGATGGAAGAAAGGCCGAAGTAATCGTAACCTTTGTTGGAGCAGTAGGCAATCGACTTGCCGTCGGGCGAAAATATGGGAAAGAGATTGGCAAAGCCGACACCGCTGATAATCCTGCCGGTGTGAAGCGTTTTCTTGATGGGAGCCGTTTTCCTGTCGTACATCTTCTCCAGAAATGCTTTCCACTCGTCATAGACCGTATGCGCCGACTTGTGCAGCACTTTCTGAAACGCATAGTTTATCGTGAGAGCGTCTATCGAACGCATCGCATTCGAGAGCCTCCTTAATACGTCGGGACCATACGTCGTGGCAAGGTAGTGCACAAACGCGAAACCCGCGTTGTATGTCGACTCGTTCCCGAGACTCGTTTTTCCGAAACCTCCCATCTCCTGCAGGGTGAACATCTTGTGGTTGATCACATATTCCCGCAGTATCATGTCGCGGTGAGTATCCCAGTAATCATAATGGAGCCGCGGGATATTGTACTGAGCCGTCCCTTCCGCAAACCACGCCGGGATATCGATTCCGCTGATAGGATAGCTGACCACGACATTCGGGTAACCGTACAGCACGTCCGGTCTTCTCGCCGCCTCGTAGCCCAGCCATTGGAGGTAAATTGCCGGAACGTGCCTTCCGAATTTCGTCGCGGTATTCATCTCGATCTCGTGTGTGAACTCGTGGGTCACTACATTCCTTAGCCAGTTGTGGGTACCGCGCAGGTCAAAGTCGAGAGACGACGCCCAAATGTTGATTTTGTTATCGAAGAAATACGTCTCCCCGTTCGCGTAGTCGTCATTATCCCAGATTACAAAAGTAACCTTCTGATCGGGCTTGTGATGGTACAGCTTGGTCAAAGGGCCATATACTTCTTCGGCGATCTTGGCAACGAGCTCGGCGGTCCGCTTCTCGCCGGGATAGTAATCGACATAGAAGTGTTCGGTCTCGATCGTCTGCCAGTTGAGTTCAGGCTGGATATATTCGTCCTGGGCGGCGGCGACAGGAGGCAGCGATAGAACTGCTGCCAGGAGCAAGAGTAACGTTTTACGGGACAAGTTGAACCTCACTTAACAACTGCTATCTTGATAATTCTTACGTCCCGCTCTTTTGACGAAACAGCCTCCACTCTTGCAAAGTAAACGCCACTCTGAACGTCGCTGACGTTCCAGTCGACCTCGTTTGCCATTCCCCCGATCCCGTTTACCTGCATATCTGCGACCTTGCTGCCGGCAAACGAGTATATTCCTATAGAAACCTTCGCGTTATCGCGCAGAAAGAAATGTATTTTTGTCAGTCCATTTGTAACGGGATTCGGCCAATTGTAAACCTGATCTGCGGGCATCAGGCTGGACGGAGGCGGCACCGGCTGAGATTCCAGAGGAGTGGTAATGGAGTTCATATGATAATTGTTGCCCAGGAGATTGCCCCAGAGTACCTGACTTGCCGAATTGCCCTTGAAGGTCCAGCTGTATAGATAGCCGTCCATTCCAATCGCCGCAAGATACAGGTTGCCGGTCTGGGCATCGTAGGCAACTGCCGGGCTTCCTGCAAGCTGGCTTCCAACGTTCAACGGAAAGCCCGGAAAGAGCTTCGCGGTAGCGCCTGTGTATGCAAAAATCTCGCCTGCTTTTGTGCCGAAAATAATCTCCGGGCTGCCGTCACCGTTGAGATCAGCGACAGCTATAGATCCGGTGATATCGTTCGCGTCAGAAGGCAAGACCTCACTCGCGATGGTCGATATCGGGAAACCGTTAAGGACCGCCCCGGTATACGAGATAGCGTACACTTTCTTCCGCGTTGCAAATATTATGTCGCGCTTGCCGTTGCCTGTCAGGTCGGCCAGAACGGGACCGGTTTCGATGGTGTCGCCGGGGAAAGCCGTAAAAATTCTCACCGGAGCCGCGCCGAGGCTGTCGAGGTAAACGCTCTGAGGCGACACTTCGATTATTTTGTCGCCCTCGCTCGAAGTAAGATTACCGTACGCCATTCCGGTCACGTAGGGTCCGGCGTTCGGTGAGGGTGCGAATGCGCGGGCCGACCCGCTGGCGGCTACGCTGTCCATGTTCACGGCGGTTACTCCTGATATCCCGCCAAAATTGATGTACGCTGTCGTGGTATCGCCAGCAGCAAACTGCGAGACGTTCGTTGACGCCGAAGCAGATGCCAGGACAGAATTATTCGCCGTCTTGATAACCGGAATTGAATAGGAGCCGATATACTTGCCACCGGATGAAAATATCGACCACGAAACCGGTCGGCCGGTGAAAGCAATCAGTTTCGATCCCATAGCAAGGAGTGGTGCGGCCACGGCTGGATTCGGATAAGGAAGTGGAGTCGCAAATATAGCGTCCGCCGTTCCCGGACTGCTGTTATCGCGATCGACGAATCCATAAATGACGGAATCATCCATCGCATAGATTGAATTTAATGCAGCACTTGCCGAAGAGACGATAGGCTGGAAACGTCCTCCGACCTTCGAGAACAATCCCGTCGAGTCGAACCCCGAGGAAGTGCCGTCCATGTTGAAGGCGTACAACGAATCACCGTTATTCGCTATGACCTGAAGTTCCCCGTTTGCACTGATTCGGCCGAAGACCGGTGAGGAGTATGCGGTGGCATCCTGGATATTCTTCGGGAAGCCTTGGGTCGGATGAATCGCCGAGTCGCCGACCATGACGTCGCAAGTCATCATACTGTCGGGCTTGCTGAAATTGGTGATGTAAATGTGCGAATCTGCGCCGTTGTATCCGTCGGAATTGGGCAAGCTCGTAGGAGTAAACGCGTTGCGATAAGACGGAGTAACATTCCCCTTGAACCAGAAGTCGAACGGAGAACCGCTGTAGTAGTAAAGCTGTCCGGTAATATCCTGAAGCAGTCTTCCTATTTCGTTAGCGCCGTGCGCTTCCATCACCGCAACCCCCGGGTGACTGGGGTCGGCGTTTATCGTGTTCGTTGAAAGGTTTTGGTCAACTACGCTCTGATCAATATGCCAGATGAGGATTCCGCCGTTGTAGTTGATGTTATACTTGGTATCTGTATAAGTGGGCAAAGCCCAGTCGAATTGGTCTGCGTTCGTGACGACGCCGTCGATGTTGTGAACCTGCTGCCCGTCGAAATAAGTCGTATCGAGTCCGTCGGGAATATGGATAGTATGGCTCGCACCCTGGTAGTACGTGGTAATTTCTTCTCCATTGTTGAGGGCGTCCCGTTCGCGGTTCTCGAGCAGGAAATACTCGCTCCCGCTGATCGGTACTTCGAGAACATTGTACTTCCCGGTCGCGTTTGCGTAGAGGCCGTACTGGGTAGCTACGGCAGGCGACACCACTTTCGGGGTGACCCAGCCCAGGTAGATTTTCGACCAGGCGCATGGTTCCGGAGGGAAAATTCCGCCATAAGCAAACGCAGATTGGCCGTCCATTAGTCCGAACATTCCGATTCCGGTTACTCCGGTTTTCGTGTCGAACAGGTCCGGCAATCCCAGGAAACTTCCGAAGCTGTTTGCAAGAAGGCCGTTTGTTCCCAGCGTCAAGTTGAGCGTGTCAGGGGTCTGCACTAGAAAGAAACGCTCGTCCTCCGGCATAATTATGGAATTCGGAATATGAAAATTCCCGTTGTCGACCGCCTCCCCTTCGTATTGCTCCCCGAACATAGCCCTCAGGCTCTTAATATTCAGATAGATCGAAGGGATGTTGTAAGGGAAGGGATCGTACCCGAAATACGGGGTGAAGTTGATGTCGCGGCCGGCCCCGGCGTGAAAGATCACGAAACATTGGTAATTACCGAAGTCGAAGTTGGGATTGAGCGAGTCTGCTGCGTGCCATGAATCCCTGTAAAGCAGGCCGAGATATTCCGCACTGTCGGAAGCATTGCTAGGCGGAGAATAGTACTGCATTTTGTGCGGCAGTGTTATGACCGACCCGAGGACATCATAGTCGATATTCAGCTTTCCGCCCGATGCTTTGTAGAAATAATTCTTAAGAAACAGAAGATGTTTCTCGAAATAAGTCTGATCATGCGGCGGTGCATCCAACCCCGTGCCCGGGGTCATTGCGAAATGACCGTTTCCGCTCGTGAGACTGGTGGTGTCGGACTGGAACTGTACCATTATCGCAAGCACGTTCACCGTTCCGTTCGCCAGCACCTTGTTCGGGCGGGTGTTCTGGAAAGCCGTGATCGGATGATTCAACTCCGCAGCGCGGAGGTTGCCCGACGCGAGGGCCGGGCCGGCGTATCCGAAGGATACAGCAGACAGCGTCGCAGCAACGGCGATTGCCTTCTGAATCCTTCGGATTAAATGGCTAGAACCCGTCGCTTCCACCCATGTTTAGTGACAGGGAAAATCTCAATTGACCTGATAAGGGGTTGTTCGGATCGAATGTCGAAATATAACTGAAGTCGAATCCATAGATGCTGTAGCGGATACCTGCACCGAAGGTCATGAAGTTACGCCCGCCGAAATTGGGGTTCTCCTTGTAGTAACCCCAGCGGAGAGCGATGAGTCTTGGGCTGCCGTACCAGTACTCGGCACCGAAACTCACGATGACCCTCTTAAGTCCGCCGTCCCCCCATGCAGTTATGAGCGACTTCGGGAGAGGATCCACCTGGTTGCTATAGTTCCATGTCGTATCATATCCTGCACCGGTTGGACTCGGGCTGATAGTACCAATAGAGGAGTCAGTTCTCACCCGTACCATGATCCTGCTGAGATCGAGCGCGAGATAGAGGTTATTGTACTGGCTTTTCAGCAGATGCAGGGCGATACCGACCCGGAGATTTGTCGGCAACGGATCCTGTTGTGCCTGATCGATGTAGTACAAATTGGGGCCCATATTGCTTAGATCCAGGCCGAATCCCAGTCTGTTACCCAGATTGCCGACCAAAGGCAGATCGAAGTGCTCGGGGCGGTATAGCAATCCGAGGTCGAAGCTCACGTCAGACGCGATTCCGGTGCCGACCTCCTGTTCCGTACCGAAGGGTGCGAGCTCACTTCTTATGTAGCGGAAGTTTGCTCCCAAACCTAATCCCTTGGAAATCTGGGTCCCGTATCCGACTGTAACTGCAAACTCGAAAGCGTGCCATGTGCTCACGACCTGTGGGCCGTCGGAGAGAGTCTTGTTGAATGTTCCGAGATTGAAGTAGGTTATGCTGGCTCCGAGATTTCCGTCCCAGCTTTCCAGATAGTGCGTGTAGCTCAGGAAATCATAAGTAAGGTCCGATCCGAGTTCGGGCAGCCAAGGTGCATGAGTCAGCGCGATGTGGTCGCCCTTCAGAAAAGCGAGACCTCCCGGGTTCCAGAACACCGCGTTTGCGTTATCGGCAAGTCCCGTCCCCGTTTCGCCCATACCGCCGGCACCCGCGTCCGGGGAGATCAGCAAGAACGGCACAGCGGTCTCACCCTGTGCAAATGCGCCCGAGTTGAACGCAAGCACGGCAACCACGGCGAGCGCCGTACACAATGCTATCTTCATTTCACATACTCCTCATTTAAGTCTTAGTATAAATTGTTATGTCTATAAATTCTATGCGCATCATCTGATGACAGCCAATTTGCCGAGTGCCTGGCTGGTGTATTTGCCGTCCAATGTCGTCGCTGTCACCGTGTATAAATAAACTCCGTTCGCCAGCCTGTCTCCTTCACTGTCCAGCCCGTTCCACTCGATCTTCACAAACGTGTCGGTTATTCCATAAGCCCTTATCGTCCTTATCAGGCGGCCGCTCAAGGTAAACACCTTAATCGTTACATTCACCGGCTCTCCGGACCCTCCCGCATCCGTTCGCTGGAACGTAAAGGCCGTACTGTTCCTGAATGGATTCGGATAATTGTACACGTTCATCAACGTCAGCGCCGTGTCTGTCTGCACGTCGAACGTTGCATTCGCCTGCCCCTCGTTATTGAATACGTCGAATGCCCGTACCGTCACACTGTGATTCCCGTAAGTCAGATCCTGCGTTACCGGATATTTCACCGTCCCGTCCTGATAGGAGTTCAGCGTACCCGTATAATACGGCGCCAGGTTCACCGACTGCCCTCCGTCAAACGTCGCCTCCAATCCGTGACCTATCGCAACATCTGATAAATTCAACCCGTTCACCGCATGCAAATCCACTATCATCGTCGGATGGCTCGACACGACGTCTCCGTTTCTGAAATTCTTGGAATCAAAATATATGCTTATCTGAGGCGCTATATGATTGTTTACCGCGCTCGTGTCCGTCCCGCCTACAATTACGTTCCGCGTATACCCTAACCCGTCCGAGCCACCGGCCTGGAAATACAACTCTATCTTCCCCTGCTTGTCGCTGTACGATATATCCTTCGGTATCACCGTCTCGGCCTCGAACTTCCCGTTCGATATCGATACCTGTCCTCGAAACAAAATGGATCCCTGGAATAAATACGTTCTGTTCCACAGCGGTACATATACGGGCTTATCCGAGTCATAAATCGTCACGAGCCCGGTGCTCGACAGGCTGCTCCACACCGTTCCGTCGGGATGGAAGACGGTCCCCTCGATCTTCAATTTATCGAGCGCACGGATATATCTTGTCTGGACCAGCGATTGCCCATTGAGGCTGTCTATAGTCGCCTTGTACTGCGGCATGCCGAGCCTGACCGTAGGATCACCCAGATAATTGTACTTGACATAGGTTAAGGCCTGGTAATCCTGTTCCTTGGCCTTGAACAAAGCTTCGCCGATTCGGGTTGCATCTCCCTGGGCGTTGCGTCTGAAGAGGTAGGTGAAGAAATCCTGATTGATCGTAGCATTCTCCGAAGAGTAGACAACCCTCGTTGCGCTTACAACACCGATGGCACCTCCGTTGGGGTCATTCACAAGCAGTTCTCCGCCGCTCTGCTGCGTCGGGCTGTCGTCCCTGGAAAAATCGCAAGTCGCCGCGACCCAAACAGCGAGCTGGGCTTTATTCTTCAGCTGGGGAATCGTCACGGAGTTCTCGAAAACGTGAGTGTACGACCAGAGGTTCGGGGCACCATGACCTACAAAGTTGATAAGAAGCGTTCCCTGGTTCACCTGATTCACGATTGCGTCTGCAGCCTGCGGTTCACGCCTGCCCTGTGATGTGTTGACCACGGGATAAAGCACCAAATATATCTTTTGCTGGTCGAACGAGTTCGGTGTATAATTGCTCGCAAGCACATCTGCCTGGTCAGTGTGCAGAGAGTAATCGTTTCCACCTGCCGTTGTCACTCCCTGGTCCCCGACAAATGTTATAAGGTTTCTCCAGATCCCGTAATCCGGTGATGCCTCATATTCCTCAATCTTGCCGACAATTGCGTCGGCGTCCGCCTGCGTCCTGGCAGGAAGCCTTCCTATTACCATAGATATCGGAGTCTGGGTAAGGGGAGCCGTGAACTGGACAAAATAGTCGTCAGTGCAGTATGTATAAACCTGGTCGAGCGATTCCGGCGATTCGTATGGGGGGACGAACTCGGTGTCCGGCGCTGCTATGCTCTTGTAATCGTACGTTCCGGAACCGAACAATATCACATACGAAGGTGTCAGCTGATCATTCGTATATGAATATTTCAGGAAGTCTCTTATCGCCGTCGGATCCGGTATTCCGCATCCGAATTCGTCATAAATATCGGTGGTAGTCGCCACCTGTGTCTTCAAACCGTCGTGGCCCACTTTCCAGCTCGCCAGCTCGTTTGCCTGCTTCATGAACTGAGGTGCCGTCACTATTATAAGGTCCGCTCCCGCAAGATCCCCACGCAGGTTCGAGTTGCCTACAAAACTGATCCCGGACACCGACCGATACCCGTTATCACCCACCGCGTAGAATTGCTTTCTCGTTTTGGGCAGCGTGCTGGTCCCGAAGTAAACGGTCCCGTTGTTCACCGAATCGGGCTGGACCATCGCGACATTCGAAAAGTCGCTCACGTCGAATACCTTCACGTTGTTGCTCGAAAACCCGCTGACCGCGTAGTATTCGTTCGCCGTCGTATCCGGCGCATAGAAATTCAATACATCCCCGACCGACTGGAAAAATCTATGATACAATATCTCTATCCAGTCCACGTAGCCCACCGACGATGCCGAGGAAGCAGTGTAGGCAACCTTGAACACGCTCCTGTCGCCCGGCAAATTTCCGCTCCCGAAAGCAGTCTTCACCGGAAGAGCGATGGCGTAAGGCCCGGTGTCCGCGCCAAGGTCCACGAGTCCTCCCGGAATACTGCCGAGATCAGCCCCCGTAGAATTTTCATAAATATCGAAGTAATTATAAACGTCACTTCTTGAGGCAAGTTCGACTCTGTACTCTATCTGCTGTGACGGATCGAGGCCATAGAGCTTGTTTTCATACAGATAGAACGCGCTGTTTGTGCCCGTATTTCCCGGCTGCAGCTCGGGTCCGTACCAATTCTGTCCCGAACCGAGTAGGTTGAACATCGACGAGTCCTGAAATATTCCCGAAACAAAACTCTGTGGACGGTAGTAATTTGTCGAGTGCACGCTCGGCAATACTGCCATGCGCTCTCCCGCGCCGCCTCCCCAGGTTATGAAATAATAATTCGTGTCCGAATATGCGTTGACGTAGTGAGAAAACGTGTTCGACGTCGTATCCCAGTTCCAACCCTTCGTCCCTCTCCCGTAAAACAATATGTAATCGTTCTGTGCAAACTTTCCCGTCCCGTTCGCATCGTATACATATATAGCATTCTCCATCAGACCTGCCGGTCGCGGGGCCGTCGGGTTCTCCGGCAGTTCTTCCCCTCCGTTGTTGTATATCTTTATCGTACTCAAATCTATGTTGTCTACAGGAACTCCGGCATTCTTCAGCTGCGAATACGTCACCTTGTAGATCCCGTTCGCCGTCACCGCCATCTTGTACCACGTACCCTGAGACAATACGCTTGAAGCCCCGGTCTTCAGCAACCTGCTCGGCTCCCCTACCACCGCGTCCTTCACCTGATCGTAGTTTACGAGCAGTCCGGACAATAGCGGGTCCGTCGCCATGGTTCGGCTCTGTACTCCGACTCCCGACGATGTTACCTGAATTACTATTCTGGTCAACATTCGATAAGAGCCCGTGGTGCTGTCGTATCTGAATGGATACACCCTCAACCGCGTCACCAGATGTTTCCGCTGTTCGAACGGCCCGTCGTATCCCACGAACTGCGACACCATATTAGCCTTCAGCTCCGGCGGATATTTCGGACTCCGCGGCGGCGACATCATCTCTTCGGTCTTGTAATCCGTCTGCAGAACCTGTACCTGTATCTGCGTCGAGAAGACTCCGACGAATACGGGAATGAACTGACGCAGGTAGCTTCCGTCTGAACTAAACTCCGGCACCGCATCCCGGTACATAAGCTGAAGACTTCTCTTCCCGTTCGTTGTTATCGTATCGGCCCCCAATGAATCCGGCGTCACCGTGATCGTTGTCGAATTGCTCCCCTGTGAAAGCACCGTCACAGATTGCTGCTGACCGTACGTAACTCCGACAAGGAGCAGGAGCACTAATCCTGCCCCGACGATTTCTTTCTTCATCCACCTCACAATAAGAAAAAAGCCGAATTCTGTGCAGACCTTTCGCACCGCAATTCGGCATAAAAAGTTCGTCAAAGGTCTACAGTAACGTCGATTTAAAAACCTTTAACGAACTTTCGCTAAGTCTTCCTCTTTTTCAAAAAATATAGCAGGAAACCTGAGACGTGTCAAGGAACGACACGCTTTCTTTAAGCCCCTCGAGATCAACGCCCTGGATTACGCGGATGGGCCTGTTTCTGGAGTTTTCCGGGTCACACGAGCTTACTCAGCAGGGACTATCTTCGGGACATTTGACGCTGCAGTGCATGTCAAGGAATAAAGAGAAGTTGTGGCGTCCCCAAGGGGATTTGAACCCCTGTTACCGCCGTGAAAGGGCGATGTCCTAGGCCACTAGACGATGGGGACAAATTGGGCCGCGGCCGAGAATCCATGCATAAGATCGACAGCCGCAATGTCTACAACGTGCTGATTGATTTATAATTTATCAGACCAGCAGCGTTTTTGCAAGGCAATTGGCTCCGATCAAGCAGGCGGCGGACCGACTTCGTAAATGAAGATCAGTCGACAGAAACGGCATCCGGGCAAATCTATGAAACGACAGTCGAGTTTGTATCTCGGCCGCACCTTTCCGTCGAACCGAAGTCCGACGAACCTTGTTGCCGGATGCACTCTCGCAGAGCTTCCCCCGACCGGCGTCCTACTTCTTCAAATGCGAGCTTAAGAAGCTGTAGATCCGATCCCACGCAAGCTTCGCCTGCGGCTCATCATAAATGCCGGGATTGTTCGGATTCATGAACGCGTGATTAACACCTGAATACTCGTGAAACACTGCTGTCTTCCCGTCGGCCTTCATGGCGGTCACGAATGCCTTCCCCATTTTGGCAGTGTAGGTCCTGTCCTTCTCGGCAAAGTTGCACAGGACAGGACAGCGTATTGGCTCCACCTCAGATTTGGTAGTCCCTACTTTTCCATAATTTATTACGCATGCAGCGAGCTTCGGGAGGTTGAGCGCCGCGATGTACGCGTAGGATCCTCCCATACACCAGCCAATCACGCCGATCCTTGAAGTATTCACCTCTTTCATCCCTGTCAGATAATCGAAAGCCGATTTCAAATCGGTCACTGCCCTTTCACGAGGGACCGAGACCATTAGCTTGTACGCTTCCTGAGGATTGTCGGTGATCTTGCCGCGGTAGAGATCAATCGCGAGCGCGACATATCCGTGCCTGGCAAAGTCCCGCGCATCCCGTCTTATCCAGTCGCGAAGTCCCCACCATTCGTGGATGACGATCAGGGCCGGGTGTCGACCGCTTCCTTCCGGCAGTGCCAGATACGCCGCAACGGTGTCTTTCCCGCTGAGATAATTGACATTCATCGTCCTGATGCTCTGCGCGCCTGCTAGCGACGAAAATGCAAGCAGGGCGGTCACGATCAAATAGATCCTCCTCATTTCCTCCTCCTCCCTTCGTTGTTAGTTTTGTGCGAACTTTGTCGGAACGCGAGAATCGAACATGGAACAGCAAGGATCAATAGTGATGCCCTTTGACCAGAATTATTGGTTTACGACAAATCCGGTGTTAATCCTTAATGTCCGCATCAGCCGTGTCCCTTCTTATTCAACTCCCAACGCCTTTGCTAATTCAACCAGGGGCGGGTTAAAAAGGTACCTTCCCTCCAGATCGATGGTCGGGATTACCCGCCTTCCTCCACTTGCACTTATGACGAATGCTTCGGCATCGGAGTCCTTATCTATGTCTATTTCTTCGTAATTGACACCATGCTCATTCAGAAATCTTTTCGCGACCTTGCAGTCCGGGCACCAAGTGGTGGTGTATATTTTCAATTTGATGTTCTTCTGGTTCATTTTTCGGTTCGTGGTTTTTGGTTCGTAGTTCGTGGTTCTTGGTTTTTGGTTCGTAGTTCTGGGTTCGTAGTTCTGGGTTCGTAGTTCTGGGTTCGTAGTTCTGGGTTCGTAGGTCTGGGTTCGTAGTTCTGGGTTCTGGGTTCATACTTCGCGGTGTTTGGTTTGCGGTTATTCTCCGGCCGACGGCCTCGGTGCTGTGAGAGGGCTCCGGCACCAGGGATCTCAACCGTGATGCCGGACCTTCTAAAGTCAGTTGCGCTCAAGCACCCTTGATATCTTATCCACAAGCGTCGCCTTGGGAACGGCACCGACGACCTGGTCGGCTACGCTGCCGTTGTTGAATATAAGGAGCGTCGGAATGCTCATGACCCCGAACGAAGAAGCTATATCCCTGTTCGCATCGACGTCCAGCTTCGCCACCTTAAGCTTGCCGTTATACTCTTTTGCGAGCTCCTCAACCACGGGAGCTATCATCCTGCACGGCGCACACCAAGATGCCCAAAAATCTACGAGTACCGGGATATTGCTCTTCATTACTTCGGATTCAAAATTCTGAGAACTTACTACTACTGGTTGCATGTCACTTTTCCCTTCCGGTTTCTTACGACAATAACTTTATGTTTTCTCTTCCAAAGAGATTAAAAAGGTCGTCCACGAGCTGCCTGTCCGGTTTCACGCTGTACGAGTTCGACCTGAATATCATCGGCTTCGAGCTTCCATTAGTAACGCTGAAAAAGATCGAGCAATTCCCGCGAGCGTGATTGCCAAGCATTTGTTTCAGCGAGGCCAATAATTCCTGCGACCGGTTGTTAGAATCGATCGAGACGGCGATACTTTTTGTCAGCTTCTCCGCCGATTCCTCCATGAGGATCGCCTCGTTGGCCATGATCCTAACCGAGTCACCGTTGGATTCCGCCTTCCCGGCGACAAGTATAATAGAATCCGGGAAGAGCATGTTCTGATATTTCGAAAAAGCATCGGAGAAGAAAATGACCTCTCCTTTTCCCGTGAAGTCTTCCAGCTGGACAAAGGCCATCATGTTCCCTTTGCGGTCGATTTTCCGCCGGACGTCGACCACGATACCGGCCGCCCTGCCGGTGGCTCCCTCCACAACGGTGCTCGAATCGCCGAGCCTTATATTTGTAAAAGTATTGTATTCGTTTTCGTACTTCAGCAGCGGGTGTCCTGAGATGTAGACGCCGAGGAGTTCCTTCTCACGGTTCAGTTTCTCGCCCTGGCTCCATTCTTCCGTTTCAACCAGCGTGGGATAAGTGGCGATTTTTCTCTGCTCGCCGTCAAGTGCGTCGAACAGAGAGGACTGGGAGGAGTTCCGGCTCTCCTGCACCGACTGACCGAACTGGGCAATTCTGTCGAACGAAGCCATCAGCACGGCTCTTCGGTGTCCGAGAGACTCGAAAGCGCCTGCGCCGATAAGAGCCTCGAGAGCTCGCTTGTTCACCGCTCTCAGATCGACCCGGGTGACGAAGTCGAAAACGCTCTCGAACTTTCCGCCGATTTCCCTTGCCTCCGTGATAGCTTCAGCCGCGCCTACTCCGACGTTTCTTATCGCACTCAGTCCGAACCTCAGCTGGCCGTTCACCACCGAGAAGGTGGCTATGCTTTCGTTGACGTCGGGGCCGAGTACCGTTATCCCATGCTTTCTGCACTCGTCGAGAAGAAGCGTCATCTTGTTTATATCGCCGATTTCGCTCGTGAGTGTAGCCGCCATGAACTCTGCGGGGTAGTACAACTTGAGATAGGCGGTTTGATACGCCAGGACCGAGTAAGCCGCGCTGTGAGACTTGTTGAACCCGTAAGACGCAAATTTATCAATCAAATCGAATATTTCACCGGCGAGCTTCCGGTCTATCGATCTGTTCGCAGCTCCCTCCACAAACAGCTTCTTCTGTTCCGCCATCAGGATCAGGTCTTTCTTCCCCATCGCCCTGCGCATCATGTCCGCCTGGGCGAGCGAGAACCCCGCAATCTCGCTGGCGATCTGCATCACCTGTTCCTGGTATACCATGACTCCGTATGTCGGCTTGAGGATTATTTCCATGCCGGGATGCAGGTACTCGATCGGCTTCTTCCCCAGCTTCCTGTCTATGAAGTCGTCTATCATATCCATCGGACCCGGACGATACAGCGCATTCATAGCTATAACGTCGTCTATCGAAGTCGGCTTCAGCTTCTTCAGATACTCCTGCATTTTGGAACTTTCAAACTGGAACACGGCAACCGTCTGTCCGTTCGCGAAAAGCTCGTACACTTTCGCATCGTCGTAAGGTATCTTGTTCAGGTCTATGTCCTTGCCGTGGTTCTCCTTTATGAGACGGAGAGTATCTTCTATCACCGTCAGGGTTCGCAGCCCGAGAAAATCCATCTTGAGCAGGCCGATCTCTTCGAGGCTCTTATATTCGTACTGCGTTATGACTTCGGTCGAAGGCGTCTTGTAAAGCGGAACGTAGTCGGTAATGATTGCGGGAGCGATCACGACCCCGGCAGCGTGAGTACCGACATTGCGATTCGTCCCCTCAAGCACAAGCGAATACTCTATCAGCTGTTTTATTTTCGGATCGTTGCTCTCCTTTACCCACCGCAGCTCAGGTATCGTGTCGATGGCTTCCTGAAGTGGGGTCACTCTTCCCAAAATGACGGGGATTTCTTTCGTTATAGAGTTGATCGTCGACAGCGGAATTCCAAGTACCCGGCCCACATCCTTCAGAACGGCACGCGAAGAAAGGGTTCCGAACGTCACGATCTGGCAAACCGATTCCTCGCCGTATTTGGACTTCACATACTCGATGACCTTGTCGCGCCTGTTATCCGCAAAATCGACGTCGATATCGGGCATCGAGACGCGTGCGGGATTGAGAAACCTTTCGAAGAGCAGACCGTACTTGAGCGGATCGACATCCGTTATGCCGAGAGAGTAGGATACGATGCTTCCTGCAGCGCTGCCCCTTCCCGGCCCGACCCGGACCCCCAGGCTCTTCGCGGTATTGATGAAATCCTGCACAACGAGGAAGTATCCCGCAAAGCCCATCTTCTTGATGATCTTTATTTCGTGATCGAACCGCTGATCGATTTCCGGCGTGATGTCGTAGTACCTCTTCTCCAGCCCTTCTCTTGCCAACTTCTCGAAGTAGTCTTCGGGACTCGTCACGCCCGAATCCGCCGGGATCGGGAACCTCGGCATCAGGTCCTGCTTCATCTCCAGCTTCAGATCGCACTTGTCTGCGATCTCGATCGTGTTCTCGATAGCCTCCGGCCCGAAATCGTAGTCGGCAAATGCCTTTTCCATTTCTGCGGGGCTCTTGAAATAAAACTCGGGCACTTTGTAGCGCAGCTCCGTCGGATCTTTCAGTCCGTTGCTCGACTGGGAAATGTTGAGAAGAATGTTGTGGGGAACGGCGTGTTCGCGTCGGATGTAATGCCCGTCATTGACGGCGACAAGCTTGGCTCCAATCTCTTTGGCTATGGCAGGAATATTTGCGAGGACCCGTTTCTCTTCATCGAGACCGTGGCTGTGGACCTCCAGATAATAGTCGTCGCCGAAAAGATCCTTGTACATCCTTGCAGCCCTTCTTGCAGCTTCGATGTCGCCGTCCACTATCGGTTCTGAAACCGGTCCGCTCAAACACCCGCTCAGAACTATGAGACCTTCGTGATGCTTTTGCAGAAGTTCGAAATCGACTCTGGGCTTGTAGTAATAACCTTCGAGGTGGGCCAGGGAAACGAGTTTGATAAGATTCTTGTAACCGGTGTAATCCTTCACCAGAACCGTGAGGTGGTTGTAACCGCCCTTTTCGGTTCTCTTCCCTTTCGCGACGTACATCTCACATCCGACGATCGGTTTTATACCAGCCTTCTTCGCATGTTTGTACAGTTCCACGGCGCCGAATAAAACACCGTGATCCGTGAGAGCAAGCGCGGGCATGCCGAATTCGACGGCGCGCCCGATCATCTCGTCTATTCGACTGGCGCCGTCAAGCAGGCTGTAATGCGAATGATTATGTAAATGGACAAATTGAGGCATTATGGGAACATCGATATTGGATAAAGATCAATCTGAGTAATCGTGTAACTGTCGTACAACGTCCGGTAGTATAGTTGGACGTGATCGAGTGGGCTGTAAATCTCGATCGTGTGCCAGCCCGGCGTAACTGTCGTCCAGGGCTGGCTGATGACCATGTCGGCACCGTCAAACTTCACGACCGGCTGATAATAGCATCCATAGCAATTAAATGAAAAGGATGGATAGAACGGGTATAGTGTGCTCTTCTCCTGGTATGAGTTGAAAAAAGTCCTCCCGTTTATGTCGAGATAGTCCTTCCCGATATCGACGGAGAACTCTTTGCCGCCGTTCAGGTACACGGGAACATTTCGCATCCAGGTGGTGGTCCCTACTACATCCATATAATACCACCCGGTCCTGATTCCGACTGCGACGAAATCTTTTTCGCCCGGCTTGAGACGTATTGTGTTGGAACCGTTCAAAGAAAAATCCGCATGCATATTGGAGTTGACAAGTAAAATTGTTGCGGTCGTATCGGCAGCGCCGAGTCTGTAATCCGAGGAGACCGGAGTTATGTGTACGATCGCTTTCGGTACCAGCAGGGCACACGATGAAAACAAAAATGCGAGCAATACGTATACCGGCCTCAAATTGACCTCCCGACCCGGGGCAGCAAGTTCAGTAACGCTTACCTGACGTTCAGCGCCAGAAGCTTCGGTTCGGTCATTTCTTCGACAGCATACCGGACTCCTTCACGGCCGAAGCCGGAATCCTTTACGCCGCCGTAAGGCATGTTGTCGACCCTAAAAGTAGGATAGTCATTTATTATCACACCACCAACCTGAATTTCATCGAAGGCCCTGAAAATTTTACGGGCATCGTTCGTAAAAACTCCCGCTTGTAGTCCGAACCTGGTATCGTTCACTTTCTCGATCGCCTCGTCAAAGTTCGAATATTGTTCGAGTATGGCAACCGGGGCGAACGCTTCTTCACAATAAAGATTAGCATCGGCAGCGACATTTTCCAGTATCGTGGGCTCGATCATGTTGCCGTTTCTCTTTCCTCCGGCAACGAGAACTGCGCCCGAGTCTTTCGCCTCTTCGATCCATTTGAATGCACGGTCCGCTTCGTGACTGCTTATCATCGGCCCGACGACCGTGTCTGCTTCAAGCGGGTCGCCGGTTTTCACCTTCTTCGTCTCAGCTGCAAACAGACTGCGAAACTTCGTGTATATCTCTTTATGGACATAAATGCGCTGAACAGAGATACAGACCTGCCCGGCGTTTGCGAATGCCCCGCCCGCAAGTCTCTTGGCAACGACCCCGAGGTCGGCATCCGGCTCGACCACAACGGCAGCGTTACCGCCAAGCTCGAGAATCACCTTCTTCTTTGGAGCTTTGGATTTCAGGTACCATCCTACCCGCGGACTCCCAGTGAAACTCAGGATTTTCAGGCGCGGATCTGAGACGAGCTTCTCGGCAACCTCGTTAGTACAGGCAACGATATTTACAGCTCCCTGCGGAGCACCCGAGTTCATGATTATCTCCGCAAGAATCGCCGAGGTGATCGGCGTTTGCGGCGGTGACTTGTGAACGATCGTATTTCCCGCGGCCAGCGCCGGTCCGATCTTGTGAGCGACGAGATTAAGGGGGAAATTGAACGGTGTAATACTTGCGACCGGTCCGGCGGGAAACCTTCTCACCACTCCCCACCGTCCTTCGGATGCAGCAGCCATGTCGAGAGAGACCACTTCGCCGGGGATCCTTTTCGCCTCCTCGGCGGAGAACGAAAAAGTCATCACCGCTCGGTCTACCTCCCCGCGGGTGAACTGTATCGGTTTTCCCGACTCGAGAGTCATCGTCTTTGAAATCTCTTCCTTGCGCTCGCGTATTTGACCGGATATGCTTTCGAGAATGGCGGCGCGCCGGTAGGAGGGGAGTCTTTTCGTTATTTCGAAGGCCTTGGCGGCGCCTCCTATCGCCCGATCGACTTCCGCTTCTCCTGCAAGTGAGACTTCCCCCACGATTGTTCCGTCATACGGATTCGCAACAGTCGCACTTTCATCGGTCTCGACCCATTCACCGCTGATAAAAAGTCTGTACTTCATCACACCACTCCGTCGTCTTTTCCCTGACCGGCAGTCCCTCTCATTGTCCGCCGGAAGCATCCCTATTTCCTGTGTTTCCTGCGCCGCAGGACGATGAGACTCCGGGTCATTGTCACCGCGCGCGAAGAGTATCGGCTCTATTGCATCTCACTACTCGAAGCGACCTTCTCCCTCAGACGCGGGAGCATTTAGACTAGCGGGACAGCTTCAATCAGCCAGGTACTTTTTTATTTCCTGAAGAGCCCCCGCGACCGGTATGATCTTTCGTTCGCCGGTGCTCCTGATCTTCAGCTCTATGTTTCCTTGCTTAAGATTTCTCTCTCCGACTATCACCTGGACGGGCATGCCCAGCAAATCGGCATCCTTGAACTTGAAACCCGGACTCACTCCCACCCTGTCATCGTAGAGGACTTCGATACCCGCTTTCGTCATTTCTTCGAAGAGCTTCTCGGCCTCGGCAACGACTTTCTCGCTGTCCATGTTCACGGAGGCAAGATGCACCTGAAACGGCGCGATCGATTTGCCCCACTTTATCCCGCTCTCGTCGTGGTTCTGCTCGATGTGGCAGGCAATAATCCGTTCGACCCCGATGCCGTAGCTTCCCATGACTATGGGTTTCTCGGCGCCGGCTTCGTCGAGATAGGTTGCGTGAAGCGCGGCCGAATATTTCGTGCCAAGTTTAAATATGTGTCCGATCTCGATCGCGTTCACAATGCGCAGTTTCTTGCCGCAATTCGGACACGCCTCGCCCTCTTCGACGACACGAAGATCGTAGTAACCGTCTATCTTGACGTCTCTCTTGAAGTCGACATGCGCGACATGGTAATCGTCTTTATTTGCCCCGCTTGTTAGCTCGTTCGCATCTTCAAGGCGCTTGTCGGCTATAATCTTGAAATTCTCGAGACCAACCGGGCCGATCGAACCGGCATTTGCACCGGTGAACTTCGCCAGCGCTTCAGCTTCCATCGGAACGGCCGTTTTTCCGAGCGCGGCAGTCAGCTTGGATTCATTGAGTTGATCATTTCCGGACATGAGAATCAGCACAGCCTTGTCGTCCGTTCTATACACCAGCGATTTCGCAAGGCGCTCGGTGGGGATATTCAAAAACGCCGCTACCTGGTCTATCGTCTTCGCGTTCGGAGTGTGGATCTCTTCCACGGGTTTCGTTCCATCGAGCCTGCCGATCGGTTTGACGTTGCTCGATGCGACCTCCAGGTTCGCGGCATAGTCGCAGCCGTCGCAAATTGCGCACGTGTCTTCGCCGTCCGTCGATTCGACCATAAACTCCTGCGAGCCTGTACCTCCCATGGCACCGCTGTAAGCGCCGACAATGAAGAATTTCAAACCGCTCCTCGAATAAATCTTCTTGTACGCCTCACGATGATATCCGTAGCTCACATCGAGATCTTCGAAACTCCTGTCAAAAGTATAGGAATCCTTCATGAAGAACTGTCGTCCGCGTATGATTCCGGAGCGAGGTCGCGGCTCGTTGCGGAACTTCGTTTGTATCTGGTACCAGATTTGGGGAAGGTCCCGGTAAGATTTTATGTTGTCCTTGGCTATCGTTGTGAAGACCTCTTCGTGAGTCGGTGCAAGGACGAAAGGGCGGTTCTTCAAATGGAAAAGGGTGTCGCCGAACGCTTCGACGCGTCCGGTAGCTTCCCAGATCTCCACCGGATTGAGCGCCGGCAGCTGGAATTCCTGCGCACCTATTGCGTCCATCTCCTCACGGATTATCTCCATGACTTTCTTCATGATGCGCCATCCCATCGGCAGCCAGGAATAGACGCCTGCAGCGAGAGGTCTTATCAGTCCAGCCCTGACCATCAGCCGGTGGCTGGCCATAGTCGCATCGGCGGGGTTTTCCTTCAGCGTGGGAAGAAAGTAGGTACTCAGTCTCATGGGTATCTCCGGCATGAAATAGCCGTCGGCAACCGCCCGGCGGCATTCAACATTTAGTATTTGATATTAAGAAGTTAACTACTGTGCCCCCGGCGTGACTCGAACACGCGACACAGAGTTTAGGAAACTCTTGCTCTATCCAACTGAGCTACGGGGGCGGACAACCGGTTATAATTTATCGGGTTGAGCGAAGATTTACAACGAAGGAGTGACGGGAATGGGACCCGCCCTCCGAAGTCTGCTTCAGCAGGCGCAGGCGAGGAATTGCGGAATGGTAGATTTATGAAATCAGTGATAAACGGATTTTTGGTAAAGTCGGCATCTCGATAGGTTCTTCGAAACTCGAAACGTGCTGGATCGATTCGGAAACACGGTGAAGTCAGGCTTTCAAATCAGTTAAAACGGTATACCAAAGGTCTCCTATCCGTTGGTTTCTTGTCCTCTAAGTCACGGGCTCACCTGCGTTCCCTGTCCCGATCTCTCCTTGTCACATGTGTTTACCTGTCTACTGCTCCAACAGTCCCAAAGTCTCAAAGTCCCCTGGTCTCCCGCTCTCCCAGTCCCCTTGTCTCCCTTTCCCCCACTCTTTCCTTGTTTCTTGACGCCTCTGCGGATAAATTACGCGGACATAATTCCAATAAGTCAGGCGGGCTAACCATGAACTTTAGGAAACTGAACAAGTATATCGCCGCGGCGATTTTCGTCGTTACATTGATAATGTATGCGTCTACCACGCAGTCCTCCGTCGCATTCTGGGACTGCGGTGAATTCGCAGCTACGGCCTACGCGATGGAAGTACCTCATCCGCCAGGAGCTCCGCTCTTCACTCTCATCGGCAGAGTCGCGATGATGACACCTTTCGTCGCCGATCCAGGGTTCCGCATAAATCTCATTTCCGCGCTCGCGAGTGCCCTTACAATTATGTTCATGTACCTTATCGGCGTCAGGGTTATAACGAGATGGAGAGATTTCCCGAACGATTTCCTGAGCGCTTTGGGAGTGTTCGGTGCCTCGGCAATCGGGGCACTCCTCTTTTCCGTAACCGACACTTTCTGGTTCAACGCCGTCGAGTCTGAGGTATATGCCCTAAGCATGTTCATCGTGTCGTGCGTCGTTTGGCTCGGGCTCGTCTGGTACGAAAAAGCCGACGAACCTGGGAACGAGAAATATCTTCTACTTATCGCCTACATGATGGGGCTTTCGATCGGTATACACCAGCTCAGCCTGCTGGCCTATTTCACCGTCGCGATGTTCGTTTACTTCCGGTATAACGAGTTCGAATGGAAGAAGTTTTTCTATTTCGGGATCATTACCGTGCTGTCGTTCGGCATAATCTACCCGGTGATCGTCGAGTGGCTGCCGGGGATACTCGACGGCGAAGTTGCGCTGGGTCCGATCCACATCACAGACAGCTTTGTCCTCAAATTGATGCCGCTCGTCATAGTCATAGCAGCAATCTACGGAATCTACCGGTCGGAGAAGGAACACAGGAGAATTCTCAACGTCTCGCTGATAGCAGCACTTCTGGTCGTGCTCGGCTATTCGACTTATACTTCGGTGCTCGTCCGTGCTAATGCAAACCCGCCCATTAACGAAAACAACCCCAGCACACTGACGCGACTTGTAACATACCTAAACCGCGAACAGTACGGACAGCAGCCTTCGATATTTGACAGGCGCTGGGACATGAGCGATCCGGCGCATGTTCGGAACTATCAGAACTACTCTTCGGATCTGGATTTCTTTTGGAGATACCAGATGGGGCATATGTTTCTCCGCTATCTCGGCTGGAACTTCATCGGACGCGCGGGAGACATACAGGATGCCCCGGTTACATATATAAAAGCTCAGCCGGGATGGTTCGACGGTGTCCGCGGATATCCGGCAAGATATTTCGCGATTCCCTTGCTTCTAGCTTTGTTCGGGGTATGGTATCACGTCAAAAAAGACTGGAAATTTGGCCTGGCATTCCTAACGCTTTTCGTCGTCATGGGGCCGGCTCTGGCAGTTTATTTCAACATGGCACAACCGCAGCCGAGGGAGCGCGACTACTTTTTCGTCGGAGCCTTCTTCGTTATGGCGCTCTGGATAGGCATAGGTGTGTCCGGTCTCCTGGAAATGGCCGACAATTTCATGAAGGAGCGCAAGGCGAAGATCTACACAGCGGCAGGATTTTCGATCGTTTTCTTCGTTGTGCTGCCGTTCAATATGTATGCTGAGAACCACTACAGTCATGACCGTCACGGCAACTACGTTCCGTTCGACTATTCATATAATATTCTGCAGTCATGCAAGAAGAATGCAATATTGTTCACCAACGGAGACAACGACACCTTCCCGCTCTGGTATCTGCAGGAAGTAATGGGAGTGCGCACCGATGTCAGAATCGTCAATCTCAGCCTCCTTAACACTGACTGGTACATTCTCCAGCTGAAGAACGAGACCCCCCACGGTGCTCTCAAGGTCCCGATCAGCATAAGCGACCAACGCATCGAAAATCTTGCGCCGGTTCAGTGGAAAACTACGACGGTGCGGGTTCCGGTTCCCGCCGAAGTATACGCGAAGTACGGCGTTACCGACACTTCCATCACGAACAGGGGGGCGATACAGTTCGTCATGAACCCGACGTTGGGAGGAGAAAACGTCAAAGGGGTACGAGTCCAGGACCTTCTTGTAAGAGACATCATCGAGACCAACAAATGGCAGCGCCCGGTCTATTTTTCGGTCACGGTCGCCAACAGCAACTTTATCGGCCTCGACAGATTTGTTCAGATGCAGGGCATGGCTCTCGAGGTGATGCCCTTCCCCCAGCGGGAATCCGATGCACAATACGCCATCGACCCTGCGATTATGAGACAATGCCTCCTGGCGTCGCCATCGAAAGTCTATACGGAGCCGCACTACGGTTTCAGATATACAAACCTGGACAATCCGAGAATATATTACGACGACAACGCACGCCGACTTTCCCTCAACTACCGCAATCCCTTCATGCGTCTTGCCATTTATTATGTCCAGCAGAAAGACAGCGCGGCCGCAGTCGCAATACTTGATAGTATGGAGTCAAAGATTCCCATCGAAGTCCTCCCGATGGACTATAGGATACTTTCCGACGTCGCCAGAATCTACCTGATTGCCGGGGAGAAGCAGAAGTACGACAGGTATTCCTCGGTTGTCGAGAAAGATGCCCTTGCCGCCATCGAGACGGATCCGACCGACGTTCGTTCGCCATATAACCCTTACAGAATCCTGCTCGATCTGTACGAATCCAAGAACGAGTACCGGAAGGAAATCGACTTGCTGTCGAAACTCGAGAAGATGTTCCCTGATGAGAAAAGCATCCAGTACAGGATCAGACAGCTCGAGACCCTCGTGAAAAACAAGACAAGTCCGGAGGTTGACTCTCTCGGCAAATAACGGCAAATTTATCTATCGGATCATTCAAGCGACGTGATTCGGGACCGGTTTTTCGCAGTACGAATCACCGGACACCTAACCAACAGAGAGTAATTGATGAAGATAGATGAGGCCGTTTCGGCACCTGCTCAAAGAGAGTCTACCAGAACACACTGGGAGGATTTCTGGACAAAGAAAAGGGAAGTCCACGAAGTCTACTCCAACGATAACAGAGTTCTAAGGAACCTGGTCAAACTGACCGACCTACGAGGCAAGCGCGTTCTCGAAGTGGGCGCGGGAACCGGGCGGGACAGTTTCGGTCTGGTGGAGAGAGGGGCAACCGTTTTCATGGTCGATTACGCGGAAGCTTCTCTGCAGATTATCAAGAATATTGCAACGGAAGAGAAGATTGACGTAAGCCCTGTCGGCGGCAATGCTTTTTCCCTCCCATTTCCCGAAGGCACTTTCGACATAGTATTTCACCAGGGACTGCTCGAGCATTTCAGGGAGAAAGAGGCCGGGGACCTTCTCAGGGAGAACATACGCGTTCTTGCTAAAGGAGGCATCCTTCTGGTGGATGTCCCGCAGCGTTATCACGTATATACTATAATGAAACATATGCTGATCGCCATGGATAAATGGTTTGCGGGCTGGGAACGCGAGTTCTCTGTCCCCGAGCTGGAGCGGTTGCTCCGGGCTCTCGGCGTGGAGCCGTTCTACAGTTACGGAGAATGGATGTACCCGAGTCTTGCATACCGTGTGGTCAGGGAAGCAATGATGAAGATCGGTGTAAAGCTGCCGCTCCACCCAACTCCGGTCAAACCTTTGACGAGAATCAGGAAGAAGATCCGCGAGTCGGCATGGAACACGCCGCTAGCGCTATATACCTCACTCTCTTGCGGAGTAGTTTGCAGGAAACCGTAGCCGCAGCGGCAAGTATCACGAACGAGGACCTTAAGATCAACATTTCCGGGCACACTTGAGAATTCTAGTTATCGCACTATCCGGCATCGGCGATGCCCTTCTCTTCACACCCGCCGCGCTCCTGCTGCGCACGAAGTTCCCTGAGGCTGTTATTGACGCGCTGGTCATGTTCCGGGGAGCACAGCAGCTATATGAAAGGACCGGAATCTTCGACAACGTCATCTACCATGACTTCCTGAACTCGTCAAAGACCGGTTCCCTGAATTTCGTTCTCCTTGTGAGAGGTAAGTACGATGCCTCGATAAACGTCTACCCCTCAAACCGGCTGGAGTACAATGCGATAAACTATCTTATAGGGGCGAAAACCCGGGGCGGCGTGCAGTATTTGAGAAGGGACCTCAGGGAACTCGGCTTTCTAAACAACGTGAGGACCACGGAGGACGATTCGCTTCATTGCGTGGAAGAAAACGTTGCGCTTTGCGAGAAGATTTTCAGCTTCAAGGAAGACAGTATCCCCGATCTTCATCTGCCGCTCAACCCGGAAGACGAAAGGTTTGCCGAGTCATTTCTCGACTCGAACGGTATAAGCGGTGACAACCCCTTGGTGGGATTCCATCCCGGCTCGGCGACGTTCAAGAATCACATCCGACGGCGTTGGGAACCAGAGAAGTTCGCAGAGCTCGGCCGCAGACTCGCGGAACAAAGAGGGGCAAAAGTACTGATATTCGGCGGGCCTGACGAATCGGGCCTAAAGGAAGAAATTGTTGCCAAAGCAAATTCTTCCCGTGTCGTGGCCGTGAACTCACCGGGCATACCTGAGACAGCAGCACTTATAAAACGATGCAATGCCTTCGTTACAAATGACTCCAGTTTGATGCACATTGCATCAGCCATGAAAAGAAAAGTTGTGGCAATCATTGGGCCGACAAGCACGAACTACATCCATCCCTGGCATACCGAGTATGAAATAGCCTCGCTGCACCTGGAGTGCTCACCGTGCTTCATCTATTCTCCACGACCGTTGAAGTGCTTCCGCAATGACGTCAAGTTCAAGTGCATCAGGGAACTTGGCGTCGACCTTGTCTACGCAAAGACGCTTTCACTACTGGACAAGTAGCACTTCCGTAAAGACTCCCGCAGGCGTCGGGCAAGGACCTTCAAATCTTCTTTTTCAATTCAAGCAGGACACCTTTGTACGTATCCCGTTAATGAATACTCCATCCGTGTCATTTGGCTCAGCCTGTCTCTATTAGAGTTACACAAGCAAAAATCTCTCCGGGGCCGTGTATGATTTGATTATCATCGGTCCACTTTTCAAATTGAACATATGCTTCGCAGAAGTACGATAGAACGGCCGTTGTTTTACTCGATAATTCTCAACGGCATCATAGCATTTACGGAGCTGGCAGGCGGTTTGTTTTCCAACAGCCTGGCGCTCATATCCGACGCTCTGCACAATTTCAGCGATTTCATCGCACTGATAATAAGTTTCATCGCCGCGAAGGTCGTACGCTGGGACAATAACGAAAAAAAATCTTACGGGTATTTCCGCGTCGAAATTCTGGCCGCTTTCATCAATGCAATGGCGCTCGTTCTTATCGGGGTCTACATAATCTACGAGGCTATCTCCCGTCTCTATTCCCCCGAGGAAATTCATAGCCGGCTGATGATCGTAATTGCCGCGATAGGACTCGTCGCAAACATTTTCTCGGTGCTTCTTCTCCGGCCTCACAAGCGCGAAAACCTCAACGCAAAGAGCGCGTTTCTGCATCTCTCGACCGATGCCGCAGAATCGGCCGCAGTCATCGTCACCGCTATATTGATCTCCCTATTCGGGTTTAGGTTCCTCGATCCCGTCATTTCAATCGCTATAGGACTTCTAATCATCAAAAGCTCCTGGGATCTTCTGGTCGAATCGGCCAACATACTCACCGAGGGAGCTCCGAAGGGAATTGACCTGAACGACGTTGCGGAATTCATCCGTGGCTTTCCTGGAGTAAAGGGCGTGCACCATCTGCACATCTGGAGTCTTTCCACCAATTTTAAAGCACTGTCCGCGCACATCGTAGTTGAGGACATGCGTCTCAGTAACACCACCGACATCACAGGCAACCTCGATATACAGCTCTCCGATCGTTTCGGAATAAACCATCCAACCTTCCAGCTCGAGGCCGATCCATGCGAAGAGAACGTAATCTCCCAGTATCGTGACCGTGATACTGCGGGACATCCAAGACATGAGGTATAACGCACAGAACATCGCCGCCGATCTGAAGCACCGCATTTCCGGGGAAGTGCTCTTCGACGATATTTCGAGAACCCTTTTCAGCACTGCGGCAGGGATGTATGAAATCAAGCCGCTAGGAGTTGTCGTCCCCCGCGGGATCGATGACGTTTCCGAGACCGCGCGGTACTGCAATGAACGTGGAATTCCGATTACAAGCCGCGGCGCAGGTACAAGTCTGACCGGACAGTCGATCGGGAGCGGCATAGTGCTGGCCTTCAATAAATATTTCAGGAACATAACCGGTGTAAACACAGAAACACATTCTGCCACAGTCGAACCGGGAGTTGTGTTGAGCACTCTCAACAAGGCGGTTGCTGCACATGGCCTAATGTTCGGGCCGGACCCGTCGAGCGGGAAGCAATGCGTGATCGGCGGAATGATCGGCACTAATGCCGCGGGCGCACATACCGTGAAATACGGCGCAACAAAAGACAATGTAAGCGCGCTGAAGATCGTAAAATCAGACGGCGAAGTGGTTGATGTTTCGGCCGACGGGGGAGGAGAAACGGCAAGAAAAGTCGGCGATCTCCTTATCCCGCATCGCGCTGAAATACTGAAGAAGTGGCCTTCGGCACCTAAGAATTCCAGCGGCTACAATCTCGCCGACACAGTCAGAGGGAAATCGGTCGACCTGACGAAGATCCTTTGCGGCAGCGAGGGTACTCTCGGCATGACAGTCGAAGCGACGCTCCGACTTTTACCTTCCCCCGTCGAAAGGAAGAGCCTGATCGCCTACTTCCCTTCCTACGAATCGTGCGCTGCCGCGGCCAATGAGTCTCTGCAGTTCGGGCCTGCAGCTGTCGAAATGCTGGATAAGACTTTCGCGGTAGCAGCTGTCGGACTCGATCCGCAGATAGATTCCCTCCTCAGCGAAAAGTTCGTGTCGATTCTGATTTTCGAATTCGAAGAGGGCGAGAACGGCCTTTGCGACGACAAGATCTCAAGGCTATCCGCGCATCTGAAAAAGCTCGGACTTCCCATCAGTCTTATACTTCCGAAAGACGCGGAGGAAGCTGCTAAGCTTTGGAGAGTTCGCAAGGAGGCGTCGGCTATCTTCTACAAGATCGAAACGCCGGGAAAGAAGACGTCTTTCGTGGAGGATGTCGCGGTGCCGGTGGACAAACTGCCCGCTTATCTTGCGGGTGCGCAGGCTATCTTCAAAAGTTACGATGTGCAATTTGCTTTGTACGGTCATGCCGGCAGCGGAAACACTCACGCGATTGTCCTGCTCGATCTGAAGAACAAGGAACACCTGAGGAAGATCGACCCAGTCGCTCGTGAAATATACGACTTAGCGATCTCTCTCGGAGGAACGCTGAGCGGAGAACACGGAGACGGACTCCTAAGGACCCCTTTCCTCTCCAGACTCTACGGCGAAGAGATATATTCCCTTTTCAAAGAAGTCAAGACCATTTTCGACCCGAACGGGATACTAAATCCCGGCAAAGTTGTCGGTGAGCAGCAGACTTCGATCGTCCACGATCTGCGATACGGGGATGCGTATAACCGGATAGATACGGGGACATCGCTCAATGAAGAGCGTATGGCGCACGAAATAGAAAAGTGCCACGGATGCGGGACATGTCTCAGTTACTGTCCGACAGCACTTGTCACATTCGACGAGCGCGCCACACCTCGCGCGAAAGGAAATTTGCTGCGCTCGATCATCGACGGCAATCTCGATCCCGGCTACATGGAGGAACAAGAGTTTAAGGATGTTCTGGACTACTGCTTCAATTGCAAGCTATGTCTCACTGAATGCCCGACCCAGATCGACATTCCCGGAATGGTAGTGGAAGCTAAGACTGTTTTTCTTGATCGGACAGAGCTGAAACCGCAGGACAAGTTCATAAACAGACTGCCGACATTGTCTGCGGTCGGATCCATAACCCCGACTCTCACGAACATCACCTCCAACCTTGGGATCGTGCGGAAAGCACTGGAGACATTCTTTGGCATCGATCGCCGCCGCCGGCTCCCGAGCTTTCACAAGCCATTGTACAAGAGGGTCAGGATAAACCGGAAGGTCCAGGGCGCCCAGAGAAAGGCCATCTATTTCTCCGGATGCTTCGCGAACTTCAACGATCCGTCCGGCGAAGGCCTCTCAACGATCGAGATTCTACGCCGGAACAATGTCGACGTTCGAGTGCTCGATAGCCTGAGGTGCTGCGGCATCGCGAAAATTACCACGGGCAACCGCGCCGCCGTCCAAGAAGATGCGGCCTGGAACGTGGCGGAGCTGGCGAAATTTGTAAGACAGGGTTTTGAAGTAATAGCATCCGCACCGAGCTGCGGCCTGGCTTTGAAAGAGGACTACCCCGACATCGTCGGGACCGAAGACGCGAAGCTTGTTTCCGACCATGTCTATGACCTCGCCGACTACCTCGGCCGACTTGCAGCCCGTGGCGAACTGAACAACAATTTTGGAGAAGTGAAAAAACGCGTTACCTACCACAACGCTTGCCATTCGATTCCTATGAACGTGGTTAAGCAGCCGCTTGAATTGATGAGGCTTATACCGGGACTCGAGGTCATTGAACTGCAGGAAGACAGCTGCTGCGGAATGGCGGGTACATTCGGACTGAAGAAGCAGTTTTATGATCTCTCTATGAAGGCAGGGTCGAACCTTTTTGAACAAATCAAAGATCTTCGGGTCGATTCAGTGATCACGACCTGCGGAACCTGTAACATGCAGATAACACAGGGCGCCGGACGACCGGTAGAACATTTGGCTAAGGTCCTGTGCGAGTCGTACCGGGTATACGATAAACTCGGGGCGCCGCAGGCGCGGCGGGAGTCTAAGAGGGATGTGGAGATTCGTAGCAGCCGCGACGTCGAGATGATAGAATAGGGCCGACGATCCCCATTATGCGGGGAAACACGTAGCGAGGACTGTGAAAAATCCTTCTTAGTGGATCTCCCCACCCTCCACGAAAGCCTGTGTTAATTATTGATTTCGATTTGACGAAGTGCGATTGGATACCGGAAAGAATTCAAATACTCCCCATCATATGCTGTATGTTACGAGAAGTGATGGGACTAGGAGCCTGCGCGGAAAGATTGTCTTTATCATGGCTCTTGCGAGCGGCGTCGGCGTGGCGAACCTTTACTGGGCACAACCGCTCCTCGATACGATCGCCAAAGCTTTCCACACAGGGACCGCAACCGCAGGCCTTATAGTCACTTTCACTCAAATCGGGTATGCTGTCGGTCTTGTTTTCATCGTCCCCCTTGGTGATATACTCGAGAGAAAAAAACTCATTATCTCGATTTCGATGCTGGTTTGCATCTCGCTCGTCGTCGCGGCCTTGTCGCCGACGATAGATTTCTTCATTGCTGCCTCTCTGGTCGTCGGAGTAACGTCGGTAGTAGTACAAATACTCATTCCATTCGCAGCGTCGTTGGCTCTCGACCATGAGCGCGGCAAAGTCGTAGGTCAGGTAATGAGCGGGTTGCTGCTCGGAATCCTTTTTGCAAGGACTCTTGCAGGTTTTGTCTCGGAAATCGGCGGCTGGCGTGCGGTATTCGGCATTGCGGCAATTCTTGTTTTCGTACTTACGATAATTCTCTCGATTTATCTCCCATCCTACAAGCACAGTCTTGAATTGAGTTACCCGGCACTACTCTCCTCCGTCGGCCATCTCGTCAAAACGGAGAAAGTCCTCCGGATCAGGTCTGTATACGGCGCGCTGGTCTTCGCGGATTTCAGCGTCCTCTGGACCAGCCTGACATTCCTCCTGGCGGGACCGCCCTATCATTTCTCGGATGCAGTTATCGGGCTCTTCGGACTTGTCGGTGCGGCCGGAGCGATTACAGCAACGGTGGCCGGCAGACTCGCAGACAAGGGCTTCGCCAACCGGTCGACTATTGTTCTCCTCGTCGCAAATGTGCTGGCATTTCTCCTGATGATACCGGGTGTCACGCACATTCCGTGGATAATAGCCGGGATAGTCATCCTCGATGCCGGGGTTCAGGGGACTCACATCACCAATCAGAGCGAAATATACCATCTGAGTCCCGAGGCACGAAGCAGACTGACAACCGCCTATATGACGAGCTATTTCACCGGAGGTGCAATAGGTTCGGCAACTTCGGCGGCGGTGTACAGCTCTGACGGCTGGATAGGGGTATGCCTCCTGGGACTTGCCTATGCTGCGGTCGCAGTAATCTTCTGGGTAATGGAACAGCTGGTGTTCAGGCGCGCCCCAGAAAATCCGACAACGGCAAACCGCGGGAGACTGACTCGGCGGACAAGTTGAATCGGGCTCGCAGACTTGCGTTTAGCTTCCGCCTTCCTTAGTTTTCCTCGTCAGGGTCAATAAGTCACTGAGTCTACTATCGGAGCCGCCGGGTCATGCACTGGAGCTTTGCTATACCCCGACGCGGCTCTGAGTTTCAGCGATTACAGAAAGGGATGAACGATGAAGCAGGAAGTCGGAGAATTTTTGAAGTCAAGACGGTTCGCGGTTGTGGGGGTATCGAGAGACCGGAAGAAGTTCGGCAACACAATCTACAAGGAATTGAAGAGCCGCGGGTATGAAGTCTTCGGTGTCAATCCATCCATGCAGGAAATCGAAGGCGACAAGTGTTTTCAAAACATCTCGGAACTTCGCGGCCGGGTTGATGCCGCAGTCGTGTGTCTGAAGCCCTGGAGTGTAGAATCGCTGCTGCACGAAGTTGCAGGAGCCGGGATCCGCAACGTGTGGCTGCAGCAAGGGGCTGAGAGTCGTCAGGCGATCGAGACGGGCAAGAGCCTCGGTCTAAACGTGATTGGCGGGAAATGCATTCTTATGTACGCGGGACCTGTACATTCATTCCACGCGTTTCACCGTTTCTTCGTCAAGCTATCCGGAAGGTACTAGAGAATCTTCAAAAGGACATCAATTCCCTGTTCGCAGTCTTTATGTCCCTCTTTGCGAACCAAGCGGCTCGAAAGAAGCGCAGACTACTCAGTTACGGCTTATCCCGTCCGACTCAATCTTGAACTGCGCGGTAGAGGCCTGCAGCTCGTCGGCGAGTCCTGCAAGTCCGGAGGCGATATTCCCCACGTCCTCGGCTTCGTGCGTCGCCTTGACCGTGTTTTCCGATATTTCGTTTATCGTTCCCGCATTGGCTCTGCTGATTGCCGCGATATTGTTGATCATATCTACGGTATGACGCACACTTAAACTGAGTTCCTCTGTCGAGCTCATGTTCTGATCGACCACGGCCGATATCTTTTCGATCGATTTGAGAAGCCCGGACATCGTTTTAACCACGGCATTATTGGCACCAGCCATCGCGTCGACTTGCTTGCTCATGTTCTCGGATGAGGATAGAAGCTTATTGATAGCGTCACCTGATTCATTGGCGAGTCTTGATCCTTCCTTTACCTTATCGACGATGGACTTGACGGACCTGCTGGCGTCTTCTATGTCTTCCTCTACCTTGTTGATAAGACCGGAGGTTTCCTTAGTAGCGGCTGCGGATCGCTCCGCAAGATTTCTAACCTCATCCGCTACAACGGCAAAACCTCTCCCATGCTCGCCAGCTCTCGCGGCTTCTATCGCCGCATTCAACGCCAGAAGGTTTGTCTGTTCGGCAATCTGCTCGATATTCTCGATTATCCCCTCAATCTGTTCGGATTGCTTCGCCATTCCCTCGATCTTTGAGGCAAAGGCCGCGACTGTCTCTTCGATCTTTTTCATCTGCTCGAGGTTCTGCATGACCGCATTAGCACCAATCCTGGAGACATCGATTGCCTCGCCAGACGCAGTGACCACGGTCTTCGCGCTGGAATTCGCCGAATCGATCGCCCGCGATATTTCAACTGCTGCGGACGAGACGTCCTCCACCGCCACTTTCTGTTCGTGTGAATCTCTCGCGATAGTATCGATAGCCGCCGCGATCTGCTCCATGTTCGCATTGGCGTTGCTGATCGATAACGCTTCCTCGTTCAGACTTTTCGCCATCTGCTGAATAGTTGTTGAATTATAAGTTGACGCTTCCACCGATTGTTTTGCGGTGCCCGCAAGGTCGTAGCTAAGGCTGAGGAGCCTCTTCGACCTATGAACCAGGGCACCGAAGATTCCGCGCAGGCTCAAAGGTTCACTATTGAATGTGGCGACTGCGATTCCGCCCTCCACCGCTCTATTAATATCCGGCACAAGGTTCTTGTCGAATATTCCGACGCTTATGCCATCGAATTTCTTCCTGATGCAATCCTCAATTGCCGGTGCATAGATCTCCGCAGAAACATTTATGACGCCGTTCACAAACTGGCCTTTGGGGACGATCCAGTCGACTGTTCCATTGAAACTGCGAAGTTCCCTGGTGGCCGCTTCAACTCCGTTCCTGAACGACTCCCAGAAACGGTCGCCGTCTCTGCCTAGGACCGCAATCCTCACGGGCCGGTCCGATTTCTGTATGGGCTTCGGCCGTCTCGCTGCCATCACATCCGTTTCAATGACCCCCTTTCCGGCCTGCCAGAATTGCGTATAGTTCTGAGGCGTCACAAGATCCATGTTTGTCAGGAGCCTCGCCTGCTGCGGCTGCCAGTTGGCAACCACCCTGTTGAAAAGATGAATAACGGGATCATGCCCCTGCGCAAACACATCCTGCGACAGAGTCGCAGTTATGACTCCCTGCTTAACGTAGGTCATCGTATTGTCTGCAAGATCATGGCACACTATCTTGACCGAGCCGGTTTTGTGCAATTCGGCGACCGCTTTGGCAGCCCCCGCGCCGCCGTAAGTCACATATACTCCCGTGAGATCATGATGCCTTTTGATAAGTGACTTCGTCTGATCGTAAGTGACTTCGAAACTCAGATTTGTTTCAACGACGTCGGCGACCGAGATGGAGGGATATTTCTCGCGCAGAACGCTTTGGAATCCTTTCCGTCTGAGATCATGCCCAATTATGTTGAGCCGCTCCACGAGGATGACGACTTTCCCTATTCCATTGAGCGCCTTTCCCATTGCCTCACCGCAGGCCTGGCCTTCGAGATAGGAATCGGCACCGACGTATAAGAGACGCTGGCACGGTTTATCCGTTGCGGAATTGAATTCTTTGCTCGCATCACCCAAATGGCCGATGATGGTGTTCAGACCTCTTACCATCTCTCCGACGCGCCCATTGACTTTTGAGTCGATGGCGCTACTTTCCAGCCTTATCCCTGCAGTGAGGTTGCCGTGCGCCATTTCCGTCAAAGCGGTCGACAATGACGTCAGATCTTTTTCTGCCATTTCCTTCACCTTCGAGGAGAGGAGTTTCATCGGACCAACCAAGGTTGAATTAATGTAGACGGCGAGAAGAACTACTACGACAACAACGCCGAGAATCCCCACAGTGAGCAGCAGCCCTGCCGAGGCCGAACTCACGCCCGCCCCCGAAACGGCATCCATGAGTTGCCAATAGCCTGATACTTCAATTATGAAGAATACCAGAACCAGTATGATCCCTGCATGCAGAGAGTATTCTTTGAGGATTTTCCTCAGTTCCTTCGCCATCGCTACCTTCCTTCGGTGATTCCGCAAAGCCATTTCAGCTCAACACTCACGGTCGTTTTCATGAAACCGGCGAGTCCAGGCTGATGCTGCACAACTCTATTTGTCAAAATGACGACCTTTTACTCTCTCATATTGTTTTTCGGAATTCCAATCGCGAACTTAAATGGCCTCTTGCGGCTCAAAAGGGGTTGATTTTGCCGGCGGCGAGCGGGACTGCGGGCGCTCACATAGGATCTCATAGGACTAAGGTCGGCCGCAATCATCATACCACCACCGGTGAATGAATCGCGCCGGGTCTAGTTATTCAGCTGACTTGGCCAACGACTCGGCGTTTACTGCAACTAAATCTCAGTTTGAAATGATCAGAAGCGCACAAATCAGCGATGCCGCATCGATTAGCGGCATTTACAACGAATATGTCAGAAACTCGCAAGCTACCTTCGACGAGACGGACATCACGGCAGATGAAATGGCGAAAAGGATTGAATCTACCCTGAAAGAATTTCCATGGCTCGTCTCCGTAGAAGCCGGTGTCGTTATCGGCTATACATATGCCAGAAAATGGAGGGATCGCGCGGCGTATCGCTACACTGCAGAAACCGGCACCTATCTCGATGCACGATTCACCGGTAAAGGCATCGGAACAGAATTGAAGCGAGCGTTGCTGGACGAGCTGAAAGCTCGCGGTTTCCATTCGGTCATTTCAGGGATCTCGCTTCCCAATCCCGCAAGCGTCGCATTATGTGAGAAGTTTGGATTTACCAAAGTTGCCCACTTCAGCGAAGTAGGCCGCAAATTCGGCAGATGGATAGATGTGGGCTACTGGGAGTTGAAACTATAATGTCGGGTGTGAAGGAGGGTATGATATGGGCAAGTTTGTCGCATTCTTTCTAGTAATCCTCGCTGCGGGGTTTACCCTCGCTCAGGAGACCGGAACTAAATTCGCTGAGCCGGCGGGCATGTCCGAACCGAGGCTCGATAGTGGGGAGGTCCCCGAAGCCTATACGATTCGAGGCAGGTTCGATCGGATATTGGTAGTCAGGATCAAACACAAAGCCGATTTACTCAACGCGCTGACAAAGGCTGTCGAGGCGAACAAAATCCGTAACGCCGTGATTCTGTCGGGCATCGGGTCGGTCACATCGTACCACTATCACGTCGTGGGAAATACCAGTTTCCCGGTCGCAAATATTTTCGTGAAGGACATCGAGACGCCGGCGGATCTCGTCACCACGAATGGGTACGTCGTGAACGGCCGGGTGCACGCACACGTAACGTTCACGAATGCCGACAAAGCATTCGGCGGTCACCTGGAGTCGGGGACTGCAGTGTATACCTTTGCGATCGTTACCCTGGGCGTGCTTAACGAAGAGTCAAGTCTCGACAGGGCTGATGATATGGAATACCGCTGAAGCGAAAGGGCTTATGGCATTCGACTCGCGGTCATGAATTACTGTCGGCGATTTGGAAGTACTTTGCGTGTACTTTTACTGAACTATAAATTGGAGCAACATGGAACAGAAGCTTGGGAAGCAGCTCGTACTCGACGAGCTTTTCGACCTGACACTTTACAAGAGAATACGTGAGGTCGTGTCTGACGACCTGAAACCGATGTTCGACGAGCTGATCCCGACAGAGACCAAGCATCTTAAGTTCTGGCAGAACTTTTTTTCCATCGAGATCAACAAACTCGACTTCAGGCGAAAGGTAAAGCTGACAATCCTGACCACCGTCGCAAAGGTCTTCGGGAGCCTGGGCACTCATCTTGTCCTCGAGGCGATCGAAGTCTATGGTGTGCGAAAATACGTGGCCGTCTGGAAGAAGTACCGGGGTACTCCGACAGGGGAGGCGGTGCATACGATACTGGAAGACGAGTTCCAGCACGAAGATGAAATCGTTTCTTCTGCAAGCGAGCGACTCATCCATCCCGAAAGAGTCCGCGACATATTTCTCGGGCTGAACGACGGGCTCGTTGAGATACTGGGAGCGGTGTCGGGCTTTTTCGCGGCGCTGTCGAGCATACCGGCGGTTATAGCCGCGAGCGCCGCCGTCGCCGTTGCGGGCTCCATTTCCATGGCCGCCGGGGCCTTCGGGGCGCTCAATTCGGAGAAAGAAGTCGAACGCCTGGACATGGCAAAACGGGAGTTCATTGAGGGAAAAACGAGCGAAGTCTCAACGGCCTCATCGAGTGCGGCGGAATCCGCTCTCGTTGTCGGCGTGTCCTACTTTTTCGGCGCGCTCGTACCCGTTCTGCCTGTCCTGCTAGGCGCCTCGAACATCTTCTGGTCACTGGGCTTCGCGGCAGTCGTCATGTCGTTCATATCTACCGTGATAGCTTTTCTTTCCGGGATGCAAATGCGGAGAAGGATAGTCACCAACCTGGTGATCCTGATCATCGCAGTCGCAGTTACTTACGCGGTTGGACTGCTCGCACGATCCGCATTCGGCATCAATATCTGAACGGGACTCAGCTAGCCTCGCGGAGACATTTTCCTCAGCCTCGCCAATACCTCCCCGGTGATCGGCGCCCGGCCGGGTTCACCTTACCGACCTGTACCCCCCCAGAAGACCGTTCTTCGAGAGGACGATTTGCCAGAGCTGGTTGCTCCTTGCCCGGAAGGCCCCGGCACTCGAAAGCAGAAAATACTTCCACATCCTGAAAAAAGTGTTTCCATATCTGTCCTTTAATGAGTCCCAGGCGTCGGAGAAGTTCCTGTACCATGCCATTAGGGTCTTGTCATAGTCGGCCCCAAAATTGTGCCAGTCTTCCATCACGAATATCCCTTCGATCGATTTGCCTAGCTGAGCTACCGACGGAAGCATCCCGTTCGGAAAGATGTATTTGTGAGTCCACGGATCGGTACTCCGAACGGAGGTGGGGTTGCCTATCGTATGCAGAAGAAACAGGCCGTCGTCTTTCAGGCATCTCCCCGCCACCTTGAAATAGTTCCTGTAGTTCTTGTACCCCACGTGCTCGATCATTCCGACAGAGACGATTCTGTCGAACGTCTCGTCCATTTCCCGATAGTCCTGCAGCCTGAACTCGACCGGCAGACCTTTGCAGAGTTCTCTTCCGAGCGCGACCTGCTCCTTCGACACCGTTATACCGGTCACTTCCACGCCATAGTTTTCCGCGGCGAACTTTCCGAAGCCTCCCCATCCGCAACCGATATCGAGCACCTTCATTCCCTCCTTGAGGTACAGCTTCTCACAGATAAGTCGGAGCTTGTGTTCCTGTGCCTCGTCAAGATTCCCGGCATCTTTCCAGTACCCGCAGCTGTAGTTCATCCTTTTGTCGAGCATCTTGCGGAATAATTCGTTCCCCAGGTCGTAGTGTCTCTTCCCGACGATGAAAGCTCTCCTTCTAGCCTGCATATTCACGAGCCAGAATCCGGCGAGCTGCAAAATGATTTTGAGATTGCGTTTCACTTTGTTTTGCAGATTTGCGCGAAGGATCCTGAAGATGAATTCATCGACCTTTTCGGCGTCCCACCATCCGGCCATATACGATTCGCCCAATCCCAGCTCGGCTTCCGACACCGCGCGTTTGTAAAGTCTCCCGTCGTGTACCTGCATATCCCACGGGTGGGGGCCGTTCAACTCAATCCCGGCCAGCTCGAACAGTTCCCTGACCAGCGATTCGTATTTCTTTTCCGCCATATCACCTCCGTTTTCCGGGCTATAGTTTTCAGAAGACGCCTTTTCTCACAGGAGCCGCAAGGCTCTAGCGTCTCTTGCTTCCGGACATTAGGTCGGTTCCGAAACCGGTTGCGGTCCTCTCCACATCGCTGAACCCAGCTTCCTCCATCCACCCTCGGATCTCCGACTCGGTGAAGGTATCCCCTTCGGGCGTCCCGACAAGCATGTTGAGAGAGAAATATGCGCCTTCGGCGGGCGATAGTCTATCTTGGTCCATTATGAAGTCGAGCACAATGAGGCGACCTCCCGGATTCAACGCGCCAAATGCCTTCCGGAACAATTTCTTGTTCGTGTCTACAGAATTGCTGTGTATGACCGCCGACATGAATACGAGATCGAACCCCGTACCTAATGTGTCAATAGTGTAGTCACCGGCTGCCACGGCTATGCGGCTGCTCAGCTTTTCCGATTCCACATACATCCGGGTCAATTCCACCACGTCCGGCAAATCGAAGACGACGGAGTTGAGTCCTTCCGCGGAGCGGACAAACGCCATCGAAAATATTCCCGATCCTCCGCCTACATCGAGTATCCGTCCGACTCCTGTCATGTCGATCAACTTAGCAATCGCCGGCGCCTGATGCGTCGCTCGCATGTGCATCGCGGCAATGAAGGATTCGAGCCAGCGACCGTCCTTCGCATTTACGGGACCTCGTGAAAGGACGCTGGACCCCGCCCGGACCGCATCCGTGAGAGTGCTCCATGTATGCCATAGATCCGCCTGATGCATCAGTCCGCCCATATATTCGGGCTCTCCCCTGACAAGGTATCGGAAAGAGAGCGCGGTATTGGAAAACTTTCCCCCTTTCTTGTCAACATATCCCGAGGCCGCAAGAGCATTCAGAAGCCTGTCAGTGGCTCTGCCGTCCGTGCCCGCCTTACGCGCGATTTCTTCGGAGGACTTCCCGCCCTTCCCTATGATAGTGAACAAGTCCAGCTCGAACGCCGTCAATATCGTTCGCGCCTCGCGGAAGGCGCGTACATGACTTACGATCTTAGATGGAGAGTTGTCACTTTTGTTCGTTGCTCGCTCAGACATGACCGCCTCATGAATTTTAGGGTCCGAATTGCAGGCGCTAATCTAGTTCTGCCCTAACTTACTTTTACACTGAAATCAAAACAATTTATCTTCCAGCTGAATTCCCCGGCGCACCAAGGTCACTTGTCGTGATGTACTTGGGCTGTTTGCATTATTGGCCGGAGAATAGTACAATATGGCCGTATTATTACCTTTCAAGTACGAAATTCTTCCTATTGTTAAGCTCGACATACCTCGATTTTTATCCGATGGGCTCGTAGTACGAAAACGCAAACGCGTGGTGAGATCGGTCTGCCGGGCCGGGCATTTTCTCTCCGGCTGATTCGTCGTTAGAGCGCCGTTTATACGGCATTTATCTACGTGATGAACAGAACTGTCATGGAGGATGCAATGGGATCAAAAGGTATCGAAAGGCGTGATTTCCTTAAGTATGTACTCGGCGGCGTGGGGATGCTCGCGCTGGACTGGAATTCCCTGCCGAGGAAGATCGAGTCGATCACAAAAGACAACGACTACGACGCAGTGATAGTCGGGTCCGGTCTCGGGGGGCTGAGCTGCGCCGCCGGATTCGCGAGACAAGGGTTCAGGCCGCTCGTTATCGAGCAGCACGACAAGCCCGGCGGCTACGCGACAGCATTTTCCCGACCCGGCGGATTCAACTTCGACGTCTCGCTTCATTCTACGGTCATCGAAGAAAGAAACGGCGTGCATAATCTGATTCCCGGCTTCCCGGAGATCAGGGACGTCAAGTTTGTTCCGCATCCCAGCTTGTATCGCGTAATCTATCCCGACTATGACGTCACGGTCGCACAGAAGGATGTGAAAGCTTACGTCCGTCAGATCGTCGAGTTGTTTCCGCAGGAGAAGGAAGGAATTGAAGGGCTGATTAACGATATGCAGGGCCTGGCAGAAGACATACAACGCCTCTCGGGCTCCAACGGGCAAATCGATATGGAGAAGTTCCCTGTCAACTATCCATCCCTTTCGAGATTGTACAACAGAACATGGAAGGATATGCTCGATGCCAGGTTGAAGGACGACAAGCTCAGAGCGATTGTCTCGGCGCAATGGGCATATTATGGACTTCCCCCGTCGAAGCTGGTCAGCTTCTACTATGCTATGCCTGCACTCGGCTATCTCAACGGCGGCGGGTACTATCCTATAGGAAGATCGCAGAAAATCAGCGACGAGCTGGTCGGCTTCATCGAGAAGCTCGGCGGCAAAGTAATGTTGAACACCAAGGTCAAGAAGATCCTGATAAAGGATCACGCAGCGTACGGCGTCGTTACCGCAGACGGCGAGAAGTTTACTTCGAAAGTTGTGGTCTCGAATGCCAATCCCTTCGACACTCTCGGAAAGATGACCGATGAAAGGGACTTCCTCGCGGCCTATCTGGACCAGCTGGACCGTTACAGCGTGAGCCTGTCCTCGCTGCAGGTATTCCTAGGGCTCAAGGAAGATCTCGTCGGCAAACTGGGAATTGAAGATTCCGAGATCTTCTACAACTCAGGTTATGATATGGAAGCCGACTACCTCGCGGCCCGTGAAGGGAGAGTCGGCGGCGGTTACGCCTTAACGCTCTACGATAACATCTATAAAGGATATTCTCCGTCGGGTAAGAATACTGTAAACATAACAACGTTCACCGGGTATGACAACTGGAAAAAGTATGAATCGGCATATTTCAGCGGAGAAAAGGACGAATACCGCAAGGAGAAAGAACGTCTGGCCGACATCCTCATTGAAAAAGTTGAGAACACTCTTCTTCCCGGCTTATCCGCAGCGATAGAGGTGAAGGAGATCGGCTCTCCGCTGACGAACGTTAGATACACCGGCAATTACCAGGGCGCGATCTACGGATTCGATCAAACGGTAGACAATTCCGGCCCGAGCAGGCTGGGTCATGAAACTCCGATTGCAAACCTCTATCTCGCAGGTGCCTGGACCAAGCCCGGCCACGGCTACGGAACCGTGCTTTCTAGCGGGCTGGAATGCTTCGGCGAGATAATGCAGAAGTGGAGCGGATGAAAAGGTTGTAACCAGCCGGACAAGCAGGAGGCTGCAGCGCATCTCTGCAGCCTCCGTTGGATTAGGATGACAAAGGAATTACCTCTTCTGATACGGCGGCTGTGCGGGAGCGACCGGGGGACTCTCTTTGAGAAGCTGCAAAACAACTTGTACCGCCTTGTCCAGTTGCTCATCTTCGCCGTTCCCCAACTTTGCGGGGTTCTCGACCACTTTTATATCGGGATCCACCCCGTGCCCCTCGGCGAACCATTTGCCGTCAGGAGTGTACATCCTGAACGTCGGCACTGTCACGACCCCGCCGTCAACGAGTTGAGGGGCACCTGAAATACCGATGAGTCCTCCCCACGTTCTCTCGCCGATGAGCGGACCGACGCCTGCTTCATGAAAGTAGTACGGGAAGGCGTCTCCGCCCGATCCGCTCCAGCCGTTGATCAGCATTACCTTCGGCCCGAAGTTCGCAACGGGAGGCCATTGCCAATTTTTTCCGTCGCGCACCGCCCAAAAGGCGAGAGGCTTCCGGCTCAGCATCTCGATGAATCGATCGGGGATCTGCCCCCCGCTGTTGAACCGTTCATCGATAATCAAGCCCTGCTTGTCAAACTGGGCAGTAAACTGACGTACGAGGTCGTTCTGGCCCGGGATGCTCGTATCCTGGACATAAATGTACCCGATCTTGCCGCCGGTCTTCTGCTCCACTTTCTTTCGATTCGCTTCGATCCAGGCGAGCAGGCGAAGACGCGCTTCGCTCGACATGGTTTCGACGGTAACCCTTCTCGATCCGGCCATATTCGGCTTATCGTTTACCGTCAGGTCGACGGTCTTGTCCGCCAGGCCTTCGAACGCCGCATACGGATCCTTCGTTGCATCAAGCGGGATTCCATTCACCGCCAGTATGTAGTCGCCCTCCTTGACCCTGACGCCGGGTTCATCGAGCGGCGACCGGTTCTCTGCGTCCCATGATGCTCCCTTGATGATCTTGCCTACGCGGTATGCACCGCTGGAAAGCTCCCAGTCAATCCCCAGGTAACCGACGGCGCGCTCTTTCGGTTCTTCCACATCGCCGCCGAAACGATAGGTATGAGAAGAGCTGATCTCGCCGATCAGTTCGCCGAGAATGTAATTTACATCCGATCTTGTCATCGCATAATCGACAAGTTTGCCGTACCGTTCCCGCATCGCGTTCCAATCGACGCCATGCATGTTGGGATCGTAGAAGTAGTCCCGCTGGAACCGCCACACGTCGTTGAATATCTGGTGCCATTCCTTGCGAGGATCTACCGTCACAGTCATCTGCTCGACAGGCATCTTCTTGTCAAGTTTCACATCCGCGCTTACCTCCGTTATGAAGTATAAGCCATGCTTCGCAATCATGAACTTGCCCCCGTTCGCAGAGATCATGTATCCGGAAATATCATTGGCGACCGTCTTCTCCTCGCGGTCCGACAGATCGAAATATTTCAGTGAGTTTTCTTTCTCGCCCGAACCGCTGTTGGGACCCCTCATGTAGACGACTTTGCCGGACACGGCTTCCAGGTTCCTATAATTCCCGGCCTCGGGCGGAAGAATGACGGTGCGCCCGGCTATACCGCCAAAGTCGATCCTGACTTCCTTTGACTTCTCTTCCGCTTTCTGGTCGCTCTTCTTCTCTTCCTCTTTGCCCTCCTTCTTCCCATCCTTGGTCTTTTCACTCTTCTCTGCCTTCACCGCCGTCGTATCGTTTTTCGGCCCAAGCGGAGAAACGAGCGTATCCTGAAGAGTTACCGCGGCGATCCTTGTTGAGTTGGGATATATGAAGGTGTTGTCCATGTCGCTGTAGACGGGAGTAAATGTGTCGTTGGTCAGGAAATAAAGATATTTCCCGTCGGGGTCGAAACATGGATTTGCATCGTTGTAGTAACCGCCGGTGACAGGATGACTAACGTTCTCTTTCGTATCATAGAGATATACGGCACCGTTTCTATTATCCATATCCTTCGCGTAAGCGAGCCAGCGGCTGTCAGGGGACCAGGAGGCAGTGAAGTTCCGCAGCCCTCCTTCGAATGCATATTTCTCCCTATCCACCTTGAAGGTCTTGTCCTGCTCCATGTCGTAGATGGAGATGACCATCGACTTATCGATAAAGGCAACCTTTTTGCTGTCCGGGGACCAGAAGATCATATACCTGAAGCCGGGGCCATATGAGGTCAGTTTCTTCTCGGCTGAGGGGCTGCCGAGATCTTTTAGTGTCAGCTCATATTCTCCTGAACGGTCGCTCCAGTAGGCAACATACTTTCCGTTGGGAGACCATGAGGGATATCTCTCCGCAACTCCGGATGTATTGGTAAGATCCAATACGTTTCCGTTCTCGGCCGGCACAGAAAAGAGATCTCCACGCGCCTCGAAGACAGCTCTTTTCCCGTCCGGGGAAACCCAAAAGCTTTGTATCATCTTAGCTACGTTTTCCGATTTCGGCATTATCGTAGCTTCATCCGTGACAAGCTGTATCCTCACCTCGCGATATTTTTCCGTGGCGAGATCTAGGAGATAGAGCCTGCCGCCCGCCTCGAAGACAATGTCGTCCGGTCCGATTGAGGGAAAATGAATATCGAAATTTCCGAAATCGGTCACTTCCTTCATTTGTTTTGTACGGATATCGTAAGCCCATATGTTTGCTCTTTGGTCCGCTCCTCGGTCGGAAAGGAAATAGACCGTGTTATTGTGCCACATCGGAAACTCATCATTGGCGGGACTGTCGGTGATGTTGACGGCCGTGTCGTTCCTGAAATCATAGATCCAAATATCGGCAGCCATTCCGCCGCGGTATCTTTTCCATGTGCGGTATGCACGGGATATCGGAGTGAATGCTAACATGTTCCCATCAGGCGAAATTGCCCCGAACTCTCCGTAGGGCAGAGGAAGCTTCTCCGGCATTCCCCCCTCAGGCGAAACCTTATACAGCTGATCAAACCTTAGCCTCGGACTTTGCATGGCGGAAGCGAAGAGAAGACTCCTGCCGTCGGGGTACCAGCCGAGCACGCGATCGTCGGAGCCGTGGTGCGTTACCCTGAGGGGCATCCCGCCTTTCGAAGGGATCACATACACGTCAGTATTCCCCTCATAGTTCCCGCTGAATGCGATTTGTGAACCGTCCGGAGAAAACCTGGGTAGGATTTCATCCCCTGGCGGCGTAGTCAACCTGTTTGCAACGCCCCCATCTTTGGGTGCGATCCACAGGTCACCGGCATATTCAAATACCAGCTGTGTGCGAGATACCGCCGGATACTGAAGAAGTCTCGCATCGATTTGCCCAGCAGCCTCCCTGACAATTCCTGCGCAAAAAAGTGCGATGATGAACACGGAACTTTTTCTCATGCCCGCTCCTGTTTGTTTGACATTTCAATTAGATACCTCTCCGGCGGACAGCACGAGGGACGACATTTACTCGGTACGCCAAAGTCGTACGTTCCGCTGGTTACTGGGTTTCTAAGAGTCACTTTTCGAATCCGGAAGTTAGCCTCCCTGACGGCTTGTGCGGGTTCGAATACACTGCTAATTCATACAGTCTCTTCCATCCCGGTCACGGATTCTTTCCATGAGTATAATGAATTACGTTCACTTTTTCCTCTGTAATCATACCGCCGCAGCCGGCTTTCTCGAACATCTCCTCCACTAACGGAAGGAATCCGTCGATCTTCTCATCCGTATCAACGATCTCGATGACCAGCGGGAGATCTTCGCTGAGCTCCAGAAGCTTAGCCGTGTGGATCATGCTGCCAGCACCGAAGCTTTCGACTCCGCGGATCACCGTCGCCCCGGCCATCCCTTTCTCGCGGGCCTTTTCCACGAAAGCATGATATAGCGGCTTCCGGTTGAGATGATCGTCCTCTCCGATGAATATTCTCAGGAGTTTTCCGGTCCCTTCCAATTTCATAAAACCTCCTATATCAACTTGCCAATTAAGATACCCAACCACGCGGCAAAAAGCGCCGCCGTAATGGACGCGACAATATTCGTCGCCCCCAGAAAAAAGGAGCCGTCTCTGAAGAGATTTAACGTTTCGTATGTGAAAGTTGAAAAGGTCGTAAATCCTCCGAGCACCCCGACTGCGATGAAAGCCCTCATCTCCGGACTCACAAGGAATCTGTCCTCCGCAATTGTCAGGAAGATTGCGATCACAAAGCTCCCAACTATGTTTACTGCAAACGTTCCGTACGGAAAATCAGCCCCAAAGAGCGCATACATCCAGCCGGACACGAGGTACCTTAGAACGGAGCCGACACCTCCACCGGCAAATATCACCAGAGTCTTTATCACTATTTCTCCTCTATAGTCATGTCATGTAAGAATCGGGACAAAAAAAACTCCCGTCGATAACCAAGACACCGACAGGAGTCATCATTCTTGTATTCAAGAAACTTGTTTTGACTGGCGAACTCCATCGCCAGCGTTACATTCTAATCAATCATTGCGTCACGAACAAACCCGGTCTCCCTCCTCAATTGTTTTTAGCTCCCTGGTCAATCCACGTTTTAATGGTCGCTATGTCTGCAGAGTCAAGCGGAGTTCTGTTCAAAGGCATTCTTGTACCGGCTCTGCCTGTTATCTTGAGGTACAGGTAACTGCTGTCCGCATCGTACGGCTTCACTATCAAGTAAGGGGGCTGTTCGATGCTTGGCTGGTTCACGATATCGGCGTATGCTTTTCCGGGTTGAAGACTCATCGGGGCAATTCCGCCGACCACATGACACCCCGGAACAGCACAGCTGTTCGTGAAGATCGGCTGAACCTGGCTCTGGAAACTTATGGTTGTGTCGGACGCTGACGGGCCGGTCGGGTTGCTGCTGTTCGACGATTTCGAACAAGCGGCAAACATCAGCGCCATCAGTATTGCGGCCGCAATTTTCATCGGTCGTCCTTTTCGAAATACAACAAGAATCGTTGTGACTAAAGTTTCACAGGGGGAAGAAAAGATGATCTTTCAGCCGCGATACGGCAAGAGATGGGGGTACAGACCTCTACAAGCGCTCAAAGGCACCGGTTGACTTGAGTTAATCGACAATACGAATCCGCGTCAGATTCGAGCATCTGCGGCGCGGAAATTCCAACCGTCTTCTCGGCATCACGTATACAATCGGCGCACACTCTACCGGCCGCCGGTCTATATTGGAAACCGCCATGTAGAAGCTGAAGGCGAAATAGAAAATGACGTTCTTCATGCAATGAATTTAAAAAAGGGCTGCTCTTTTTGAAACATCAAACGGCATCTCTATCTAGATGTAATTGAAAAGCAGGTAAGTCAGTCAACAGGGCTGAAGGAGCGGAAATGTATGCTTGATTCGGTCGCCGCGAATATTAAATTGTTTCGTGAAATATTTGAACCTCACACTCATTGCATCATGCCTGTTACTCGCTGGCACTCTACCGGCATGCAAAAACGTAGTAGGTCCGGGTGGCTCGACCATTGTGTTTCCGAAAACAAATGTCAGTTTCTACGAACAGGTGCTCCCACTTTTTGAGCAGACTTGCGATTTTTCAGGATGTCACGACGACGGGACTCAGGCTGGCGGACTTGCACTTACGAGCTACGCGTCAATCGTCAACGGGCCGCCTGGCGTTGTGGTACCACATGACACGTCCGGCAGCATCCTTCTGCAGCGGCTCAAGGGCATAGGGCCGTTAATGCCCCCCGCGCGCGCGTTGAACAGCAACCAGATCAACGGCATTAAACAATGGATACTTGAAGGGGCTCCCGCAAACTGACCTCCCCCTTTTTTCCGACGTGGTCAGCGTCGCACAAGAATGACAGGTTTTTCTTTGGCCGCGCTTATCCTTCCAAAGAAATCAACAGCCCGTTTGTAGTGGTCGGGCTGCAGGAGTCTGCTTTTCGATGTGAAGACTTCCCGAAATGTGATATGAGAGGGTGGACCGGCCGAATAGGAAGAGGAATAATCGAAATCCGGAACGCTCATGTTGATCCCCTCGGGTAGTCTTTTCAGAGTTAAGAGGGAGTCACCAAGGACTACGCTTATTCTTTTGTTCATAATGTATGGGTATTTGAACTCTACGGGATAATGCCTTTCTCCTCCGGCAATCCAGTCGGAATTTTCGATGGATGGGAACGGATCTACGTAGAGGGCGTACTCGTCTGAATCCTCCTGCACAAGATTTTTTGCCGTAAAATCGATTGATAGCGCAAGATATCTATAGGAAGAATCAAGCGGGGTGAAACTGCAATCCGTGAGTTTTGGCTCTGCAAATGCGCTCGCAATCAATTCTCTGCAATAATCTCTCGCCTTCTCTTGCGAATTCACCGAGAGCATGTTTCTCATCTCGACTTCCGGCTCGCCGCTGTATTTGATGACGACATGAAAATCGCTGGGACTCTTCAAATGCTCCACCACGTGTATATCCGTGTAGACCGTGTTATCCCATTCCTGAGAAGCGGGAGTTGCGACCAGTAAAGAGCTCCCGTCCGAGTTAATGACAAGCGCAACAGCAGCTTCGTCCTCCGGGGGGACTTCCCCTGGTATGCAGTACCTGGTATCGGGATCAAGCCATACTATTCTGTTGTGGGAAATCAGAGCGCCGACGATCATCCGGTGAAACCGCCAGCACGGGAAAGACGTGTCGAGCCGGCCGTTTGAACGGGTCACTATTACCGCAGGCTTGGCAGAAATCCCCGCGGCTCTCAATAGCGTCACGAGCAGTATGGCCTTCCCACGAGAATCACCCCGGCGATTCTCCAGCACTTTCACCGGATACTCGGGTTTTAGTTCGCCCAACTTCTCCTTGTCTTCGGAATAAGGAATGTCCTGGACGAATCGAAAAATCCGGCTCAGCGTGTCGAGCTCGGTAGTAGCACCCTCCGTCAAACGGGCGGCTTCTTTCTGCAACTCATTCGTTATGACGAGGCGGGATTTTAGTACTTCACGGTAGTACCAGTCGGAGACGTCATTCCACGTCTCCCAGTTCTGAGGCGCGAATTGGACATATCCGCGGTACCAGTCCTTAGGAGGCATGTCCGGTTCCCGGTCGAAAGCCGGGACATCCTTCAGGGTCCACGTGAACAAATCGGTTCCCCTGCTGCCGTTCAAGTCTGCCCCTCCCGAGCGACCGGCATCCGGGACAGTATATGAGAATAGGTTATGCCAAAGGCCATTCTCGCCGCCCGACCCATAACGGCGGCCGACATAAGGTTTTCCAATGTCCGGGTAATTGTATGTGACAAAATTCCATTGCCATTCTCTCTCATCTTCTTTGGAATTACCTATCATGAAAGACGGAACACCGAGGCTGTATATACTTCGCATTGTCGGAGCGCTGCGCTGAATTACCCATTCGCCCGCGGGAAAAGGCAATTCATCTCTGATTCGGTACGCATACTCTACGATCGAACCGCTCACAACCGACGGGAAGGTGAATTCGACTTCGCCAACATCCGAATGAAACACAGAGCCTTCCAGAGGTCCGCCATAACTGACATGAAAATCCCGTTTCTCCAACTGAATGACTCTACCATCGGGATGGATCGTTTGAGCTTTGATATCAAGCAGCGTTTGGCCGGGTCGGAGCGTGAGGTTCACCTTAGATTCTCGGGCAATATCACCGAATATCCTTTCGACACGACGGAAAGTTACAGTAGTGTGGAAGTCGTAGTTGGTATCGACGGCCGTCCTGACATTAGTCCTCTCCATGATGATTACAGCATCGGCCCCGGGGTAATCAGCTTGCACGGGCAGCCTGGCTATGTCCAGCTCTTTCTGAAGTGAAGCAATATCCTGGAAAGTCAGTGTTGCGCAAGAGCTGAAGAAGAATGCAAAGAATAGAAGAACGATTTTCTTCATAGACGTTCCAACATCACGGCTTTATCCGGCGCAGGGGAGTGAAAGGTGATTTTCATTGTCCACGAACCAATAAAATGCCGGACCAGAGGTTTCAGACCTCACATGCAATCTGGACATCCCCTCCTTGTCAGTTCCCGATAAACCTGATGACAGCCCGGCAACCGCTATGCTCGGTTCAGCTGTCAGAAATGTCCGTGGGGAAAAATAGCCGTGGAACACCGATCATGCAAATCCACGGCTTAATATCTTCCCGATACAGAGTTAATTCTCGTCGATGCGGGTTCCAGGAAACAGGAAGTCTGACCTGCCAGTCATTGCCCTAAATGATCCCGGTACCCTCCGACTAGACGAACATATCATTCATTTCGCCCAGTACAGTCAACTGCGCACGAAGTTCCTGGAGCTGCGCGGTAAGCTGTTCTTTGTGCTCCCTTTCCATCCTTGCCAGCGAAATGAAGAAATCCTTAATGCGAGTGTCACAGGCAAGGCCGGCAGCGTGCAAATACTTTTCTTCCGAATCGATTTCGCTCTGGATTGCTTCTTCAAGAATCGAGATCAGAGTCTCTTTGATTTCCGGTTCATCCTTAGCCATTTTCCTCTCCTCATTCTCCTCCCAAAACATGTTCAACGATGGAAAGGAGCTCTTCCGAGCGCTTCTGTTTGACTGCAATATCCTGGAATGCAAGCGGTGGAAGAATTCCCGTCATCTTCACTGCTGTCAGAATACCTGCCAAAGCAGCTCCCGCGGGCAAATACATTCGCCGTAGAGGCTGCCGGACAACCCGGCCCGGGCATTCGGGAATTTCCAGTGTATCGTCTGCAATAATCATCGTATCGGGGCCGGTTCTGTGAAACAGACCTTTCGCCCTGAGCTCTTTGACGCCGTCCTCCGAGACGACGACCATAATATCCGGTGTATCTATTCCGGTATAAAAGATTGACTCGCGGGATAAGACTACCTCAGACATCGAAAAGCCCGTCCCTTGCGTTATGGGGTTGTCATTTTTCTGAGTCGCATTTGCGCCGGAAAGGACCGCAGCCTGGACAAGCATGTACGACGAGAACTGAACTCTTTCCCCGGCTGTGCCCGCTATTATAATGCCGGTCCTCTTCTCGAGCGAGTTTTCGTAGCGCGGTTCTATCACGGGCGTATCCCGACGCCGGAGCTGCCCTGTCTGCTGCTGTTTATAAGCCTCCCCGAGTTCTTTCCGGTCCTGCCTGTTTGCGAGAATCCCCAATTCTGCTACTGATCCGTCTTCAAGCTCTGCGAGCTTGTTACCGCGTATCGCGTTGTCCCGGATTGCATACTCTGTGCAGAGTTCAAGGATCTCCACCAGGGCAAAGCCCGGATAAGCTATTGCTTCTGCAATCGTCGCGGCAAGATCCGGGTCTGTGGCGGTCTTCCGCGCGAGAAACCCGGCGTTTGCACCCTTCAGTAATAAAGGCAAGTTCAAAGGCGGCACAATATTCCCGCCCGGTGTCGTGGTAGTCACAAAGCCAAGCGGAGAGAAGCAGGAGTTCTGACCGCCCGTCATTCCGAAAAGAAAATTGTTGTAAAGTATTACCGTCACATCGACATTCATCTGGGCGGCATTCACCAGATGAAGGAGGCCTATCATGGATCCGCCGTCTCCGATCACGACAATACTCTTCAACCTGGAATCCGCAAGTATCGAGTCGGCCAGCTCCACCCCTGTGGCAAACGCAGTCGATCTGCCGTGGGTAGTATGAAACGAATGGACCTTCTCGAAAAGGGTGTCTACCAGGCCGACGCAGCCGATGTCGCTCGTTATGTTTACATGAAAAGGCTCTATGTCGAGTCGAGCCAAAGCTTCATTGATAGCGTTAGTTATATGGTGATGACCGCATCCCTTGCAGAAAGGAGTCTTCTCGCCTGCTTTCAGATACGTTCTTCTGTTTTTCGGGCTTTGTGTCACGGCTTCTGGCATATGGCAGTCCCCTCAATTCCTCAATGAAAAGGCTTCTTCGATTTCGTGCGGCGTAATCATTCTTCCTACGCCGTTGACACCTAAGATGTTTTTCCCGGGAAACAGTCGCTCAATCTGGGTTCGATAGAGGCCCATCATGTTCTCCTCCACTACGACGATCATTTGCGCACTGCCTGCTATGTCCCTTATCTCCTTTTCAGGAATCGGGAAAAGCGTCTTCAGATTACAGAAAGTAACACGCTCTCCTCTAGATCGCAGATTCGATACCGCCTCCCTTGTCGTACGGGCGCTTATCCCAAAACTAAAGATCACTTTCTCCGCATTGTCTGCCCTGTCAAGGTCAAGAAGAGTTATCTCGTGCGCATTAGACGCAATTTTTTGGTGGAGATGTCTCAATACTTCTATGGTCTCAGGCGAGTTCTTCTGAAGCCGACCGGATTTGTCGTGGGCTGACCCGGTAACCGTGACTTTCTCCTCCCCACCGATCGCAGCAAAGGCAGGGATATCCGTGGTATCCGTGAAAAAGTACGATCTGAAAGATTCCCCGTCGTTCCTCGCAAAGAACCTACGGTCGACTATCTCCGCAGCGGGAAGAGAAGAATAGTCGACATTCTCCGACGTCATCGCGACCTCTTTATCCGTCAGCAGAACGACCGGAGTCCTCAACTTTTCCGAAACGTTGAAAGCATGGATCGTCAACTCGTAAGCTTCGACCGGCGTCGAGGGTGAAAATACCGGGATCGCGTAACCACCTGCAATGGAATTCCCCACAAAAAGCACATCTCCTTGCCCTCCCTGAGTGGCCCCGCCGGTACTCGGTCCCAGTCTTTGGACTAGAGCAATCACTACCGGGGTCTCGGTCATGACGGCATATTGCAGAGTTTCAACCATCAGCGAAAAGCCGGGGCCGGATGTCGCTGTCATTGTCTTGAAGCCCCTCTGCGAAGCACCGACACAGTAGGCAAGTGCAGATATTTCGTCGGGTGCGCTGATTGCTACATCGCCGCGCCTGGGAAGGTCATCGATCATGGACTTGTAAATACCGGATGCCGGAGTGATGGGGTAGCCTGCAAAGAATCTGCAGCCCGCCGCGACTGCTCCTTCGGCTATCATCTGATTACCATTTCTGATCTTATACTGCGCCACAGCTCCTCCAATTGCCTGCAGAAATCCTTGTTCGGTAATCTGCTGCCTGATTCATATCGAGCGAAGGTAGCCTTTGTTGATCACCCTGCGCTCGATTCGTTATTTATTGACACCGCCTGTTTTCTTCCCGCCGCTGCTCCTTCAGCCGTCCGAATAATCACTTTGCAGAGCGTTGCTTTCGGCCGGTGAAAGGGCGGTTCGCGCGAGACATACTTTTTGTCGGGGATGCGTCCAGCCTGGCAATCAGTCTCTCCCATTCCTCGTCGACGTTCCGCTGGATATGTCCAATTTCATCCTCGTTGAGATGGCGGAACCTTCCCTGCATCTTTATGTAGTCTCGAACCGGGATGCCGGCGGGCTCTCTTGAAAGCCTGTAATCCACTCCATCGAATATCTCAAGGAGTGGAAATACCCTGCTCTCTATCGCCATTCGCGAGATCTTTATCGAATCCTCCGGCTCGAATTTCCAGCCGGGAGGGCACGGCGAGAAAACATGTATGAACTTCAGGCCACGGATGCTCTTCGCCTTTTGAATCTTCGATATCATATCGTCCGGATACGCGACGCTGGCAGTCGCAATATACGGTATCCTGTGAGCGGCAAGGACCTCGACAATGTTTTTCTTTTTCTCGGCTTTGGGCGATTCAACGGGGGTAGTGGTCGTCCACGCTCCGAAAGGCGTCGCCGAGCTTCGCTGAATGCCAGTATTCATGTAAGCTTCGTTGTCATAGCAAACGTAGATAAAATCTTCGTTCCGTTCTGCCGCGCCGGAAAGAGCCTGGAATCCTATATCGAAAGTACCCCCGTCGCCGGCAAAAGCAAGGACTGTTGTTTCATGATCTCCCTGGACATCCAGGCCGGCCTTGATGCCGCTCGCAGTGGAAGCTGCCGTTTCAAATGCGGTATGAAAGACAGGCACTCCCGCCGCCGAATAAGGCACCGGACCGTCGATGACAGACCAGCAGCAGGCAGGTATAACCACGATAGTCTTTCGCCCAAGTGCCTTCAGCGCGTAACGCATCGTCAGCGTCCCGCCGCACCCGGGACACGCAAAATGGCCGGGAGCCAGTATCTCATCGGGAGGCAACTGATATTTGATTTGTCCCATGGCTATACTCCCCCTGATTTTTTGTTATTGCCGGTATTCTCCGGGAAAGGTGGCTCCACCGTTCCTGCTGCTTCAGTTTTCAATCCGATCCAAACTGTTTCGCTCTCAGGCTCATCATGGTTCATCACGTAGGAAAACATTTCTTTGATTGTTTCCGGAGTTATGTCTCTGCCTCCCAGCCCCGCGATGAAGCCGAACACGGCTGGCCTGACCGAAGCGTTGTACAGGACGGCCTTAGTTTCCTGATAGATGATCCCCGTCGCACCGAACGATACGTTTCTATCCAATACGCCGATCTTCTTCACGTGTCCGGCAAGGGCGCGAATCTCTTCAACCGGGAATGGTCTGAAAGCCCGCACCTTCATGAGACCGACAGGGAATCCCATACTCCTCAATTCATCCACTGCAATTCGCGAAGTGCTCACTGCGGTTGCGGAAGTCATCAGGACAACTTCCGCGTCTTCAGTGCAGTATTCCTCGACAAGCCCGCCGTACGATCGCCCGAATCTGGTGGCAAACTCACGGTCGACTTCCCTGATTACTTCCCTGGCTTCATCCATCCCCTGGTACAGCTTATATCGCATCTCCATATATGCTTCCGGTCCGATAAGAGCGCCGAAAGCCTTGGGATCCGACGTGTCAACCTTAAACCCCGCTTTCCTCGCCGGAAGAAATTCGTCCACCAATTCCTGCTTAGGAAGCGCCACGGGTTCGGAAGTATGGCTCAATACAAAGGCATCAAGGTTAATCATGACGGGAAGCGAAACAGCCTCCGCTATCTTGTAAGCCTGAAGAACGGTATCCGTCACCTCTTGATTGCTCTCGGCATAAAACTGAAGCCACCCTGTATCGCGCTGCGACAGACTATCGTTATGATCGACGTATATCGACCATGGCGGCGCCATCGCCCGATTCACATTCACCATAACGATCGGAAGCCTGCCTCCGGCTGCCCAATGTAGGAGCTCATGCATCAGTGCGAGTCCCTGCGACGATGTCGCCGTGAAAGCTCTCGCACCGCTTACGGAAGCGCCGATGCAGCACGCCATGGCGGAATGTTCCGATTCGACTTTTATGAATTTTGCATCAAGTTCTCCGTCGCTCACAATTTCCGAGAGCTTCTCGACTACGCTTGTCTGCGGAGTAATCGGGTAGGCGGCTATTACTTGCACGCGGGCGAGTTTCACCGCGTGGGAAGCCGCATGAGTCCCCTCGATGACCAATACTTTATCGATCGACGGGTGAAGCAACGCGCCGCTGTTGCTGTTTGTTCCGTTCTTGCCTGTCATGCCTCTTCGACCTCCTCTGCCAGCTCGCGCGGTACCTCCGGCACCAGTTCCATCGCCTCGCGCGGACATTCGTTAACACAAATTCCGCATCCTTTACAATGGTCATAGTCTATTACGTACTCACCGGTTTCGTTTCTGCTTATGGCAACATCGGGACAGAACGTCATACACACATCGCAATGCAGACAGGTGCCGCATGTGAAGCATCTGTCCGCCTCGGCAAGTGCCTGCGCCTCAGTGAAGGTCCTGTTTACCTCCGTGAAAGCGGTCTTACTCTTATCGACGGGGTTTCGCGGGACAGCCACTCGCGCCTGGTGCGGGAAATAGAAAGTGTTGATTCTTTCCGGGCGAACTACATCGCGGGACAGACCGTCAGATTTCGTTCGCCAACCGAGGAACTCGTCTATCGAAGCCGCCGCGTTCTTTCCGGCGCGAATCGCGTTCACCACTGTCCCGTTGGGGTTGGTTGCCGCGTCACCTCCGGCAAAGATACCGGGAACGCCTGTAGAGTGATCCTCGTCCACGAACAGCCGAACTCCCTTTTTCAGGAATGAGTAAGGAAGAAACGACAGGTCCGGCTCTTCACCGACTGCAGAAATGACCGTGTCGGCTCTCATTGAAAACCTAGAGCCTTTTACCGGGACGGGTTTCCTCCTTCCGCTTGAGTCCGGTTCGCCAAGCTTCATTTTCATAAGTTCGACTTCAATGACCCTGCCCTTTGTTCCCTTTACGCCGACCGGGGCCAATAGAAACTCGAAGTGTACCCCCTCTTTTTCCGCTTCTTCAATCTCCTCAGGAACGGCGGGCATCTCGTTTCTGGTACGCCGGTAGATTATAGTAGCCTTCCTGCCGAGCCGGAGCGCGCTTCTGGCCGCATCTACAGCGGTGTTGCCTCCGCCGATTACGAGAACGTTACGTCCGATCTTAGGTATGGATCCGGCGTTCAGCTGGCGCAGGAACTCGACACCGCTGTACACACCTTTCAGATCTTCACCGGGAACGTCCAACTGCCTGCTTCGAACGGCGCCGACCGCAACATAGACCGCATCATACTTTTCCAGCTCGCTCCACGCTATGTTCCCGCCGATTCTGGAATCTGTTCTTATCTCCACGCCGAGACTCTCGATGTCCTTTATTTCTTTGTCGAGTATTTTCTTCGGAAGCCTGTAGTCGGGAATTCCATACCTCAGCATGCCGCCGGCTTCGTGATCAGCTTCGTATATGACCGAGCGGTATCCTCTTCGAGTAAGATGGTAAGCACACGAAAGTCCCGATGGGCCCGAGCCGATGACCGCGACCTTCTCGCTCTTTCTGGGCTCGACCACGGTCAGAAGTTTGTGATTCCTAATGTTCCTATCCGCGACAAATCGTTCTATGTTGTGGACACCAACGGCCTCATCATATCCGGCACGGTTACATTCTCCTTCGCAGGGATGATAACAAACTCTCCCGGTTACCCCCGGAAGTGGGTTATCTTCGAGTATCTTGTGCCATGCCTCCTCATATTTCTTTTGCCTCACGAGCTCGAAGTAGACGGGGATCTTTTCGCCGGCGGGACAACCTATCTGGCATGGTGACACCTTGTCCCTGTAAACGGGCCTTACATGCCGCCAGCTCCCCGTCGGGATTTCACGAGTAGATTCGAGCGAGAATGCCAGCGGCGGCATTTCTTCGACGGTGGTGTAATTGTATTTTGCCATAACAGCCGCCCTTATTTTACGGTTATAGTTCCATTCTCTTCAGAAGGCAAATTCCCGCGGCCTGCGATTTCCGCCGATGTCTCGACAGTCTCATAGGCTTCCAGTGCCGCCGACGCATTTTCATCCTGCTTCAACGGTACACCTTCACGGACCGCCTCGACTATCGCATCAATCCCCACGATCCCTGAAAACTTTGCAAACGCCCCGAGTATCGCCGTGTTCACGATCGGCATTCCCTTTGTCCCCAACCCGTGTCTCACCGCTATGTCCGCAGCATCAACGGCAGCGGCCGGATATTCACCCGGGAAATTAAAGACACTCAGTCCGCTCGATGTGTTGACTAGAATCGTGCCGCCGGCTTTAAGACCGGAGAACACGTTTGTCGATTTGATAAGGGTGGCATCAAGAATAATAAGATGATCGGGCTCGTAGATTGCCGTACGCAACCTGATGGGCTTGTTGTCGACCCGTGTGAAGGCAAGCACCGGGGCTCCTCTTCGCTCCACGCCGAAAGACGGAAACGACTGTGCAAATCGTCCCTCCTTGAAGATCGCAGATGCAAGAATCTTTGCAGCAATTACCCCGCCCTGACCGCCTCTGCCGTGCATCCTGATTTCAATCATAACTCGTTCTCCTCCCGCATTTTGTGCTAAGGGCAAACTGGTCCGCCGGGTTGTCCCGACATGCAGGATCCCTTCGTCGGCCCGCAGACTTGTTATGAACCATAGGATTCCTGAAAAATCCCTCAAATGCCGTGCCTACAATTAATTGGTAATCCGGTCAAATTAGGGCGGCAGTGTCAGATTCTTCCTCGCATAAGTGCGACAACTTGCCACACTTGTTCCATTGTCACGCGGGATCTCCCCACTTCCGTTCCGAACAGGTTTCGGGGAAATTTTCCCACATCAGCTTTCATCTTGTCGTGAATTTTTGGTCCGCTTTGACGAAATTAGAAAACATCCGGTGGAGGCAGGATCGTGGAGGCTTCTTCGCTTTCACAAGCCTTACGTACCCCGAAGATGCAACGGAAGAGCACCGCTCCCTGACCTCAAGACCCGACCGTTTGCAGTTTCAAACGAAGGAAGATACCCAGGAATGACTTATCTAGTTGACACACACGCACATCTCAATCACGAGAAATTCCCCGACCCCGGCGACACTATCGAAAGAGCGGCTAACGCCGGAATCAAATACGTCGTCGTACCCGGATGGGATATTCCCTCGAGCGAGAGGGCCATCGAGCTCTCCGAGAAATACGAGAACGTTTTTGCCGCCATCGGCATCCACCCGCACGAGGCTTCTCACGCCGACACAGCGGCATTGGAAAAGATTGAAGACATGTCGTCTCATGATAGGGTTGTCGCAATCGGGGAGATTGGCCTCGATTATCATTATAACCTCTCGCCCCCGGAAATTCAGAAGAAGATATTCGAATCACAAATCGAAATCGCAAAATCGGTCAAGCTCCCGGTCTCCATCCATAATCGCGAATCAGATGTCGACCTGATGGAAATCCTGGAGAGACAGGTTGAAACCGGCTGGATCCTGCCCCGTCGGTTCGATTATCAGCTCAACCTCCAGCCGAGAGGGGTACTTCACAGTTTCAATTCGACTTACGAAATTGCGTTCAGAGCGATCCGGCTCGGCTTCTATCTCGGCATCAGCGGCATGGTGACCTTCGGAAAATCGAAGGAGGCTGGGCTGCAGAAGGTCGTAAAAACCATCGAACCTGAGCACTTCCTCGTCGAAACCGACGCGCCTTATCTTGCGCCTGTCCCTTACCGCGGACAAACAAATGAACCGGCGTACACCTCGCAAATAGTCGAGAAAATTTCCTCGCTCCAGGATCTGACACCGGAAGATATTCGCCGGATAACTTCATACAACGCGTACAAACTCTTCGGCGTCGGGGAAAAGCCGCAGCCCAAGATAGCTTACCAGATCCGGAATTCGTTGTACCTCAACCTGACCATACGCTGTGACGCCGACTGTATTTTCTGCGACCGGAAAGGCGAGGCGATGGTAAAGGGGCATAACCTTCATATTGCAAAAGAGCCGTCGGTAGAAGATCTAATAAAAGAAATAGGCGATCCGAATAAGTACAATGAAATTGTTTTCTGCGGGTACGGTGAACCCACGATCAGGTTGGATGTCCTGAAAGAAGTTGCCGTTTATGTCAAAGAAAAAGGGGGCAAGACCCGGCTTGATACCGACGGACACGGCAACGTTATCAACCATCGCGACATTCTTCCGGAGTTGAAGGGCCTGATCGATTCCGTTTCGATCAGCCTGAACTCGACTGATCCAGACGAGTACGCGAAACTGATGGGAACACCGAACGGCAAACAATGGGAATCGATGATTGAATTCGCAAAAGGGGCCAAGAATTATATCCCTAAGGTTTATATGAGCGTAGTAGGCATAGAAGGACTTGATGTCGAATCTGCAAAAGACCTCGTGGAAAGGAAAATCGGAGCGGAGTTTAGATTCAGGCCGCTCTTCTGAAGTCCCATGAAGAGAGAACACCGCAACGGCATCGGCAGACAGGTCTGGTGGCAACTCATGAGACCTCATACGTTGACTGCAGCGATAATGCCCGTACTAATGGGGACCTCGATGGCTTATGCCGAAGGCTCCACCTTCGATCTCTTTCTATTCGCAGCCATGATGTCAGCTTCTGTGCTTATCCAGGCGGCCGTAAACATGTTCAATGAGTATTTCGATTATAAACGTGGGCTCGACTCGATCGAATCGGTAGGGATCGGGGGAGCAATCGTGCGCAAGGAGTTGGAGGAAAAGACTGTTCTGGCGGCGGCGATTGTTTTTTTCTCCGTATCCGTCGTATTGGGTGCGTACATATGCCTGCGAACCAGCTGGTGGATAGCTGCGATCGGCTCGGTAAGTATGGCAGTCGGTTTCTTCTATTCGGCGGGACGCTCGCCGCTCGCATACACCCCTTTTGGAGAAGCTGCTTCCGGGTTTTTCATGGGGCCCGTGATTGTGTTGATTTCCTATTACATCCAGAGGAAAACCCTAACAATGACGGCAGTCCTCATCGCAGTTCCCATCTCCATCCTCGTTGCGGCAATTCTGATGGCAAATAACATCAGAGATGCCGAGGGTGACGCGAGAAAGGGGAGGAAAACGCTTGCGATAATCTTCGGGCGCGACAGCGCAATCACGATCCTCGAGCGAATGCTGATGACAAGTTTTCTGTGGACGGCAGGCCTGGTGCTGCTGAATTTCCTGACACCGTGGGTTCTCATCGTTCTTGTGGCGGTTCCCAAAGCCAACCGTGCGGTCAAGATCTTCCGCAGCGGCAAGACCGCGGTGGAAATGATGCCGGCGATGAAAGCCGTGTCCGTGGTCCATACTCAATTTGGGTTGCTGTTCTCAACTGCACTGCTCCTCGGCAGACTCGTCGCGGTAAGGTAGCGGCCGTACCTGTCGCATTTATCATGGATCACCGGATTTTGTATTTTGATGCGAATAGGGATAAATTCCCATAAAATGTTACCATATAGACTGGTAGGATGAAAGAGCAAACCGTACGCAACGACAAGCCAAAGTGGAGCACGATCGATTCTCTCTTCGCGGCATTTGCAGACACTTGCGAATCGGTCTTGCAGGGTACGGATTTCACAAACGCGTCGTCCGAACTTCTGGCCGAGCTCAAACGGTTTACCGGGGCTGCTTCGATTTCCCTGCTCTTGACCGACGACCCGCGTGGAAGACTTTCCCAGGTATCAAGCTCCGATAAGACTCGTGCGGCTGCGGAGATCGACATTTCTTCAGATCATGAAGCGGTTAGATTCCTCAGCAAATCGAAGCGACCGGTTCATCTGCATGCCGACTCCGAATACTATACGGAGTTAAAAGACATTATTTTCTCCGGCGCAGTCGTTGACTCGATAACCGGCTACCCACTAAGAGCAGGATCGGACTTCTTCGGCTTACTCCTCGCGGCGTTCTGGGAAACCGAGCATCCCGAGACGGGATCCGGAATACCCGAGAAGGTCCTCGGCGCGGCCGCTAAACAGTTTTCTGTGGTCCTGCAATCGGCGGAAATCAAGCGTCGGCATGCTCTCCTGGAACAAGAATATGCGCTGACGCTCAGCCAAATCAGTTCACCCGTGTTCGTGGTCGAGCTGTCAACCGGAAGGCTGCTTGAAGCCAACGATGCCTTCCTGAAATCGTTCGGATACGGGAGGTCGGAACTTCAAAAGCTCACTCTGTTCGACCTGGTGTTCGAGGCCAGAGAAGAACTTGAGGCTGGCATGAAATGTGCCGTCGAAACAGGGGTAATGCAACTCCCTTCAAAATCATACAAACACAAGAACGGATCCCCCATCGAGATGGAGGTGAAAGGCACAAACATAATTCACGGCGAAACCACTTATGCGGTGGTTACAGCTGTCGACCTGACTGAGAAACGGAAGGCCGAAGTCGCGGCCGAACTGCAGCGGGTAAGATATGAGAATTTCATTAGAAACAGCGCGGAGGGAATCTGGCGGATAGAATTTCCCGAACCATTGGAGATATCGGATGAACGCGACAAGATTGCGCGAAATATCGCGGAGAAGGGAATCATAGCGGAGTGCAACAATGCTCTTGCACGCATGTACGGCTTCGAAGACCCGGAACAACTGATAGGAAGAAGGGCACTCGACTTCGTGGCCGACTTGGACGTCTATGCGGCATCGAAGCTTAGATTCACCGAGCAAAACTTCTCCATAACGAACGTCGAAACGGTAGAGAGAGACCGCCGCGGCAATATCCACTATTTCGAGAACTCGTATATAGGAGAAATCAAAGACCGCAGGCTCGTGAGGATGTGGGGAATCCAGCGCGATATCACGGAGAAGCGAAGGCTCGAGGAACAACTGAGGCTTTCCGAGTACAGGTACCGCAATCTGGTGGAACAAGCCAATGATATGGTCGTTTTGTTCGACATACACGGCGAATTCGTCTTCGCAAATCGAAAGTTCTTCGAGCTGACGGGGTACTCCGCCGACGAGATTCGGGGAAGAACAATAGCCATCATTACCCACCCTGGCGACGCCGATGAACTGGCAGTACATATCACGGAGCAATTCCAATACCCCGAAAAGCACCTACGCCATACCCTGAGGCTTCTGACAAAGTACAACGACGAGCGGGTCGTCGAGCTGAGTATGACAACTCTCCGCTCGGGCGACCGCGCCGCAGGAATCCTTGCGATCGGACGCGACGTCACGGACGAGCAGTCCGTCAAAAAAGCGCTCCATGAATCCGAGGAAAAATACCGAAGCCTCGTGGAACATTCTCTCCTGGCAGTACTGGTGGTCCAGGAAGATACTATCGTTTACACCAATCCGACAGCTGCCAACCTGTTCGAGACCGACTTGTCCTCCCTTCAAGGTGCACAATTAAGCACTTTCATACATCCGATCGATTACCTCCAGATATTCGAGAGATTTGAGGAAGCTGCCGGGACGACAAACAGTGACATGCAATTTTCTGTACGAGCGGTGACTTCAACTGGAAAGATCAAGTCGATAGAGGGCTGGGCCGCGGGCATAACTTACATGAGCAAACCCGCTATCCAGCTGGCCATGGTGGATATTACAGATACGAAGAAACTTCAGGATCAGTTGTTCCAATCGCAGAAGATGGAGAGCATCGGCCAACTGGCAAGCGGCGTAGCTCATGATTTCAATAACCTTCTGGGATCAATCTACGGTGCGATCGGCATACTCAGAAAGGATTTCGCTTCCCGTGAAGCCGGGCTGATAAAATATTTGGACGTGCTTGACGTTTCCGCAAAAAGAGCGGCTGAGCTAACCTCCCAGCTTCTCACGTTTTCCAGGCAGCGTGAAAGCAAGGTGATCCCCGTGCAGCTCAACGACACAATAAACAACGCAATGAAAATCCTGGTGAGAAGTATCGGCAAAAACATAAAGGTCGAATATTCCCTTGACCCCGCCCTCTACAACGTCGAGGCCGATCCTGGCCAGATCGAGGGAATAATCATCAACCTGAGCATCAATTCCAGGGATGCAATGCCCGACGGTGGAACATTACATATCAGGACTTCAAACGTGGACTTCGACAGCGAAATTACAAAACAGATCGCTGATGCAAAGCCCGGGCGATATGCATGTCTTTCCGTCACCGACAGCGGAGCAGGAATGGACGAAGCTACAAGACAAAGGATATTCGAGCCATTCTTTACGACGAAACCGATAGGTAAAGGAACCGGCCTTGGGCTCTCAATCGTTTACGGGATCGTCAAGAATCATAAGGGATTCATCAACGTTTACAGCGAGCCTGGCCAGGGGACAACCTTTAAAGTCTATCTCCCGGCAACCGACAAGACTCCGGTCGATGAGACCCGGAACGAAGTCAAGGAGGTACCTCGCGGGACCGAGACGGTTCTCGTAATCGACGATGAGCTCACGCTGCTCAAATTGACGAAAGAAATCCTAGAAGGACTGGGTTACACAGTGATAATCGCCCAGGGAGCGATGGAAGGAATAAGAATTTTCAAGGAACGGCATGCTGAGATTGACCTCGTTGTTCTGGACATGTTGATGCCGGAAATGACCGGGAACGAGGTCTACCCGGTCCTGAAGAACATCGAGCGCGAAGTCCGCGTCTTATTGGCAACGGGGCTGAGTGTGGGAGAGAAGGTCGATGATATGATATCTCTTGGGGTAGACGATGTTGTGGCGAAACCCTATTCCGTCGACGATCTTGCGATCCACATGCGAAACGTCATAGACTCCGGAAAGAGCAGGCGCGCTAGTTGAGGAACTCCCAGTTGATCCCGATGCAGAAACTATTGTCGAGAGCAGGATATACCGGGCTCATCACATAGTTTTCGCCTGTAATGTTGAAGATGGTGAAGTAAACGACCGCCTGCCCGATTCTCCCCCGAACGATAAAATCGGTGCTTCCGGACGGCCCGAACTCCGCCGGAGCAAATGGATAGTAGACTAGAGCCGGAGGATAGAACCCATCTCCCCTGAAGACAGTCAGGAATCTTCCCCGCAACCCGACCTTCAAATTCAGATGCCCCGTGAACAGGATATTCTGGTAATAGAGTTCTCCTGCGCCGTAATACTCGGGGAGTGTCAAGACAGCATTTCCATCCGTCGTCTCGTGGGTATAGTTGAAATTGCCGTCCAGTGTAAGATGCCACAGCGTCACTCGCATATCGGCATCCACTCCGTATATGTTCCGGGTACTGAGGTTAGTCACAGAAATCTTCGGGTAAACCGGCTGGCCGGAATAGTCGGTCCTGTAGTAGATGGGATTATCGATCATCCGGACGTACGGCTTCACATGTAGTGAAAAGTTGTTTCCGAGATTTACGGAACCTTTGACCTGAAGTATCTTGTCGGTCTCCGCCACGAGCTCAGGATTCCCTTTGAAGTCAGGGGTATTGAAATACATTTGAGACAGGCTGGGAAGATGGCGCGAAATGCTCCCCGCGGCTTCCACGTAGGCCAGCTCGTTGCCTAAGCCGAAAGATGCTCCCAATGCGGGGTAAAACTTCGAATTCACCTGATCTCCCCTGCCGAACACTCCTGCGTGGACAAAACCGAACAGAGAGAACTCCTCATCCCCGTATGCAGACAGGCGGGTCCTCAACGGGACTCCCGCATAGGTGTTATAATAGTTTTCGTCGCGGACCGCCTCGGCGCCATAATCGAGCCTCGAACCGACGAGGACTGCGGTCCCGCGAAGGCTTACGCCGAAGCGTCTGCTGAGGTTGGTCATGAAGTACTGGATGCCGCCATCGCCGTAGTCAAGGTTGTAATAATCGAAGAAACCTGTAACCGTAAAATGGTCGATGGAATCTCGAGGCGCACTCTGCGAGTAAGCTACCTGCAGATGATGCTGAAGATACGTCATGGTCGCATACTGGCTCCGCAGCAGTCCACTTCCGAGCGTTTGGTCGAATATGGCCGAAGTGATATCGTACGGGAGCATACCCCCCGTCATCCCCCCTTTGGTACGGTAATATACGTCAGTGGCGGTGATCTGGCTTGTGGAGTCTATGCTGTAACGAATCTTCCCTCGAATGTTCACTCCGTCATAGCGGGAATTGGCGAACCTCCCGTCCGTGGTCTGATGCTCGAATCCCAGATCGACATTGGTCCTATACCCGATGTTCTGCGAGTATACTCCGTCGGTTATCAGGTAATTATACGGTTCCTCGAGGTGCCTCACCTTCGAGTATGGAACGGCCTCATTGTAAAGATGCGTCTGAAAATTCACGAGAGCTCCCGTTGCATTGAATTCGTATATCGGAGCTCTTGGGGCATCTATGTACTCAACATCTTTCACGAACTCCAGCGGAACATGATAGAGATTTAGCGTGGAGGTAGTCGGCTCGTTCATTTCGACCCCGTCGAGAAGATATCTTGTGTAGCCGCTGCCAAGTCCGTCGTAGTAGAGTTCCGAGGGATCTCCCGGCTGATACATGTTCGCAAGAAACGTCCCGGGGATTTTTTGCAGAAGTTCACCGGAATACGTGTAGTCACTCCATCTTATAACTGAATCACCGATGGAATATGATGGATCGGCAGTTATCGCACCTGCGGTCGCCACAGGTTTGACGAGGAATTTGCGGGGAATCCCTGAAGTGTCCGCCTTCGCCGTTCCACGCGTATCTGGCTTTGAATAGGCAAAGGGTGTCGTTAATAGAACCACAGAAACTGTGAGGATAAGATGATATCGAATTGAAATCGACATTCGCGCTGTCATTCAGCCCTGCCTGTTGAACCGCCCTTTACCGAGGAAGCATTCTGTTTCATCGATAAAGCAAATACTTTTTCCTCAATTGTTCAAATTTTCTGTCACCTTTTTGCCAGGACGCAAAAATAATCGAAGGGCTTTCCCCTGCTTCAATCATCAGCCTCAGGGCCCGAGTACCCGCAAGCCTGTCGAAATACGAGGGGATGAACCTGAACTTCTCAGGGTACAGTTTATGGATCGCCCAGACTATCGTTACGCCCATCTCGACTGGACGAAACACGTTCCTGCGCGTGACGGTGATTTTTATTCCGTGACAAATCTCGCCGGCGTATTTCGGTTTCAGCGCCCATGGATAGGAACGCGGCGTGAAAGAAGCTGATTGAAACGACACCCCGCTTAGATGCTGTTCATTCAGGAGTGAGATCAACTTTTCCGAATCGATATACGGCGCACCGACGGTCTCGAAAGGATGTTTTGTCCCCCGCCCTTCCGATACATTTGTGGCTTCAAGTAGAACGCTGCCCGGATATACTTCAACGGAGTTCATGTCCGGAAGATTTGGCGACGGGGTAACCCATTTAAGTCCTGTCTGGTCGTACCACATGTCTCTTCTGTAATTTTCCATCCTGATCACGGTAAGATTGGCCTTTATTCCTCCCTTCAGCATCCCCGCGTCGTTAATCATAGTAGCGAATTCACCGGGTGTCATTCCGTAGACGCTGGGTATGGGCTGGATCCCGATAAATGATCTCATTGAATCCACCAAGACCGGACCATCGACAAGATTCGCGCGAAGCATATCAGGCTTGTCGAGAACGATGAATTTCATGTGATGCACTGCGGCGGCTTCAAGGCAGTAGTCCAGGGTACTGATGTATGTGTAGAATCTCGCACCGACATCCTGTATGTCGTATATGAGCACGCTGATTCCCTTCAGCATCGTTGCTGTAGGCCTCCGCGTCTTTCCGTACAGGGAGTAAACCGGCACTCCGGTTTTCTTGTCTATTCCGCCGGAAAGTTCTTCTCCGGCCGAAGCCCTCCCTCTTATTCCGTGTTCCGGAGCGAAAATCGCCACGAGTTTCACTCCGCGTGTCTTCGCAAGCACATCGACAATGTGCCTTCCGTCCTGGAGTCTTCCGCTCTGGTTGGTGATTACACCTACTGTTTTACCCTTGATGAGGCCGAGATATTTTGATATGAAAACTTCGTCTCCAGTCTTGACCCTTTCGTGCGTCGGAGGTGCGAAAGAGCATGCAAACAAAACGAAGAATATAGCCGGGAGGTACTTCATTACCCGTCGATATTTTGGGAATCGGATACGATCTTTTTCGAAAGCGCCCACGCAGCCAGCGTCATGCCGTCCCATATTTCGCCCCTCTCGATCAGTCTCTCAAACTCGACGGTGCTCATCTTCAATATCTCAAATTCTTCGGACGCATCCTTCTCCCGCATTGTCCCCGTCAGGCCGGTGGCAAGGTACACTCTGCAGACCTCGTCAGTTGCGCCGTTGAACGGATTAAACTCGGCAATCAGCTTGAGGTCTTTCGCCTTCAGACAGGCTTCTTCGGCAAGCTCCTTCCGGGCAGTTTCCAACGGGTTGCCATCCACCACCCCACCGCAGGCGAACTCTATGCTCTCCTTCTTCCAGAGATACCTGAATTGTTTAACAATTGTCATAGTACCGTCATCATGGAGCGGAATAATCAGTGCGGCTCCCGGTGAGTGCACATAGTGGTACTCCCCGGCGCTTCCGTCGGGGAGCGTGTATCTATCGAGTTTGTATTCCCAGTATGGATTCTTGAAGAGTAGTTTGGAGGCGAGTGTTTCTAATCTCTTGAGGGTCAAGTCTTAATGAAGGTCAACGAGCTCTCGTTCCGAGAAGAAGAATCCTATTTCCCGCTCGGCATTTTCGGGAGAATCAGAACCGTGTACGATATTTTCACCTTTATTGTCGGCGAAATCCCGCCTTATGGTCCCGGCAACAGCTTCCTTCGGATCGGTCGCGCCGATGAGCTTCCTGAACTCTTCGAATGCATTTTCTTTCTCTAGTACTATGGGCACGCAGGGACCTGAGGTCATGAATTCGACAAGCCCTGCATAGAACGGGCGTTCCTTGTGAACCGCGTAGAACTCCCCGGCCGCTTCTTTCGTCAGCCTTACCATCTTCAGGCCGACGATCTTGAAATTGGCCTTCTGAATTCTTGCAATGACTTCACCGACGAGGTTTTTCCTCACACAGTCCGGTTTCAATATCGCGAGTGTTCGGCTCATACAATAACTGTTCGTCCTTTCAAATGTTTTTTGGAAAGCGTTCAGCGGCCGGATCTAAGCTCGGCCGGCTATGCCTTCTTTTTGGTTTCCTATCTTCTTTTTTTCGATCTTGCCGGACTCTTTTTCACCTTCGATTTTGCAGCGGGTTTTCTGACAGTAACCGTGGTCTTTTTCTTCGACCCGGATCCGAGAGCTTTGGAAACGGCTTGCCCGATGAGTGCAGGGCTTTCCACCACGATGATGCCGCCCTTCTTCAACGCTTTCATCTTCTCGTCCGCCGTTCCGTGGCCGCCCGAAATGATAGCGCCCGCGTGACCCATCCTTCTTCCCGGAGGAGCTGTGCGCCCGGCAATAAAGCCGACAACCGGCTTGTTGAAGTTCTTCTTTATGTATGCCGCCGCCTCTTCTTCCGCCGATCCGCCGATCTCTCCGATCATAACGACAGCTTCGGTCTGGTCGTCATCCTTGAACATCTCGAGTGCGTCGATGAACTTCGTTCCGATAATCGGATCACCTCCGATGCCTACGCATGTCGATTGACCGTATCCCTGCGCCGTAACCTGAGCAACAGCCTCATAGGTAAGCGTTCCGCTCCTGGAAATCACTCCGACTGTCCCCTTTCGGTGGATGAACCCCGGCATGATGCCGACTTTTGCCTTGCCCGGTGAAATAACGCCTGGGCAGTTCGGACCCACCATATGAACGTTTCGCTTCTTCAAATAGTCGTAGACACCGACCATATCGCGAACAGGGATTCCTTCGGTGATACAAACCACCAGCTTCACCCCGGCGTCAGCCGCCTCGACAATCGCATCTGGAGCGAAAGCGGCGGGGACAAATATTACCGATGTGTTTGCTCCTTCGTTCTCCACGGCTTCGGCGACCGTATTGAATACCGGGACGTTCAGGTGTTTCGTCCCGCCTTTTCCGGGTGTCACTCCGGCGACGACCTTTGTACCGTATTCGATCATTTGTTCGGTGTGGAATGAACCCTCGCCCCCGGTTATTCCCTGTACCACGAGACGAGTCGACTTGTCAACTAAGATGCTCATTATTGTAGCTCTCTTTCAACTCTTCAAAGATTGTTCGATATGGTTTGCTAATGTCAAAATCGTCTCCTCTTCGAACTGCCTTCCCAAAAGCTGGAGGCCGATCGGAAGGGAAGATGAATCCGTCCCCACGGGTACCGAGATACCGGGAATTCCGGCGAGGTTTGCGGAAACGGTAAATATATCTGAAAGATACATCCTTATGGGATCGGAAGTCTTCTCGCCGATCCCGAAAGCCGTCGTCGGGGCCGTCGGGGTAATGATCGCGTCGACGTCCCTAAAGGCACTGTCGAAGTCCTGCTTGATAAGCCGCCTTACCCGCTGCGCCTTTCGATAATAGGCGTCATAGTAACCGGATGACAGCACAAAAGTACCGAGCATGATTCTGCGCTTTACTTCCGGTCCGAATCCCTCGGTGCGCGATTCGACGTACATCTCTTCGAGATCCTCCACCTGTGGATGCCTGTGGCCGTAGCGCGCTCCGTCATATCTCTCCAGATTAGATGATGCTTCTGCTGTCGCGAGGATGTAGTAAGTCGGTATAGTGTAGTCCAGATGCGACAGTGAAATCTCTTTTATCTCGACACCGGCAGAGCGAAGAGAATCTATTTGGTTTTCCACTGCCTGCCGTACCTCATTCGCTACTCCCGAGCTGAAAGATTCCTTCGCGACTCCGACCCTCAAGGCCTTCACTTCGCGGCCAAGCAGAGACGTATATGATGGCACAGGTCTCTCAGCGGAGGTCGAATCACGTTCGTCATGCCCCGCCAGCACTTCCAACGTGAGCGCGGCATCGTAAACCGAATTGGCAAGGGGTCCGATAACGTCAAAGGACGAAGCAAATGCGACAAGTCCGTATCTCGACACGCGTCCGTATGTCGGTTTTAGGCCGACAACGCCGCAGAACGATGCAGGCTGCCTGATTGACCCGCCGGTATCGGTGCCGAGTGCAACCTGGCACAATCCGGCTGCAACCGCAGAGGCGCTTCCGCCGCTCGATCCGCCGGGGACCCGCGACTCGTCGGCAGGATTGAGGACCGGGCCGAACCCGCTAAATTCCGTTGATGACCCCATGGCGAATTCATCCATGTTCGTCTTACCGATAATCACGGCGTCTTCCCGCCTGAGTCTCTCGATTACAGTGGCATCGTAAGTTGAAGTGAAATTCTCGAGGATCTTCGACGCGCAGGTGAGTCTCTTGTCCTTGATAGAGATTATGTCTTTCACACCGAGAACAAGGCCTGCGAGCTTTCCGGCTTCGCCCGCCTTTACTTTCTCATCAACCTTCTCAGCCGCCTCAACCGATTCGTCGAAAAGCTGCAGGAAAGCATTGAGTTCAGTTCTGGACTTCGCAGCCCCGAGATACTCTTCAACGTTTCTTCTACAGGTGGTCTCGCCGCTGAGTAGTTTTTCTCTGAAATTCTGATATTTATCCGCCAAAACCCATAGTTAGTTTAGTTCAGAATCTGATTTCGAATCGGCTTTGGTGCTACCCGAAGCTGATGCGCGCCCTGTTTCCGTGGACGATGAGTGAGAGGACGATTCCTCATTCACAGGTTTCTTGATTTCCGCAGAAACATCGCTCATCGCTTTCTTGAACTCCCTGATCCCTTTGCCGATTGACTGGGCAATATCCGGTATCTTTTTCGGACCAAAAATAATCAGGACGAAAAAGAGGATCAGTAGGACTTTGCCGATACTTAGATCGTCAAGCATATGATTGAGCTCCGGAGTCGGTCTAGGACTCGCTCCATTTGAGTTTCGTGCATCTGAAACACAAAATTACGCCGGTGTACCTTCAGAACCTGGCACGCCGAAACGACTTAATTTAAAATCATCCCGCGTATCTTCAAAGCCACCGCAAAATCCGGAAATCTAAGTCGCCCGAAGGCAATTCGTCCCGCTTCCGCGTATCGCGCGTGCCGTAGTATTAGAATCGCCCACCGAAAATATGTAGGGACCACAATCTAGCAAAAAGACAACCCCCCGTGTCCTTCCGGAACATTTCCTGCACGAGCTTCATCATGGGGAGGTAAAATCGGGCGAGACCCTGAAACTGGGAAGTTACTGCGGTTTTGCTTCGGTTTTCGATGGAGTGTCGTGCTCAATCATCTGATCTTTGGAAGGTCCTTTGATCTTCTCCGGTTCTTTCGGCGCGGGTTTGGGTTCATCACTCACCGACTTCGTAACCTCGTCCTGCACGTCCCTCATAGCTTTCTTGAACTCTCTGATACCCTTTCCGATCGATTGTGCAATATCCGGTATCTTTTTGGGGCCGAAGAATATAAGGATCACAATCATGACCAGGAGTATTTCGCCAAATCCAAAATTCTCGAACATTTCGCTTCGTCTTCTAACTCAGTTGATCTTTCTTCTGTTCTTCTTTTTCCTGATTCTCATCAGGCTCTTTCACCGATTTCTTGAATTCTTTTATCCCTTTGCCTATGCCTTGCGCCAGCTCAGGGATCTTCTTCCCTCCAAAGAGAAGCAACAATGCCGCAACGATAAGAATTATTTCAGTGGGGCCAATAGAATCAAACATCTCAACCTCCGCTTTCCATCAATTTACGCTCTCGATAACCGATTTCAAAACCATCGCTCCGCTCGCACTTCCCAAGATATGTTCGCTTGCGCGTTCCGGATGAGGCATCATTCCGAGCACGTTCCGCTTCTCGTTCACAATTCCGGCTATATTGAGGATCGACCCGTTCGGATTAGCCGCCGCCGTAATCTCTCCGTCTGAAGTGGAATACCTGAAAACAATCTGGTCGTTGTCCCGAAGCCTCTTCAGGGTGTCATCATCTGCATAGTAGTTGCCGTCTCCGTGAGCGATCGGGACCTTCAGGACCTGCCCTTGAACTAGTGCCGAGGTGAAGGGGGTTGCCGTCGTTTCCGTTCTCAGAAAAACCTGTTTGCAGACAAATTTGAGACCGGCATTTCTCAGCAACGCTCCGGGAAGAAGGCCGGCTTCGACGAGGACCTGGAATCCGTTGCAAATCCCGATCACGATTCCGCCTCGCCCGGCGAATTTTACAACTTCAGTCATGACTGGTGAGAATCGCGCAATTGCCCCGGCTCTCAGGTAATCCCCGTAAGAGAAACCACCCGGAAGGACCACAACATCGACATCGTCCAGGCTGGAATTCTTGTGCCAGAGGAGTTCGACCTTTTGATTCATTACTGTCCCGAATGCATTGTAGGCATCCATATCGCAGTTGGAACCGGGGAATACGACGATGCCTACTTTTCCTGCCATGATTTCTCCTTCGCTTCCGAAGCAAGTCCATCCTGACTGGAAAACCTGGCGACAGACTTGCCGGAGTCGTCGAAGAGCTCTCCTTCGTACTCTTCCGTGACGGGATTTGCCAGAAGCTTGACGCATGCCGTGCGTGCAAGCGCGAGTGCGCGATCGAGATCGGATTCATTCACCACGACGTCAATGTTCTTTCCCGTTCTAACGCCACTGAGTTTGTCGAATCCCAGATTTCTAAGACTGCTCTCTATTGCCTTCCCCTGTGGGTCAAGGATCTTGCTCTTCAGAGTTACTTCTATTCTCGCCTTAAACAAATTACCTCCTCACATATCGAAACTGCTGAGCTCGACATCTTCCTCTTCCTCGCCGCGCTTGCGCGGTGAAAGTATCGATCTGATGTGCTCGAATAGCCAGCGGATCAGTCCGCCGATAATGTACAGCATGAATAACCAGAACAATGCCTTGCCAAGAGTCACCACGGTTATGATGACGCCGATGATGAAGGCCGAAAACTTCAGCGGGTGTAAACGGATACCCCTTCTGGTGAGCTTGGGCATGGTGTCGTATCTGATCGTGCTGACCATAAGGAACGACAAAAGGATTGCCAGAGCCGGGAGAAACGGCTCCGCACCCGGATTCAACCAGCCGACGCTTCTGTCGTAGTAAAGGAGGACAAAAGCGCTCAGCGTGATCGCACTGGAAGGGATAGGAAGACCTTTGAAATACGACTTGTCGAACCCCACCAACTGAACGTTGAACCGGGCAAGCCGAAGCCCGCCGAACACCATTACCATCGCACTCGAGATCGTTCCGATCGGCCCGAGGCTATGGAGTCCGATTTTGTAAATCATGAACGACGGAGCGACTCCGAAAGAGACAAGATCGGAGAGCGAATCGAGCTCAACGCCAAACTCGCTGGAGCTCTTCGTCAACCTTGCCATGACACCATCCAGGCTGTCGAAAATGGCCGCAAGAACAATCAACCATGCCGCGGACACAAAATTCCGGTCGGCGGCAGAGAGAATGGACATGAACCCCGAAAACATGTTCAGTATTGTAAAGAAGTTCGGAATTACCGCCCGGGATATGTGTATGTTATACTTTCTCTTCCTACTCATTTTGCAGGACTCCGAGAACCGTGCTGCCGCCCAAGGTTTTGTCGCCCACTTTCACTTTCACGTCACAGTTGAGAGGAAGAAGTACGTCGACACGGGAACCGAATTTAATCATTCCAAACCTGTCACCGGCATGGACCTTCTGGCCCTCCGATAGGTCACAGACAATCCTCCGCGCGATGAAACCCGCGATCTGTTTAAACAACAACCGCTGTCCCCTATTTTCAATGCCTATCAGCATCCGTTCATTTCTGTCGCTCGATTTCTCATCGAAAGCGACGATATACTCGCCTTTAATGTATTTGAGGAATTTCACCTCTCCGTTCATCGGAATCCTGTTGACATGGACATTGGCCGGGGACATGAAAATGCTTACCAGCTTAGCTCTGCACCCGAGGAACTCTTTCTCGTCCATCTCGCCCATGAAGATGATTTTGCCGTCGGCGGGCGACATCACCATCTCGTCGCCCGAGAGGGGCGGAATGCGGTCCGGATCACGAAAGAAATAAACCGTAAACCCCGCAACAAGAAGTGCCAAAATGTCGATGACGATCTTTATGACAATTATCGGGACAAGGAATGAGATGAGGACAAGGACAATGCACGAAATCAGGACGACCGCTATTACGTCTGATCCGTAACGCGCCAACTTAGGAAACATTTCTGTCAAGCCTTGCGCTTTGCAGAAGGAAGGATGCGACTATAAACGAGTTGATAGTGTTTTGAAGCTTCCCGCGAGTCTCGCGACGAAGCGATCGAAATTTCTTCGCCCGTTGAATTATCTATTACAGTAATGTTCTCCGGCGATATCTCATCACCGAGCATTATCACACCCTTGTACTTCCCAAACTTCATCGTAATATCGACGAGAGTGAAACCTCGTCTCTCCATGAAACTCTTCATGACGGCATCGATCTTACTGGCAAGTCGATTCATCGTTCTGAATTCGTCAGGCATCACAAGCTGAAGTGCATATAAGTGAGTATCGTTTACAAAATGCTCCCCGGTTTCATCCTTCAGAAGATATTCGAAAATCGGGAAGTCCAGCCGATGTCTCCCCTTGAAATGCTTGAAACGTTTGGCAAAGGACTGCGACGCAAGATTTCTTACGGTCACTTCAACCGGAATGACATTCAGACGTTTGATCAGAAGCTCGCTGCCGTTCTGGCTGAAGAAATGCGTCGGTATCTGGTAGGTCTCGAGGTAAGCAAATATAAACGCCTGCAACTCGGCGGCGATCTTCGGCCTGTCCTTGATCTTGAAAACCTTCTTCCCGTCAACCCCTAGCTCCGGTCGAAATTCAGCCAAAAGAATATCGTCCTGAGGGAGCGCATACAAAACCTTCGAACTCCCTTTGGAGAGTATCAGTCTTTTTTCCTTTTTTGCCAATAAACCTCCGCTGAAATTCGTAAAATAATAACAAAAAGCTTCGGAAAAGTCAAGGCGCTAACTTCTTGATTTTGCGAAACTTATAATATTTTCCGCGGTGGCGTGATTTCACTAAAAATTTGATGGGATTATCTGTTCAAAAAGGGTCAGAACTGGTCGGATTGGATGCCAAAATGTAGAAAAACTCCACTTCTCGATGTGAGAAATGTTGCCGAAATACAGATTCTTCGGTCAATCTGCGAGCGCGGCGGAATCCACCCAGAATTTCAGTCGTCCGGTTGCGGGCACTATCCCTTTTGCGGGATAAGTATGAAAGTCGCTTTCGTCACTAATGACTTTCCTGAGAGATGCATTCTTGTCACTACCACTCACAAGGAAGTAAACGACGGACGACTTGTTCAAGACGGGATATGTCAACGAGATGCGCTTCGACGGTGAGGCCGGAACTTCAACTGACAGCGCCCATCGCTGCCTCTCATCAAGCGCAGAATGCCCCGGGAAAAGAGATGCAGTATGACCTTCTTTTCCCATCCCCAGGAGCAGGAGGTCAAAGGTATTCTCTCCTTCACCAAAGGTACGGCGAAGCTCGGCTTCATAAGTCTCCGCTGCTTTTTCGGGATCCGGGAGAGCTGTCGGGATAGGATGAATATTCTCCGGGGGTACCGGAACGAAATTTAACAGAGTCTCCTTTGCCATTAGGTAGTTGCTCCGCTTGTCGGTATAGGGTACGTAACGCTCGTCTCCGAAGAATACCGACACATTTTCCCAGGGGACATTGTCCCTGTATCGCGTGGCGAGCAGACGGTGGAGCGTCCGTGGGGTGTTTCCGCCGGAAAGGGCAATTGTGAAGTGCCCATTCCGAGAGACGGTGTCGACTGCATAAGCGACCATTTCTGAGGCCGCGGCTTCGCTAAGTTCGTCGAGATTCCGGAATTTCTTTACTTCCGTCATCAGATCGTCGACCACCTTTCGCCTTCAAGCAGCCGTTCGGCTTCAACGGGTCCCCATGTCCCCGATGCATACTTATGGACGTCGAAGTTTTGCGATAGCAGCGGGGTATACAGTTCCCATGAAGTCTCTACCTCATCGGACCTTACAAACAGCGTCTGGTCGCCTTTCAACACATCCAGGAGAAGCGTTTCATACGCATCCGGAATTCTACCGAATACTTCCCCATACTGAAAATGGAGCCTCTGGGTCGAAAGCTTGTAAGAATCCCCGGGTTCTTTCACTTTAAAAGAGAGATCGAAGCCTTCGTTAGGCTGCAGCGTCATGATGAGTTTGTTCGGCTGGATGTCATGTATGGAGAACTGCCGGAATATGGATACAGGGGGACGCCGGAATGTAATCGCTACTTCCGTAATTCCTTTGTACATTCGCTTTCCCGTACGCAAAACGAACGGGACTCCTTGCCAGCGCCAGTTTGAGATGTTGAGCTTCAGGGCCACGTACGTTTCAGTCTTCGAGTCGGGGCTTACTCTCTCTTCCTCGAGATAACCCTCGACTTCGTTTCCCTGCACCGCGCCGCGCGTGTATTGCCCGAACACGACATTTTGCGGCGATATCGGGGAAATTGCCTTCAGTACCTTAACCTTTTCATGACGCACTGCATCGGCTTCGAGCGCAGTGGGAATCTCCATCGCGGTTAACGTGGTAATCTGGGTCAGATGGTTTTGAATCATATCGCGCAACGCGCCGACTCGATCGTAATAACCGCCCCTGTGCTCAGCACCTACTGTCTCCGCGACCGTGATCTCTACCCTCTCGATCCTGTCCCGGTTCCATAGTGACTCGAACATCGCATTGCTGAATCGAAACGCGATTAGATTCTGCACTGTCTCCTTTCCGAGATAATGGTCGATACGGTAAATCTGAGATTCGTCGAAATACTTATGGACCAAATCGTTTAAATTGCGCGCCGAGTCGAGATCCTGCCCGAAGGGTTTTTCAACGACCAGTTTGACCTTGCCTTTGCTCTTATTCAATCCCACCTCGCCGATATTCTTTATGGCACCGGGAAAAACCGATGGCGGTACGGCAAGGTAGAAGACCCGATTCCCCGTGAAATTTGTCTGTTCCTCCAGCTCTTTGATCCGGTCAGCCAGTGTTTTGTACTCTTCCACCGAACCGCCTCCCACAGAGTGGTAGTAAGCCCAGTCGAATGATTCCCCGCCTACCCTTGCATCGATCCCTTCATCTTCGGCCGAACGAGCTACGAAGTCTCGGTAGGTCTCGTCGTTGTGTTTCTTCCCTGTGCCGGCCCCGATCAGCAGAAAGTTGGAGAGGTGCTTATCACGCAGTCGGCAAATGGCAGGAAGGAGCTTTCTCCTCGCCAGGTCTCCAGTCCCACCTACGATTACGAGAAGATAGGGAGGGATATTTCTGTCATTCATGTCAAATCCCTTCCTTTACTGCGTGTCCGCCGAACTCATGCCTCATCATCGCCAGGAGACGCCCGCCGAACTCAACCGTATCCTGGCTCGAGAATCTCTCGTAAAGTGACTGAGTGATCACCGGCAGTGAGACCCCCAGCTCAATTGCCTCAAGGGCGGTCCAGCGACCTTCGCCAGAATCTGCGACGTACGGCGCGACCTTACTTAGATCCTGATCCGACTTCAATGCGTCCGACGTCAGATCGAGGAGCCAACTCCTGATAACGCTCCCGAATCTCCAAATCTCCGCGACCTGGTGAAGGTCGAGTTCAAACTCCTCCTTTTTCTTCAGGAGCTCAAAGCCTTCCGCGTAAGCCTCCATGAGGCCGTACTCGATTCCATTGTGCACCATCTTGACGAAATGCCCGGCACCGCAGGGCCCGACGTGCCCCCATCCCTCTACCTTCCCGGGGGCAAGTGTCTCGAAGATTGGCCTTACGTGTTCAACCGCCTTGTCATCGCCACCGATCATCATACTATAGCCTTCTTTCAACCCCCAAATACCTCCGCTCACACCGGCGTCAATCATGCTGATGCCGTGGTCGGCCAGCTTTTTCGACCGCCGAAGGGAATCCTTATAGTATGAATTGCCGCCGTCGATCAGTATATCGCCTTTCCTGAGCTTAGGTATTAGCATGTCGATGGTATCGTCGACTGGTTTGCCGGCAGGAACCATGATCCAGACGATTTTCGGCGTTTCGAGCTTTGCGATCAAATCGTCCACGGAAGTCGCGCCTTCGTTCCCGTCTTCCGTTATCTTGCTGACGGCCTGACTGTCTCTGTCGAACCCGACGACTTTATGTCCGCCTAAAAGGAGCCTTTTTGCCATATTGGCTCCCATTTTACCCAGTCCAATCATTCCTATTTTCAAGTAATTTCTCCTTATTCGATCGAAACCGAAAAATTCGTTCCTTCCCAGTTCTCAGACTCCCTCCAATAGAATGTAAACAAAATTTCACGCCCTTCGTTCGCTTTCGAAACGTCGATATCTGCACAGTACATTCCGAGTCCTGTATCATAAGTTGGGGTATCGTGTACGCTGTTCCAATTGTCTTCCGACCAATGGATCACCGCCCCGGCAAGAGTCTCTATTCTCAGCTTCAATCCCTTTTTCATGGATCTGATTTTGTGATTGAATCTCCATGACGCGTAAGCGGATGGATGTTCTTCTTTTATATACCTTTGAACGGTCTGCGGCGGCATGTCGAATACCGCTCTTTCCTCCAGGGATCTTACAAGTTTTACGTATTCGGCGTGCGCCCAAACGAGCGGCATTGCGGAGCCCGACGGCTTTCCGAATAGCAACTCCTTCTCGGGGATGTCGGATGAATCCCAGACCTGTTCGGGGATAAGCCCGCCGTCTCCGGCGAAAGTCTCCATCGTCTCAAGGAGCTTGCGGGCCGCCTCGATATGTCCACCGGCAAGTTCGTAATGGGCGCGTTCCCCCGTCAGCAGCGGCCAGGCCCTTCCGATCCCGGTCCCGTCGAACGGGCTGCCATCTTCATGTTCGCCGTACCCGTCGTCGTTGTATCTGTGCCACGATGGCCCGGTGGGCGTGCCCACGCGCAGGAGCCCATCGATCACCTTGATCGTGTTCAGGATCCTCGGATCTTCCGCTTCCCTAAGCCCGAGTCTCACGAGCGCCAGAGCGTCAGGGCTTATGATGTGCGTCGCTTTGATGTTTGTATCAGCAGGAGGACGGTTCTTTATGGGTACGTATCCGTCCTTGGGCGAGCCGGATTCGGCAATGTCGATTGGAGATATTCGGACATAATAGCCGTCCACCCCAACCTCGCGAGCGATCCTCGTGTTCGAAACGTATATCCATCTCTCAATGCTTGAATTCCAAATATCGGCGGTCTCAAGCAGATAGTCTGCAAGGGATCCATCGTCAAATTTCCTAGCGAAAGATGCTGCGACGACCAACCCGGCAACTTCTGCGGCGAGAGTGAACGGGGTGTAACCGGGATCCTCCTCCCATCGGTCCTGTTGGCTGACAGGGCCGTTTCTAACGACGAAACCCGCGGCCCGTCTTATCATCGGCCAGAACCTTCTGAGGTCACCGGATGTAATCGCACCTTTCCTGAAAGCCAGGTCAACGAGTAGAATGGGAAGCGCCGATTCATCAAGCTGGATTCCGCCCCAGTATGGTCTGCCGTCCATCCACATATTCTGCGGCCAGTGGCCGTCGCTTTCCTGCGTCGCTTCCAGATAGGTGAGGGCCTGCCTGACTTCATCCTTCGCGCCGGCAGCCAGAAAAGCTCCTCCCGCTTCAACCATGTCACGTGGCCAGACCAGGTGATAGCCACCGAGATCATCGTCCCCCTTCGAAAAGCCCCATGGGATGGAAAGGCTCGCAATTATTCCGCCCGGCATATAGACACCGAGATGTGACTTCAATACCACCTTGCTGATTCCGTACAACGATGCATTCGATTTCGGCGACCAGTTCGACTTGTTCCAACCGTTCCAGAATTTCACATACCGTTCGGCAGAACTGTCGAAGCCATCATAGACAGAAGCGAGCGCATGATGCGCAGCTTCGTCAGGAGTGCGGCCGAATCCAAGGGAGAGAAGAAATTCGCCTTCAGTCGATGACATGTCGATCTCGGCAGTCAACGCGACGTTGCCGTTTTCAGCTCTTTCATAGATGGCCGTCAATCTCTTGTTCACTTTCAAATCCTGCCAGCCGTCAGAACTCCCGACGAAGCCAGCAGTTGCCTCTTTGAACGGGACGGAGGCGATCATCGCAAGCGCATAACCATCGCGGGAGGCCGCAAGTGCGAGCCTGCCCTTGAATTCACCCACCAAACCCGTGTTTCCTGCTCCGTGATTCGCCACGTGAGGAGACAGAATGACATAGACCCTGTAATCCGAAAGTTTACCGACAAGAGCTGTGAACTTCACCCGCTGCAAAACCACAGGTCGGCGCGGGTCTGTCAGAATGCTTTTCTCTATCGTGTATCGGTTTGACAAGCATCTGTTTTCGAGGACATATGCCGGGACATCGGGCCTCATGAAGGCAACCGAGTGTTTGGCATCTCTCTTCTCTTCAGAGAAAAATTCCGATCCGTCTGTGATTATCAGCTCCGAATCTCTGATCATCGCCTGATCCATTCGGGGATAATACACTTCGTTCAGAATGCCGTGTGATATCGTAAACCATACCGGACTGACGCCGGTGTAGGCGAAACCTATTCCATTTTTTGCGCTCGAGGTCCAGCGAGCGGGTATTCCCGGCCATCCAGGAGCGATCGTTTGGCGTGACATAGTAATAATTTTCCTCTCTCTTTCCGCTGCTCCATTTTATCATACGGGATGGTCATTGGCAAGGAAGGCAGTGTGAAAACCAGATTAAAGTCTTTTCATGGGGTATTGCGTGAAGTGACGATTCTCGAAATGCCGACGCGGGACGAGACTGGTCGACGCAAGACCGCTTCTTGCGTCAGTCAGTCTTGCGATCGAGTATCTTTCTGACTTTGTCGGACAATTCGAATGCAGTGAAAGGCTTTTGCAGGAATTCCACCTTGTCGTCCAGGATGAAACTGTGGTGGACAGTAGTATCCGTATATCCGCTTATGAACAAGAATTTTTGTCCGGGACGCAGACCGTCAACAGCTTCTTTGAGTTCCTTGCCGCTCAATTTCGGCATAACGATATCCGATATTACGAGCGAAATAGCCTGAACGTGCTGTTCGAAGACTCTTATACCGTCCTCACCTTCGCGAGCAGTGAGCACCGTGTAGCCGCTTTCTGAAAGCAGCGTATCCATAAACTCACGCAGCTCGTCGTTGTCCTCGACCACGAGGATAGTCTCCTCACCCTTACTCAGATCTTTTAGACTTCCGCCTTGTGAGATCTCTTTGTCGACGGGTTTATTGACTGCGGGGAAGTAGACCTTGAACGTGGAGCCCCTCCCGACTTCGCTGTAGACATTTATCGTACCCCCGTGCTGCCTTATGATGCCGTGTACAACCGAAAGTCCCAATCCGGTTCCCTTCCCTATCTCTTTTGTAGTAAAGAAAGGCTCGAATATCCGCTCCAACACGGAAGCATCGATGCCGGCTCCAGTATCGCTGACTGCTATCTGAACATATTCTCCAGGTTTCACATTCGGATGAGACTTGCAGTAGAACTCGTCAAGGACAACATTGTTTGTTTCTATTGTAAGCGTTCCCCCGTGCGGCATGGCGTCGCCCGCATTTACGGCCAGGTTCAGGATAACCTGTTCCACCTGTGAGGGGTCAGCAAGTATTGTGCTCAAGTCGGGATTCGGCACAAATCTTAATTCGATCTGCTCACCGAGGACTCTTTCCAGCAATTCCAGGAGTTCACTCAGAAGTCCATTCACATCGAGGCTCTTAGGCATGAGTATCTGCCTGCGCGCGAACGCGAGGAGCTGCTTTGTGATTTTCGCCGCCCTGTCGGCAAGGCCATATATTCTGAGGAGGTAATTATTGACCGGATGATCATCCCCGATCTTGGCAAGCGCAAGTTCGGTGAAGCCGATAATTCCGCCGAGGACGTTATTGAAATCGTGCGCTATCCCGCTTGTGAGTTGTCCGAGGCTTTCGAGCTTCTGCGATTGGAGAAGCTGCTCCTCGAGTTTTTTCTTCTCGGTAACATCCCTCAAAATACCGCGATATGCGACCACCTTCCCGTCGGAGTCACGCAGAACAGTGGCAGTGTCCTGTACTGTCAGCCGAGTTCCGTCTCTTCGCTTCACTGTTATTATTTTGTCGCGTATGAAACCATCCGCTTCCAGCCCCCGGTTAACCTCCTCGCGTTCCAGTGGGTTGTCGTAGAGCATATTGACGTTTTCAAGCGCCAGCATCTCTTCTTTCGATTCAAACCCGAATAACTTAATGCCGGCACCGTTAATATCAACGAACTTACCCGCCGGAGTCGTTACGTAGATAGCATCGATGGATTCCTCGAATAGAGTCCTGTACCTTTCTTCGGAACGCCGAAGCAACTCTTCAGCGAGTTTCCTTTCGGTGATGTCTTCCAGCGTGCCTATGACGGCAGGGGCACCGTAAAACATCGTGCGCGATCCCAACACCTCGACGCGAATTTTCCTTCCTGTTTTTGTCAGGCAACTGAAGTCATATTTGAGGGACTCGATCTCGCGGTCGACCCTTTTTCGAATATTCTCCCCCACAAGCGGGCGGTCTTCCTCTACGACAACATCAAGCACAGAAGACATCGTCAGAAGTTCTCTCTCGGTATAGCCATATATCTTCGCCATTGCCGGGTTAACGTAGACGAATCTGCCGTCCTGGATGATGTATACGCCGACCAGGGACGTTTCGACGAGCGTGCGGAATTTCTCTTCACTTTCGCGAACGGTCGCCTCGGCTCTGGTCATATCTGCAATGAGCTTCGCATTCTCCAGAGCGACTGCCGCGCTTGCCGCCAAGCCTTCGAGCATTTCGATATCATCGTCGGTAAAATCCGCTCCACCTTTGCGGTTGTGTATCGCAAAAGCACCAAGTACATCACCGTCCCGGCTCAGGATCGGTACATCTATGAGGTTGTAAATGCCGAAATTCTCGTGCAACTCCCTGTTTACCAACGGGTCTTTCTGCGAGTCATTGCTGATCCTTGAACGCTTGCTTGCTACCACACTGCCCGGAGTACCTTCCCCGGGGGCGAAGTGAACATCGATCGGAGCGAATTTTCCCGATCTGTAGTATTCTCTGAAACTTAGGACGCCGTTTTCCAACAGCCCCACCGTGCCTGCCGTTGCACCTACCAGCTCGACCCCTGATATGACAAGCGTCCGCAGGATTTCCTCCACGTTCAAAACGGAGTTAATTTTCACCGTCGCCCTGGAAAGAATCTTCAACTGCCTATTCCGCTCACCTATAGCTTCTTCAGCTTTCTTCCGCTCTGTCAAGTCCCTGGCGGTCGAGAGAATCACCGGTTTGCCGGCAAACATGACAGTTTTGCTGCGGACTTCAACCGGGATGCGAGTACCGTCCTTCTTCATGTGCACGGATTCAAAAGTCACTGTCTTATCGCGGATCACCTGCTCCACGCGGTTCTCGGTTGTCCCGATCATTTCGGGTGCAAGAATTTTTGCTACAGGCTGACCGATTATTTCCTCCCTGGCATAGCCGAGCTTTTCACAACCCGCCTCGTTAACCTGCATGAATCTTCCGTTCTCGTCCATCATGAAGAAACCGTCTGCCAAACTTTCGAACAGAAAACGGTAGCGATTCTCGCTGGCCACGAGGGCCTCATTGGCAGCCGTTATTTCCGTCAAATCGACGAGAATCCCCCTGAGCCCGACGACCCGCGAGTCCCTGAGTATCGTGCTCGTTGAGACCAGGGCAGGGAATGTATATCCATCCTTCCCCATCGCCGTAAATCGCCCCGGTTCGTTCGGGGCCCCCATGAAGACCCTTTCTATTTCTTCAGCGGCTCTCTTGCGTTCGGACGGTATTATGAAATCTGTAAGGCTCGGTTTTGCGCCGCGCTCCCCGGCACTCACTCCGAAGATGTCGAGGCATGCACGGTTGGCGAAACTAATCTTGCGGGACTCGTCAATTTCAAAAACGGGCTGAGGAAGAAAGTCGGCCAGTTCCTTGAATCTGATTTCGCTCCTGCGTATCTCCTCGTCTCTCCTCTTTCGCTCAGTTGTGTCCTGAGCTGCACCATAGATCTCCGTGACTCGTCCTGATGTCGATTCAATGACGGGCTTAGCCGAGTCCCTCAGCCACCGCAGCTCTCCGGAACGCGCAGCCACCCTGAACTCCGCGACATCAAATATCCCAGCTCTGACTTTCCTGAAATGCTCTCTCACGACGGGCAGATCCTGGTTGTACACACGGCTTTCAAAGCCGCCGCGCGGGTTAATTTCATCCGGTGTCCGACCGAACATCTTTCCGAAAGTTTCCGAAACCCATTCCAACTTCAGCCCTCCGCCTTCAGTGACCCGAAAGACGTAAGCATAGTCGGAAATCAGACTGGAAATGATCCGGTATCTTTCCTCGCTCTGCCTGAGAGCCTCCTGTTCACGCCGAAGTTCTCTCTTCTTCAGCGCATTTTCTAGAAGCGCCGGCAGCTTAAACTGATAGGACTCGGCCTTAAGAATATAATCGTCGGCACCGAGCTTCATCGCGAGTGCGGCTGTTTCCTGGTTGCCTTGATCAGCCAGAAATACTACCGGGATATCCAGCTGTCTGACAAGCCTCAGTTCTGTCATCAACTCCGGCATGTCCAAACCCGGAAGCTGGTAGTCGATCAGGAGAACATCGTAGGGGATGGTCTCACCAAAGACTTTTGATTTGAAATCCGCCGCCGAATTGACTACTTCACTCCGGATGTGATGTGCCTTTTCATCGAAGTACTCACTTACTATCTTAACCGAATCCGCATCGTGGCTCGCAAAAAGGATTTCGAATCCGCCCCCGTTCTTCATTGAAGTTTTCCTGCGGGCTTCCAGGTTCTTCAACAATATGTTGGGCAGCTCTCTGTAATGTTTTCCGGACTTGACGACATAGTCGTCGGCACCGGCCTTCAGAGCGCCCACCGCAATTTCTTCATCTCCGAAGGCTGTCAGTATAACCACACAAATCGGAAGTTCCCGCTTCCTTATCTCAGCAAGAACTGACATACCCTGTCCGTCCGGTAGACGATAATCCACCAACGCCACATCATATCTTACCCCATCCTTTAGCCTTTCCAAGGCTTCCCCGCAAGTCGATACGAGATCGATTTCGAATCCGGCATCGTTTTTTTCGAGTTCTCTCCGCGCCAACTTCACATCAGCTTCGTTGTCCTCGACGTAGAGAATTCTCATCTGTCCGGCCTCACAGCCCTTCTATTTTCGTTTCAGGTTCCTTGAGAATGGAGCCTCGCCCTAATCGGTCTCCGTCCTCACGATTCGCTCACCTCTTTTCGAGCAACAGGGTCTACCAGTTGTCAGCGAATTCGGCGTTACCAGCAAGTTTCAGTTACACGCTACGGGTCCCGTTCCCTAGACCGGGATACCTCCCGGCCCGGTCTCCCTTTGAATTCCGAAAGCGAACCGCCGAATGCTTCACTCCTATGACAACAATTTTATGTAAATTCCCCGTGATTTTCAAACAAGGTTCACTATTTAAGGGTCAAGAGAAAAACCGGCACGGAGAGAAACCGTCAAAGTAGGCATATCTATATCGCGTAACGCCGCCTCCTGAAAATCCGAACCATCAGTATACCTGCAATAAATCCACCGACGTGCGCCCACCATGCAATTCCGCCGGACACGTCATGACCGACAGACAGTATGCCGCTGAAAAATTGTATTGCAAACCAGAACCCGATGAAGAGGACCGCCGATATATCGATGATATCGAAGATGAAAAAGAGAGGGATGAGGGTGACGATTCTTGCCCGCGGAAACAATATCAGATATGCGCCGAGTACACCGGAAATAGCACCGCTTGCCCCAATCGTGGGAACCGATGATCCTGCAGAGAGATAAGTCTGGAGCGTTCCCGCCGCAAGCCCGCTGAGGACGTAGAATGCCAGATATTTCCTGTGACCGAGTTTGTCTTCTACATTGTCTCCGAAGATGAAGAGGAACCACATGTTTCCTATGATGTGGAGCCAGCCGCCGTGGATGAACATGGATGTGAAGAAAGGGATGTAACGTGCGATGACGTGAGTGTGGGTTGCGACGGCCTGGAAATAGCGGCTCGGCACAAGGCCGTACTTCACAAAGAATGTATCGAGCCCAGGACCGAGAGAGAGTTCATAGAAGAAAACCGCGACGTTTGCAGCGATGAGAAGGTAATTCACGAAGGGAAAACTGTGCGAGGGATTCTTGTCCTTTAGCGGGATCATACGTTACCTCTCGCATTTGTACAGCCTGTTGAGTGCCGTCGCCAGATGGATTACTTCGATATTCAACCCGTCGTTCTTCGCCCCCGCGGCAATCTGTGCCAGACAACCCGGATTGCCCGTAATCACAGTCGAGGCGTCTGTCGCTTTTATGTTCGACAGTTTTCGTTCAAGAAGTTTCGACGCCTCGTCGTAGTGCACAATGTTATAAATGCCCGCACTTCCGCAGCACCACGTCGCCTCCTCCATCTCCCGGTAGTTGTCTCCGGCTATTTCGCCGACAATCTTCTTCGGCTGCGAGCTTATCTTCTGTGTGTGGACAAGGTGACAGGGTTCATGATAAGTGACCTTCGTCCCGAATTTCGCTGCCGGCTTCCTGAAACCGGTCTCATATAGAAACTCGGAAAACTCCTTCACTTTCGAAGAAAACGCCTCAGCCCGCTTCGAATAAGCAGGATCATCAGAAAGCAGTCGTCCGTATTCCTTCATGAACGCAGAGCAGCCCGCCGAATTAACCACGTAATATTCAGCCCCGGTTTTTTCAAAGGCCGCTACGTTTCTCTTTGCGAGTGATTTCGGTAATTCATTATCGCCGATATGCCCGTTCACCGAGCCGCAGCACACCTGCTCATGCGGCACCGCGACGCGCCATCCGTTACGCGCGAGCACTTCGACGGTATCGATGTTTGCATCCGCAAACATTGCGTCCATCACGCAGCCGGTCAGCACCGCCACGGTCCCGCGGCATTGCACCTCCGGCTCAGTGACTTCGGGAAGCACATCTATGGAAAACCTGTCGGACAATTTCGGCAGCAATCGCGCGCGCTTGAGAACCCCCAGCGGAAACGCCTTCAGAAGGAGAAGGAGAATTTTCTCCAGGCCGGTCTTTTGGTATATGCGGAGGACAGAGGATGCGAAACGCAGTCCGCGTGTACCGGCGAAATATTTCCGGAGCAAGAAGCGCTTCAGTTTGAATCCCTTCTTGTTCTCCTGAATGAACGCGCGTGCGGATTCAACCATTTCGCCGTACTGTACTCCTGCCGGACAGGCAGTCTGGCAGGCCTGGCAGTCAAGACAGAAATTCATTTCGTACTCAAAAATGCCGGAAGCGGGGAGCGTCCCATCGATGACGCTCTTCATGAGACGGATACGTCCGCGCGGAGAGCTGCGCTCCATTCCGGTCAAGGCGTACGTGGGGCACACGGACAGGCAAAGACCACAGTGCATACACTGCGAGATCAGTTCATCGGAGATTCCAGGTACGAACGATTTGACGGGCTTTGCTGCTCTTGTCCGGACCGCATTTAGTTCAGAGTTGTGCCCGCTTACCCCCATCAGAAATACGCCTCGGAAGGATCATTCATTTTCCCGGTGAATTTTTCGATTTGTTCCCTGCTCTTCGGGAGAGCGCCTTCGCAGCGCGGGCTCAGGGAAATGATCTTACCCGGATTCAGTACGCAATTCGGATCGAGCATTTCTTTCGTCGTTTTCATGAGCCTAATGAACGGAGTGTCATACAGAGATTCCAGGAATTTCTTCTTTGCAAGGCCTACACCGTGCTCGCCCGTTATCGTACCGCCCAGGTCAACAGCCTTGCGGAATATTTCGTCGAACGCCTTTTCAATACGCCCGATCTCCGCACGGTCGCGTTCGTCGGTAAGCCCGGTCGGATGAAGGTTGCCGTCGCCTGCATGGCCGAAGGTGCCGATGTTGATGTCGTTTTTCTTCGCCGTGATGTTGATGAATTCCACCATCCTGGCCAGTTCACTTCGCGGGACAGTGGCATCTTCCAGGATCGTTGTCGGCCGGATCCTTGCAAGAGCGGCGAACGCGGATTTTCTGGCGGCCTTCAGCTTAATCGCCTCCGCTTCATCCTTTGCCACCCTGACTTCTTTTGCTCCCGACTTTCTGCAAATTACTTCAATCGCCGCGGCATCCTCCTCGACGGTAGAGCGCGCCCCGTCGACTTCGACAAGAAGGATTGCCCCCGTACTGGTCTCCAGGCCGAGGTGGGCGAAGTCTTCAACGGCACGGATAGTGGAATTATCGAGAAACTCCAGCATAGCAGGCACTATTCGCGCAGCAGTTATTGCCTGGACAGTCCCGGCAGCGTCCGCTATCGAATCGTAAAACGCAAGAAGCGTCCTACTGGATTGAGGCAAAGGTATGAGCTTCAGAAGAATCCTGCTGAAAATTCCCAGCGTTCCCTCCGAACCGATGAGGACATCTTTCAGGTTGTAACCCGCAACATCCTTCATGTTCTTGCCGCCTACCCGCATCACTTCCCCGTTCGGAAGGACGACCTCAAATCCGAGCACATAATTCTTCGTGACACCATACTTCAATCCACGGAGTCCTCCCGCATTCTCCGCAACGTTGCCGCCAAGAGTACATATTTGCGAGCTGCCCGGGTCGGGAGGATAGAACAGGCCTTGTGATTCGACCAATGCCTGAAACTTTCCGGTGACGACTCCCGGCTCGACCCATGCGGTGAGATTCTCTTTGTCGAGCTCGACAACTTTGTCCCACCGGTTCATTAGAAGGACAACCGAATTCTCGGAAGGTACTGATCCGCCGCTCAGCCCGGTCCCGGAGCCGCGCGGGATGACTGCGAACCTCTCGTTGTTTGCAAGCTGCATCAGCGACCGGAGCTGGTCTACCGACGAGGGGATAACGATTGCATCCGGAGGAGAGCTCAGCAGGGCCGTACCGTCATATGAATATGCAATCCGGTCCCCCATCGAATCGAGAAGGTTCGGTTTGCCGAAGATGTCCCTCAGTTTCTTCTTTACGGCGTCGCTGATCATCATTACCTCCTTCGTGAAATTTAAACAATAGCGGGACAACTGAACACATCAAAAGAGGACACTCGTTCGAATTCTTCTAGAGAGAAGCCGTGGATTCCTCCGGTATTACACACACTGTATTCATGCTGTGCAGTTGTCCTGAAACGAGAGGCGGCACCCATTTGAACGAGAATGATGGCCGATTGCATATCGAGTGTCTATCCTCACCGCGCGTCGGTTGAGCAACCGCATTCGGGATTTGGCCGCACCTGACTAATTAAACTTCCATCTGTACAGGCCCCAGGGCCCGAGAGTTTAATGATGGGGATTGCCACGCCCGCCTTCGGCGGACTTGTCCGGTAGGACCCTCTGGGCAATGACGATAAGTTCTAGGTTTTAGCTAATGAGTCACTACCCCCTCTTGACAACGTCTCAGCCGATAGCTATATTAATCGTGCAAAACGTGCAAAACAGGAATAACGCTTACAATGAAAAACAACTATTCGACACGGGAACTGGCGGGAATGCTCTCGGTCAACGAATCCACGGTGAAGAGGTGGGCCGACAGCGGCTTTATCGAATGCGTCAAGACCAAAGGCGGGCACCGCAAATTTCCCATCAGGAGCGTACTGAAATTCGTCCACGAGAACCGGATGAACGTACCGGACCTCTCCCTGGCCGAGTTCGACGAGAAGGATGTGCAGGCACATCTCAGTGCAGGTTTCGTAGATGTTCTCGTCTCCCCGCTCAAAACTGCCGCTCTCGAAGGAAACTCGGCAGAGGTGCAGCGAATCATGCGGACCGCCTTCGTGTCGCAGCCGGACGTCGTCACGCTCTACACACAGCTCCTCTTCCCTGCGCTCGTCGAGATAGGCAACGACTGGGCAGGCGGGAAGATCGGTGTGGACGGCGAGCATCTCGCCACCCAGGCGGTCAAGTCGGCGCTGCTTAGATTTCAATCGGAAATTCACGTAAAAGAGCCTATCGGGCTTTCGGCGGTCGTATCGTGCTTCGAAAGTGAAGCGCACGATATCGCTATAACGTGTATAGCAAGTTTCCTTGTGTCCGAAGGATGGAATGTCTACCACCTCGGACAGGATATTCCCACCAAAGACCTCGCACTTTTCATCAAAGCGAAGAAGCCCAGGCTCGTAGCTTTGAGTGCCGATATCGTTCCCGATGAGCGGAAGTTCGTTTACGACGTGAACAACAGAATCGTCCCTTCCGCCAAAGCCGCGGGTGCAATGGTTGTCGTCGGAGGTTCACAAATACCGACGGGATTCAAAGGACGCCTCAAGTGCGATCTTCTCTCAGATAATATTTCCGACATCGTGCTCGTGCACGAGAAGCTTCTCGAAGAAAGGAGGATGCCTTCATGATGAAGATAGCCGTAACAGGGGCAACCGGATTCATAGGACAGGGGCTAACGAGACTGCTCATAAGCCGGGGAAATGATGTTGCCGTCCTTTCCAGGAACGCGGCAAAGGCCCGCGCTATGTTCGACGGCAAAGTAAGGGCCTTCAGGTGGAGTCAGGACAATAAGGAGGAACTCGTCCGGGAGCTCAACGGCACGGAGGCATTCGTAAACCTCGCCGGCGAAAACATCGGTTCTTCTCTATGGACTGAAGGCAAACGAAAAAGAATACTCGACAGCAGACTGGCTGCGGGCGCGCTTGCTACCGAGGTCATCATGTCGCTGTCAAGAAAGCCGGAAATACTCATACAGGCTTCAGCCGTCGGCTTCTACGGGTCGCGCGGCGATGAAAGCCTCGATGAGTCTTCGGCTGCAGGAGGCGGCTTTCTCGCGGAGGTTGTCCGCAAGTGGGAAGACTCCACGAAAGATGTCGAATCCGCGGGCGTCAGACGGGCCGTCATAAGAAGCGGCGTCGTGCTCGCTTCTCACGGGGGAGCGCTGCCGAAACTCGCCATGCCATACACATTTTTCTTCGGAACGGTAATGGGCACCGGCAGGCAGTGGGTACCATGGATAGATTATTCCGACGAGCTTGAAGCGATCCGTTTCCTGCTCACCAACAACTTCGTGTCAGGCATTTACAACCTGACGGCGCCGAATCCGGCACAAATGGACGAGCTGTGCTCTGCGATCGGAGAAGCGCTTAGGAGACCGACCATCATGCACGTACCAGGCAGCGTGCTGAAGACGGTGATGGGCAAGATGGCCGAAGAGACGATCCTCCCGAGTCAGCGTGTCATTCCGGCGAGACTGGCTGAGGCGGGATTCAAGTTCAGCCGGGCCGGCATCAGGACGGCGATCGACGAAATCTTTTCACGCGGAGACGGAGACTGACAAACGCATGCAGCACCTGATTTACCTGGCGGTCGATATGGTGATACTCCTTCCCTTCCTGGTGAAGTTGAAGGACCCAAGGCTCCGTCTGCTGCAACATCGTCGTTCAATTATTATCTCAACGCTCGTCGTCCTGACAGTATTTGTCGTCTGGGACATATTTGCGACACGAGCGGGAGTCTGGTCTTTCAATCCACGCTACATAGTCGGAATCGAAATCGCAGGCCTTCCCCTGGAAGAAATCTTGTTCTTCATCTCCGTACCCGTGACTTCCATTCTCGTGTGGGAGGCTACCGGCTTTTGGGGAGGGCGGAAATGAGTTACACACTAGCGGCAGTGCTTGCTGCAGCTGTCGCACTCATACTCGACCTGTTGGTGTTTCGGACGAAGATTATCAGAACCCGCCGCTACCTTCGGTTCATAGGCTTCATGACGATCGGATTTCTTCTCTGCAATGGAATACTCACCGCCGTACCTGTCGTCACCTACAACCCGTCCGAGATGCTCGATGTCAGGTTTTTCACGATACCGATTGAAGATTTCGTTTACGGTTTCGCATTGGTCACATCTACGATATCGATTTATGAGTTTATAAATAGAAAGGAATCGGAATGAAGAAAATCGCAGTTATCGGCGCGGGACTCGCGGGACTTTCGGCGGCATCGCTGCTGGCGAAGAAAGGCTTCGACGTGACCGTGTTCGAGAAGAACGCAAATCCCGGCGGAAGAATGAACAGGCTGGTCACCCCCGGGGGATTCACTTTCGATACCGGCCCGACTCTCCTTTTGATGTTGAGCTCTCTGAGAAAGCTTTTCGGAAAACTCGACCGCAACATAGACGACTACCTGGAGCTTAAACTCCTCCAACCGAGCTACCGTGCTTTCTACCCTGACGGTACGGAATTCGATTCGAGCACGAACATCGCCCTGATGACGAAAGAAATCAGGGATAAACTCGACGGCGAGGGCGAGATCGAAAGGTATCTGAGATTTTTCAGTTACCTCTCGAAGCTCTACAGACTGACAATACCAAACTTCGTCGACAGGAACTACAGGCGGCTGTCGGATTTCATTAATCCGAAATCGCTATACTACCTCGCTTCGCTGAAAATGCTCGGTTCCCTGTACGGCAAGGTCAGCAGCTTCTTCAAAGATGAGCGCCTGAGGATGCTGTTCAGTTTTCAAACGATGTACCTCGGCATTTCGCCTTTCGAGGCACCATCCGTGTACGGAGTCGTGACGTACATGGAAAGCGGCGAAGGCGTCTACTTCCCAGTGGGCGGAATGTACAAGGTCGTGCAGAGTCTCGAGAAAGTGGGGGCGGAATACGGCGTGAAGTTCAGGTACAATTCGGAAGTAACAAAGATCGAGCGGGACGGGGCCCGCGCAACTTCGCTCGTTATCAATGGCTCGGAAAGAGAGACATTCGACAGCTATCTCGTCAATGCAGACCTCCCCTACGCATACGAGACGCTCCTGGGAGAAACGCCCCGGAAGAACGCTCTGCCGCAGAACGGTGCGTTGAAATCTTCGTCGTCCGCCTACTTGATGTACCTTGGCCTCGACAGGCAGTACAAACATCTCCCTCATCACAACGTGGTGTTCTCGGCGGATTACAAGCTGAACCTCGACGACATCTTCGAGAGACAGGTGCTCCCGGACGATCCGGCGTTCTACGTCTGCATACCCAACAGGACAGACGCATCGCTTGCTCCGGAGGGATGTGATTCCGTCTATGTTCTCGTGCCGGTTCCTCACCAGACAAGGAATGTAGACTGGCAAAAGGACGAGCCTGCGTTCAAGGAAAGGATCCTCAAGGGGATGTCGGACAGGCTCGGTATGACTGACGTTCGTGAACATATTGTCTTTGAGAAAACCTTTACACCCGACGACTGGGCGAGTGAATATAATCTCTGGAAAGGATCGGCCTTCGGTCTCAGTCATTCTTTCTTTCAGTCCGCTTACTTCAGGCCACAGAACAAATCGAAAACGCTGGGCAACGTATACTTTGCGGGCGCAAGCACAATCCCGGGGAACGGAGTTCCAATGGTAATCATTTCCGGCTCGCTGGCGGCGGAGAGAATTGCGGAGGATGCGCTATGAACTACACATCTCCGAATTCCGACAGACTCGCCCACCTGAGGCTGTCGCTGAAATGGTCGCGCGAGATGACGAGGGTATTCTCGAAGGGATTCTACCTCTCAACCTATCTCATGCCCGCCGGGTTGAGACGGGATGTTTTCGCACTTTACGGCTTCTGCCGGTACACAGACAATATCGGCGACTCGCCGAGGCAGCGCAGCATGGAAGAAATATTTCACGAGCTGAACCATTGGCGCGACGAACTGCAGTCGGCATACAAGAGCGGCGAGTCGCAGAATCCGATAATGAACGCATTCGTCCATGTCGCGTTGGAGAAGAAAATCCCGATACATTTGCCGCTCGAACTTATCGACGGCGTTCAATCGGACATTCAAACAGACATCTACCCTGACTTCAATTCACTCAGGAAGTTCTGTTACCAGGTCGCCTCCGTTGTCGGCGTGATGATGACTTACGTTATAGGCTACAGAGACGAGGCGGCATTTCAGCATGCCGAAGCGCTCGGCATCGCCATGCAGCTGACGAACGTCCTGCGCGACATAAACGAAGACTGGCAGCTCCATCAGAAAATCTTTCTGCCGGAAGATGACATGAAGCGATTTGAGGTCCGTCCCGACGATATCGCCGCCGGGAAGGTGACTGACAGGTTTGTCAGTCTGATGAAGTTCGAAATTGAGCGCGCCCGCGGATATTATCAGGAGGCCAACGGAGGTATTTATTTACTCGCCAAAAAGGGGCGCCCGTCGATCAGGGCCGCCGCGGATATATACTCTTCCATTCTCACGGAAATCGAGCGGCGCCATTACGATGTCTTCAGCTCAAGGCCCGTAGTTACATTGCCAAGGAAGTTATCCATAATGTTGAAGAACAGATTCGTCATCGCCCTTTCACAGGAAAGAAAAGCGTACCGAGGCAAGGCTCAGCCCGAATCCACCGACAAAATCGGCATCTACTAACGGAGGCATCGATCATGACGTTAACCGATGTTCTAGTGAGACTTGCAATCGTCCTATTCTTCTTCGCGGTTATGGAGGTTGCTGCATGGGCAATGCATAAGCATGTGATGCACGGCTTCCTCTGGGTTCTACATAAAGATCACCATATGCCTGACCACAAGCGGCTGGAGAAGAACGACCTGTTTGCTCTCTTCTTTGCCCTGACGAGCATAATCCTTATAGCGATCGGTACCGCGGGAGGGTTCAATCTCCCGTTCTTTGCCGGGCTGGGGATCGCGCTTTACGGCCTCGCATATTTCTGGTTTCACGACATGGTTGTCCACCAGCGGCTGAATATATTCAGTAGTTACAGGAATAGATACTTAAACTCGATAATTGCCGCACACCTCGATCATCATCGAGGCAGGGGCAACTTCGGATTCTTGTTCCTGGTACCCACACGCTATTTTTCCAATCCCCCATCATCTAAATGATTCATCTGCAATCTTGAGGAGGACAGGACAGAACTATGGAGAGCAAGCGCCCCGTCGTCTGCTGGTTCAGGCGAGACCTGCGCGTCGAAGATAATCCCGCACTCTTCAATGCTTCCGCCGGGGACCGCCCGGTAATACCACTCTTCGTCGTGGACGAGGATCTTGTAGCGCGAATACCGAGCGACGGTGCGGCATTCGACTTTCAGTCGGAATGCTTGCACGATTTATCAGACAATCTTGAGAAGCTGGGCACCGGCCTGGTGGTGAGAGGAGGAAAGCTCAAAACAGCCTTCGCACAGATAATCGAAGAAGCGAAGCCGGAAGCAGTCTATTTCAACCGCGATTACGACCCGGACGCACTCGACCGGGACAAGATGATCACCGATTTTCTCGAGTCGCAGAATGTCGGAGTCAAATCATTTGACGATGTGGTAATACATCCACCCGACGAAGTCACGAGTTCCCAGGGCGGACCATACACGGTCTTCACTCCTTATTCAGCAAAGTGGAAGAAGCTGCGCAAACCGGCACCGGTCGGGAAACCCAACCCGGTTTTACCGGCGCGGCTGCGGAGCGATCCAATCCCCGGCGCGAAAGACTTCGGACGACAGACGACCATCTTCGACCGCAGCGTGCGCGGAGGAGAAACAGCGGCAAAGGAACAGTGGAGTTTGTTCCTAAGAGAAATCCTGCCGGGCTACGCAGATTCGCGCGATTATCCTGCCCGCAAGGGTACGAGCATGATGTCGGCCTATCTCCGCTTCGGATGCATTTCTCCCGTCAGGATGTATTCGGATCTCCGCGCACTGGAGTTTGAAGCGAGTTCACAGGAGAGAAATTCGGTGGAAAAATATGTCGGTGAGCTTGTCTGGAGAGAGTTTTACATCTCTGCTCTCTACTATTTCCCTTTTACAGCCTTGAGAAATTACCGACGGATGTTCGACGGAGTGAAGTGGCCGCTCAACGAGAGACTCTTCGCCGCATGGAAAGAGGGACGCACTGGATTCCCGCTCGTCGATGCCGCGATGCGCCAGCTCAACGCAACAGGATGGATGCATAATCGCGTCAGAATGGTCGTCGCATCATTCCTTACAAAGGATCTTCACATCGACTGGCGGTGGGGCGAGGAATATTTTGCGAGAAAACTCATCGACATCGAAAAAGCTTCAAACGTCGGGGGATGGCAGTGGTCTGCGTCGACTGGCGTAGATCCTGCTCCCCTCAGGATATTCAACCCGGTTCTACAGTCCCGACGATTCGACGAAGACGGGCAATACATCAAAACATGGTTACCTGAGCTTGGAGCAGTTCCAGCCAGATACATTCATCAACCGGACAAGATGAACCCGGCCTTCCAGAAGGAGATCGGTGTCGTCATCGGGAAGAACTATCCCGCGCCGGTGGCCGACCACCGTGAAGCGGCGGCCGTCTTCAAGCTGGCATACATTGCCGCAAAAGAGGATGAACGCAGGTCAAAATTTACTTCGCGGATATGAGGATCGGTAGTGGCGTTCGAAAAGACCATTTATCCAACTCCATCTCATTTGTTACCAGACATGGATTTGGTGCCGGTAGCGGTTGCAAATAGCTGACAGCCCGCATAAATTGCGTTGTCGATTCCTATCCATAATTGAGCAGCACCCTCCGTTTCATTCATTCAATCAGCATCAATTAAGGGAGCAGCAATCATGAAGCAGTGGTATGAACTACTATTCGAAAATTACGGCGAGAAATACGACAGCGAGCCGTTCACAGCGGGAACGACCGGCGAATGCAATTTCATTGAAGAGGAGATCGGTCATAAAAAGTCGCTGAAGATACTGGATATCGGATGTGGCACAGGACGCCACGCCATTGAACTTGCAAAACGCGGATACAAAGTAACGGGGGTAGACCTGTCCGAATCCATGTTGAAAAGGGCGGAAGCGAAATCTATTGCCGCCGGAGTGCAAGTCAGTTTTTGCAGAGGAGATGCGAGGGCGCTTCCTTTTTCTGATGAGTTCGACTTTGCTATCATGCTCTGCGAAGGAGCGTTCTCTTTGATGGAGACCGATGAGATGAATTTCCAGATACTTGGGAATGCGGCAAAAGCGCTGAAGAAAGAGGGAAAGCTTATCTTCACGACGCTGAACGGCCTCTACCCGCTTTTTCATTCGGTCAAAGATTTCGTCGATTCCTCTTCGAAGGAGGGCTCGTCCCAGTGCGATAGGATGACCTTCGATGTGATGACCCTGCGGGACCGCAGCGTTGTGACGTTCGAAAACGATTCCGGAGAATCCAAGGAAATAGAATGTAACGAGCGATTCTACCTTCCTTCGGAGATAACGTGGATGCTCAAATCACTCGGATTCTCAAAGGTGGAGATTTTCGGTGCGAAGCTCGGGAATTTCAGCAGGAACGACACGCTAACTACGGAAGATTTCGAGATGCTGGTCATCGCGTGCAAATAGGATGAGCGCAACGCCATCCGCAATTTCTTCGGTTTGAGGGCCGGATCTTGACCTGAAGTTTGGCAGCGGCTCACCTTCGTCCCTACGTTTGAAAATCATACCGTGAACGGAACACCTCACACTCAAGCTAATACAATTCCTCAAGATTTGTTTCGAAGTGCCGGGGCTTGTAAAATAGGAAAGAGGACGGAGCAGAAAATTCGATGCTGACTATTACCACGATACTTTTTGAGAATTTCGAGACGCTGGACGTATTCGGGCCGATCGAAGTGTTCGGAAGATTCACGGATCACTTCACTCCTGAATTCTACTCGGTCACCGGCGGCGTCGTTATGAGTGCGCAGCGAGTTCCGGTCGTCACCAAACTGCTTGAAGATGTGCCACGCAAGGATTACATCCTCTTCATACCGGGCGGAACCGGTACGAGAAACCTCATAAGAGATATCGGGTTCGTGGGCAAGCTGGCAGATCTGTCGGACAATGCCAGCTATGTAGTCACCGTCTGTACCGGCTCGGTGCTATTTTCCAAGACAGGACGGCTGGACGGAAAGCGAGCCACATCGAACAAAAGGGTCTTTACCTGGGCGTCCAAGGAGTCGCCGGACGTCAACTGGGTAAAGAAGAGCAGATGGGTTCGGGACGGCAACATTTACACCAGTTCAGGCGTGAGTGCCGGTATCGATATGGCATTCGGCTTCATCTCGGATTTTCTCGGACATGACATCGCGACGAAAGAAAGCATCGTGATCGAATATGATTGGAAAGACGATCCGGGGTGGGATCCGTTCGCAGATTTGTACTGAGCAAGGCACCTTAGCGTCAGGTTCAAATCCGGATCGGATTACATTACACAATCCCAACACAATACACGTGAACCGAGGAGCACATATGTTAGCGACAAAAGGATACGCTGCACATAAATCAACTTCAAAGCTGGTACCGTTCGAATTTCAAAGACGCGACGTGGGACCAGACGATGTCCTCGTTGAAATCATGTATTGCGGAGTATGCCATTCCGATATTCACCAGGTCAGGAACGAATGGAACAACGCCATGTATCCTGTAATACCCGGGCATGAAATAGTCGGTTGCGTCAAACAAACCGGCAGGGACGCGGCCAGATTTAAAACTGATGACATCGTCGGGGTCGGAGTGATGGTCGACTCGTGCGGCAAATGTGAAAACTGCAAAAGAGGGCTGGAGCTATGCTGCTCGGAGCGGACGGTTCTTACATACAATTCCCTCGAGATGGATGGAAAGACGGTGACCTACGGCGGGTATTCCAATCAGATAGTGGTAAAAGAGCGATTTGTATACCGGGTATCCGAAGAACTGCCGTTGCACGGCGTAGCCCCACTCCTGTGTGCAGGTATTACAACTTACTCTCCCCTTCGTCGGTGGAAGGTCGGCAAAGGACACAAAGTCGGTGTGCTGGGGCTTGGCGGACTGGGTCACATGGCAGTCAAATTCGCCGCTTCTTTCGGCGCTGAAGTCACGATGCTCAGCCGTTCGTCATCCAAGGAAGCGGACGCAAAGAAGCTGGGTGCCCACAATTTTGTTCTCACCACCGATTCAAAACAGGTATCAAAATTGAAGAATCATTTCGATTTCATCGTGGATACGGTCTCTGCAACACACGACTATGGCTCGACGCTCGCTATGTTGAACGTTTACGGAGTGCTTATAAACGTCGGATTGCCGCCTGCCGGCATCCATATTGACGGACATAGCCTCATCACCGGAGACCGGTCTGTCACCGGCTCCGCGATAGGCGGAGTCCCAGAGACTCAGGAAATGCTGGAGTACTGTGCCGAAAAAGGGATTGTGTCTGAGGTCGAAGTCATTCGCATGGACGAGGTAAACGAGGCATACGAGCGGGCATTGAAAGGCGATGTGCGGTACAGGTTTGTAATTGACATGAAGACTCTATAATCATCCGGAATCCGCTGTTGCCTATCCAGGCGCGTGAATACTTCGTTGCCGGAGCATCCTCGGAGCTGCTCGACGGTGCTATCGGGTTATCGGTTGAAAACGAAATCGCTAAAGACAGTATAAATCTTTGGCGATTTCTTCAGGAGTTAGTCAAATACTCGAGCTATCTCTGTCGTGGCCTCGGTTCAGTCCGAGGGGTCTGCTCAGTTGTCCGCTCGCGAGTCGAAGTGTTGGCCGACTGCGTCTCCTGGCGGACGGGTGCGGCAGACTGAGCGGGGGCTGCAGGCGAGGGTGAAGATGTCCGCACCCTAACGGGATTTTCAGCCGCGGCCGGGTTGTCCGCACGAGTATCGCGTGACGATCCCTGGACGCGCGGCCTTGACTCGCTTGCATCAGCCGGCTGAGGCTTGTACGCCGGTGCAGGGGCGTTGGTCCTTAACCTCTCAGGACTCGCGTTCAAGGGCCGGACATCGACCGCGCCGCGCGTATCGCCGTCGGTACGCGGTCTGGCAGGTGCCTCCTCGACGAGCCCCGATGCCGGAGCGTAACTCTCAGGAGGAGGAGCCGGGATGTACGGACTGTGCGGCCGGTCGCGTATCGGCAATGAATTTGAAACCGGTGGGGAATACGTTTCATCGCCTGATTCCCAGTACTCGTCTGTTCTGTAGATTATCGTATAGCATGACTGCAGGAAAAAGGCTGTCAGAATCAGCAGAAGAGCTCTCATGGCTGTCACTCCTTTCTTCTCCGAGTCGTCGTTTGCTATCTAACATCTTTGACGGTTGAGACCATAAAGGGTTGCATCGATATGTCTCAATGGATTCATGCCATCAAATCCAAACCTTACAAAACAAGTTTGGGACAGTTACGGCCGGAAGGTAAATTGTCCAAAGATTATTTTCCGTGAAGAGACTTCACTACATTCAGCACGTCCCTTTCGAGACCCCGGGCAGCATTCTCGACTGGGCAACAACCGCAGGGGTTACACTCACCTCAACGCGAATGTTTAAGGACGAACCCCTTCCCCGTCTTGAATCCTTAGACTGCATTGTAGTTATGGGCGGGCCGATGGGCGTGAACGACATAACAAGATTCAAATGGTTGAAGGCGGAGAAAAATTTCATCGAAACTGCGGTAAAAATCGGGAAACCGGTTCTCGGTATTTGCCTTGGAGCTCAGCTGCTGGCAGATGTTCTTGGAGCCGGCGTCCGAAAGAACAGGTACAAGGAAATCGGCTGGTTTCCCCTGACTACCACCAAAGAGAACGAATCGATTGCTGCGACACAATTCCTGCCGAAACGTTTCACCGCATTTCACTGGCATGGCGATACTTTCGACATTCCTGAGGGAGCGAGAAGGATAGCGATTTCAGAGGCGTGCGAGAATCAGGGCTTTGTCTACCACGATCGAGTGATTGCACTTCAGTTTCACCTCGAGGTCACAGAGCCTTCGCTCATTGAAATGGTGAATAACGGACGTAATGAACTCATTACGGATAGATATGTCCAGGGTCAGTTAGCGATCCTGGAAAACCGAGAGCACATAAGAACCAACAACGAGTTCATGTCGCGAATTATGACAAACTTGACGAGGAACTTATGCGGCGACCCATCATCTTCACAGCAGCCCTGATATTACTATCTTCCGCAGCTTTGTCTGCACAGCAAGATCCAAAACGTGTATCAAAAGATATCGAGCTAGTCAAACTCTCCGACCATGCGTATGTCTACGTCTCGTATTCTGAGATTCCTCCATTCGGCAGAGTCGGATCAAACGGGTTGCTCCTGGTAGACGAACGGAAGGCTTTCCTCTTCGATACACCGGCAACTGATACGCTGACGAAGATCCTCGTCACTTGGATCCAGGACACCATGGGTTTGAAGATAGCGGGCTTCGTTCCGAACCACTGGCACAACGACTGCATGGGAGGACTGGGGTACCTGAAGAGTGTCGGCATCCTATGTTATGCGAATGCGATGACGATCAAGATTGCGAAATCAAAACATCTCCCCGTACCCGATAGCGGTTTCAGTGATTCTCTTCTTCTGAAGCTGGGAGGCAAAGAGATTGTTTGCTGCTACCCCGGGCCGGCCCACACCGTCGACAATATTGTAGTATGGTTCCCTTCGGAGCGGATTTTGTTCGCCGGATGCATGGTGAAATCGATGGAATCCACAAACCTCGGCAATACAGCAGACGGAGACGAGATTGGATACTTTACGACGGTCAAACATGTTCTGGAAAAATACCGCGATGCCAGGTTAGTAATACCCGGGCACGGTGATTTCGGCGGTATCGAGCTATTGAAGCACACTCTCCGCCTTGCAGGCGGAGCTGAAGAGGACTGACCTTTGCCGCTTCGGAAGGGGCTCAATCCTCCTCAGCTATAGGAGTCGTGACTGCGATGAATCATAGCAGCAATCGGTCGCCGGATTCCACTCACTTCTTGAAGAACAGCGCCGCGGATGGAATGACTTGCCTCTTCAAGCCCGGGCCCTCGTATTCGACCTTGAGTGCGTCACCTCCTCCCCCCTGGAAATAATCCACATGAATGGGATGGTAACCTCTAGCGAGTGCGATTCTACCTTCCTTCTCGGTTACAGCGTGCTGATAGTCATTGTTCACGACCAGACTGTCGCCCACGTACAGGAGGCTGCCATCGTCCGAGCTTGTGTAGAAAGTATAAACTCCGTCCTCAGGAACTCTCAAGTATCCTGAATATTCGACCCCGTAGTCTCGAAGAGCTCTTTTCTCCGGAAGTGCAATCTCCGGCATCACACCCGCTCGCTGAGGAGTTATCGTGCTGAAGTCCGGAACTCTAATCCAGCTTCCCACATAGTATTTATATGCCACACCGTTGGAAACGTCTTCCACATTCACGGCCGGTTCGGGCATAACTTTTCTGATCGTCTTGCTCGAGATACCGCTCACCGCAACGCCGTCGCGGAAGTACTGTGCCGACACCTCCGTAGTCCCGGATATTCTGACAGGCTTAGTATATAATGGAGAGGTTGGTGACGGACGGCTTCCATCAAGTGTGTAATGCACTTCTACTCCTGGAGTAGTACTGACGGCAATATCAGTGGAATTGACAAACGCAATCACCCCCGTACCGATCTCAGGAGGATTATAGACGACCGGTTTCGTCGCGTAGTCAAGCTCGACGACGGTGCAGATCTCATCCGGCATAGTTTTCGGGACATCCACGACCAACGCATCTCCCTCTTTCTCGACATTCAGAGAAGACATCCCCTCGTCGGAAAGAATAAATGCACGTTCAGGCTTGTTGAAAAGACCGTGAACGACAAGCTTTCCGTCTGACGGCCAGTCGAAGACTTCCAGGAATAGTTTCCCGGTTTTCTGCGTGCAGCGGCCCCAAGCGAGCTGAGTGGTAAAAGGACTCGCGGTGGTACCGTAAATGGCGGGACCGTTTGTCTTGAGCCACGTTCCGATAGTATCGAGACGGTCGGCCTCAGGTTTCGGAATAATGCCTTGCGCGGTCGGGCCGACGTTCAGGAGGTAGTTACCTCCCTTGCTCACAATGTCGATGAGATTGCGGAGGAGAGTCTTCGAAGATTTGAAATCATGGTCGGCTGCATTGTATCCCCAGTCGTTGTTGATGGTCATGCAGGTCTCCCAATAATGTCCGGGGAACCCGTTCGGCGGAATGTACTGCTCGGGAGTCTCGTAATCTCCGGCGCCCGTAAGTCTGTTGTTGATTATGAGTTTCGGATCGAGCTTGCGAAGATAGTCGTAGATATCTTTGCCGTCTTTAGGGGTCCATCCTTCCATCCACCCGCCGTCGAACCACATAACCTGAGGATGGTACTGGGTAACCAGTTCTTTGAGCTGGGTCTTCATGTACCTGATGTAATCGCCCTTCTTACCCGGCTTGAAATGAGTGGGGTTATAAGTCGGATGTTCAGGGTTTGGGTCGCTGGCAACTTGGTAGGGGCTGTGCCAGTCCATTATGGAATAATATGTTCCGAAATGGACACCGTATTTCCGGCATGCCTCACTCAAGGCTTTGAGCGGATCCAGGTGCCATGGAGTGGCCTTCACGACGTTGTAGTTCGTAGCCTTCGTATTGAACATGCAGAAGCCGTCATGATGCTTCGATGTGATCACCAGATATTTCATCCCTGCATTTTTTGCGAGCTTGACCCATCTGTCCGCATTGAACTCCGTCGGATCGAATTCCTTTGCGTACTTTTCATACACCGCGCGCGGTACATGACCATTGTTCATATACCACTCAGCATGTGCGGGAACCGCGTAGATGCCCCAGTGAATAAACATTCCAAACTTTGCGTTCGCCCACCATTCCATGCGGACGCTGTCCCGGTGGGTTGCCGTTTGCGCGAGCGACGCGCGCATTCCGAGCGGCTGAAGAAGGAGGGCGGTAGCCAGCAATAAGGCTGCAATAAATCTTACCGTAAAAATGTTCTTCATCATTTCTCCCGGATTAGTTGTTTCGATATAGGGCCGGCTTCCTAGTGAATCCAGCACGCGAAGATCCCTGGAAACCGGCCGGATTAAATCCGGCTAAATTCTAACGTATCAATGTCTCTTTATCAACTACGGCAGCACACTTAAGAGGGTGTCACAAATTTGATTTTTGAGCCGACTGGCTGTAGATTTGCTCTGTCACGGGTTATACCGTTCCACCAACAACCGCCAACACCACCTGTAGTTTGAAACCACCTCGCGTTTCAGCCGCACCTCCATTTCCGGGAAAAATCCGTGAAGCGTTTAAGCGAAATTTAAAAAATGGAGGAAACAATGACCGAGAACGCAAATCAGACCACGAACTGCTGCCCTAAATTCGACACCACCCCATGGGACGAAAAGGCACACCGATGGACCGACAAGCACTTTATCAGGGACACAATCCCGCAGTTTATGCATATTCCCCTGCCCGGCACTATCAAGAAAACTATGGGACGGATGTGGAAGATGGCGCAGGACTCACAGGCCGCACCGGAAATCGAGGAGTTTATCGCGATGGCATATGACCCGTCGCCGTGGAAATCGGAATTCTATATGGCCGTAACCAAAGATGTACCGGGAGCGGATAACGTAAAATTGTCCGGGACATTTCTCACGAAGGTCTTCGACGGTCCCTACAACGCCGTTCCGAAATGGCTTAAAGAAATGGAAGGCTATGTCGAGTCGCAGGGAAAAAGAACAAAGAAGTACTATTTCTACTACACTACCTGTCCTAAGTGCGCGAAGAAGTACGGGCACAACTACGTCGTAGCTTTTGCGGAGGTATTGTAGTCCCGTACTTTCGGAAGAAAACGCCGGCGCGCGTGCAGAAGCCGTTGCTCGCCTGTCGCTTCGTTCAGGACGGGTGGAGATGCCGGCAATCGACAAGAAATCCACTTGCAGCCCGACTAGAACCGGGAGATTCTCAACTATTACTGGAGAGCGCCAATGAATAGAAAAACATTTCTAAGGGTCTGCGGGATTTTCGGAATGGGATCGTACCTCTACCCATACGCAATTGACAAAGCGGCCAGATCGGTTGAGGACCCTTCCAGAACCACCCCGTGCGAGGAGAAGCAGGAGTTTGCCCAGAAGTGGGTAAAGAGATTATTCGACAACTTCGACGGGAATCTCGATGAAGCGAAGAGAAAGGAAATAATGGAGGGATGCGGGGAAGCGTGCTTCCAGGGAAGCATCAAAGGTAAACGAATCTCCGCGATGGACATCGACACTTTCATAAATGCGATAAACAAGAGCACCGGCGAAGTTGCTGCAATGCGCGAGGGCAATATCGTGGACTTCCGTTTCATCGGCGAAGCAAAGGGGCTGAAGACCGAAGACAGCCGCTGTCTTTGCCCTCTCGTCGAATCGGGCCCGGAGGGACTCTCGGGAACATATTGCTATTGTTCGCTCGGCTACGTTCGCGAAATGTTTAGGACTTATACCGGGAGGGACAATTCAGTCGAGCTTATTGAATCGTTGAAGCGCGGCGGGAAGGCTTGTAGATTCAGAATAATTCTGACGAGTTAGGATAACTCGGTGGACGCAGTCGGGCTTAAACGTCTCAAGCCGGCGGTCGTCCTCCTATGGAGAACTTTTGAAGGGAAATTCCTGCGGAGGGTATCTGTAGCGGAGGAGGGATTCGAACCCCCGACACGCGGATTATGATTCCGCTGCTCTAACCGACTGAGCTACTCCGCCTCGACTGCATAATTTAGCTGATGGAGGGAAAGTTTCCAAGAAAGCGGGGGTGATCCAGGCGGTGCTCAACTGCAGAAGTTGAATACGGACGAAGTGCGTCAGGATCGGAACGGTAAGAGCCTTTCCTTGACGCACTTCGCTCGGTTGCTAAACCACAAAAGAGCGAACAAAGGCCGGGCTACGCCCGGGTCTTGATCTCGTTGTAGACCCTGATAGCGTTGGTGTGGTACCTGACCCGGTTAGCGAGAAGCGCGGCGAATCCGGAGTCTCGTGTCTTTCCTTCCAGTACCACCGTCCCCTCGACCGCGATCACGTGGATCGGCGGATTGAACCGCAGCAAAGAGCCGGGGAACAGGTCGCCGTCGCGGTAAATCAGTCTCACCGCTCTCCATGCAAGACGCCTGTACCGGAAAACATATCTCAGGCGATTTACCACTTTCTTAACTCCGACCACGCGTTCCGCCTGCCTCTGATACTCCTTGAGGTATTTCATGTTGTGTACCCAGCCCGTCAGCGTCACGATTCCATTATGCGAATTCACCATCGCCCAATCGAGAACCGTATACGGCACACGTGTTTGGATACGCTGCAGTACTTTAGCCTCGATCAGCGTGTCTGCGACGTTCGGGGAGGATATTTTCAAATCGTTTACGACGGCATATCCGTGGGCCATTTTGCGCGCCAACTTTGCCGCCTCCTCTTTCTGAAAAAGGGTCCGTACCGTCCCCGACAAGACGATGTCCTTCTTCCCTACGACGACACACATGATCTTGTGAGGCAGAATCAGATCCTTCGCAAGACGATATTCCACACGGGTATTCAATGTTCCGGCGGGGTCATTCGTTTTGCGGGCGAACGCCGAAGTCGCCCCGGCTCCGACAATGAAAGCGACTGAAACCAAGAGCGCCGTCAGTGACGAGATGAGATTATGGATTCTCATTTTCTTTCTCCAAGATTTGAGTTTTGCCATGTCACCGTGTATTGACAACCGGTGCCACTCCCCGCGGCTTAGTGCCTACTTCATTCGACGCTTGAGGGCCGAAACAAGTTCCTCGAATGATGGTACACAGCTTCGAGTTGGAGCGAAAATCGAACAATGAAAGGAATTTAATCAGCGAAGGGGGCTGCAAGTGATAGAGAAACCACCCGGCAGCAGCGGACAATCCGAAGTGCCGGGTGAAGTTGTGACATTATTACTTATTCCAGATATTTCTTGCCGACAATTTTTGCTCCGTCGAACTCATAGACGAGAGGCACGCCCGTGGGTATGTTGAGCTCGAGGACCTGCTCCTTCGTCATGTTGTCCAGAAACATCACCAGGGAGCGAAGACTGTTGCCGTGCGCCACAACGAGCACTTCCTTCCCCGACTTGACGTCGGGCTCGATCTTGAACCTCCAGTACGGAAGAACTCTTGCGGCGGTATCTTTAAGGCTTTCCCCGTTAGGCGGCGGGACGTCGTAACTTCGGCGCCATATGTGGACCTGTTCGTCGCCGTACTTCTTTGCGGTCTCTGCCTTGTTGAGTCCCTGCAGATCTCCGTAGTGCCTCTCGTTCAACGCCGTATCGTATTCGACCGGGAGATCCGTCTGCCCGGTCTTCTTAAGGACTATCTTCAACGTGTCGATGGCTCTTATCAGTTTCGAGCAGTAACCCAAATCGAATCTGTAGTCCTTCAGCTTCTCGCCGGCGGATTCCGCTTCTTTTATTCCGCGTTCGGAAAGGGGGACGTCCGTCCAGCCTGTAAAACGGTTCTCAAGGTTCCATTGCGATTCGCCGTGGCGAATCAAGACTAACTTAGACATTTGCACTCCAGTAACATTTAGATTGTTGTATTGCCCTTATTTAGAAGGTCCCAGAACCACGTCGAAAGCCTCGACATGGATCTCGTTGTCCGATATAAATTTGACTATTCCGTGCTTCGCACGCAAGCCCGACAGAGCCGTGAGCGACTCATCGATATTTGAATTGGGCCTCACGACCTCCATGAAGAGGCCGGGCTCATCGACTTTTTGCATGATCTTTTCCAAACCGTACGCCCGTCCTTCTTCGAAGTACGAATCGATTCTTGCCCGGAATTCCGACGGCGAGGAGACACGATAGTACAAGTAAATCACGTGCCGCTCTCTACATTCTGTACGCCACAGCTACGCCGTCTCTCACAGGGACGATCGACGCTGCAAAATCTTTTCTTGAAAATAGCCGCCGGTTGAATTCCTTTATTCCTTCGGTGGAAGCGTCGCCTTTTTTTGCGGTGACTTTCCCCGACCAGAGGACGTTGTCCGCCACGAGAAGTCCTCCCACCTTAATCCTAGGTGCAGCTTTTTCCAGCGCATCCGGATAATTCTGTTTTTCGATATCTATAAATACTATGTCGAAAAGCCCATCCACTTCGTCGATAATATCCATTGCATTGCCGACATGGTATTTCACCCGATGCAGGAGTCCCGCCTCCCTCAGATAGGTCTCCCCTTTTTTCCTGTTTGATTCTTTGCCTTCGGTACAATGGATCTCTCCGCCGTCAACGGCGAGTGCCCACCAGAAAGCCGAGTATCCATAGCCGGACCCCATCTCGAAGACGCGCCGGGCGTCGATCATTTTCGCAAGCTGGTACAAAAGCTTCCCGACAAGCGGCCCGACTATCGGGAAATCCATTTCATCTGCTTCCGCTTCCATCCTGGTAAGGACTTCGCTTCGGACTCCGTAGAGGCCGCCCAGGTAGCTTTCTATTTTCGGGTTCAATATCTCCATCGAATTCTCCTCCCTTTTGAACGCACGGTCGACTGTGTTCGCTCGGCTCCGGATCAAGGGACCCGGCGGCAGTTCCCACGACAGGGCCGAAGCCCCATCGGGGCGTAACGCTGCACCGATGTTTGAAGGACATTTCGGCGGTCTAGTTGACGATGAACTGCATCTTCTTGAAGTTAACCACCCTGACGGATTTCGTAAGGAGGGCTACTCCACCGAACACAACAGCGAATACTAAACACTCAACGATGAACCTGTAATATACATTCCCCAACATAGTCCGGACGCCCAACAGAGGTAATACTCCGACCGCGGAAATCAGGAGCAGCTTGAATATTTTCCTCCACGGAAACATCTGTGTAATGTTCGACTTGAGAAGATAGGTAAGCATGCCGACCAGAACGAAGACCTGGATATAGGTCACTAGTACCTTTCCCACAGCCGCTCCTTCGAGCCCGTAGACACGGAGCAGGAAATAGGAGGCCAAACCGCTCAAGAACATCTCCGCGACCGAAACGTACATATAAAACTTCTGTTTGCCGAGCGAGAACAGAGCCTGACTGTAGAACGCGAGCCTCAGCGGAAGCATGAGGAGAAATATCCTGAATATTCCCGCGCTTACTATGTACTTTCGTCCGAAAAAGAATTCCATGAAATCCCCCGCGGCAAAAAGAAGAAAAACCATGAGGGGGAGGAGAAAGAATCCGGTCTTCGAGATGGAGTTGCGCCAGATCTCCACAAACTTTCCACGCCCTCCTGGAGTATTCAGCTCGCTGAACACCGGAAAAAGGATTGCAGATGCCGAACCTGTAATGACGGCGATCATCGGCAGCTCTTTGGAACCGATCGCGTACACGGCAAATTTCTCCGGAGTAAGAAGTAACGACACTAGATACCGGTCGACCTGCTTGCTGATGGTTCCGGCTATCGTGCTCACAAAGATCGGAAATGCGTAAAGGAGCTGAGTCTTCATCGCAGGCGAGACGCTTTTCCCGGTGAACTTCCCGGAGCGAAGCATATACACCACAAGATAGAGTGATTTCAATCCGCCGACGAATGCAATGCAGACGAAAACTATCGTCAGGCTATGATAAAGGAATGCCGCGATGAAAATCGATCCCGCGAATAGAACAGCAAGCATCAAATTCCCCGTGAGAAGGAGTCCCACTCTCCGCTCCGTGACGAAAATCGATTCGAACATCAGAGAAGGAGAAGCGAGTACGGTGTATACCGCAAAGATACGGATATATGCGGCAAGAGAGGCAGCTCCGAACCATCGTGCTATGAGCGGTGCAAACAGGGCGAGAGTTATACCGGCAAGAACGCCGACTATCGCAGAAACGGCTACTGCCGAAGAATAGACAGTCTTCTTATCTTCCCTGGCAGAGAAGAAGTATACCGAACTGCTGAGTCCATACCCGGCGAGGGGAAGAAAAGAATTGTAGACCAGCCAGACCTGCTCGTAGTTACCGTACTCCGAACGGCTGAGTACGCGCGTCAGTATCATCGAAGCCGCGAGAAGGCCGAGTATGTTGACGAGCTTGGAAATGCCGACGATACCGGCGTTCTGCGTGAGTGAAAACTCCTCCGTTCTTTCCATCAGACTCTCTTCACGGCGGAGGCGAGCCTGGCGGCAATTCCGTTAGCACGCCACACTCTGAAATAGATCTCAAGCTTCGGTCCGAAAGACGACTTGAAAAGGCTGATGGAGGGTGTATTGGCTCCGACAAAATCGACAAACGCTCGACCCGATTTCTTCTCGGAGTTCAAAATCTCGTTATACAGGAAATGTGTCGCCCCTTTTTCGGCTTCTGCGTCGGTACCGCCCGCGTACATGTATAAGCCGCGAGCACCGCGGAGAGAGGCAATTCCCGCGACGATGTCTCCGTTGCGGTTCCTGGCACATTTTTTTTGGAGCAGACCGGCCCGGTCCAGCCTTCCCAGAAGTCCGCCCAATTTTTCCTGAGCCACCGGCGGCTTCCGTCCGTGTCTGCCGTAGCTCTTCTCTGTGAACGAGAGAAGATCCTCGACCGCACACTCCCCTACCGTGAGTTCTTCGCTCTCGGCCGATTTCAAAACCCTGCGAAGAGACCTTGTGTAATTCTCCTCCGTGAATTCCTCCAGGTAAACGACATATGTGTACTGCGGTACTACGTGGGCTCCTGCCCACTGAAAGGCCCTGATGTCCTTCGTGCCGGGCTGGAAAACCAACTGGTAGAATGCGTATTCCCGATGAAGGAATTCCTCAAACAGCTGAAGAGCCATCAATTTGTCGTATTCCTGCTTCTGACTCTTTGAATCCCCCAGCGGGCGGAAGTGAACGCCGTCGTAGGCCCTGATCGGCATGAGCTTCACCATCGGTCTGCCGAATCTTGTTCCGACAAACAGTGCACATGAAGCTATCGGAGTTTCGTTTCTCAGGATTTGCAGGAACTCGACATTGCGGGAGAATACTTCTTTGTACGCGTCGACTATGGGAGGGAGTGAATAAGGATCGTCGGGCGGATTATCTGCCAGAAATTTTGCGTGCTCGGCGGAATCTACTCTCTCGACTTTCAGTTCGGCCATCTCAATGATTACGAGTCGTGGATTTGAAAATCCAAATTACCTGCACACCGAGCCTGGAAAAATAACGGCGGGGATGTCCCATGCAAGCCGTTTTTGAATTTTGAAACGAATTATAACTCCAGCCCGGAGATCATAATAATCCGCTAAAGTATATACTTGCTCAAGTCGCGATCTCTGACGATTCTGCTCAGCCTGTCGCGGACCATGCCGCTTGTAATCTCGATCTTGTCCGATTCGATCTTGTCAGGGACATCGAACAGGATTTCTTCCAGCAGCGTAGTCATTATAGTGTGCAGCCGCCGTGCTCCGATATTCTCCACCTGTTCATTCACTTCGGCAGCCACTTTGGCGATCTCGCTGATGGCGTCGTCCGCAAACTTAATCTTGACGCCTTCTGTGGCAAGAAGCGCGGTGTATTGCTTGATGAGAGCGTTCTCAGGCATCGTGAGTATCTTGTAAAAATCGTCCTCGTTGAGACTGTTGAGTTCAACTCTTATCGGAAATCTTCCCTGAAGCTCAGGTATGAGGTCTGAAGGTTTAGCGGTATGAAATGCTCCGCTGGCAATGAAGAGAATGTGATCCGTCTTGATTGTCCCGTACTTGGTCATTACCGTCGAACCTTCGACAATTGGGAGAAGATCTTTTTGCACTCCCTCCCGGGATACGTCGGGTCCTCTTCCATCTGAACCTGTGGTCGCGATCTTGTCTATTTCGTCTATGAAAACGATCCCGTTGTTCTCGACTCTACTTACCGCTTCTTTGACGACGCTATCCATGTCGACAAGTTTCTGAGCTTCTTCCTGTTCGAATATCTTGAGTGCTTCCGGGATCGGGACGCGGCGGGATTTAGTCTTTTTGGGCATTATGTTGCTGAGCAGGTCCTGGAAATTGGCCCCGAGGTCTTCTCCGCCGAGAGGGCCGAAGACCTGCATTATCGGCATCGCTTCGGCAGTAACCTGGACCTCGATCGTTCGCTTGTCCATATCTCCGTCGCGAAGCATCTTTCTGAGCTTCTCCCTGGTCTGCCGCCTTTCCTCCTCATCGTCCACTTCGTCGGTCCCCTGCGGATTAATTCGCCGGGTGGGTTTCATGGGGATAAGCTCATCGAGGACACGTTCCTCAGCGAGAGCCTTTGCCCGTTCCGCGACCTCCGCGGTCTTCTCCGATCTGACGCTGGCGACGGCAATCTCTGCAAGATCGCGGATCATCGACTCGACATCCCGGCCGACATAGCCGACCTCGGTGAACTTCGATGCTTCCACTTTCACAAAAGGGGCGTTAGAAAGTTTTGCGAGACGGCGCGCAATCTCCGTCTTTCCGACTCCGGTCGGCCCGATAAGTATTATGTTGTTCGGCATAATTTCTTCGCGAAGATCGGGAGGCACCTGCTGCCGCCTCCACCGGTTGCGAAGCGCAATGGACACCGACTTCTTGGCAGCGTCCTGGCCGATTATGTATTTGTCGAGCTCGGAGACAATTGCCCGCGGAGTAAGCTCGCGTTTAGACGGATCACTCTTTATGATTTTGGATGACTTTGCCATATCAAATTTCTTCGACTGAAAAATGCTTGTTGGTATATATACAGATATCCGAAGCCGCATCGAGCGACTCCAGCACTATATCTTTTGCGGTAAGGTCGGTGTGTTTGATGAGAACCCTGGCTGCAGCGAGGGCATAGTTTCCGCCCGAGCCGATTGCAACTATCTTATCGTCGGGTTCCACGACATCCCCGTTACCGGAAATGAGTAGCGCAGTCTCCTTGTCCATGACGGCGAGCAGTGCCTCCAGACGGCGCAGGTACTTGTCAAGCCTCCAGTCTTTGGTGAGCTCCACGGCGGCTCTCGTCAGGTTGCCGTGGTATTGCTGCAGTTTGTCTTCAAAGCGCTCGAAGAGCGTGAACGCGTCTGCCGAAGCCCCCGCAAAGCCCGCCAGGACCGTATCGTTGTAAAGCTTCCGAACTTTCCTGGAGTTATTCTTCATCACCGACTGCCCTATAGTGACTTGCCCGTCGCTTCCTATAGCACACTTGCCGTCTTTGATGACGCCGATTACAGTTGTTCCGTGAATCTGCATTCCAATCCTCTGAATAATGGATAACCCGATCGGGGCTGCGTTGCAAAAGCCTACCCCGCCCGGACTACGAAATCAGCCGGGTCTGTCCATCTCGCCCAGCACCCGCTCATATACACTCAACATCAGAAGCGCCTCTTTCCAGTCCAGGAGATCGTCCTCCATTTCAGGACTGACTTCCCTGACCGCAGCCGTCTTTTGCAGTTCCTCATACGAAACCGAGTATTTTTTTTCATATTGCTGCACGACACCGTGATAATGCCGGATTTTTCCCTCTACGATGTCCCGGTCGAGGGTACCTATTATTCCCATCGTCTAGGCCTCACGGCGCATTCGCGCCGGCGGGATGCGCAGCTGCTCACGATACTTCGTGACGGTCCTGCGTGCCACCCTGTAACCTTGTTGATTGAGCAGTTCGGTTATCTTCTCGTCATTGAGCGGAGATGTCTTCACTTCAACTTCTATCATGTTCTTGATTTTGTTCTTTATCTCCCTTGTGGCCACCTCTTCGCCGTCGGAGGTCTTCAGCCCTTCGCTGAACAGATCCCTCAGCCTGAAAACGCCGAAATCGGTTTGTACATACTTGGCGCTTACCACGCGGCTGATCGTCGAAATGTCGAACCCTGTTCGCTCGGCAATGTCGCGGTAAATGAGCGGACGAATATTGTCGGGACCCTCGGTGAAGAATTCGCGCTGGGTTTCCACAAGGGCCTGCATTACTCTGGTCATCGTCTGGCGGCGCTGGAGAAGGGCGTTTACGAACCATTTTGCGGATTCGAGCTTTCTCTTCAGAAAATCTTTCGTCTGAGCGTCAGTCTTTTTGCCGCGAGCCTGTTTCATCATGTCGAGATATTTCGGACTTATACGAACCTGCGGCATGTCGCGCTCGTTCAGCGTGATCACCAATTCACCGTTTTCATCCTCGAAAACCACGAAATCCGGCACTACTATCGAGGTCTCAAGCGGAAGAAGGAATCCTTCGCCCGGTTTGGGATTCAGTTTCTTTATCGTCGCATCCGCAATCTTCAACTCTTCAGGAGTGATGGCAAGCTTCTTCGCCAGCTGGTCGTACCGGTGATTCGAGTAGTCTTCGAAGTCCTCTTCGACCACGCGGAGGGCAATTGCCCTGTCGGCCTGGTCGATATCCGTCCGCGACTTCAACTGCACCAACAAGCACTCTCGAAGGTTGCGTGCGCCGACGCCGAGCGGATCGAGAGTCTGAATCCCGGCCAGTACTCTCTCGGCATCTTCAACTGTCATCTCGAGGTGGAATGAAAGGTTTGCGTCCTCGACTATCTTCGCCAGATCTTCCCGCAGGTACCCGTCGTCGTCTATGTTACCGATAATTTCTTCTCCGAGCTGTTTCTCCTTCTCGTTGAAATCGAGAAGCTGGAGCTGCTGCAAGAGGTGATCGTACATGTTCTCGACGGCAGGCGGGGCGAATTCAAATTCCTCATCGTCCGCCGACCGCTTCCTGAGTTTAATGTCGGCATCGTCGTTCCGAAACTCGTCCAGATCGACATCGCTGAACTCAGGCTCGTCTATCGGATCCTCACCTTTTTCATCGGCTTCCTTGAGCTCCATCTCCGGCTCCTCGATGATTTCCTCCGCTTCCTCAAGCTCGAGCACGGGGTTCTCATCGAGTTCAGTACGCAGCCGCTGTTGAAGCGCAAAGATAGGCTGCTGCAACAGGTCGTAGTAGAGAATCTGCTGCGGTTGTAGTCTTAATTCCTGACTTAGTCTCTGCGTTTGTCCAAATTTCAGCATACAGCCACGGCTCCCCTAGCGATTTTTCACGACCGGCTTGAGGCCCGCGTAGACTTCTAATTTGTTGTACCACTCCTCACCATACATCCGGGTGAGGGCTGTCTTCAAGAATTCAATAACGCTCACGTTCTCCGATTCACCTTTCTCTACGGCGGGATCGCATTCAGAAAGCTCGTGGTAGCGAAGAATGTCTCCGCCGAATCTGCTGACCCGAATCGGGTACATGTGACACGAAATAGGTTTCCTGAATCCGATCTTGCCGTCATTGAAAGCACGTTCTATGGCACACTTAGCAATCCCGTTCTCCCGGTATACGAAAACGCAGTCCTCATCATCGACGCAAGTGGTCGCATAATCGCCTTCGGGTCCTTCATAGAAACCCGAATTCTCGATCATTTTGCGTTTTTCTTGGGATAGGATGGGAAGGACTTCGGGAAGTGCAGCCTCAATCTCCGGGACTTCCGAATCGAGGAGCGGCGCTCCCCTTCCCCCGGGGAGGCTGCAACAGGCACCCTTGCACTTGAAGAGGTCGCATGCAAATCGCCTCGTGGTAAGCGTGCTGTCGACGGCCACATCGTCTATAACAAACAATTCCCTCATGTCGCATTAAGTTAACAACTCGACCACTAAGTTGAAACAAAGATGGAACAAAAGTTGCAGTCAGAAGTTTGAAAAACCGGAATATCGGGAGATTTCAGAGGGGTGGATCGAGAAACTCTGTGTTCCTAATCAACATCAGGATGGATGACTGTGCGACGATGTAGTACTTGTCGCCCTCATACTCTATTTCTACCGCCTGATCTCGAAGAAAAAGCGCGAAGTCTCCTGTTTCGGCCTGTAAAGGTATATACTTGACAGGCTCCTTCGGGGATGTGGACCAGGGCTCCTGATCAATGAAGTTCGGGTTGGCAACCGCGTAACCGGGTCCCGCCTGCACAACAATTCCTCCCTGCACTCGTTCTTTGTCCTTGACACCCGGTGGAAGGTACAGACCATGCTCGGTTCTTTCCTGGTTCTTGTCGGGAGCGATCAAAACCTTGTCTCCAACGAGAACGATCTTTCGTCGAGTCTTGATATCCATTTGATTCCATAGAATATAAGAATTTCATCCCTAACAAAATCACTTCAATGGACCTCGGGGAGGCTATGAACCATTTTCAGCCTTAGCAGACGAGAGTCGATTTAAGTCTATGAAATTCGTTTGATAGTGTGGTGCGCTTTCCCTAGAATTAGATCGTGCTTTGCGATTAAATCAAAATAACTAAGAAAATGGAGGAAAAATGGGACGGAAGTTTTGGCTCGGGTTCCTGGTCGTCTTCGTGGTCCTCGAAATCCTCATGAATGTGGTGGACGGCTGGATACTCGCGGGGGCGTACTTGTCTGTAAAAGTCTGGCGGCCCGACATGATGTCGCTCATGTGGGTTTATCATGTCCTGACCGTTATCGAGGCATTCTTCTTCACGCTGGTGTTCTCAAAGGGGTACGAGAGCAAAGGATTGATGGAAGGTCTCCGGTATGGTTTCTACATCGGGGTTTGGCTGAGCTCGGGGATGGCATACGGCACATATGCGATGATACAGATCCCGTATTCGCTTGCGCTGCAGTGGTTCATCTACGGAATCATCGAGTACATGATAGCCGGTCTGGTACTCGCGGCCGTATATAAGGGAGCGAAACCGAAGGAGGTTGCTGCTGCGGCCCAGGGATGATCGGGCTGAAGCCCGGCTTGGGGTGGGAATTTGTTGCCCCGAACTGAAGTTCGGGGCAACAGCTGAAGTTCAGGACAACAGCTGAAGTTCCGGGCAATAGCCAAAGTCCGAGGCAACAGCTGAAGTTCCGGGGCAACAGCTGAAGTTCGGGGCAACAGCTGAAGTTCAGGACAACAGCTGAAGTTCCGGGCAATAGCCAAAGTCCGAGGCAACAGCTGAAGTTCCGGGCAACAGCTGAAGTTCAGGACAACAGCTGAAGTTCCGGGGCAATAGCCGAAGTCCGAGGCAACAGCTGAGGTTCAGGACAACAGCTGAAATTCCGGGCAATAACCAAGGTCCGAGGCAACAACAGACTCACAGAAAGAAGAATCTCTTTGTAAAACGGAAGGAGGGGCGGAATGCCTTACGTCAAAATTTGGATACACCTGAACTGGACGACATACCGAAGAGAACGGTTAATAACTCCAGAGCTGAAAAAGCAGCTACTACCACACATCGTCGAAAATGCCAAGCTGAAGAGCATTTATATCGACACCTTGAACTGTATCGAGGACCATATACATTTGCTTATCTCTCTCAAAGCAAATCAGAGCGTCAGCGCGGTTATGCAGCTGATAAAGGGCGAATCGTCTCACTGGGTAAACCAGCTCGGCTTGCTGCACAGGAAGTTCGGATGGCAAGATGATTTCTATGGCGAGTCAGTAAGTGAATCCGCCCTGGGCAGTGTTAGGCGATATATAGAGGGACAAGAAGAGCATCACCGCAGGAAGAGCTACGAGGAAGAATGCTCGGAATCTCATTTCTAGATATCCATGGACTCTCGCCGGGCTAAAGTCCGGCTTGGGGTGGGAATTTGTTGCCCCGAACTGAAGTTCGGGGCAACAGCTAATGTTCGGGGCAACAACCGGAGTTCGGGGCAACAGCTAATGTTCGGGACAACAGCTAGAGTTCAGGACAACAGCTAGAGTTCAGGGCAACAGCTAGAGTTCAGGACAACAGCTAGAGTTCAGGACAACAGCTAGAGTTCAGGACAACAGCTAGCCTCCGGGGCAACAGCCGGAGGTCAGGGCAACAATTGACTAGTCGCCTCCCTTGTGATACAGGGTCTCAAGATATTTCTCGGCATCTATCGCTGCCATGCAACCGGTACCGGCCGCCGTCACCGCCTGCCGGTATTTCTTGTCCGCGACATCTCCTGCGGCAAAGACCCCCGACACACTTGTCTCTGTAGATCCGGGCTTCGTAACTAGGTAGCCGACGCTGTCGGTCTCCAGCTGCCCCTTGAATATTGACGTGTTGGGCCGGTGCCCGATCGCAATGAACAGGCCCTGACAACTCATTTCTGATTTTTCGCCGGTCTTCACATTCTTCAATATGACGCCGCGAACTCTCTTCTCCTGCACACCAAGCACCTCATCCACCACCGAGTCCCATACAAACTTAATCTTCGGATTGGCGAACGCGCGCTCCTGCATTATCTTCGATGCGCGGAGCGAATCCCTCCGGTGAACAATCGTAACTTTGCTTGCGAACTTTGTCAGGAAAGTAGCTTCCTCCATCGCGGTGTCGCCGCCTCCGACAACCAGGACTTCCTGATCCTTGAAGAAGAAGCCGTCGCAGGTGGCACACGCGGATACACCGTATCCCATCAGCGCTTTCTCCGATTCAATCCCGAGAAGCCTTGCGGAAGCGCCGGTGGATATAATAATCGAGTCGGCAGTATACGTTTCACCTCCGCTCCTGAGCGTGAAGGGCTTCTTAGACAAGTCGACTTCGGAGACATCCTTGAAAAGTGTCTTCGTGCCGAACTTCTCGGCCTGCTTCTTCATTATATCCATCAGTTCCGGCCCCATAATGCCGTCCGGGAATCCGGGATAGTTTTCAACTTCTGTAGTTATTGTCAGCTGCCCGCCCGGCTGGCTCCCCTCGAAGAGAAGAGGCTCCAGGTTTGCGCGCCCCGTGTAAATGGCAGCGGTCAACCCGGCCGGACCCGATCCTACTATGATGACTTTCCTGTGATTCATACTTTCTCCCTTACTTTCGGCCCGCGAAAGAGATCGGGCTCGATTATCTCTTTGAGTGTTTTGTCCGAAAAATCTCTTATGAAAAAGTCAGCCTTATTCAGGACATCTCTCGTCGAGGTGGTCAACAACGCAACGCATGCGCATCCGGCTGCCTTTGCCGCTGTGACTCCCGGAAGAGAATCCTCAAAGACGACGCAACCGGACGGATCGACACTAAGCTTCGACGCTGCTTTCAGAAAAACCTCCGGGTCCGGCTTTCCGCTGGAGACATCGTCTCCACAAACTTCCCCGTCGAAAGTTCCCCGGAGGGAAAACGCATCGAGAAACGCATCTACGTTCCGACGCGGCGCCGAAGTCGCAAGAGCAATGCTCTCTCCCGACGCCTTGAGCTTCCGCACGAATTCAAAGGCGCCCCTTATCGGCACACCCGCTTTCGAAACTGTATTCACAAAGTTCGAGTCGATCTCGTCGGACAGTTCCCTTGCCTCACTGTCACTGAATTTCCCTTTCCCGAAAACCATTTCAAGCGTGTCGACCCCCCTCTTCCCGAAGTAAGATGCTTTGAAGGTCTCATAATCGACGTCCTTGCCCAGTCTGTTTATTACTGCCTTCCAGCCGAGATAGTGTATTTTTGAACTGTCTACCAACACTCCGTCCAGATCGAAAATGTATCCTTTATATTTCAATACTTCTCCATGCCAAATTTAGATTGTCTCCACAAAGCGGGCCATCGAGTTATTCAGCCAGCCTCAATGTCTCTTTTCCTGTCATCAAATATCTCTCTTCCTTCCGGCGGCCGTAAGGGCCGCGGCGTTGCGTCTGAGTCCTTCGTATTTTGCCCGCTTCACAGGACTTCGATGGAATCTCTCGGTGAAATCCTCTTTTCTCATTAGATGAACATCCTCCACTTTGAGATTCAAGATTCCTTCGCGCGGTTCAAAAACCTGATTGTCCGAAGGCGTCTCGAACCTGCGGTTCCATGGACAGACATCCTGACAAATGTCGCATCCGAAGACCCAGCTTTCAAGGTTCGGCAGGAACTCTTCGGGAATCGTGTCGCCTTTGTTCTCGATAGTCAGGTATGAGATGCATCTGTTCGAATCCAGAACGTACGGTTCAGTTATCGCATCGGTGGGGCATGCGTCGATGCAGGCACGACAGCTTCCGCAATGATCGGTCGCCGGTTGGTCATATTCACATTCGAGGTCTGTGATTATTTCCGAGAGAAATATCCACGAACCCATCCTTCGGTTTATTACGTTCGTATGTTTGCCGATCCACCCGATCCCGGCGCGCTGAGCCCAGACCTTGTCCATCACAGGTCCGGTATCACAATAATAGACAAATCTGTACGAAGGGAATTCTTCCTCCAGCATTCCCGTCAACTTCTTCAGCATCCCGCCGATGACGGCGTGGTAATCGTCGCCCCACGCGTACCTGGATATTTTTGCGGTCGCATCCCGGTACTCGAACGGAGTATAGTAATTTTTCGCAAGAGAAATAATTGAACGCGCACCTTCGAGCACTTCAGTCGGGTCGGTTCGTTTCTCCACTCTATTTTCCATCCATTTCATGCCGGCGTGGTAACCTTGTCGGAGCCATTCCTTCAAGTACGTGCGCTCTTTATCGAGTGGACCCGCAGCCGTTATACCTACGAGGTCAAAACCGACTTCCAGGACAAGCCTTTTTATCGTCTCGGACGAGCCCCCCATCACCACCCGCCCTTTGAAACCGGTCTTCTCACGTAGATGCCTCCGTCTTCGACCTGCACTTCGAGGAGTTTCAACCTGCCGCTCTCGTTTACACAGCTCCCTGTTCTAAGGTTATACTTCCACCCGTGCATCGAGCAGGTTATTTCTTCACCGGCAATCTGTCCGCCGTATTTGTCGATGAGCGGTGTATGCTGATGAGGACAAGTATTCAAGAAGGCATGTACAGTGTCTCCCAGCCTGACCAGCGCGACGCTGTCGTCATCGAGCTTCCGAACTGCGCCTTTACCCTCGGTCAAGTCGCAGAGCTCCGCAATTTTTATGAATTCAGGTCCTATGACGTCGCCTCTGCTTTCCATCAATCAAATGCTCCGCGCCACCGGCTACGGGGACTCTCCCCAATCTTACCGGGGATAGTCGGTCATGCGATCATCCCCACAAGGCGCCCTGCCGCCAATATTCTCCGACTGCGATGAAGCTCCTGCGGGCAAGCATATTACTTCGCCCCCGGAGTCAACTCAACCGGTGCGCCTGCGCGATATCCTTTTTCGGTCCTTTCGACAAAGGTACAGGCGTGCACCGGGTCGTGCTCGAAAAAGAGAATCCAATTGTCTTCTGAGGCACGTCGCAGGATGCTCTTTTTTTCCTCCAGAGTAATCAGGGGGAAATTGTCGTACCCCATAATGTACGGAAGCGGAACGTGCGAAGTTGTCGGAACTGTATCGCCGGGATGATACAGCGTTGTCCCGCCGTCGGTCAGGAGCACTGTCTGGTGAGCGACGGTGTGTCCATCGGTGAGTCTTATGAAGATGCCCGGGAATAATTCGCTCTCACCGTTCAGCAGCTTCAGCCGTCCCTGTTCAAACAAAGGGACATACCTTTCGTTCATGAAGCTTGCCCGATCTTTTTCGGATGGGTTTATTGCCCACTCGTATTGCCTCTTCTGAACGTAGTAAGTTGCATTCGGGAAAGCCGGCTCGATGGAACCGTCTTCCTTCCTGATAGTCGCACCTCCGACGTGATCGAAATGAAGATGTGTTAGAATGATATCCGTGATGGAGGATGGCTCGAGGCCCATCGCCGATAGTGACCCGAAGAGCGTGTATTTGGAATGATCGATCCCGTAGATTTCGGAGAACTTTCGATCCCACCCCTCCCCTACTCCTGTGTCGACGATAATGCGGCGATTCCCGTCGCTGATAAGAAGAGTCCGGGCCGCCATTTCGATCCGGTTCTTCGAATCGGCCGGGTTGGATCGCTCCCAAAACACTTTTGGGACGACGCCGAACATCGCTCCACCGTCGAGGTAGAACCGGCAGGTTTCAAGTGCAGCTAGATCATAATCTCCGATACGCATCATGTACTCCGAGTAAAACAAAAAAAGGCCGGGTGCTCGACCCGACCTTTATAAAATCCCCCGTTAACGCGGTGAAGCAAAAATCTACACGAACTTACTTACGAAATCTCGATGTAGCCGGAGAGAGCTCGAGTCCCGCAAGTTCAGGGTTAAGTTGAACGGCTCTTGCAAAGAGCACTTCTTCCGTCTCTTGAATGTTCGGATCAGGAATGCAGCAGTCGACCGGGCACACAGCGGCACACTGTTCCTGTTCGTGGTGACCGACGCACTCCGTACATTTCTGTGGTGCTATGTAGTAAAAATCATCCGAGATAGCGGGATGCTTTTCGCCGGAGAGTTCCCACTCGACGCCGCCCGCGTAGATCGCGGTATTAGGACATTCCGGCTCGCAGGCGCCGCAGTTAATGCACTCTTCAGTGATGAACGTAGCCATTAATTTTCTCCTTTTTTAATACTCGATACCGAGGCTCGTTTGACGGGAGAAGGCCCGCCTTCGACAGCCGCCGGCTGCACACACCGGCCGGAAACCACGGATCGCGGTCAAGGGCACCTCTCGGACATACCGGTATCGATTTCAGTCATCTCAGTGACACTGCCAATTTTATCAAAAAACTCCGTAGACGCGCACGGCTCCTGGCCGCACTCTATCGTGTCGCGTGAGGCTGGGCTGTTATTGCGCGAGCAAACTCCCTTAATAGCTGAAGAGCCCCGCAGATAAGCGACCAGCCCGCCGATCCACAAACCTTTCTTCCTCAAGAACAAACTCCGGGCGCCCCGGACGCGAACCCCCGGACACCTCAAATGAGAAGCTATCTCATAGGCTAAACTGTTCGGAGAATTACCGGCTCTTCGCCCACGTCGAAACGCGCGACCCGGCAATTATAAGTCAAATATATTCTACACGGAAGAAAGATTCAATATAGGAAAGCGACCCGAATCGCACGATGGCGATAATCCTGCACACTCAGTATTCCCACGCAAGCGGCATCGGGAATCTTCATGCGGGATCCGGGCGAGATGCCCGCCAGGAGCATGCGGGCACGACAGTTGGAAGACGACACATGACAGAATGGAGGAGGAAAAGTCCCGGGAAACAGGAAGGCACCCACATCCCCTAAGTCATTCCCGGACGCTTCTATCGGGAATCTTTGTGCAGGGTCCGGGCGAGATGCTTGCCGGGATTCTGCCGGCGTGATATTGAGGAGGTGAGTATGACGAACCAAGATTCCGGGGGATATTAGGCACAGCCGACAACTTCGTGACGGGACATTCGCGCTCATAAAACACAAAGCCCCTCGGTACCGAGGGGCCTTGTGTTCTTAGCAGCTATCTCCTTTTCCCCCGCCCAAGAAATCCGGGTGGGAGATTAGAAGGGAGGTACTATTCTTACTTCAGTAACAGCATCTTCTTCAACGAGATGAAGCTTCCAGCTTCCATCCTATAGAAGTAAACACCGCTGCTTACCTGCTGACCCATGTTGTTCATGCCGTTCCAGACCGCTGTGTACTGTCCGGGAGCGACATTGTTTCTGCTGACCAGCGTACGGACTTCTCTTCCGAGAACGTCGTAGATCACGATCCTAACGTTCGAGGCCTTCGGCACATCGTACCTGATGGTCGTGGTCGGATTGAACGGATTAGGATAGTTCTGATCCAGCGCGAACTGCTTCGGAATGTTGCCGCCGGTTCCTTCGATCGCGTCTACGATCGAGCTGCTGCCGGTTCCGAAGATATGCAGGTTGTCGGTAGTGAAGACCGTGACCTTCATAGCGACCGAGCC
>JBJKPC010000077.1:0-4330 GCA_046706745.1 Candidatus Kryptoniota bacterium
CGTCGACGGTAATCGAGTCTATGCCGAAGACCTTGATGCGGCTGAATCCCGCGATGAATTCCCCCGCCTCCTCCGTCAGGTAGGGGATCGCATCCGGCGTATGAGGCCTGTTCGACTCGAGCCATCTGTCGTATCCAGTCCGAACCAGAACGGCTCCTACACCCGCAAGTTTCTCTAAATGCGGTTCCAGGTGTTTCTTCTCCACTTTCTTCAGATAGCTGATCTCGCCGATCGTCCGTTCGCCATCGGCATCCGACAGGTCGATGAGGCAGGCGCGGTTGAAACAGAATTGGAGGTCGAACGTCTCAAATCCCTTTTCGGGCAGATCCGGATTTTGGTGGCTCGGGGCGTCGCCGTGCGGATGGAAATTATGATCACCAAGCCTGTACACGTGGTGCTCATAACCGGTCTCTCCAATGCTGCTGTGTATCTCTTTTTGCGGTTTAGGATCGCCGGGATATACCTCGACATTGAGATCGAGCGGCTGAGTCAGGTCGATGACCAGATACTCACCGGAGCCCAGGCGAATCTTCCTTCGGTTCACCTCGGGCTCTTTTCTAGTTGAATCCATACGTTTTAAATGTCTCCTGAAAGAATTTCTTCGAAGCGATCGTACCCGTCGACGAGAAGAGGGTACTGCCCCGGCCTATCGGCACCCGATATCGGGTTTGCAGTGTTAGCATAAAATGGTTAGCATGGTAAGCATATTGTAAAGTCAGAGTATCACATTGGCTAAAACAAATATAAAAATTCACAAGAGAGTTATGCAATGAAAGCAGCGTTACTAACCAGTCCCGGCAAATTCGAATCGAGACAACTGCCCGATCCGAAAATAGAGAACGAAACCGACGTACTGATCAGAATAAAGGCGGTAGGCGTTTGCGGATCTGACATGCACTACTATACTACCGGTCGGATCGGCTCACAGGTTGTTCAATATCCTTTCGTCGTCGGTCACGAATCTTCAGGCATCGTAGAGAAAATCGGCAGGGGAGTGACTCGCGTCAAGCCGGGTGAGAGAATCGCCATAGAACCTGCGGTCTCGTGCGGCAAGTGCGATCAATGCATAGCCGGCCGCGAGAATACCTGTCGAGAGCTGCGCTTCCTGGGAGCTCCTGGGCAGATGGATGGTGCGATGCGTGAATATATCGTTATGCCGCAGGAAAACTGTTTTCCGATGGGAAAGGACATGACCTTCGAACAGGGAGCGCTCTCGGAGCCGCTGGCGATCGCGGTTTACGCGGTCGAAAGGTCGGAACTGCCGGACGGTGCTAACGTTGCGATTCTCGGTACCGGACCGATAGGTATGTCTGTCTTCCACGCGTTGCGCACCGGAAACCCGGGCAATGTGTACGTCACGGACAAGATCGAAGCACGGCTCGAGTTTGCAAAGCAGTTGAAACCTGCATGGTCTGGTAATCCGGATCGTGTCGACGTCGTGAAAGAGGTCGAACGCGCCGAGCCGCTGATGATGGATGTAGTGTTCGAATGCAGCGGCGATCCCGCGGCCATCGTACAGGCGGTGAAGCTGATGAAGCCGGGAGGCAAACTGATGATGGTAGGAATTCCCGAGGTCGATGACGTCGCCTTCCCGATACACGAGCTGAGGCGGAAGGAAATTACGATCATAAACGTCCGGAGACAGAATCACTGCACGCAAAAGGCCGTCGATCTCCTGGAGCGGCATTCGATAAACATGGATTCCCTTGTCACCCACCACTTTCCCCTGGAAGAGGCCGGCAGAGCCTTCGATCTGGTGGCAAGCCACAGGGAAGGAGTGATGAAGGCGATGATACACATCGACGATTAGGATTGAAGTCTACACTATAAGCAGAGGAAATTTCTAGATCCGAAACACTAAACGCTAATCAAATTCCAGGGACAGAATTCAGTATCGCAACCTCTTGCGATGAATAGTCGAAGTTTTCTGAGCGTTTTTAAGTCCCGCTTTTGAGTTTGTTTAGAATTTCAGATTTAGTGTCTAGGGTCCGCTGCCAATTTTGCACAATTAGGTGAATCGTGAGAACTGGGAAAAAAAACTCGGGACCAAAACGCACCGACCTGGTAGTCGGTCTCGATTGCAGCACCACCAGTTCGAAGGCGATCGCGTTCGACATGAGAGGAAAAGTGGCGGCGCAAGCGAGCGAAACGATTCCGCTACACTCCCCACAGCCGGGCTATTACGAGCAGGATCCTGCCGATTGGTGGCGCTCTGCACGGAAATCCCTGAGAAGGATAACCCGGGAAGTCAATCCCTCACGAATTGCCGCGCTCGCGGTATCGAACCAGAGAGAGACATTCGTCGCCCTGGGCCGCGACGGTGTTCCTGTTCGACCGGCAATCGTCTGGCTCGATGAACGATGCAAGGGGGAAGTCGAACCGTTCGCCCGAAGGATTGGGAGGGAAAGAATACACCTGATCACGGGCAAACCGTCCGACTATGCTCCCGTGGTATACCGGCTCGCCTGGATGAAGAAACATGAACCGCATTTGTTCGCTAGGATCGGAACGATCTGCGATGTGCAGACATACATCGTCAGCAGGCTGACAGGTTCGTTCAGGACAAGCTGGGCAAGCGCAGACCCGCTCGGGTTGTTCGATTTGAAAAACAAGAATTGGTCGGCGGTAATTCTGGATGCGCTGAATCTGGGAGAGAGGCAGCTTCCGGAGACATTTCCTCCAGGCACGGTTTTGGGAATGATCTCCCGGGAAGCATCGAAGACGACCGGTCTAAGCACCGAAACCGTGATCGTTGCCGGAGGCGGGGACGGACAGGCTGCGGGACTCGGCTCGGATGTTCTCTTGCCGCGGCGTGCCTACCTCAACATCGGCACCGCCGTCGTCGCGGGGATTTACGGGAAGGAATACAAAACGGACAAAGCATTCCGCACTATGAGCAGCTGCTCGGACAGCGGTTATTATTATGAATGCAGTCTGAGGGCCGGAACGTTCGCGATCGATTGGCTTATCAGAAACGTGCTGAATATCCAACCGGCGAAAAGACCGGGAATATACAAAGAGCTCGAGAATGAAGCACGACGGATTTCGCCCGGGAGCGAGGGGCTGTTCCATCTTCCATACTTGTGCGGCGTCATGAATCCGTATTGGGATGTGAACGCCAGGGGAGCATTTGTCGGCCTTTCCGCTTCGCATACTCGCGCGCACATCTACCGGTCCATACTTGAAGGGATCGCGTTCGAACAGCGGTTCGCGATAGGTGCCGTTGAGAGGAGTATAGGCTCGAATGTTATGGAGTTAGTCGCGATTGGCGGCGGGGCCGCGAACAGGCTCTGGTGTTCCATCATGGCGGATGTGACGGGGAAAAGGATTCTTATCCCTTCGAGCCTCGAGGCGTCGGCACTCGGAGCGGCAATGACGGCGGCTGTCGGCGCCGGCTGGTACAAGACATTCGACGAAGCCGCGAAAAAAATGACGGCACCAAAGAAAGAGATAATGCCGAACGGGCGGAATCATAAGATATATAAACGTCTATTCAGCGAGTACACACACGTATATCCAGCCCTGAGTCAGGGCAGGTAACGCACCTCAATCGCTACATGTAAGTCTTCAACTGTTTCCACATCACCGGGAGCGGTTGCACAGGATTGTGACAGACATAAATCCGTTTCACCCTGTTCGAGCCGTCAACATACGGGAAGACAAAAGTCGCGCGCAACTTCACTGTACGAAAGTACGGCTCGACGCGGGCCTCGCCTGAGACGATAACTATCATGGTACTCCCCGTATAATTACGCGGTCCCCACAGCCAGTAGCTCTCGTGCCGTCCTATGGCTCGAGGCAGACCGAGATCGGGCCCGAAGTAATCGATGCAGCCTGAATCGCCGTAATGAAATCCGAGTATCCCGCACTCTGCACGTTCCGAATCGGGAAGCGAGTGATAAACCGCCGCAACCTTCCCGGCGAGCCCCGACCAGCCGATTCTCTGTCCGAAATACCCCGGGACGAGCGTGGACTCGTTGTGCTCGGTCTGCATGGAGCCTCCGATCTTCCACATCTTCGCATACGAAACGAAAGAATCGATGGGGAGAATCGGTACCACGAACGGAAGGGTCGCCAGCGCCGCGAGGACAACCGGGACGGCTACAGCTGCCCGGAGCCGTTTTCTCTTTTCAGACGTCAATCGTTCGAACAGAACGGCACCGGCTGCGAAGAGGACGGGTATGACGGGAAGGAGATAATAAGACTTTGAAGGGTTCGCGAGATATGCGATGAAATAGACAGCGACCGCAACGCCAAGGGGGCGATATGCAGACGACGCTACCCGGCCGAAAAGTTTTACGAAGCCTGCAACCCAGAGAGGGAAGAGGAA
>JBJKPC010000078.1:0-54741 GCA_046706745.1 Candidatus Kryptoniota bacterium
GTGTACTTCTGCAGGATAACCGCCGGTAAGTGGAGCAAGGTGATGAAGATGATGATGCTGAAATAAGAAATCCTTGGGGCGGCCAGGGCGGCTCCCGCCACGAAGTTTTGTGGCGGGAATCCAAAAGTGCTCGACAGGATAGATATATCCGTAGGATCGTTCCGACACGTCGAAGTACCGGCAGGGAAGTACGCCGAGCTATCGAGCAAGAAGTCCGGCGAGCCTTCTTCGTCGGTTAGGGCGAGAGTAGAGAAGGCGCGTGAGATTCAGAGAGAAAGATTCAAAGGAAGAAAAGGACTCTTCAAGAAAGCTGATATGCAGAGCAAAGAAAGACGGGAGTTCTGTCAGCCTGATGCGGGCGGAGAAGATTTGTTGAAGCAGGCGATAACGAAGCTTGGCCTGAGCGCGAGAGCATACGACAGGATACTCAAAGTCGCGAGGACGATAGCGGACCTTGGTGGTACAGCCGACATCATGCCGGAACATATCGCGGAGGCTATACAGTATCCGAAGGATCCTGTGGACAGGACGCTGGACAGGCAGCTGTACCTGGAAGCGTAGGCGGCTCTAGAACGCATTCTTGCGCTGGCGGGATGTCGGGAGTTGTCGTGCCCCTTCCCCGGACCGTTTTGTAAAGAATTGTCTGGCATACATTCTTGACCCTGTGCTTGACTCGGGAAGCTTGAGTTGCTATGCTCGGTGTGGTAGATTTAAGGAGGTGGCGCGATGTTTGGCGTCATCTGCTTGAATATGGACGATTTCTTCAAAACCCTAAAAGGAGGAATGAAGATGAATGAAGAGTTTGACGTGAAGGACATGCCGGAGGACGAGAAAAATCTCGTCAAGGATTTCATAGCCCTTTTGAGGAACCGACGGGAAGCAAAAAAGCATACTGAGGAGTCGGAGAAAGACTGGGGTGCACTGATTACCTCAGGATTCGCTAATGACTGGGACAACGAGAAGGACGCTGTGTACGACAACTGGAAGGAACGCTACCATGTACAAACGAGGTGATGTTGTCTTGGTGCCGTTCCCTTTCAGCGATCTATCTTCGGCGAAGACCAGACCCGCCGTGGTCGTAAGTGTCGAGGATCTTCAGCGAGAAACGGGGAACTTAATTGTCGCCATGATAACTTCGGTGGAACACAGGACCCCTTGCGACTGCGCAGTCCGGGATTGGCAATCAGCTAACCTGCTCTCACCGTCCTGGGCTCGCGCCAAGTTGGCGACCATTGAACAGAGCATTGTGAGGTACCAACCAGGCAGCCTTACAAATTCCGACCTCTCAGAAGTTGAGACGAGAATTCGTTCCGCTTTAGCCCTCCGCTAATTTCTTATTCATTTTTTTGCCAACCCATCCGGGTTGGTTTTTGATTGCTTTAAATTCATCCTCCTTTAACAAGAAAAGTGTTTCCGCTAAATCCAGATGAATTTCTATCCTGCGAAGCCGATCTTCTGTTTTATTCATGTGAGCGAACCTAATAGGAGTACCCAAGAAATTCCTCAATCTTAGGCATCAAAGAGGGTAGCGGGCGTGTGCGGTTACTTTCCCAATTCCAGATCGTGCCTTCATTGACCCCGATGATCGCTCCGACCTCTTTCTGGGTTAGTTTCATATCCAAACGTATCTTTCTCAGGTGGTCACCGAGAGTCAGGAGTTCCTTCGGGTATGCTCTGGAAACAGGCTTTTTGGCATGTAATCGCACATCCAGAATGGCAACGCGGGGGTGTCCGTGTGGAGACTACGGCAATCCGAACGCCTCGTGCAGCTGTCCGCCCGAAGGGTCCTGTGGACAGGATCCTACGGACAGCCAGGTACAGATACAGAGGTACATGTCGAAGATAAGCGGACCGCTGCTCGACAGAATAGACATATCCGTAGGATCGTTCCGACACGTCGAAGTGCCGGCAGTGAAGTACGCCGAGCTATCGAGCAAGAAATCGGGTGAGCCTTCGCCGGCGGTGAGGGCGAGAGTAGAGAAGGCGCGTGAGATACAGAGAGAAAGATTCAGAGGATGGAAACGACTTTTCAAGAATGCGGAAATGTCGCGAAGCGATCCGGCCGCGCGCAAGCACGGACGGACAAAGCAAAGAGATAAGGGAGTTCTATCAGCCTGATGCGGGCAGAGAAGACTTGTTGAAGCAGGCGATAACGAAGCTTGGCCTGAGCGCGAGAGCATACGACAGGATACTGAAGGTTGCGAGAACGATAGCAGATCTTTCAGGTAATGGAGACATCATGCCTGAGCATATAGCTGAGGCGATACAATACCGAACGCTTGACAGACAATTGTATCTTGAGGCGTAATATGGCAAAACCTTCGCACACTGCCGCCAGACTGCGTTTCATAGAGAATGCGGACGGACAGTACAAAGAGATGAGGGAATTATCTCAGCCTGACGCAGGCAGAGGAGATTTATTGAGGCAGGCAATAACGAGACCTGGATTGCCGGCAAGCGCTTACGACTCGCCGGCAAAATCGGATCGTGGATCTGGAGCATAATTCCGTATATTCAATGGAGTCAGAGATTCACACTTAAGAACCATAAGGAGGTATTCCATGAGAATTCTCTACTGCCTGTTCTGTGCGGCTACCTTTAGCTTGTTCGTCCAGTCCGCTGCGCTCTCACAGATATCGATCACTGCTTCCGATTTGTCCAACATCTTCGCTGTTGGCACTTCGCGGTTCAGCTATTCATCTTTGGACACGGTGAAGATGAATGTAGGCATGGCTTCGAGTTCGTCTTCTCAAACCTGGACTGCTCCCGCATTGACAATAACCGATACGTTCAGATTGGACAACGTCCTTGCGTCGTCAACTCCGTACAGCGCCTACTTCCCTCGAGCGACAAATGCCCAGTTCAACCAGAGTTTTTCGCTGGGTTTGAACGTCAAGTCATACCTGTACTATAGAGAAACGAGCGATTCTCTCGTGGCGATAGGCACAGCCGAGCACGAGTCGGGCGTGATTGGCTCCACAGCAATCGATACGACCATCATCACTAACTCGCCCGCGGCTTACAGCCCGATCCCCATGCAGCTGGGAGACGTCTATGCAGAGGTTCCGGACACTGTCGATGAAGGCGGGGGGATAACGGATATCCTGAACAGCCTGTCATCAATTGATGCCTACGGCACATTGGTGTTGCCCAAAGGTTCGTTCGGAGCCTTGAGAGCCACGAATGTCTATACCACATATACGTATTCCGGGGGCAAATTGACAAATATCTACAGACTCTATACGATCACATGGTACACTAAGGAAGGATATGATATGTCGGTAGATGTAGACTCGGGTTCGACGTCCGGGACGGTAAATGTATTCGATGTGTCCATAACGTACCCCGGAAAAACTCCTGCAACGGCGGTCGAATCACGGCCCGATGAGCCGGTTACTTTCAGCCTGGGGCAGAATTATCCGAACCCGTTCAATCCGACAACGGTTATCAGGTTCGGTGTCCGTAGTTCGGGGTTGGTTAGTTTAAAAGTGTACGATTTGCTCGGGAGGCTGGTGAAGACCCTTGTCAACAAAAACGAGAGCCCGGGGAATTACGAAGTCACGTTCAATGGGAACGGTCTGGCAAGCGGAGTGTACTTATACAGACTCGAGGCCGGGAGCTTTACACGAACGCGCGAGATGCTTCTCTTGAAATAGCGACCCCAGGACGCATCATCCATTAAAATTATGCTGTTCGAGGCTCGAATTTCAAAAAGTCGGGCCTCACGTTTATCCCACTTTCCAACTCTCCCTCGGGGCCCCCATTATTTGGGTAGTCTCCTGATTCCGCCTTGCAGACTATAGAAGCGGAGAGCTTAATCCGAAGTAAGGTTTAGAGTCGTCCCCCATCTAGGGCGCGTTATTCTGTCCAAAACGAGGTCTTGCGGATACGCGAAACGCAAGAGTTGCTCTGGATTGCATCGTGGTTGCGGAGTAGAGTTTCATGCTCATTCGCAAAGGACGTGGTACAGATATAGAATGCGGCTGGAGCGAAGCGGGAACATACAGCTCCACTATGCTGTCGGGATCATCAGCAATAACTCCTTTTGTTGCCAGATAGTGCGGCAGTTTATAGATAAACCGTTCCCAATGGCTAGAAGCAATTGTGGAACAGGCAAAGAAGAGAAGTGTGGCAATGCCGTTGCCCCTTTATTTGCTGCGACGCCAAAAACTGGAAGAACAAATTCTCAAACAAGTGATGGAGTAACACCATGAAGTACTTGAGCTTTGTTTTGTCTCTGTTTCTTCTTCTTATGCTTTCAACCGGAGAGACGAGAGCACAATGGGTACAAACAAACGGGCCCGATGGCGCCGATGTTCAGTGTTTTGCCGTGAGCGGCGGGAATCTTTTTGCGGGGACACAAGGCGCCGGCGTATATCTTTCCACCAACAACGGCGCAAGCTGGAGTCCTGTCAATTCCGGTCTGAAAGGTATGTATGTGAGCATGCTTGCCGTTTCGGGCACGAATCTCTTCGCGGTGACGGATAGCGACGGTGCTTACGTTTCCACGAATAACGGGGCAAGTTGGAGCGCAGCGGATTCCGTCCTGAACGATATGGATGCGTTTGCTGTTTCGGGCACGAATCTATTTGCGGGGACGCTTGTCGGGGTTTTTCGCTCCACCGACAACGGCACAAGTTGGATTCCAGCCGATTCCGGTATGCCAACTGACAGCACCGGCCTGAATAATATGGATGTCACCTCACTTGCTGTGTCGGGTACGAATCTCTTTGCAGGGACAATGGAGGGGGTCTATCTTTCCACGAATGGCGGCATGAGTTGGAGCGCAGCCGATTCCGGCCTTCCCAACGGAGGATGGGACATCAAGTCGGTTGCCGTTTCGGGATCGAATCTTTTCGCGGTAATAAGTGGCCCGGCAGTAAACGGCGTTTATCTTTCCACGAACAACGGCACAAGCTGGAGTAAAGTCAATTCAGCCCCCCTGCCTGCCGGGCCGCTTGCCGTTTTGGGCACGAACCTTTTTACGGTGTCTCGACAAGAGATCTATCTTTCCACAGATAACGGAGCAAGCTGGAGTAAAGTCAATTCCGGCATGCCTTATGTGGATGTCTGGTCATTTGCCGTTTCGGGCACGAATCTCTTTGCGGGGACAAGGGCCGGCGTTTTTCTTTCCACGAATGACGGCGCGAGTTGGAGTGAAGTCAATACCGGTCTGCCTCATCTGGATGTCCTCTCACTTGCAGTTTTGGGTACGAATCTCTTTGCGGGGACTGCCAGCGGCGTTTTTCGTTCCACGGATGACGGTATGAGCTGGAGTGGAGTCAGTTCCGGCCTGTCATATGGGAGTGTCTTCTCACTTGTCGGTTCGGACACGAATCTCTTCGCGGGGACTGAATACGGTGTTTATCTTTCCACGGATGACGGCACAAGTTGGACTGCGGTCAATTCCGGCATGCCCACACCCTATCCGCAGGCCCTGTCGCTTGCTGCCTCGGGCGCGAGACTCCTTGCAGGCGGATATGGCCCCAGCGTATATCGTTCCACCAGTAATGGCACAAGTTGGAGTGGAGTCAGTTCCGGCTTGCCAAATAATCTCTGGGCGGTCTACTCGCTTGCCATCTCGGACACGAATTTATTTGCGGGGACGAGTAACGGCCTCTTTCATTCCACGATTGACGGAACGAGCTGGAGTACGGTCGATTCCAGTCTGAGCGGGATGGATGTGTACTCGCTTGCCCTTTCGGGCACGAATCTTCTGGCGGGGACAAATGAAGGCGTTTATCTTTTTACTGATAACGGCACAACTTGGAGTGCAGTCGATTCCGGCCTGGCAAATACGCTTGTCAACTGCCTCGCCGTTTCAGGTGCGAATCTCTTCGCCGGGACGAACGATGACGTCTTTCATTCCAATAACAACGGTACAAGCTGGAGTGCAGTGGATTCCGGTCTGACGAACACGATTTTCAATTGCCTTGCCGTTTCAGGCACGAATCTCTTTGCGGGCACAAGTGGCGGGGTGTGGACGAGACCTTTGTCACAAATGGTTACGGATATTGCCAGTAAATCTATTGGTCTGCCGTCTTCATTTTCCGTGGAACAGAATTACCCTAATCCGTTCAACCCGACCACCGTGATCGATTACCAATTGCCGAAGAACTCTCACGTTGCCTTGAAGGTTTATGATATCCTTGGACGCGAGGTGGCCACGCTTGTCGATGGCCAGGTGTCAGCAGGGGACCATGAAGCTGTCTTCAACGGCTCAAAGTATGCCAGTGGAGTGTATTTCTACAGGCTGACGACCCCTGGATTTACGAAGGTAATGAAGATGCTTTTGATGAAGTGAATTGCCACCCACTCAACCGTGATTTGATCAAATAGCCCGGAAGTGCGAAACCACTTCCGGGTAAACATTTCGACTCGAAGAGATTTCTTGGAACCTCATATGCTGTGACCAAGTTTTGCGGTTCGAAGTGCACTTGTCATGTGAAGGCTTTGAACGGGGTGATGGCGCGATTCCCCACCGGGTTGCAGGCGATTTCCGTCTGATGCCTGCTACGATTCTTAATCCCTCGAGTCCATCTAAGACGGGGCCTAAGCGCGATCGGGTTCACTGCGCGTCTTTCTCCGAGTCCGGAGTGTCGACCACTTTTCTCCGACGAGCATACGACATGCGGCTCCTGGAAGAATGATTCACGGATATTGCAGCTAAAGGCTCGACGATTTCTTATTTCCACTCCACTGTAATTCTGATGCGCTACTATGGCACTTGGTGAAACATTATCCATCCGGTAGCGAGACACTTTACGACAAGTTCAGGACTTGACAATTCAGAAAACTTGAATTGCATTCTCATGTAAAAGTCTTGCCAGGAAACACTCAGCGTCATATCTTGATTACGTGATGTTGTCGAATCCAGATATCGCCATGAGTAATGCCGCACTCTGTTGTTGTATGTGTATGAGCCTTTCCGACTCATATCCGGCGGACTGTTCATAGACATTATAAAAGTTTGTCATAACCAAAGCCCTTCGGATCGAGTTCGAAGGGCTTTTTTATTTCAGATCAAAATAAGGAAAGAGGAGAAACAAGAGATGAGCGAAACTATAGATACAGGAAAAGCCACCGATCGAATAGTCAATGCCGTGTCTTCACTTGTCGGACAATTCCGGCAGCAGCCTGAGCTCGCTAATTCGCAATTCAAAGTCCGAGCAACTCTCAATGAAGGAGTCCTTGCGAAAATCACGGTCAGGGATTTTGAGCTTATATCGGATGAGCCGGCTGTGCTCGGTGGAACCAACAGGGGCCCTAACCCGGTAGAGCTCGTGCTCGGGGCCCTCGCTGCCTGCCAAGAGATTGTCATATCGGCGTACGCCGCGGTCCTTGGAATAAAAATAGACGGTGTCGATATCGAAGTGAAAGGAGATATTGACCTGCGTGGGTTCCTGAATGTCGCGGATGTACGGCCGGGATACAACAACATCGAGTTTGCAACGACTATCAAGACTCCCGAAAGCGACAGGGCGAAATTGGACCAGTTGATTCGTTTTGCCGAAAAGAAATGCCCGGTTTATGACATACTCGCCAATCCGGTGAAAGTCGGCGGCAGTTTCAAAGTGGAAGCGGTCAACTGAAAACCCGGCTGCCGCGCACCATACAATGCACTTACAGCGTTCCATTTGTCCATCCGGAAGTTAAGGGCCTGAGGTCCGGCTACGTTTGTGGCCGGACCAGCTTCCGGACGAGTGGAAACCATTGAAGTGGAACGCGGACGATCCGAAAACCGCCGAATACGAAATGCCGCCAATCCAATTCAGATCCCTCTTTCTCGGGCTTTTCATCTACCGCTTAGTTGAGCGATTTGTTTTGACTGACCAAGCAAAACACACCATGATTTCCTTTGCACCTCTTAGGCGTCTTATTTAGATTCTCACACAGTGAAGAGCAACCTAAAACCAGTTCCGTGCTGACCTCGGAACCGTGCCTAAGGAGGTATTAATGAGACACTTCTTTTTCACCTGCTCAATCCTATTCCTTTCCGTTTGCGCATTCGCCGCTTCAAGAGAGGGATACTATATGTACCCTGCCGTTCACGGCAACAAGATCGTATTCACGGCGGAGGGAGATCTGTGGTCGGTCGGGATAAACGGGGGGACTGCCACACGTCTGACCTCAGCTCGGGGGATAGAATCTCACGCGGCAATCTCTCCCGACGGAAAGACGATCGCTTTTTCGGCGCAGTATCAGGGCCCGACCGAAGTCTACACGATGCCGATCGACGGTGGGTTGCCGGTGCGACGCACTTACGAAGGGGAAACCGCGATTGTGGTCGGGTGGACACCTGACGAGAGAGTCATCTACAGTACCAGATATTTTTCGACGCTTCCGAACACCCAACTGGTAACGATTGATTTGAAGACGGACACAAAATCTATGATCCCGCTGGAACAGGCGAGCAATGGGGTCTTCACAGAATCCGGCGACACGCTTTTCTTCACCAGGCTCCCTTTCCAGGGAAGTCATACCAAGAGATACAAAGGGGGTACTGCCCAGAAGATATGGCGGTATATAAAGGGGCAGGCCGAAGCGATTCCTCTTACCGCCGACTATGAAGGGACCAGCAAAGACCCGATGCTCTGGGATGGCCGCGTCTTTTTTGTAAGCGACCGTGACGGGACGATGAATATCTGGTCGATGACGACCGACGGCAAGGATTTGAAGCAGGAGACATTCCACTCGGGTTTCGACATTAGCTCTCCGTCGCTTTCCGACGGCAGGATCGCGTACCATGAAGGTGCCGATATTTGGATTTACAACATTGCCACAAGAAAAGATCGCCTCATACCAATCGAGCTTTCGTCTGATTTCGATCATGAAATCACACAATGGGTAAAGCATCCGATGAAATATCTCACCGCGGCTCACGTATCTCCGAAAGGTAACCGCATCGTCTTGACCGCTCGCGGCCAGGTGTTCGTTGCTCCTACATCCGAGGGGAGGCTTGTCGAAGTAACTAGGAAAAGCGGCGTTCGCTACCGGAACGCCAGGTTCATGCCGGACGGCAAGACCCTGGAGCTGCAATCCGACGAGACCGGGGATCTGGAGTTTTGGATATACCCCCCAAACGGGGTCGGAAAAGGGAAACAGCTGACCGACCAGGGCACAGGTTTCAGACATGAGGGCTTCCCGTCGCCTGACGGAAAGTACCTGGCCTACACCGACAAGCAGCACCACCTGTTTGTTTTCGATATAGCCACGAAGAAGCTTACGATCGTCGGGAGATCCGAATGGGGAGGATATGATGACCTGAAATGGTCGCCCGACAGCAGGTGGCTTGCGTATGTCAAGCCTGACCCGAATCAGTTCGAGCAGGTTATGATCTATAGCCTAGTGCACGATTCGAGCTATGCGCTGACCAGCAACCGTGTAAACAGCTATAGCCCGTGCTGGAGTCCCGAAGGGAAGTGGCTCTACTTTCTATCCGACCGGACTTTTCATTCCGTTGTCGGAAGTCCCTGGGGAGCTGACCAGCCTGAGCCATACTTCGACAAGACCACGGGCATTTATGCGGTTGCTCTGAAAAGAGGTGAAAGATTTCCGTTCGAGCCGCCGAACGAACTAAGCGATACTTCGGACAACGCGACTGAGAAGACAGCGACTGCCAAGGTGAACAATAAATCGAAGTCCGTCGATTTGGAAATAGATCTTTCCGGTATACAGGCGAGAGTGTACCAGGTGCCGGTGCCGGTAGCGAATTACGCGCATCTTTCATTGAACGATAAGGCTCTCTACACGCTCGACGAGCCACACGGTGGAAAACCGAAACTCGAGGCAATAGCGATAGAGAACAAAGATGTATCTGTCAAGACACTTGTCGAGGACGTCGGCGAGTATGAGCTATCCGGGAATGGAAAGAAGCTTATGATAAGAAAGGGAGATGCATTCTACGTCATAGATGCCGCCGCCATTCCACCGTCGAAGCTCGAAAAGGATGAGGTCAATCTGAAGAGCTGGACGTTTTCCTTCAACCCGAAAGAAGAATGGAGGGAGATGTTCATCGACGCGTGGAGGCTCGAACGCGATTACTTCTACGATCCGAATCTACAGGGCGTAAATTACGAAGCGACACTAAAGCGCTATCTTCCGCTTGTCAGTCGGGTGACCGACCGGGCAGAGCTGAGCGACCTCATTGGCCAGATAGTCGGCGAGCTTTCGGCGCTTCATACATTCGTATTTGGCGGTGATATGCGGAAGCCGACATACGATATATCTGTCGGATCTCTCGGTGCGATACTCACGCGGGATGTAAGTGCCGGAGGTTACAAAATAGCCCACATTTACAGGGCTGACCCGAATTACCTCAACGTCGTGTCCCCCCTCGGGAAACCAGGATTGGGTATCGCGGAAGGCGACGTTATTCGGATGATAAACGGAGTGTCTACTCTTTCCATGCCTTCTCCGGACAAACTCCTGGAAAACCAGGTCGGAAAGCAGGTGTTACTGGGGTTGAAATCCGGGAGGACCGGAAAGGATTATCAACAAGTGGTGGTACCTATTTCACAAGATCAATTTGCGAGTTTAAGATACAGTCAGTGGGAATACGACAGAAGGATGATCGTAGACAGAGAGAGCCACGATAAAATCGGGTATGTCCATCTCCGAGCGATGGGAAGTTCCGACTTTTCACAATGGGTGAGAGATTATTACCCCGTCTTCAACCGCGAAGGATTGATCATCGATGTCCGCAACAACCGCGGAGGGAACATTGACAGCTGGATTCTCGAGAAGCTTCTGCGTAAGGCCTGGATGTATTGGAAGCCGCGTGACGAGAAGCCGTTTTGGAACATGCAATACGCCTTCACGGGACATATCGTGGTCTTGTGCAACCAGTTCACCGCATCCGACGGAGAAGCGTTCACAGAAGGATTCAAGCGGTTGCATCTCGGAAAAGTCATCGGTATGCGGACATGGGGCGGCGAAATCTGGTTATCCTTCGACAACACGCTCATAGACAACGGCATTGCCTCGGCGGCAGAGCTCGGTGTGTACGGGCCCGGAGGGCACTGGCTTATCGAAGGCCACGGTGTCGATCCCGATATCGTCGTCGACGATACGCCCCACAAAACCTTCGATGGACACGATGCCCAGTTACAAGAGGCGATTAAGTACTTGATGAGAGAGATAAAAGAGCATCCGGTTGTAACTCCTCCGCCTCCGGCCTACCCGATCAAGGCCTTTAAGTACCCGAAGAGGTAGCAGCACGTTGAGATAAGGCTGTTTGGATAAGAGTTGCCTGTGAACTACACTTGGTTGCGGGGGGCTTGACCGGCCCCCCGGTAACAAGAAAGCTGAGTTTGTTTCTGTTGCGGACTGAGTTCCGGGCGAAACAAGAATAAGGATTCTTAGTATGCGAGTCGTGCCGCAATTTCTGATCCAGAGCTGCCCCGGGGGGCACTGATGGATACTGCCATTGTAATTGTTTTCGTCGGACTATTGGTGTTTCTCTCTCACGCATTCGCCGCGCTTTTCGAGAGAACGAAAGTCCCTGACGTCCTCTTCCTCATGGTGATAGGTATTATTCTGGGTCCGGTTTTCAAAGTGGTTACGCCTGAAGATTTCGGGAAGATTGGCGGCGTCTTCATCGTCATCGCTCTCGTGGTGATATTGTTTGAGGGCGGTATGCAGCTTTCCATAGAGAGTCTGCTCAAGACTTACAAACAGACGACCAAACTCACGCTTGTCAGCTATGTCGCTGCTTTTGCCGGCGTTGCGCTGTTGTTGCATTTCGCTGCCGGGCTGTCCGTGCTTATTTCCATATTCGTTGGTGCCGTACTGGCCGGGCCTGCGCCGGCAGTCGTGCTGCCGATTCTAAAGCACGTGCCAATGTCTGATTCCAATAGAACCGTCCTAACTCTCGAGTCGGCCCTCGGTGAAGCGCTGACCGTCGTTATGGGTCTTGGAGTCATCAGCTGGGCGGCCATGAAGTCCGTGCATGTAGGCCACATGCTCGGCGGATTCCTTTCGGGGTTTCTATTCGCGGCGGTCATTGGTGCCATAGGTGGATATCTCTGGTCGATAATCCTTGACAGGGTGCGCCGTTTGCAGAACGCAATGTTCACGACACCGTCGTTTGTATTCATCATCTATGGGATCTGCGAGCTTTTGGGATACAGCGGTCCCGTTGCAGCGCTCGCATTCGGGATCGTCATAGGAAACATAAGCGACATCGAGCTGCCGTTTCGTAGGTCGGGGAAGCGATTTTCTCCCATACGCCTCAACGACGCGGAGAAGGCCTTTCTCAGTGAAATAGTCTTCCTTCTCAAGACGTTTTTCTTCGTTTATATAGGGATATCGATAAGACTACAGGACATCTCAACCCCTATGCTTGCATTGAGCATAACGCTTCTTCTGATTCTTGCAAGGATGTTCTCCGTCCGGGTATCCCTGGGAAGGGAAGAAGCTTCGCTGAGTGACGCAAAATATATGTCGGTCATGATTCCAAAAGGATTAGCCGCGGCGGTGCTGGCTCCTCTCGCGGCGGCAAACGGTATAACTAATGGAATGACGATGCAGAACACGATATACGGCGTGATAGGCGTGAGCATTATTCTTACTTCTGCGCTCGTATTTTTGGTGCACCAGCCCGCTGTTTCCTCGTTTATGAGTGCGGTCTTTTCTGGTTACGATGGGGAGGGGGGCGATGAGATCAGGCCGGATAATAAGAACCGGAAGGCATTTCGACGGCGTAAAGTGGCAGGATGACTTCCCGATCTTTTCTTGCAAGCCGCGAACGCTTGTCCGCTAGCGTCTGTAGTGGCTGGTCTCTTTTGCGCCAGTAGGTGTCGGGCCTGCATGAGATATCCCTTTGACGTGACCCAGGTACAAAACGCTGTTTATGAGGCCGATGTGACTGAAGGCCTGTGGAAGGTTGCCGAGTTGTTTCCCGGTTTCGGGATCGATCTCTTCGGATAGAAGTCCGGTTCCCCCGGCAAATTTTAAAACCTTAGTAAGTATGTCCTCGGCTTCTTCGATGCGTCCGGAAAGCGCCAAAGCCTTGATGAGCCAGAACGAACAAAGCAGAAAAGCCCCTTCCTTTCCCGAAAGTCCGTCCTCTCCAATGTATCTATGGACAAGGCCTGACTGGGTCGTCAATTTTTCAAGAGTAGCATCTATTGTTCCTTGAACCCGCGGGTCATCTATCGGGATAAGTCCCATTATGGGTATCATTAGGTTCGTAGCATCCAGCACCTTGGAACCGAATGATTGCACGAAACTCTTGAGTTCCTGATCGTACCCCTTCTCCAGAATCGCTTTCTTGATCTCCTCTCTTGTATCCTTCCATTTGTCGACTGGAAAATCGTACTTTCGATGCTCGGCGATCTTTATGCCGCGGTCGACGGCTACCCAGCACATCAGCTTCGAGTACACGAAATGCCTCGGTCCCCCGCGTACTTCCCAAATGCCGGAGTCCGGCGTGTCCCAGATTTCGCACACGTACTCGACAATCCTCATTATGAAATTCAGCTCGCCATCCGGGATCTCATCGCCGTACCGTCCCGTCTCGTAAATGGCGTTTATGAGTTCCCCGAAAATATCGAGCTGTTTTTGCTTTGCCGCGCCGTTTCCGACTCTGACGGGCGCGGACTTTTTATATCCTTCCAAATGCTTCAACTCAATTTCGGTCAGATCCGTTTCGCCATGCATGCCGTACATGATCTGTATCCTTGAAGGGTCGGTGTTCCTTCTGCAAATATCGACGAACCAGCGGAGGTGTTTACGCGCCTCATCATAATGTCCGATGTTGAACAGCGCCTGAACTGTGAAGGATGCATCGCGTATCCAGTTGTACCTGTAATCCCAGTTCCTTTCACCCCCGATACACTCAGGCAACGAAGTAGTCGGAGCAGCGCAGACTGCACCCGCTGTCTCGTGAGCGAGCAACTTGAGGACAAGACCCGATCGAATGATGAGTTCACGCCACGGGCCGTTGAAGACGGTCGTGTCGGCCGGTGCGTCGTGCACCCACTTGCTCCAGAATTCGAGTGTAGCATCGAGTTCCGCCTCGCAGTCTGCAGGAGTTTTTTGAGATTGCTCCTCGTACTGCAAAACCAGCCATTTCTTCTCCCCTTCATTCATTTGGAGGACCGCGCCGGCAGAATTTTCCGAAATCTCGAAATCCGCGTCCGCCTGAAGGAATACTCTACGATTTGAAGACGCCGCGCTGATGCCGGCCTCGGTTTTCTTGATCTCAGTTCGGTCTTGCGCGTAGTTGAAGCGGGGGGAGAAGTCGATCTTGAATTTGACCGAACCCGTTTTGCATTCAAGCTTCCGGTATATGACCTGGTGCCTGTGCTGGCTCGCAGCGCGATCCGACTTCAGCGGCATGAAGTCCGTAAGGGTTGCGACTCCGGTGTCGGTGTGAAAATCGATCCGGAGCACATTCGTGTCGGTGATGTATCTTTGTTTGGATATGTATCCTCCGACCGGCGCCACGGAGAAACTTCCTCCTTTGTTCGCATCCAGAATCGCGGCAAAGACGCTGGGTGATCCGAGGTGAGGGAAACAACACCAGTCTATGGAGCCATCGTCGCCTATGATGGCGCAGGTGTCAAGGTTGCCAATTATTCCGTACCGCTCAAGGTCTTTATATTCCGACACTTATCTCCTTTTAGCCGCAGTTATCCGCGGCCGGCCTGAATTTGTTTCACTTACATAATAATTGAAACGATGACGACCGAGTTCCCCATTTCTCGGTCGTCTTGTCTTATCTTGCGGGCAGCGGCGCTTCAGGAATACTCTCCGCACCATTGGTCCCAACAGCTGCGATACCGAAAATATAATTGTCCTTCGACATCGTGGTGATGTCGTAAGATTCGGTGGTCTCCGTCGAGGAATTCACGAAGACATATCCGGCCCAAAACGGTTGATACGTCTTGCGATAGTAAATTTTCCACCCTGCAATACCTTTACCATGAAGAGGGTTATCCCAGCGGAACCGGGATCCATATTCGAGCCTGTCGACAAGCATAATATCGTTTGAAGGCGCCGGAGGAGAAATGGAGAGAAGTGCGGCGGTCAGCGAGTTTATCCTGGTGACATTTGCAGTATATGCGGAATCGACAAATTGCGGAAGGTCGCCGTACTGCACTTTTTCCATTTTGCCGTGAACCATTTCATCTTCCACGCGGACGTTTTGATGCTGGTGATGGTAGTCTTCATTAGGTTCAGTAAAACGCACAGCCGCATAACCATACTTGTTGAACGATGCCTGGTCGCCGCCGCGAAGGAATCTGTCCTGGCGGAAAACCAGCGTTGTGTGAAAGGTTGGGATGTATTTGGTCTCTGCCGCGCGAACATATCGAGCAAGCTCCCTTGACGGGCTATCATTTCCGTAACCTATAGCCTGCGGGTCGATCTCTCTGTTACCGAGTTTCACCTTTTCATATCCCTGTGAAAACACACGAACCACGTTGCTCTCAACTACGCCGTTGCCGCCTCTTATCGAGCCCACGATATCGTTGTTGAGATCGGCGATTATGTCCATGTTTTCCTTCCTGGCAACCTGTGCGAAATGATTGCTGCCGTACAAGCCCTGCTCCTCTCCGGGAAAACAGGCGAAGATGATATTGGCCTCCGGTTTGAAATGCGTTGAGGTGAAAGCGCGAGCGGATTCCAGTACCAGTGATACTCCGCTCCCATCGTCGTCGGCCCCGGGTGCGTCGGAGGTGTCGTTCATAATGTCTGTACATCGCGAATCGTAATGGCCGGAAATTACTATATACCTACCGTTGACCCCTTCATTTCCCCATAGTATTCCGTATTCGTCGACGAGCGTTGTCGGGCGCGAAATGCGAGGGACATCGCTGAGCACAAATCTTTCCTGGTAAACTTTGAAGTCGGGGTCTCTGCGCGCGAAGGACTCGAACTTAGCGTGGATCCACCTGCGGGCTGCGCCGATACCGCGCGTGTTGCTTGTAGTGTCCGACATGGTGTGTCTGGTCCCGAATCCCGCTAGCGTGTTATCGTATGTTCTTATCGAATCGGCGGAGATCTCGTGAAGGATCTTCTCGATTTGCACGTTTGCAGCGGATGCTTGCGGCGTAGGAACGGTCTGGGCCGCGAGGAGGGCCGTCGTCATGAGGGAAAGGCTTACAACCTTGTAGAAGAGGTGCATTACGAATCTCCTTGCTTTGAATTAAAGCTAAGTTATTCGCATGGACATCTGCAACACGTGGAAAAGATCCAGGACGGCCCGGGAACAGCTGTGACAGACATTTGTGAATGGAGTACAACTAGGTGGCACGCTGCAGGGATGGCTGAAGCTTATTGCATTTATACGGGTCTCTCCATACATTGCACTTTACTCACACAATCTATGAGGTCAGTTGGATGAATCTCTTCCGGACCAAGAAGCTCAGTGACATCATAGCGGATAGTGAAAAGCCTGAATACAAACTGAAGCGAAGCCTGAATGCCTTCGATCTGACAACGCTCGGCGTGGGGGCGATCATCGGGGCCGGCATATTCGCGATGACCGGTACCGCGGCGGCCGGCAGTTCCAGCTATGCCGGCGCAGGTCCCGCTCTGGTCATTTCTTTCATTCTTACCGGCATTGCCTGCGGATTTGCCGCACTGTGTTACGCCGAAATTGCATCCATGATACCGATTGCCGGGAGTGCGTATACGTATTCTTACGCATCGCTCGGCGAACTTATTGCCTGGATCATCGGTTGGGACCTTATTCTGGAGTACGCCGTCGGCAATATCGCCGTGGCCATAAGCTGGGCTGGCTATTTCCAGGAATTGCTGGGCGGTTTCGGTATTCATATTCCATGGTACCTTCTGACAGATTTCAGGACTACACTTGAAACGCCAGGGCTGATAGACAAGGCCCCTCATATTTTCGGTGTGCCGATCGTCTTCAACCTCTTTGCGGTTCTGATCGTCGCGCTGATCACTTACATACTCGTCATCGGAATCAAGGAGAGTGCAAGGTTCAACTCCATAATGGTGGTGATCAAGATAGCGATTCTTCTCTTTTTCATAGGCATCGGTGCATTCTTCGTGAAACCTGCGAACTGGACGCCCTTTGCTCCCAACGGTTGGAAAGGAATACAAACCGGGGCCGCAATAGTGTTCTTCGCGTACATAGGGTTTGACGCAGTATCTACTGCGGCCGAAGAAACAATAAATCCATCGCGCACTCTTCCAATCGGAATGATCGCCTCGCTTTTGATATCGACCGTCCTCTATATTGCCGTGGCGCTCGTTCTCACAGGCCTTGTTCCCTACACGAAACTTGCGACTGCGGAGCCATTGTCCCTGGCACTCCATATCATTCATCTCGATTGGGCCGCCGGCATCGTGGCATTCGGCGCCGTCATCGCAACTACGGCCGTACTTCTCGTGTTCCAGCTTGGTCAGCCGCGCATTTTCTTCTCGATGTCTCGTGACGGTCTTCTTCCGCCCAGCTTCTCTAAGGTTCATCCGAAATACAGGACACCGCACGTCACGACCATTCTTACCGGTGTCTTTGTGGCGTTTTTCGCCGCCATAGCCAACATAAGCGAAGCGGCAGAGCTGACAAACATAGGCACACTTTTCGCTTTCGTGCTCGTTTGCGCAGGCGTGCTCGTCCTGCGTGTCAAAGAGCCCAACGCGAAAAGAGGATTCAGAACCCCGCTGGTTCCCTTCGTGCCGATAATGGGGATACTCTTCTGTGTCTACCTCATGATGGGGCTGCCGGAGATCACCTGGTTGCGTTTCGTGATCTGGCTGGCTATAGGACTAGTCATCTATTTCATGTACGGCAGGTGGCACAGCAAGCTGCGAGCCCAGTCGCTCGCGGAAGAAGGAGCTGCGAAATGAACAAACGTTTGTTTGAACGGGTGTCGCTGCTGCTGTTGGCGGCGCTACTGACTCTCGGACTGCCGTCTACCGACAGGGCGCAGGCGAGATCGAACAAGTTTACGATTGTTATCCACGGTGGCGCAGGGACAATAAGCGAGAAAATGCCGGAAGAAGTGAAATCTGCGTATTACGCTTCGCTAAGGAAAGCTCTGACTATAGGGAGGGACGTGCTGGCGAACGGTGGTACGAGTATGGAGGCCGTCGAGAAAGTAATAAGATATTTTGAAACGGATCCGAAATTCAACGCCGGTATCGGTGCGGTTTACACTTCCGCTGGGAGACACGAACTCGATGCCGCGATCATGAACGGCGCCAATCTTCAGTGCGGTGCCGTTGCGGGGGTCGAGCATGTCGCACATCCGATTACCCTCGCAAAGCTCGTTATGGAAAAGACGCCTCATATTCTCCTGGCCTATCAGGGCGCCGACGAGTTTGCCGTGAAAATGGGAATGAAGCCGGTCCCGAACAGTTATTTCGACACTCCGGAAAGAAAGGCGCAGCTTGAGGAGTGGATGAAAAATATAAAGAAGCATAACCACGGAACTGTCGGGTGCGTCTGCCTCGATGAATATGGAAATCTCGCTGCGGGAACTTCGACAGGCGGCCTAACCGGCAAAATGCCCGGGAGAATCGGGGACTCACCGCTTGTAGGCGATGGCACATATGCCAACAACAAAACATGCGCTGTTTCAGGGACCGGAATCGGTGAGGAATACATGAGGCACGCTGTCGGCTTCAACATCAACGCCCTAATGGCTTACAAAGGAATGACACTCAAAGAGGCAGTACACTATATAATTCATAAAGTTCTTAAACCCGGTGACGGTGGAGTGATCGCTGTCGACAAGCACGGGAATTACGACATGGACTTCAACACCACCGGAATGTTTCGCGGGGTTGCCACCTCATCGGGCATATTTGAAGTGAAAATTTGGAAAGACAAGTAGCTTAATTCCCCCTTCTCGCCCCTTTTGAAGAGAGGGGGAGAAAAGGGGGGGCGAAGAATGGAATTCTGCCATTCTGCAATCTACTTCGGCATCCGGTCGTCGCCAATTGCTTTATTTTCGCGACAAGACTTTCGCAGCAAACGGATTTACCACAAAGGGAGCACATTTTAATGACTAGGGTATTGGCAGCATTGGTTGCGCTGGTCGGCGCGACGTTTATTTTAGCGCCGAAGATTACGGCGGCGGGGGACGGAACCTCCAAAGCAAAAGAAAGCGTCGTGAAAGTTGTCGACGCCGTTTCATCAGACTCGATCCGTTCGTTTGATCTAAAGCTTGTCTCTTTCGGAACCCGTCACACGATGTCCGATACGACAAGCGTTTCCCGGGGAATCGGTGCGGCAAGAAGATGGATCATCTCGAAGTTTAGAGAGTTTGCCTCATCGAATCCATATTTCAAAGTCTACCGCGACCAGTTCATCCAGCCCGTTTCAAATCGAATATCGGTCCCGACGACGATAGTCAATGTCTACGGCATCTTATGGGGTACGGAGGGCCCATCCGGGAGGTACCTGGTGCTGAGCGGCCATTACGATTCAATTGTGAACAACATCATGGATTCATCATCGACCGCTCCCGGGGCCGATGACGACGGAAGCGGCGTCTCGCTCGTCATCGAAGCGGCCCGTGCATTCACTAATTCCGGTTTCCGACCGGACGCAAACATTGTTTTCCTTTGCTGTGCAGCCGAGGAGCAGGGACTCTACGGAAGCCACCATTTTGCCGAGATGGCACACGAGCACAACTGGAATATCGTTGCGGATCTGAACGACGACATGGTCGGTGGGACGCGCGGCGGCAATGGCGTCCTCGACAATCGCAGCATTAGAGTCTTCTCCGAGGGCCGTCGTGAAGTGACGGTCGGCGACCGGAAGTTTCCTGCTGAGACATTCGGCTATGAAAGTGACAGCCCGTCGCGCGAGCTGGCAAGGTATGTCAGCGACGTCTCGAATCGTTACGTTCCCCCTTTCCACGCGGAACTCGTTTTCAGGGGCGACCGGTTCCTGCGGGGAGGTGACCAGGCTTCATTCAATGAGTTTGGATACGCAGGCATCAGATTCACCGAACCGAACGAAGACTATCGACACCAGCACCAGTATGTTAGAAAGGAGAACGGTGTGCAGTACGGCGACCTGCCGCAGTTCGTCGATCCTGAATTTGCCGCGAAAGTCTGCAAAGTGAATTGCGCAACAGCTGCTCTCATTTCCGTTGCTCCGGCGCAACCGCAGCAGCCGATTATGCTCGTCGACAAGCTGGAGTACGGCACAAGACTTAAATGGAACAATCCGCATTCAGGTAGTCTGTCGGGGTGGAAGGTGTACTACCGGGAAACGTGGCAGCCCCTTTGGTCGAATTATGTCTTTGTACCAAACAACCAATCTGGTGATGAGGTTGAAGCTCGTCTTCCCGAGCTTTCCAAGGATAAATACATCTTCGGGATCTCGACGGTTGGCGTGAACGGAGCCGAGAGTCCAGTCGTAGTGCCTATCCCACAGAGGTAGGAAACTCGCGGTTTTTGACCGCATTGGCTGCCAAGAGCGCAAATGGCAAGGCCTTGAGCTCTCTTCGAGGCGGAGCACTTTTAGATTTGATGCTTGACAATGAGTTCGCTAAACTGCTCCATCGAAAGACTCTTCAAGTTAAGGAGGCTGAAGAATGCGCATATCATTTGTGAGAGTCACGTGCTCAATCGGCGGGGGAGTGCTTCTCGGGCTTGCAGGAGCGATGCTCATTGCGAGAGAGAGCATTCTCGCCTTTGTCGGGACGGTTCTGATCGGACTTGGGCTGGGCATCATCGTAGCGGCGTTGATCTCAAAGAGAGAAGACTAGCCAAGAAGGAGGCTGTTCTTATATCAAACGTGTGGATGTGCGTAATTCGAGTCATGGAAACCGCGACGAATCTTCACGATATTGATCCTCAAGCGCCGGCACGGCCCGGGTACAAATGGACAACCAATGGAGAAAGACCTTATTTCAGATGGAGAATAACGAAGAACTAAAAGCGGCGTACATGGAGATAGTGGAGAACCAGCTTCGCGATAACGATCCACCCGAGACCCGCAAGACCTTCGAGCGCTTGTGCACGGAAGGTTATACCGAGAGAAACGCGAAGATTCTCATTGCATCTGTCATAGCTTATGAGATCTACGAAGGGGTCAGATCAAGCAGCCCCTTTGATCGTGCCCGTTTTGTTAAACATCTTAATCTGCTGCCTGATCAATCGTTTGGGGGCGTGTGAAGGAAGCGGTTTCAATCTCTGGTGTCGTCCATTTTTGACCCTTCCGGACATTTTGGCATCGGCCCGGTCTGTCGGTACCGCGGAAAGACTGATTATCGGCGGTCCCGAACCATTCGATTCCGTAATGCTGCCGCAGAATCTTTCCGTGGCTGACCATTCGATGATGTCCCCTTTGCACGACAGCTTTTGAACATAGATTGCAAAATCTCCCCTCCAAATTTATATTGAACTAACGTCAGCCTTTAGCATATGTGGCCTGACAATCGACACTTACAAAGAAACCAGGGTGAATGGATTACGAGAGGAGAGGCGCGCCGTCTGTACAAGGTGCCTTTAGGGTTCCGGGCGACAAGTCTATTTCTCACAGAGCATTACTGTTCTCTTCACTCGCGAAAGGAAAATCCGAAATCAAGGGAATTTCCACAGGCGCGGACGTGAAGAGTACGATGAATTGTCTCAGTGGACTCGGCATAACCATAGAGACACGCGGAGGGATAGTCAGTGTGAGCGCAAACGGGAAGTATGGTTATGTGAAACCAGATTCCATCCTTGACGCGGGAAACAGCGGAACCACTATACGCCTTCTCACCGGCATACTAGCAGGGCAGAAATTCGAGAGCTCGATCACCGGTGACGAAATGCTGCGCAAGAGGCCGATGCAGCGAATTGTGGGACCTCTCTCGGAAATGGGGGCGAAAATAGTTGGGTCAGACAACATGACCGCTCCGCTCAGGATTTTTCCCTCCCATAGTCTGCACGGAATCAGATATGAGCTGCCGCTGCCCAGCGCCCAGGTGAAATCTTCCATTATCCTGGCGGGGATGTTTGCTCAAGGTGAAACCACAGTTGTTGAGCCGGTGGAATCGCGCGATCACACCGAGCGAATGCTTGGGTTGAAAAAGGTCAAAGGTCCTGCCGGCCTCGAGACAACGATTTCGTCGGGGCTGGTTGTTCCCCCCGCCGAATACGATGTTGCAGGAGATATATCTTCTGCTGCCTTTTTCCTTGCCGCAGGCGCGATTCTTCCCAATTCCTCCGTCACCGCGGAGGGAATTACACTTAACCCTACACGAACGGGATTCCTGGATGTTCTTCAAATGATGGGGGCAAGAGTTGTTATCGAAAACGAGCGCGATGCCGCTGGAGAACCGATCGGCGATGTGACAGTTTCGCATTCCGATCTTAAAGGCATTCGCATCGGCGGGGAAATGATTCCGAGACTCATCGATGAACTTCCGGTGATAGGCGTGATGGCTGCATTTGCCGTCGGCGAGACTGTCGTTTCCGATGCGCACGATTTGCGGAGAAAGGAATCGGACAGGATAGTTGCAGTCGTCGACAATCTGGAAGCTATGGGAGCGCGCGTCGAGGAACTTGACGACGGGTTTGTCGTGACGGGAACAGGTGTGCTCAAAGGAGCTGAAGTCGATTCGTACAAGGATCACCGCATCGCGATGGCATTTGCCACCGCCGGCCTAGCAGCGGAAGGCGTAACGACGATAAAAAATGCAGAGTGGGCCCAGATCTCTTTCCCCGAATTCTACGATACTCTCGACAGACTGGCAACGGGCGATTGATGGGGAACGGGGGCCTGATCGTCGGAGGAATCAATTTGCGTCCGAATAAAATTGCTATATTTATGAGTTGACATGGAAATCCCATTTACACAACTGCCCGAGCAATCGGGGCTCTATACAGACTATATTTCCGATTTCGAGAAGGTACGAAAATACTACAACGTGGATTTCTCGAACGACGAAGAACTGCGGAATCACTTCGCGAAGGTTGCGGCTGACATCAATCCGAGACGAGCCAAACTTGTCGAGTTGCTTCGCGGCCAGAACTCACGTCTGAACAGCCCGGCGAACTATGAACCGCTTCTTGAACAGCTTTCGAAAGAGAACGCGGTATGCGTAGTTACCGGTCAGCAGGTGGGTCTTTTCTGCGGCCCCCTCTATACGCTTTTCAAAACTGTGAGCGCGATAAAACTTGCCTCTGAGTTGAAGGAAAGATTTCCGGAATTTGAATTTGTTCCCGTGTTCTGGCTCGAAGGAGACGATCACGACCTCGAAGAATCCAACCATGTACATCTTCTCAACTCGGCGTCCGAGGTAGTGCGCGTCGAGGCAATCTTCACTAACGGTGAAAGCGATAATCTCAAACCGCTGAGCGAGATTAAATTCGATGCTTCGGTGGAACAGGTCTTTCAGCAGCTCGACGCCCTTCTTCCTGCCAGCGACTTCAAGGCCGGGCTGATGCAAATGCTGACCAGCTCTTACAAGGAAGGACAATCCTACACGACGGCGTTCGCCGGTACTCTGGCGAAAGTCCTGGGGAAGAATGCAATTTTGCTCCTCGATCCATACGAGGCCGAGGCAAAGCGTGCCTTCAAACCGGTATTCGAAAAAGAAATCCAATCTTACCCGCGGACCAGCGAAGAGGTTATAAAACAGAGCGCTGGGCTGGAAGAAGAGTATCATGTTCAGGTGAAACCTCGTGTGCTGAACCTTTTCTATATCGACGACGGTAATCGGCGAGGTCTCGAACCGATCGGGAACGGATTTTCAATCAGAGGCACGAAAAGAAAACTGATGCCGGAGCAGGTGAGGACTATTCTCGAATCGAAGCCGGAGGCTTTCAGCCCGAACGTGGTTCTCCGACCTATATGTCAGGATTCTCTTCTCCCTACCGCTGCGTACGTTGCAGGGCCCGGAGAGATCGCGTACTTCGCGCAACTCAAGGGCGTATATCAGCACTTCGGTGTGGAAATGCCCCCCCTCTTTCCCCGTGCGAGCGCGACAATACTTGAACACAGAATCGTTAAACTGCTCGACAAATATCAACTTACCATCCTGGACGCCTTTTCCGATTTCGATACGATTATGAAGAAAGCGCTGGCCGCCGCGAACCCGGAAAATATTCCGGGGGAGTTCGAAAACGTTTCCGCGGAAGTCAAGGAGGCGGTGGAGCGCCTGAATCCTCTGATCGCAAGGGTCGACCCGACATTGAAAGGGTCGGTCGAGGCTACGGTATCGAGGATGCTTCATCATCTTCAGCACCTGGAGGAAAAAACTACTTCAGCGTATCGGAGGAAAAACGAACAGGTGCTTCAGCAAACGAGAAAATTCCAACAGTCGATATTCCCGAATCACGATTTGCAGGAGCGGGTTTTAAACTTCACCTATTTTTACAACAAATACGGTGAAGAGTTCATCGAGCTTCTGTTCCGTGAGCTGCCCGGGTATGCGAAGTCGCATACGATCATATCTGTCTAGAGGGAATGGACGGGAATGAGGGCAACCTCCCTTTTGGGTAAGTTTCGTGAAAGGACGGAAATAGAATCGGGTGACACCCGTGGAATGATTCGGCATTTAGATTTCGGCGTTTTGCCGGGTTGTGGACCTCTCTCGGTGACAAAATTGGTCCGTGATTTCTGTTGCGTCGTGAGAGCTATTTAGAGACGAGGTCGTGATGAACCTTCAGGTACAAAAAGGAGATCAGGTCGAGAAAATGATGTCTAGTACAACGTTTAAGTCCGGCTTCAGTCGGAGATCGAAATGATCCGCGAGTCTATTGCCAGGCTGATCCTTGGCGAGAGCATATCCCGGGACGATGCTTACAGAACCATGCTGGAAATCATGAACGGGGAAGCTACTGAGTCGCAGATCGCTGGCTACGTGGTTGCGCTGAGGATGAAGGGCGAAACTGTCGATGAGATCGTCGGTAGTGCGCTGGCCATGCGTGAAAAGGCCGAGAAGCTGAAGATCGACAAGGACGTTATCCTTGATACCTGCGGGACGGGTGGAGACAACGCTAGCACGTTCAACATATCCACTGCCGCGGCCTTAATAGCATCAGCAGCGGGGGCGATTGTTGCGAAGCATGGGGGTAGGGCGGTATCCAGCAAGTCGGGCAGTGCAGATGTGCTGAAGGCGCTTGGACTCAACCTCGATGGTCTCGATATCAAGAAGACAGAGCATGCACTAAACGAGATCGGCATTTCATTCCTCTTTGCTCCTCTCCATCATAAGTCGATGAAGTTTGCCGCACCTGTGCGGCGTGACCTCGGAGTGAGGACGATTTTCAATTTGCTCGGTCCGCTCACAAATCCTGCGGGAGCGAATCGCCAATTGATCGGAGTTTACGGAAAAACGCTGGTGGAGCCGATTGCGGAAGTGCTCCGGGACCTCGGCAGTCAGGCGGCGCTTGTCGTGCACGGCGAGCCGACAATGGACGAGATATCTTTATGCGGCAATACGCTTGTTGCCGAACTGAAGCTTGGGAAGATAAGCACATATGAAATAGCACCGGAGGATTTCGGTCTCAAGCGCGTACCGCTGAGCGATCTCGTCGTAAAGAATCAGGAAGAGGCGGTCGAGGCCTTTATGACTTCGATCCGGGGGCAGGAATCACCTTTCAACGATGCAGTGCTTCTCAATGCCGGCGCAGCGATCTATGTGGCCGGAATCGAAAGAGACATTAAATCCGGGATTGAACGTGCGCGCAGCGTGACGACCAGCGGTGCGGCCGAAGAAAAGCTGCGTTCTCTGATAAAGATAACGGGAACATGATAGCGAGTTTTGTCCTTGCCGCATTGTTGTTCCTTGCGGCATCGCTCGGTTGGGGGATGATTTTCTACTCCGGCATTTCCGGACTCAGCCGGAGAGTCCTTTTCCTTGCGTTCTTTTTCGTCGCCGCCTCGTCGGTTTTCACCTCAATCTTCTTTCTAAAGGGACTTGCAGCTTCGGGAGAAATGGCGGGAGAAGTCGTATCTTCCGTCGTCTTTGCGCTCGCGTTTATAGTCAGCCTTTTTGCCGGCTCCGCGCTTGCGGCATCGAATCGGATCAAAGAAATGTTCGCTTACGCCAGCGGCATCTGGAAAGGAGAGAAAGAGGAAAGGGATCGAGCCGACGTAGCAGGCGATGTGCTCGAGAGGATAGAGCAGGCGGGTGAGATCGGTTCGCTGGAGAAAGAACTGATCGGAAGCATATTAAAGTTCAGGGACAAGATCGTACGGGAGGTGATGATCCCCCGCGGCGATATAGTTGCGATCAATCTTGAGGAAGATCCTCGTCGAGTGATGCGGAGAGTCGCCGAGGAAGGCTATTCCAGGATGCCGGTCTACGGCGGATCGATGGACAACATAGTTGGAATCCTTTATGCCAAAGATATGATAACTATGGCGGAAAGCGGCAGGGCAATAGTACTGCAGGATATCCTGCGAACGCCTTACTATGTGCCCGAGTCGAAAAAGATTAGCCAGCTTCTTCGCGAAATGCAGAGGAACAGAGTACATCTTGCTATCGTTGTGGATGAATTCGGAGGGACAGAGGGTATTGTAACCCTGGAGGACGTTCTTGAGGAAATCGTGGGCGAGATCCAGGACGAATATGACGAATCGCTGATGGAGCTTAACCGCGACGACAACGGTGAGATACACTTTGCAGGCTCGATGAGCGTTGATCGGTTCAACGAGCTACTGCAGGTTGAAATCCCTCGCGAGGAAGACTACGATACGATGGCCGGCTTCGTTCAGAAGCTGGCCGGAAAGCTGCCACAAAAGGGAGAAGTCTATAACTTCGGCGAGATGTACTTCATAGTCGAAGAACTGGCGAGACATCGGATAAAGCGTTTGAAAGTATCTTACAAGGAGCATACCCAGCCCGGCGAGAAAACTATCGATTCGGAGGACCATTCGAAATACAATGATGTTCCTTCTTCCGAAGACTTCATGCCGCCACTGACACCGCCAGAATCGGAAGAGAGTCCGAAGAAGAGGTCCACGCCCAAGCGAGCGGGGAGCGGGAAGACTCCTCAGAAAAGAGGAAAACAGGGCTCTTCGAAAAATGGAAACGGAGCTGCAAGAAAGAGATGAACTTTCTGGAAACTATAGTCGGCCGCAAGAAGGAATATCTGGCGAGCGCCAGAGAAATACGGGGAATTAGTGAGATCGCGGCCCTCGCGGCGCGCACTAAACCCAAGAACGATTTGAAAGGAAGACTTCTGCGGAAAGCCGGCGATCCCGTTCGCGTGATTGCGGAAATAAAGCGTGCCTCTCCCTCGAAAGGCTTAATTGCTCCTGAGATCCAACCTGCGGAAATTGCACGGGACTACTCCTTAGGCGGCGCTTCGGCAATTTCAGTTCTCACTGAGACGACATATTTCAAAGGATCCGAAAAGGACTTCCAGGATGTCCGCGAGGCAGTTAGAGATGTTCCGCTTCTGAGAAAGGATTTCATTATAGACGAGTATCAGGTTTATGAGTCGGCAGTCCTCGGGGCGGATGCCATTCTCCTTATAGTCGCCGCTCTTGACAAGAGCAGTCTGGCTCATCTTCTGCGCAGGACCAGAGAATGCGGAATGAGCGCACTGGTCGAGGTACACTCCGAGGACGAGCTTGAATTGGCACTGTCCGTAGGTGCGGGCCTGATAGGTGTAAACAACCGCAACCTGGCAACCTTCGAAGTATCACGGGAGGTCTCCGAACGTGTTGCCAGGAAGATTCCGGCAGGAATAGTGAGCGTAAGCGAAAGCGGAATATCCGACGTTGCCGGGTTGAAGGCTGCCGGATACCTTGGCTACCATGCTGTCCTCATAGGCGAGTACTTCATGCGGGCAAAAGATCGGGAGTCCGAGGTTCGCAAATTCGCTCATGCGGACGAGACGAAGTGAGGGACTTTTGATGGAAGGTTTTGAAATACCTGGAACAATGATTCGGAAATTGTCGTGTTCGTGAAGATATGCGGCATAACGAACATAAGAGACGCCTATGCAGCTGCCGAAGCAGGAGCAGACGCTATCGGGCTTAACTTTTACCCAAGCAGCAAAAGGTTCGTTTCATTCGACGAGGCCGCGGCCATTGTCCGCGAAGTATCTCCATACGTGAAGACTGCTGCGGTTATGGTTCGACCGACAATAGACGAAATTGCAGAGGTAATAGACTCGACTGAAGTGGATGCAGTGCAGGTGTACGAGCCAAAGTTTGACGTCCGTGATTTCAACTTTCCAAAGTCGCTTTACTATTCCGTCAGAGTGAAGTCGGCAAAGGAAGTGCAGGCTGCATCGAAACTCGGTGCCGATCTGATCTTCCTGGACGCTTACAGAGATGACGCGTTCGGCGGGACCGGGCAGCTTGCCGATTGGTCAGAGATATCGGCAAGCGAGGTGGATCTCTCTACGAGGTTCGTTGTTTCCGGCGGACTTACCCCCGAGAACGTGTGCGATGCGATAAAAAAGTTGAACCCGTGCGGAGTCGATACTGCTTCCGGTGTCGAAGTGACCCCGCGCGAGAAAAATCACGAAAGAATCAGACTCTTCGTCTCAAACGCAAAAATCTGCAAGTGAAACATGCGATAGAGACGCGACGAGGGGGCTTCGTTGCCGCATCTCCAAAGAAGAATTTCTATTGAGCGTGTCAATAGAGACTCTTTTGATTTACCCTGAAAATAGGAGAAATTGTGAAAAATCTGGAACATCATATCATGGATGACACGAAAAAGAAAATAGAAGAGTACTACAACCTTCCTGATGAAAGGGGACATTTCGGACCATACGGCGGCTCGTTTGTGCCTGAGACTCTCGTGAAAGCCGCGCAGGAGCTGGATGTCGCTTTTGAATCACTGAAGCTTGAAAGCGGTTTCAATGAGGAGTTTGAATATCTTCTAAAGGATTACGCCGGAAGACCGACCCCTATCTATTTCACGGAAAATCTGAGCAAAAAGTACGGAGCAAGAATATTTTTGAAGCGTGAAGACTTGCTCCATACGGGGGCGCATAAGATCAACAACACGATCGGTCAGGCGTTGCTTGCAAAACATCTTGGGAAGACGCGCATAATAGCAGAAACCGGTGCCGGGCAGCATGGCGTTGCAACTGCGACTGTCTGTGCGCTTCTCGGACTGAAATGCATAGTCTATATGGGTGAGGAGGACATGCACAGGCAGGAGCCGAACGTTTTTAAAATGAAGCTGCTTGGTGCAGAAGTCGTTCCGGTTCTAAGCGGGACCAGGACCCTGAAAGAGGCGACGAGCGAGGCAATCCGCGACTGGGTAACAAATGTTCGAGACACATTCTACATAATAGGTTCTGTAGTCGGAATGCATCCTTATCCCAAGCTTGTGAGACACTTTCAGTCGGTGATCGGCAGAGAAGCAAGGCAGCAGTTCAAAGAAAGAAATCAGAAGCTTCCGGACTATGTCGTTGCTTGTGTAGGGGGCGGGAGCAATTCGCTGGGGATATTTCATGAGTTTGTGAGGGATGTGCCGGCTGTAAAACTTGTCGGAGTGGAGGCCGCGGGCGAGGGTCTGGAAACAGGCAAGACCGCGGCATCGTTGACGCTCGGCAGACCCGGCGTTCTGCACGGTTCGATGCAGTATCTCCTTCAGGACGAGAACGGGAATGTGATGAACGCGTACTCGGTGTCCGCAGGACTGGATTATCCGGGCGTTGGTCCCGAGCACTCATACCTGAAGGACTCAGGGCTGGTCAAATATGTTTCAGTGACGGACAGAGAGGCGCTCGACATGTTCGTCGAATTGTCACGAATGGAAGGGATAATCCCGGCACTCGAGTCAGCTCATGCGGCCGCCTACGCGGTGAAGCTGGCTGCATCAGAAGCCAGGGGGAAAGACATCCTTGTAAATCTTTCGGGCAGGGGAGACAAGGACCTCTTCAGCGTTTTGAAGAGGCTGGAATTGAAGTAGGAGTTACTCGAAGGTTCGATTTCTGGAAAAGGCCATTTCCGGCGTACCGGCCTTTACAAGGTTAACCCACAGGGGGCATTTCACCGCAGCAGTATTTCTTCAAAACCGCTATCCTGAGCTAAAAACGGCATGAAAGCCGTGGCACGATAGATGCAACTTCAAACCTTGATGTAAAAGTGTTCCTCGCTTCCGGATGGCGTGCTTCTCGAAAGCGCATTGCGGGAATTGACACGGGGAACTCAGTTAAGGCTTTCGTTGTTTCCAAATTCTTGACTTTGGAAAACATGACAGGTAAATTTAACGCGAAAATTTTGAAGCGGCAGATATGCAAGTCGGAACCATTATATATCGCTCTGACTCCTATGTTCTCGAAAGGAGCTGAATACGGATGCTTTCTCACTTCGGAATAATTCTCCTGTTCTTTATCGTCGCGGCGATCGTCGTCATCGGCGGCATGTTTGCGGCCAGGATGCTCAGGCCGAACCGCCCGAACGAAGAGAAGCTGAGTACGTATGAATGCGGCGAGGAGCCGATCGGTGATTCATGGGTAAAATTCAATATCCGTTTTTACGTTGTCGCACTTGTCTTCCTCATCTTCGACGTCGAGGTTGTGTTTTTGTTTCCCTGGGCGTTGGTGTACAGGGGGCTCGGTGCATTTGCCTTCATTGAGATGATGGTTTTCCTCGCGATCCTCGTGGCCGGATATGTTTACGTGTGGGTGAAAGGCGATCTGGATTGGGATAAGCCGAAACCGCGCTACATCGACTACATGCGCGACAAACTAGCGGAGGAGAATTTAGCCGGTGTGGGCGTGACGCGGCAGGCCTCCGTCGCCAATACTGAGGTAAAGTAATGGGACTCTTAGATAAACAGTTCGAAAACGGAAACATAGTAATCACCTCTCTTGACAACCTTCTCAACTGGGCCAGGCTTTCCTCTTTGTGGCAAATGCAATTCGGCCTGGCATGCTGCGCGATCGAAATGATGGCCGCGTCGGCATCGCATTTCGACATGATGAGGTTCGGGGTGATCCCGCGGGCGACCCCCCGCCAATCCGATGTTATAATGATATCCGGTACGGTGAGCATGAAGATGGCTACCCGGATCAAGAAGCTTTACGAGCAGATGGCGGAACCTCGCTACGTAATTTCCATGGGATCATGTTCGAATAGCGGCGGCCCTTACTGGAAGAACGGGTACAGCGTTCTTAAAGGAGTGGACAGGGTTATCCCTGTTGACGTCTATATACCGGGGTGTCCCCCGCGGCCGGACGCGTTGCTTGAAGGGTTGATGCGACTGCAGGAAAAGATCAGGCGTGAGAGCAGGGTCAAGAAGAATAGCGAGGGACTGGCTGAATCAATGAAGAACCTGGAAGCGGCATAGAGATATGAACGCGAGCGAAATTCATGACAAAATAATGAACCGGTTTCCCGACGGCGTCGTCGATTTCAAACCGGATGCTGTGGTCGATCCGTTTCTGATCGTACGCCCGGAACTTATCCGGGAAATTTCCGATTTCTTACGAAATGATCCGGACTTGAAGTTCGATTACCTGATGTCACTCTCGGGTATGGACTTCAACGACGGCAATCTTGGCGTGGTCTATCACATTTTCTCCATGGAAAAGAGACACAGGATTGTGGTGAAAGTTAAAATATCGAAGGATAATCCCGAGCTACCGTCTGTCGAACCGATATGGAAAACGGCAAACTGGCACGAGCGAGAGGTGTTCGATTTGTTCGGAATTGTCTTTCGTGACCATCCCGATCTGCGCAGGATCCTCCTTCCGGACGACTGGGAAGGCCATCCCTTGAGAAAGGACTACAAGGTCCAGGAGTACTATCGCGGAATTAAAGTGCCGTACTGAATGGCAGCGGTTCGGCGCTTCTTGTCACATCGCAAGGGTCCCCGAGCATAGGGACTTCATCCCCCGAGCGAGCAGCTAGGAACTGATTTCTTGAGAGTAAAATATAGAGGAATAAATGGCTGAGCTGCGTACCGAAGAAATGGTCCTGAATATGGGACCGCAGCACCCATCTACTCATGGCGTACTTCGGGTTGAATTGGTCGTCGACGGAGAAGTGGTTGTCGATGCGATTCCGCATGTAGGTTATTTGCATAGGAGCTTCGAAAAGTACACTGAAGCATTGAACTACCAGCAGATAGTCCCATACTGCGATCGGATGGATTATCTCGCTTCGATGAATAACGACCATGCGTACGTACTGGCGGTCGAAAAGCTTCTCAATATCGAATTGCCTGAGCGAGTGGAATATCTCCGTGTTATAATGGCTGAGTTTCAGAGAATCGCCAGCCACCTGGTCGCGATCGGTACGTACGGGCTCGACGTCGGCGCTTTCACTCCTTTTCTCTTCTGTTTCCGCGACCGCGAAATGATCCTCGACCTCTTTGAGATGACTTGCGGCGCGCGTCTCCTCTACAATTACATGTGGCCCGGTGGAGTATCTCATGATATTCCCGAAGGCTTCATAGAGAAGGCCAAAGCCTTCATCAAGCATTTCCGCCCCGCCGTTAAAGAGCTGAATGATCTGCTGAGTTATAACGAGATTTTCATCAAACGCACCGCAAATGTCGGCGTTTTGCCCCCGGATATCGCGATCAACTATGGCGCGAGCGGGCCGATGCTGCGCGGATCCGGCGTGAAGTGGGACCTTCGCAAGGATGAACCGTACTCGATATATCACAAGTTCGACTGGGAGGTCGTTGTCGGCACCGGCGAGATGGGGACGCTCGGCGACTGCTGGGACCGCTACATGGTCAGGGTACGGGAGATGGAGCAAAGTCTGAGAATTATTGAGCAGGCGCTGGACTCGATTCCGGAGGGCGACGTTCATGCGGCCATTCCAAAAAGAGTGAGACCTCCAGTCGGCGAAGTATATGCTCGAAGCGAAACGCCGCGGGGCGAGCTCGGGTTTTATGTCGTTAGCGACGGCGGTCAAAAACCTTCCAGGGTGAAAGTGCGTGCCCCGTCTTTTGTAAACCTCAGCCTGCTTCCGGAAATCTCACGCGGATATCTTATTGCGGACATGGTTGCGATTATAGGAAGTGTCGACATCACCCTCGGCGATGTGGACAGATAGAAAGAGATGTCGAATTATGAATTTTGAATTGAATCGGAAATGAAGTGAGTCTCGAATTCAAAATTCAAAATATAGGATTCAAAATTGAGAATTCAATTCCATGCATAATTTCATAACACACTATATCGGCACCGGGTTCTGGGGAAGCCTAGTCTCCAGCCTGGTCCCGCTCGTATTCATTTTCCCATACGCACTCGTGACGATGTGGCTTGAGCTGAAAATATCGGCCCACATGCAGGACAGGCTCGGTCCGATGCGTACCGGCAAGTGGCACGGTTGGGCTCAGCCGCTCGCAGACGTAACGAAGCTTCTGCAAAAGGAAGACATTATTCCGGCCGCTGCCGATAAAGTCCTGTATCTGCTGGCTCCGGCTCTCGTGTTTGTCGGCTCATACGCGGCGTACGCAGCAATACCGTTCAGCCCGGCCTATATCGGTGCAAACATCAACCTCGGCATCTTCTACATCATTGCCGTGAGCGCGATCGTGGTCCTCGGAATATTGATGGCCGGATGGTCCTCGAACAATAAGTGGTCGCTTCTAGGCGCGATGAGAACCGCCGCGCAGCTGGTCAGCTACGAAATACCCTCGTCACTGGCCGTCCTTGCGGTCGTGATGGTTGCCGGAAGTTTGAATCTCAACGACATTTGCGCTGCCCAATCCGGCGGGTTCTGGAATTGGTTTGTATTCGGCAAGTTTCCCTTTCTCTTCATAACGTTCATCATATATTTCATAGCATCTCTGGCCGAAACAAATCGCGCACCGTTCGATATACCGGAAGCTGAATCTGAACTCGTTGCCGGGTACCATACTGAGTACAGCGGAATGAGGTTCGCCTTTTTCTACCTCGCGGAATACGCAAACATGTTTGTGGTTGCGGCGATTGCGGCCCTGCTCTTCTTCGGAGGTTGGAACAGTCCGTTCGGGATCTTCATGTCGGGACCTGTATGGGGCGCGTTCTGGTTGATTACCAAAGCTATGGTCCTGGTTTTCGTACAGATATGGCTCCGCTGGACGCTTCCGAGATTGCGTGTTGATCAGCTTATGTATCTCAGCTGGAAGATCCTGACGCCTTTTGCATTGCTTAACATCTTTGCCGTGGGACTCTGGGTAGTCCTTCGCGGGTAAATGGAGATGAGAATATGGATTCTGTAAATAGATACTTCACAAATATCGGGAAAGGATTCTGGACCATCATGCTGGGCATGAAGGTGACCATGAAGCACCTTTTTACGCCGGCCGTTACGATCCAGTATCCTGACGAACGCATGCCAATTCCTGAACGCGGCAGGAACAGGCTCTACGTCAACATGGACGATTGCATCGGATGCAACCAGTGCGGTATGGCATGCCCCGTGGATTGCATAACTATAGAGACTGCAAAATCGCTTCCGACTGAAGACCTTGGAGTTACCTCGACGGGCCAGAAGAAGCGCCTCTGGGTTACGAAGTTTGACATCGATTTTGGAAAGTGTTGCTACTGCGGTCTGTGTGTTCCCCCGTGTCCGACGGAATGCATATACATGACGGACGTTTTCGAGTTTTCGGAATATGACAGGAATAGACTGAATTATAGCTTCATAACGCTGACCCCGGAAGAAGTTGCTTCGAAGGTTGCCCAGGCCAAGGAAGCAGAAAAGGAAGCCGCCGCGAAGAAAGCCGCCGCTGCAGCCGCTGCAGCTCAGAAGGCCGCCCAGACGAAAGCGGCCCAGCAGTCCTCCGGTCAGACCACGGCGCCGTCCGCACATCCCGAGACCGCCGGATCTCAGCAGCCAACCGGGCCGAAACCTGAATCAGTAGCACGGCCTGGATCAGAAGCACCCAAGGCGCAAACGGCGTCAGCCACCGAGCCTAAGCAGCCCTCGGTGTCTTCAGACAACCAGATGCAGGATCCTGCGAAACCCAAGCCTGAGGCCCCTGAGAAACCGTTGAAACCGGCGACTGAGGTCACTTCGCAGCCGAAGATAGCCGAAGAGAGAACTTCTCCGGAATCGACGGATGAGCAAAAGTCAACTGAGAACGGGTCGGGCAGCCAAAACAACATTAATCGCAATAGCTCTTCGGATTGAAATGAACTGGTACGATATTCTCTTCTATGCGTTCGCGATTCTGACTATCGTCAGCGCGGTCGGCGTTGTATTTTCAAGAAACATAGTTTACGCCGCATTTGGCCTACTATTTGCCTTCTTCGGAGTTGCGGCACTTTATGTTCTCCTCGCCGCAGATTTCATTGCCGTTACGCAGATACTCCTCTATGTCGGCGGTGTACTGGTGCTTATCGTATTCGGCATAATGCTTACCTCACGGGCGAACAGCGTCGAGATTAAGCGGGGCGCAATGAGCCTTGCGCCGGCCGTGCTCGTCGCCGGCATAATCGCGGGAACGTTGATCGGGGTACTGACAACCACCCACTGGCCGACAAGCGGTGCAGGGCCTTACCACCAGACTGCTGGGCCCATCGGCACACTCTTGATGACGAATTTTGTGCTCCCGTTTGAGTTGGCATCTGTTCTGCTGCTGGTCGCTCTTGTCGGGGCCGTGATTATCGCGCGGCGCGAGAAAGGAAGGAGGGCGTAAATATGTCGCTTCATGTAGGCCTCGAACAATTCCTTGTAGTAAGTGCGATACTCTTTTCGCTCGGTTTGTACGGCGTCATAACCAGGAAGAACGCCATCATGGTCCTTATGGGTATCGAACTAATCCTCAACGCCGCCAACATCAACTTCGTTGCTTTTGCCCGGTTCGGAATTGTCAATCTTGCAGGTCAAGTGGTTGCGGTTTTTGTGATAATACTGGCCGCCGCCGAAGCTGCGGTATTGCTCGCGATTGTCCTGAATATCTATCAGCAGATGAATACCGTCAATGTCGATGAAGTCGATGAACTGAAGAATTGAAGACACACTTGTATATGCAGGGTTCAGAGTTACATATGACGCTACAAATCGAGAGAAATTCAAAATACAAAACTCAAAATTGAGAATTTGAGAAATGCTTCCACTTGAATCTACGCTTTTACATTTAGCCCTGGTGGTTTTGTTTCTGCCTCTTGCGGGATTTACTCTTCTGATATTCTTCGGTAAGAAGGTCCCCCGCCAGGATCTGATCGAAACCGGACTCCTCTTCGTAGCCCTGGCTATTTCGCTATACATAATGGTGGAGAAGGTATTCTTCATCTCCGCACCGAGGCTGGACCTCACTTTCAGATGGCTCGACCTCGGCGCTGTCGTCGGTTATCCAGGTTTCAGGATAGACCTTGGAATTGCGATCGACAACATAACAGCCATCATGATGGTAGTCGTTACGCTGATCAGCTCGCTGGTCCATCTCTTTTCTCTCGCCTATATGGAAGGAGACGTTAGGTACACCCGTTATTATTCATATCTCGGGTTCTTCAGCTTCTCGATGCTGGGGATAGTACTTTCGAACAACCTTTTGATGATGTATGCCTTCTGGGAGCTCGTTGGAATCAGCTCCTACCTGCTCATCGGTCACTGGTATGAGAAGAAATCAGCAAGCGATGCAGGAAAGAAGGCTTTTATAGTCAACAGAGTCGGCGATGTCGGGTTTTTCATCGGCATAATGATAGTTTTCACCCAGCTGCACACTTTCCTTTTTAGCGGAATATTCAAGGGGATCGCAGCCGGTCATCTTTCAGGCACCCTTCTGACAATTGCAGGGGTACTCATCTTCTGCGGCGCAGTGGGGAAATCGGCGCAATTCCCGCTGCATGTCTGGCTTCCCGATGCGATGGAAGGTCCGACGCCGGTGAGTGCACTTATCCATGCCGCGACCATGGTGGCCGCGGGCGTGTACCTCGTTGCGCGGGTGTACCCCATGCTTACTGCGGGAGCCTTGACGGTAATAGCCTACATCGGCGCCTTCACTGCGTTCCTGGCGGCAACAATCGCCATTACCCAAAACGACATCAAGAAGGTACTTGCGTACTCGACCGTAAGCCAGCTTGGTTATATGATCATGGCTCTTGGCGTCGGCGCCTTCTCCGCGGGTTTCTTTCATCTTGTCACACATGCTGCGTTCAAGGCCGGTCTATTCCTGGGATCTGGTTCGGTCATCTATGCCATGCATCATGAGCAGGATATGAGGAAGATGGGCGGACTTCGAAAGAAGATGCCGATCACATACTGGAGTTTCGTAATATTCAGCCTTTCAATTTCCGGAATACCTCTTACTTCCGGCTTTCTAAGCAAGGACAACATACTTGCGGGTTCGTTCGCGTACGGCCTCCTTACGGGCAACTATCTCATTCCGATTCTCGGGTACGGGGTGGTTTTCCTGACCGCCATGTACATGTTCAGGTTGATTATAATGACCTTTCATGGGGAGCCGCGTGTCGAGCATACGTACGAACATGCGAAGGAATCGCCGAAAGTCATGACGATACCGCTTATTGTCCTGTCGGCGTTGTCGATCTTCGTGTTCTTCAGTTTCAACCCGTTTAATCCCGACAACGGATGGTTTCTTAAAGCCGTTGAGAAGCCTGCGTCGGTTGTGCCTGTAAGCCAGAGATATGGCTTCGATCAGGCATTCAACATGACCAATGTCGAATCTGCTTCCGGCGCGGCAAAGGCGGCGACCCCCGGCATTGCGATCCCGACGAAGAATTACGAAGCCGTCATGGAAGAAATTCATTATCCCGGACTGGCGTTGTCGCTTGCACTCGCGTTTCTCGGGATATTCACGGCCTTCTTTATTTACGACTGGAAAAAGGTGGACGCGGAAAAGATGAAACAGCGTGTACTGCCGCTCTACAACTTCCTGTATAACAAGTGGTACATCGACGAGCTTTACGGTGCGACGGCGGTTGCGGGGACGTTGTTCGTGAGCAGGGCTCTTGCGTGGTTCGATTCCCATGTGATTGATGGGATCGTCAACGGTGCCGCCTCGCTCACGAAGCTCTGGTCCAGTCTGACCGGCAGTTTCGATCACTACGTCGTCGACGGCCTCGTGAATTTCTCCGCATGGTTCACCGGGCTTCTCGGCAGAGGCACGAGGAAAGTGCAGACCGGGAAAGTGCAGACTTACATCGTATTCGCTCTCCTGGGAGTGATAGTAATCTTCTATGTATTCAGGCCGTTTTGAGTCGTGGAGTTTCATCCTGAATTCTTGAATTGGAAGCGCGAAAACGATATCGCAATGATCGATTTCGCAATTAAGAATTGAACATTTTGAATTTAGACATATCGTTGGAGGAATAATGCAGTATCAGTTCCTTGGAATTGGGTATCTGACCTGGATTACATTTTTGCCTATCATAGGAATGATTGTCGTGTTGCTCATTCCAAGAGGTAATTCAAATGCGATGAAGTGGACGGCAGTTGCCGTTACTCTGCTTCAGCTGGTGGTCGCCGCGGTTATCTGGATGAATTTCAAACCGGCGCTCACCGGTATCAATGACCCCAGCGGATTCCAGTTCGTTGAGAAAACTCCGTGGATCGACCTTCCCGGTGTTGCCTGGTTCGGCCATGTTGTGATCAACTACTATCTCGGGATCGACGGGTTGAGCCTGCCGATGGTTCTTCTGACCGCGCTCATCTCCTTCGTCGGGGTAATCGCTTCGTGGAATATCAACAAGGCTCACAAAGGCTACTTTGCCCTTTACCTGCTTCTCGACACCGGAATGATGGGTGTGTTCGTGGCACTCGACATGTTTCTGTTCTACGTATTCTGGGAAATCATGCTTCTCCCGATGTACTTCCTTATCGGGATATGGGGAGGTCCGAGAAGAGAATATGCTGCGATAAAGTTTTTCCTATATACGCTCCTCGGGTCGGTTTTGATACTGTTGGTGATGCTGGCTCTCTACTTCAGCGTCAGCGTGAAGAACCCGGTTACAGGGCAGATGACCCATACGTTCGATATGCTTGCAATGATGAATCCGCAAAACTACGATCCTCATTCGCTCCTTGCCGGATTGGGAACATACTGGCGATATGCCGCATTCATAGCGTTGTTCATCGGTTTTGCGATAAAGGTACCGATCTTCCCGTTCCACACGTGGCTGCCCGACGCCCACGTGGAGGCACCGACCGCCATAAGCGTTATCCTGGCGGGTGTTCTCCTGAAGATGGGAACGTACGGTTTCCTCAGGATCAGTTTCCCGATATTCCCGGACGCCATTCTGAAGTTCGCATATCCTCTGGCGATTCTCGGCTTCATCAACATTGTGTACGGCGCACTCTGCGCAATGGCACAGACTGACTTCAAGAAGATGATAGCCTATTCGAGCATAAGTCACATGGGTGTCGTTTTGCTCGGCATTGCCGCGCTTAACTCCCAGGGCATGTCGGGCGGCGTATTCCAGATGTTCAATCACGGTATCGTCACAGCCATGCTCTTCCTCATAGTGGGCGTCATCTATGACCGTGCCCATACCAGAGGAATCAACGACTTCGGAGGGCTGGCCAACCAGATGCCTGTCTACACCGGTATAATGACCGTTGCCTTCTTCGCGGCAATCGGTCTCCCGGGTCTGAACGAGTTCGTCAGCGAACTGTTCTCGTACCTGGGGGCGTTCCAGGCGTTCCACTGGATAGCTATTCTCTCCTCGATCGGAATTGTACTGACGGCAGCCTACATGCTCTGGGCACTGCAGCGCGTATTCCTCGGGCAGCTTCCGGACAAGTGGAAATCGCTCCCTGATGTCAACGGGAGAGAGCTTGTTTCCCTGGTTCCGCTCATGGTTGTAGTCATACTCCTTGGAGTTCTTCCGTCGATCATGCTTCATCCGATGAATGCCACTCTGAATCACCTCGTCGGGTTTATCCATCAGTTTGGCAGCGGAATGACGGCGCTTAAGTAATATCGTTTGAAGGGAATCGCAGACTGCATCCCGGTTGAATTGAGAATTCATAATTGAGAATTTAGTAATGGCACAGACCATATATCAGAGTTTCGGATACGTGATACCGGAGACGGTGCTGTCGGTATTCTTCATACTGACGCTGCTGACTGCGCTCCTCAAGAGAAAAAAAGGCCCGATCGATCCGGACCGGCAAACGTTACGCCAGAGCAAGAATCTGCCTGCGTTCCTGGCACTTCTCGGGTTTGTGGTTGCAGGTATATTCGTATTTAAGCAGTCGGGAATGGACGAACTTGTGTTCAGCGGCATGTATGCCGTCGATCCGTTCAGCTGGTTCTTTAAGGTTATTTTTCTCATTACTGGAATTCTGATAGTTCTGTTTTCGATGCAAAGCCGCGAGCTCGAGACTGCCTCGACCAGGTACGCGGAGTACTACAGTCTGATCATTTCGCTCACGATTGGTGCCTTTTTTATGGCCGGCGCCTCCAACCTCCTCATGATGTATCTTTCGCTGGAGCTCGTGAGCATTTCATCATACATTCTCTCAGGCTTTACGAAAGAGAATCCGCGTGCGGATGAAGCTTCGTTGAAGTACGTAATCTACGGCGCCTTTTCATCCGGCCTGATGCTCTACGGAATTTCGCTCATCTACGGCTTGACGGGAGATTTGAATTTCTATGCTCTAAACCAGTCGCTTTCTTCCGGCGGGGTGTCGCACATTACGATGCTCATTGCGATAGTGTTGATGCTGGTCGGGCTCGGATACAAGATCAGCGCCGTGCCGTTCCATTTCTGGACCCCCGATGTCTACGAGGGGGCACCTGTCACCGTTACTGCCTTCCTGTCGGTAACGTCAAAGGCTGCTGGCTTCGCACTTCTTATAAGGTTCTTCAAAATCGGGTTTATCGATATCACTGCAGCGCCGGTAATGGCGGGGATGTGGCAGGTGCTCCATGGACTCAATTGGACCGATATAATTGCTGTATTGTCTGTTCTGACAATGACCGTCGGAAACCTCGTTGCGGTCTGGCAGACAAATATGAAGAGGCTACTCGCTTATTCCAGTATCGCCCATGCGGGATATATCCTGATGGGGTTTGTAACGCTGACCGATCAGGGAATATCGGCGATGTTGATGTACTTCGTAGCGTATCTTCTGATGAATCTCGGAGCTTTCTATGTAGTGATGCTCGTTGCAAATAAGTACCATACCGAAGACATAGAGGGTTATGCGGGGCTGGGATATCGCTCTCCTTACGCCGCCTTTGCGCTGACCGTTTTCCTCTTCTCTCTGACCGGTATACCGCCGACATTCGGCTTCATAGGGAAGCTCTATCTTTTTGCCGCACTTATCCACACTGAGTACATCTGGCTCGCCGTCGTTGGGGTGCTGAACAGCGTCGTGTCACTTTACTACTACGCCAACGTGGTCAGGCAGATGTATCTGGTTCAGCCCGAGGAAAAGTCGAAAGTTAGTTTCGATCTCGGTACTAATCTCCTGATGACGGTTCTGATGGTCCCTAATATAGCATTGATGCTCTATTTCACACCGGTACTGAGCTGGGCTCAGCACTCAGTCTTGATGTTCGGTCTGCACTGAAAGGTATTTGGAGTATCGGGAAGGGCTCACGAATAGGCGGCTAGAGCTGTCTATCTTATCATAATTGTGCACGGCATCGGCTGTTTTCCAAATTGAATTTTCCGGATAGTCCGATCAGACCGACCTTGATAGGCGGATCTACAATTTGAAGCCAAGGGGAAGCGCCACGGCGAAGTCACTGCTACCCATTATCGTCTTGTAGGTGATAGAAGCGGGAATCTTGATCAGGGAGAATATTGCTGAAGGGGGGTTGTGCCAACGGCGCTATGTAACCATCGATGAAGTTCTGGGCACCGCCGGATCCACTAAGGGCGGGTAGCGCCAACCCAGCCACAAATTACGGGAAATATGGAGTCGCGCATCATCTCGACATATCAGCTGTATTCACCAATCCCCATATAAAGCAAGTCCGTCCCGGACCTTCCAGGACGGACTCCGTATCAACCGAGTTCCGATGCAAGCTTCTGAGCGCGCCGAATTGCTTTTACGCGCTTCATCCTCTTGCGGACTGAGGGTTTCGTGAAGTATGTCCGCTTTTTGAATTCCTTTAGAATTCCGGAGCGCTCGTACTTCTTCTTGAAACGCCTCAGTGCTCTGTCGATCGGCTCATTCTCTTGCACAACGACGCCGACCAATCAAATCACCTTCCTTCTGGTTTTTTAGTTGCTTTTTCAAGATAGCCACCGGAGAGGGGAAAAACAAACCACCAATAAAAGCGGTCATAGGGTGTGCCAATTGAGTTCACCCGTCGAGTGTCTGCTCTTTTGCAAGTTTCTTGAGCTTCCTTGGGTGGTTCCACCTTCCAATTTGGAAAGGAGTGGTGTTTGTCCGGACGGCTACAGGTTCAGGACAAAGAGAAAGGCGGCCGATACGCCGGTCTTTTTGTCCGGGATCGGCCGCCTCTCATGAGGTGCCTGAATCTTTCAAGGCTGTATTATGCCGGATTTGCAGCGGCTACTGCACGAGTCCCGATATTGTGCCTCTCAAAGTACTTGTAGACTCGAAGTTTTGCCCAATCCTCGATGAATATCCAGACCAGGCAGTATATCCAGATATAGCCAACCCAGCTCCATGGTATCGACGTGACAAGCCATCCGAAACCGACGATCATGGATGCTAAAGCCTTTGTCAATATCAGCGCTATCAACAGGATTGGCGCAGGGTAAGGCTTCGCGAAGAACGGTTTCTTGCTTCGGGCCACGAAAAGTGTAAGGTGGCCCGCTATCGCCAGTTTTAGGAATATGATAGACTGTAGCTGGGCGAGGTCTATATGGAAGAATACCTTTGCAACATAAAGCAAACCGAAAGTTTCGATTACCCCGACTGTGCCGAGCACTGTCGAAGTAGCCAGGACCTTCCGCATGTCCCATTTTACAGGTTTCGGGTCGAGCCAGGTATTGTCGTAAGCTATCGTCATGATCGGCACGTCGTTGAGAATTGCCAGGAGTATGATCATTAGGGCTGTGATCGGGTAGAAATCAAAGACCATCATTGCGAGCACCACGAAAATCATGATCCTTATAGTCTCGGTAATACGGTATATGGCGTAGCTGTTCATGCGCTCGAAAATCCTCCTCGCGGCTTCGACGGCTCTTACAATGGTCGAGAGTCCGGGGGCGGTCAAGACAAGGTCGGCCGCTGCACGCGCTGCGTCGGTTGCTCCACTGACCGCAATACCCACATCGGCCTGTTTAAGCGCCGGCGCATCGTTCACGCCGTCGCCGGTCATTCCGACTATATGGCCTCTTTTCTGGAGTGCTTTGACTATCTCGAACTTGTGTTCTGGAAATACCTGAGCGAATCCGTCGGCAGTCTCCACCGCACGTTCGGATCCCTTCGCCACATGACCGGAGTGACTGAAGAAACTGTCCGCGGCTCCGATCTTGGTTCCCAGACCCAATTGGCCCGAGATCTCCTTGGCAATTGCCACGTTGTCACCGGTAACCATTTTCACGCTCACGCCGTGTTCGCCCGCTTGTTTGACGGTGGCGGCGGAATCGGCACGAGGGGGATCGAAAAGCGGGAGCAACCCGAGAAAATTCCATTGCCCTTCGCCGTTAGTACGAGCTACCCCGATAGTTCTATATCCCTTACGCGCGAGTTCTTCCACTTTTGCATCCACCGGTGCAGCCTGGCCGTTGTTCATATGGCACATGTCAAGCACAACTTGCGGGGCGCCCTTTGCAACTTTGAATGACCCACCGTCAGGTCCGACTATTTCAGCCTCAGTCCGCTTTCTAACGGGGTCAAATGGAACGAAGCGCTTCTGATCGAATTGGTTGAATCCCCAATCAGGTTGAAGGCCCGCCATTACGGCCAGATCCAGCGGATCAGCGTTCTCTTCCTTCGAGGCGAGCGATCCGGCCAGAATGAGGTCTTCGACAGATGAGGACCCGAAGACGACAGGGGTCCCCAGCTTCAATTTGTTCTGAGTCAGGGTTCCCGTCTTGTCGGAACAAAGGATGTCCATACCCGCCATCTCTTCAATCGATTCGAGGCGTGAGACTATCGCTTTCATCTTGGAAAGCGCTACGGCACCGACTGCCATGGTCACCGAGAGAACCGCAGGCATTGCGACCGGGATGGAAGCCACGGTCAAAATGAGCGCAAACTCAAGAATCTTAAGGAGGTTCGCGCCTCGAAGCAACTGCACCCCGACCAGAACCACGACGAGGGCCAGGCTGAGTTTGATAAGGTAGTTGCCGATATTGAGCACCGCTTTCTGGAAGTGAGACGGAGAGCTCGCATTGGAAACAAGCTTTGCAGTCCGACCGAAATAGGTGTTGGAGCCGGTACCTACGGTTATTGCGACCATCTCGCCCTGCTTCACGATAGATCCGGAGTACGCGCTGTCTCCTGTCTTCTTGTCGACTGGTAGCGACTCGCCGGTTAACGCCGATTGATCTACGCTGAGGTAATCTCCTTCCGTGAGTTTCACGTCGGCGGGAATAACATCGCCGAGTCGCAGTCTTATGATATCTCCCGGCACGAGGGTAGTCGAGTCGACTTCGGTCCACTTGCCGTCGCGCCTGGCTCTGGCTTTTATGGCAAGCTGTTTCTTAAGAGCATCGACGGCATTAGCGGCCTGATGCTCCTGCCAGAAGCCGACAATTGCGTTAAATACAAGGAGTATTGCTATTATTGTGAAGTCTGTCCAGTGGCTGACCAGCGCCGACAGAACTGCGGCTACTTCGATCATCCAAGGTATTGGTCCCCAAAAGTAGGTCAGTATTTTTAAGAATAGGCTCTCCTTCTTCTCTTCGAGAGCATTGCGGCCGTATTGCGCGAGCCGTCTTTGAGCTTCCGCTCCGGTGAGACCGTCAGGCGAAGAGTTAAGTTCCTTAAACAGCTCGTCGGCTGACGATTCGAGTTCCGGTTTTTCACTTAAGTCGGGATCATCCGATTGACTTTCTTCGGTTTGTTGAGTTGTATCCATCATTTCTTGCACCTCTAGAAAAATGCAAATAACGTGCGCGAAGCCGCTCACGGCGTTTGCGAAAATTGTCGTTTTTAATTACCCGGGGCCATAACGCGTCGCCGAACTTAGCGTTCGGGGCAGATAAAAGGGTCATGGACTCGTTATCTATTTAGGTAGGCAGTTGAGCTCGGATCTTCGATTGTTAATCCTACACCGTCCGTAACTTATCGGGCGCAGAACTGTCGTAACTCATATAATATAATAAATGCGCATCAATGTTGTTCGGGGCAAAATCAAATAAACCTCTCATGTTAAGAAGATCACGAAGTGCGCTGGAGTCCGCAAAATCATGAAAATGCGCCCCACTATTCTTATATTAGCATGGTTGAGGGAAAAATGGATCCACAAGCTTTGACATATCAGTTCGGCGAAACCAGGGTCGAGTTCGGCAAGCGAACCTGCCTGATGGGAATCCTGAACGTCACGCCGGATTCCTTTTCCGACGGCGGCCGGTTCTTTGACCAGACGGACGCGGTGCTTCATGCTTTTCAGATGGCGAAGGACGGCGCGGATATAATTGATATCGGCGGAGAATCGACGCGTCCCGGCGCGGAGCCGGTTTCGCTCGTGGAGGAAATCCGTAGGGTCGTCCCCGTGATCAAAAAGATACGTCAGAAAATAAAGACTCCTCTTTCGGTCGATACGTACAATTCGGAAGTTGCCAGGGAAGCACTGCGATCGGGTGCAGAAATAGTTAACGATATTACCGGGCTTCATGCAGATCCCGCAATGGTGGACGTGATTGCGGAGGCCGGGGCGTCTGTCGTTATCATGCACATGAAGGGGACGCCTAAAGATATGCAGAAGGATCCGCACTATGATAACCTGGTCAGAGAGATATTTGATTTCCTTTCTTCCTCGGTCGAGATGGCTCGCTCCGGAGGCATCCGCCAAATCATCGTGGATCCGGGCATCGGATTCGGCAAAACAGCTGACCACAACCTTGAGCTGATAAACCGGCTCGGTGAATTTAAACGGATCGGTGTACCGGTGCTTGTCGGTGTATCGCGGAAGTCCTTCATAGGAAGGATTCTCGATACACCGGTCGATGCAAGGCTCGAAGGGACAGCGGCAGCCGTTACTGCCAGCATTCTTCACGGCGCAGATATCGTCAGAGTGCACGATGTTCGTGAGATGAGGCGGGTGGCTCTCGTCGCCGATGCGATACGGAGGCAGCGGGTCTAATGGAACTGTTCCACATTGGTTTTCTCACGGTTTCCCTGGTAGACATCGTCGATATTGCGATCGTTGCCTTCATATTTTACAAACTCTACCAGGTGATGCGCGGCACTGTGGCTGCCCAGATTTTCATCGGGTTGCTGATGATCCTCGCTCTATCCTTCGCGGCTCAGGCTCTCGGTATGCGCGCTCTCGGTTGGCTGCTGGGGACTCTAACAAACATCTGGGTGATAGCTTTTATCGTATTGTTTCAACCGGAACTCAGGAGGCTTTTTCTCTATTTCGGAAAGAACAGTTTCGTCCGGTTCTTCATACATATGGACATAAGCGAAACGGTCGACGAGATAGCCGACGCCGCAACCGAGCTCAGCAACAGGCAGCACGGCGCTCTGATCGTCATCGCACGCGGAAGCGCCCTTCGCACTATCATCGAGACCGGCGAGGAAATACGCGCTAAGGTGTCTAAGGGGCTTCTCGTCACCCTCTTCAACCCAAAAGCTCCTCTTCATGACGGTGCAGTGGTCGTGAGGGGCGATACGATCGAGGCCGCCAGATGCACTCTTCCATTAAGCTCGACGACGAAGTTGAGCGGATATGTTCTCGGTATGAGGCACCGTGCCGGGATCGGAGTATCTGAGCAATCCGACGCACTGGTCGTAATAGTCTCGGAGGAGACGGGTACTATATCTGTTGCCGAGGAGGGCGTCCTTACACGCGGTCTCTCTCCGGAAGGGTTGAGGCGAAGGCTGAAGGAAACGCTCCCACGTCCCTCGGAGAAAGGCCTCAAGTCGATCCTCAAGCACACGGCTCAGAATGCCTAAAGTTGCAGTCGTAATTCCCGCCCGCAATGCAGCGCGAAGTCTAAGCGAGCTGATATCGGGAATTTCCAGGTCCATTCCTACCGGAGATGTATTCGTGGTGGACGATGGCTCTTCGGATGAAACGGAACTTATTGCCCGAGACCTCGGAGTTTGGGTATTCAGTCACGCGAAGCGGAAGGGAAAAGGCGTGTCCTTGAGGGACGGTTGTATGAAAGCACTGGAGTTGAACTATGATATGGTGATTACCATGGATGCCGACCTCCAGCACGATCCTTCGGAAATCCCGAACTTCATTCTGGCAGCCTCCGACTCGGATGTCGTCGTAGGGAAAAGAGATATTTCTATGGGGGCGATGCCGCTGCACCGGTACCTATCAAATACAATTACCTCCAAGATGGTGTCCTCGCGAACCGGCACGAAAATCGAGGACAGCCAGTGTGGATACCGCCTGTATCATGCAGGCGTGCTGAAAGCTGTGGATTCGCGTTGCCGGCATTTTGATTACGAATCCGATATTCTTATTAAGGCATCGCTCAAGGGATACAGCGTTTCATTTCTTCCGATCAGGACAATCTATAATGATTCCAAGAGCAGCATTCGATTAATCGACATCTTTCGTTTCGTAAGAGTTTACTTAAAATCGTTTTCGATGTTAAATGACAAAATCAGGATTACTTGATAAATACAGGGAGTCTCGCGAAGATATGGTCCGGCTCATCAGGGACCGCGGGATCTCCGACGAGCGCGTGCTATCTGCTATGCTGGAGGTCGAGAGGCATCTTTTTACACCGATCCCGCTCCGCAATCATGCGTACGATGACGCGGCGCTGCCGATTGGCGAGGGGCAGACCATCTCACAGCCTTTCACCGTGGCGTTCATGACGGAAGCGCTGAACGTGGAAGAAGGGGAGAAGGTGCTGGAGATAGGGACGGGAAGCGGTTATCAGACCGCAGTGCTATGTGCTATGGGGGCCAGGGTGTTTACGATCGAGCGTATTCCATCACTTCTTAGCGCTGCCAGGCAGGTGCTGGACAGGATCGGTGCCAGGTACGTATCAAGATCGAGTGACGGTACAATGGGCTGGAGAGAGTTTTCCCCGTACGATGCAATTTTGGTAACTGCTGGAGGCCCGGGAATCCCGAAACCACTGGTTGAACAATTGAAAGTTGGGGGAAGGCTGGTAGTGCCGGTGGGGAGTTATGATTTTCAGCAAATGAAGATCGTGACGAAGATTAGTGAGCTCAACGAGTACTCGGTTGAAGACAAGTCGGACTTTAAATTTGTCCCGTTGATTGGCAGGGACGGATGGCCCGACGACAATGCCTGAAGAAACGGAGTCGGGAACCCCAAGACGGATCGTTGCTGTTGTCGGTCCGACATGCAGCGGGAAGACCCAAATCGGGATTGAACTTGCTCGTCTTGTCGGCGGAGAAATAGTTTCGGCCGATTCCAGGCAGATTTACCGCCTCATAAATATCGGCACTGCCAAGCCGTCACCGGAGGAACTTGCCGCCGTACCCCATCATCTCGTTGACATTATCCCACTTGATGAAGTTGTCAGCGCCGGAACATTCGGCAAATTTGCCAGAGATGCAATTGCAGAGGTACTCGCTAGGAAGAGAATCCCGATTCTTGTCGGTGGATCCGGATTGTACCTGCGTGCGGCAATCGACGGCCTTTTCGAGGCTCCTGAAATCGACCCTGCCGTAAAACGGGTCCTGAGAGCAAGACTCAAGAAGGAAGGACCCGATTGCCTATTGAAGGAGTTGAAACGTGTCGACCCCGAATCAGCAATTGGCCTCCTTCCACAGAATTACAAGAGAATTTTGAGGGCCCTCGAGGTGTACGAGTCTTCAGGGAAAAAGATATCTGTACTCCGTTCGGAACGCCCGCAGATTCCCGATTACTTGACGATTCAGTTTGGAATAAGATATGAGAGGAAGGAACTGTATGCGCGGATTGAAAAGCGTGTCGATTTAATGATCTCAGGCGGGCTTGTGGAAGAGGTCAGAGAACTGCTTCGCAGAGATTTCAGCCCCGAACTGAATTCCCTCCAGACTGTCGGATACAAAGAAGCCATAATGTACGTACGGGGAGATATAACTTTTGAAGAAATGGCCTCGCGCATCAAAATGAACACTCGCCGTTTCGCAAAGAGGCAGATGACGTGGTTCAGAAAAGATCGACGGATTGTGTGGATTGAAGCGACGGGAAAAAACGCCGCGGAGATCGCCATGGAAATTAAGGAAATGTTCGAAGCGACCTAAGCGACAGGAAACCTAGACTACCTTCATCAGTGCTTCGACCATTGCGTCCGCTGCCTCGGAAGGATCATGTGCGATGCGGACATACTCCGCACACGACTCGCGCCCTTCAGAAGCAAGTTCACGGCCGAGTAGTTCGATAACAGGGTTCCAAAAACCCGTCACCGCAATGATCGGCTTCCTGACGACCATCTCCTTGTTCATCAACTCCCATACCATGGCAAATTCGACCAGCGTACCCGTGCCGCCCTTGAGTATTATATAACCGTCCCCCAGTTCGACAAGCTTCTGCAACCGCTCGTAGAGATTGCGGGTGTGAACCTGTACGTTTACGAACTGATTCGGGTTTGGAGAGAAGACTGAAGAAGTCACGCCGATAATCTTGACATCGAATTCGGAAGCCCCCTGCGACACAGCTTCCATCGTTCCACGGTAGCCTCCGGTACAGACCGAAATTCCTTTAGCTGCAAGACGCCCCCCTAACAACTTGGCATCTGCATAATCCTTGGATCCATCAACGGGACGGCTGCTTCCGAATACCGTTACGATCTTGCCCGCGAGGGGGGATTGCGGAGGCTCTGTTCCGGACACCGGCTCAGTTGTAAATCACTAGGCGCTGCCCGGGTTTAATGTCCCGATCAGCATCGTTCCATTCACGCAGCTGGTCAAGGCTGACTCCGAACTTGCGTGCGATGCTCCAAAGAGAATCACCCCGCCTGACCCTGTAAATTGTCTTCGACCCGGAGGACTCGGCAATCATGTTCCCGCCACCGTCGCCGGATGTGTAGGGAGATGTTACCCGGAGGCGCTCTCCCGCCATGATCCTGCTTCCAGCCAAGTTGTTCCAGTCCTTCAAATCTGCCACCGTCACTCCGTACATGGCGGCGATGCTGCCTAGCGTTTCTCCCGCATGTATCCTGTAGTAAGCTGAAGGTTTAGCTGCGGGCGGATCGCTCTGTGGGGCCGAAGCTCGCTGTGGAACACCCTTCGCTGGCGAGGGACCTCGTGCAATCAGAAGCCTCATCCTCGGTTTTATAAACGAGCTTGTGAGGTGATTCAACCTTTCGATCCTTGATACGGTGGTCCCGTAAGCGCTGGCGATACCGCTTAGTGTTTCACCTCTTCTAACGATGTGAACGCGACCGTTACCTTCTCCGTAAGCTACATCTTCTATCATCGCCCTTGCCCGATGGACATAGTAAGAACTGTTGACCGGGATCATCAATCTCATGCCCGGATTAATTCTTGTCCTCCCCCACGGGAGATGATTTGCCATTCGAAGGGCGGTGAGACTCACTCCGTATCGTCTGGAAATCGACCAGAGCGATTCGCCATACCGCACAGTGTGGAAGGCCCAAGTGAGTCTTTGAGACGGCGGCAATTTCTGATAATCGGCTGCGAATACGGGACCCATACCTTTTGGAACGAGGAGAGGATATCCTCCCCCGGGGTAGCTTGGAGGAGTCACGCCATGTACAAGTTCCGGGTTCATCGCCAGAAGAGAATCGTAGCTTGTACTCGTAGCCTCTGCCAAAACGCGCAGATCGACGCTCTCGGGGATGCGTACCGTATCGCAGGGGGGATTAGGTGGTGCAAGGCTGTCTGCGAATCCGTACTCTTTGGGATTCATTGCGATCATCGTGACTGCGATGTATTGAGGAACATAATTGCGTGTCTCCCGGGGGAGAAAACGCCTTATCTTCCAAAAATTCCTCACTCCGCCGCTGCGCCAGATCGCTCGATCCACCGAGCGAGTGCCGCAGTTGTACGCCGCGATTGCAAGGTACCAGTTCTTATAACGGTCGTATAAATCTTTAAGGTGGCTCGCTGCCGCTTCGGTGGCCTTTACAGGATCGCGTCGCTGATCGTACCACCAGTTCGACCGAAGCCCGTAAAGCAGTCCGGTGGAACGAATGAACTGCCAGAGCCCTACCGCCCTAGCCCATGACCTTGCATCCGGATTCAACCCGCTTTCCGGCATCGAAAGATATGCGATCTCGGGTGGAAGCGAATCCCCCATGAAGATGCGCTTCATCATCGGTATGTACCTCCCCGATCTGTATATCCATTCCTGCATGTGCCATCTTCCCCTCGTCGTGAAGAATTTCATATTCTGTTCGACGTAGCGGTTCATCACGAGGGGCACCTGGCTGGTTGCAATGTGCGGCGGGGTCGGAAATTTCGTCCCTGCCACATTTATTGAATCGACAATCTGTGAAAGCTTTTCTTGCAACGCGAAAACGGAAGTACCCGGCCCAAGGTTCTGAATTGAGGATATGTACTTTTCGTAGTCTCCGATGATTCTTCTGCTAAGGTCGACAAAGTCCGAATCTCCCTCGATCCCCGGATAGTAACTGAGGTCATTAAGTACATTTATCGCTTTCTCGAACTGAATCGCCGAAGAATCCTGTTTTCCCAGGCTCTGCAGCCTAAGCGCGTCGGTATAGCGGGAACGCGCGAGGCCCATCATTCTATTTACCGCATCGTCATCCGTAAGAATCGAGTCCAAACTATCTAGGTATATTGCGTTCAACTTTGTCTGTTGCACAATAGCCCGACGGCTCATTTCAATCGATGATTTCAGGCTCAGCGTATCCAACTGGCTGTTTGCGATTCCGGATGATTTCTCAAGCTCCCTGTTGGAGGAACACGAGAACGATCCCACAGCCAACAGCCCCACCATGGCTACAAGTACAAAACGGTCTCTAAGCATAGGCCTCATTCATTTGGGAAACTCTTACAAATATATGCGCAACTCGCACTTTTGTCAAGAAATAGTTTAACTGTCCAGCGAAACCAACGGTGGCAGTAGGAGTTAGCGTTCGCCCACTCTGAATATCGGATTTTTCAGGCGGTACTGCAGTTCCCTAAAACACGATAGGTTCTTCGTAGACGCCAAAGACTTCTTTCAAGGTATCGCACATTTCGCCGATAGTGGCGTATGCGCGGGTAGCCCTGATCAGCTCCGGCATCAGGTTGGACCCGTTGCGGGCAGCTCCGAGAAGGTTATCTAGTGCAGTTTTTACTGCGGATTCATCCCGATTTGCCTTAACCTCTGCGATTCTGCGTCGTTGTTTGTCTTCCACTTCCCTTGAGATTTCAAGAATCGGGATGGATATTTGTTCGTCTTCCTGAACAAATTCATTCACCCCGACGATTATTTTTTCCTTTCTGTCGAGTTCCTGCTGGTAGTGATAGGCTGCCTCGGCAATCTCTCGCTGGAAGAAGCCCTGTTCAATTGCCGGGATTACCCCCCCAAGTGAATCGATCTTCCCGAAGTATTCCTGAGCGGCAGCCTCCATCCGGTTCGTCAGGCTTTCGATGTAGTAGCTCCCTCCCAGCGGGTCGACACTATTGGCCACACCAGTCTCAAAGGCGAGGATTTGTTGTGTCCTCAGTGCGATCGTCACCGCTTTCTCGCTTGGGAGGGCAAGAGTCTCGTCCATGGAATTTGTATGCAACGATTGAGTTCCGCCGAGCACAGCCGCCAGCGCCTGAAAGGCCGTCCTGACGATATTGTTTTCGGGCTGTTGAGCAGTAAGGGAACAGCCGGCAGTCTGCGTATGAAATCTCAATGCCAGAGTCCTCGGATTCTTGGCTCCGTACTTATCCCTCATCCTTCTGGCCCAAATCCGACGAGCGGCGCGAAACTTGGCGATCTCCTCGAAGAAGTCGAGATGCGAGTTGAAGAAGAAAGAAATCTGCGGGACGAACTCATCGATGTTCAAGCCTGACTCCATGCCTGCCTCGACATAGGCGAAACCATCTGCAAGCGTGAAAGCGAGCTCTTGCGCTGCCGTTGCGCCGGCTTCACGGATGTGATACCCGCTCACGGAGATAGGATTCCATTTGGGCATTTCTTCGACTGTGTATTTGAACATATCGGTAATGATTCGCATGGATGGCTTGGGTGGATATATCCACTCCTTCTGGGCGATATATTCCTTGAGAATGTCGTTCTGGATCGTTCCGCGAAGCAAATTCGGTTTGACCCCATGTTTTTCCGCCACTACGATATAGAAAGCCAGTAGCATAGCCGCGGGGGCATTTATTGTCATTGATGTTGATACTTTATCGAGCGGGATCCCTTTGAACAGGACTTCCATATCTGCCAGAGAACTTACTGAAACCCCACACACCCCTACTTCACCTTCGGACAATGGATCGTCGGCATCTCTCCCCATCAGGGTAGGAAGATCGAAGGCGACACTGAGTCCCGTCTGACCGTTTTCGAGAAGGTAGTGATACCGGCGGTTTGAATCCTCAGGTGTCCCAAAGCCCGCAAACTGCCGCATTGTCCAGAGCCTCCCGCGATACATAGTGCTGTGGATACCACGCGTGTAAGGAAACTCGCCGGGAAACCCGATGTCGTTTTCAAAGTCGATCTGTTCCATGTCCTCGGGAGTATACAACATCTCAACCGGCTCGTCGCTGACTGTAGTGAACTTCACCCCCCGGAGCTTACCGGCTCCTGCCTTCTCCTCCCAGGCATTCTTCCGTCTTCGGAATTCGTTTGATAAGCGCTCCATGATACTACCTCGTCTGGTTCTTACCCCGAGACCCGGGGCTCTTCGGATCTCATCTTGTGAATGGAATCCGCGATAGTTTTGAAGACCGCCGCACACATGATCAGGTAGCCTATACCGAAGAGAACCCAGTCAAACGTTCGCGGCGTGTAATTTTCAAGGCCTTTTGGGCCGATAGTAAATAAGATATGAAAAATCGGAGCAGTAAACGAGTAAAGATCGATTACACAACCCACTACGAAAGCCAATACGTTCCCTCCCTTTATCTTCAGTCCGGGTGCCTTCTCGTGAGCGTTGATGAGAGCGGCCGATCCGATTGCCAACAATAACGCGATCAATACCGGGGCCAGCACGGGGCCGACCCATATCACAGGGATTAGGAACAGGACGTCGAATGTGAAAAGCGAAGCCGGCCATCCCACAGCAATCTTCAAGGCGACATAATAGAACAAATCCCATATTGCGAAGGCGTAAATGAAGTACATAATTCGGTCGAACCTGTTCTTACCTGCCAGAACGGCAACTGCAGCAAGCATTACTAAAGTTGCGAACTCGCGGACTGTTTCGATCACAGCAAGGCGAGGATCCATGAACCGCAGCGGAAAGAGCTGCTGCCCGTTCCCGAAAATCATTTCTCGGAGATAAACGACGAGGGCGGCTTCGACATAACCCATTGCGACCGAGTAAATGGTAATCGCGTTGAATTTCTTCATAACAGAATTTCAGAAAGTGAGCTGACTCTTTCAATGTTCGCGAGATTTCATTGCGAAGCCGGAGTTGTATCCTGATTTGGGTGTCAAACCCCTGCCTTTGCGTTCGAGGGATCTTCTCATAAATAAAATTGCCTTTACGTCCTTGCGACTTCGCGGTGAGATTTCAAATCAGGACACTACCGGAAATTCGGTAGTGGTGCATTTTGAATCCGTCGTTCACGAACAGTGGGAACTGAATTGCGGAAAGCAGTGCGGTTGTGGCTTGTTTTAATCCCGTGGGGATGAAATTACTATAGAACTATTATGGAACCTGGATATATGAACCCTGAAAGGGTGACATAATATCATCCCTACGGGATTCTTGATCATTGGAATTCAAATTCTATAGGAATATCACCGCTTCGCGGTTGAAGCACAGGCAAAATGC
>JBJKPC010000079.1:0-61328 GCA_046706745.1 Candidatus Kryptoniota bacterium
ATGAGTGTCTTCCGCGTGAAGTGTATCGACGGCATCGAGGCCGATGAAGAGGTCTGCCGCGAGTTCGCCGAGAAGAGCGTCAGCATCGTTACCGCACTGACACCGCACATCGGTTACCTGAAAGCGGCGGAAGTCGTGAAAGAAGCGGTCAAGAAAGACAAGACGGTGCGCGAGGTTTTAATAGAGAACAAGATCGTCGAAGAGAAACTGATCAATGAAATCCTCGACGCGCACAAGCTCACTGAAGTCGGAAGGCACTAGACATTCCTTGGATGATCGCCGCGCCTTGCACGGCGGTCATCCTCCTCCAATAAGCAGGTCCGCCGCCTTCGGGCCGGTTCAATTTCGAAAGGGGTAAAAAGAGGTTCGCTATTTCCTAATCTCTTTTCTGGGGTGGCCGAGTCTAGCCTGCGCGCGATTTGGGCGGCAACGAAACCCGGCTTATGAATCCTAACTAACGGGCATGTCCAGGACCGGGAGGACGACAGTGAATTTGCTGCCCGATCCGAGCTTGCTCTCCGCATGGAGAGCGCCGCCGTGAGCTTCGGCTACCCATTTCGAGATGGAGAGCCCAAGGCCGAGACCGTCCGGAAGCCTGCTTCTGCTTTTGTCGACTCTGTAGAACCGGTCGAAAATCTTCTTCAACTCACCCGGAGGTATCCCAACCCCTGAGTCTTCGACGGAGAAACTGGCGTTGCCGTCGTTCCTTTCGAGTGAGAGAATGATCCGTCCTCCTTTTGGCGTATACTTGATTGCGTTGTCGACGAGGTTCAACATTAGCTGTCGGAGGCGAACCGGGTCCCCGAGCACAGTGATCTCTTCGAGTTTCGATATTGAGACCGAGATCTTCTTTTGTTCGGCAAGTATCTCGGCATCCTCCTTGATCTCGCCCGCGAGCGAATCGAGCCGCGTGGGCTTCCTTTCCAGCTTCACAGTTCCGCTGTCTGCCTTTGCCAGGAGGATGAGTCCTTCGATGATGCTGGTCATTCTCAGAACCTCCTCCAAAAGGCTGGCGAGCGTCTTCTTATAAGAAGCACCCTTCCTATTCCCTCTTAGGGCCAGCTCGATCTCGCCTCGCATTATGGTCAGCGGAGTGCGCAGCTCGTGCGATGCGTCCAGGGAGAACTGCTGTACCTGCTCGAACGATGCTTCGAGCCGTCCGATCATGTCGTTCAACGTCTCGGTAAGCCTGCCGATTTCGTCTTCAGGATTCTTTACCCGGATGCGTTCATGCAGGTTGGTTGCTGTAATTGTTCTGGTAGTCTGCGTTATCTCCTGAACCGGCTTCAGCGACTGCTTCGCGAGGAAGTACCCACCAACCACAGATACTGCGAGCACGATAGGTATCAGTACAAGATATATGGAGAAGAGGTTTTGCCGAACTTCGTTAATTTCCTCCACGGGATAGGCGACTCGTATCTTGTAGAACTTCGTGTCCAGAGCTGCAAGGCGTATTTTCTGACTTCCCAGATAAGTGGCGACAACCTTGACCCGGTAGGGAGCCAGTCCCGGCGGTGAAGGGAGGGTGTCTTCACCCATGTTGAGTGATTTGTAGAACACTACTCCCCGGCTGTCCGTGACATAGACGAATTGTTTCTTGGAGTTGAGTAATGAATGTTCGTAGATCTTGTTCCAAACCGTATAGTCTTTCTCGGATTCAGTCCTGCTTTCCATCTCTGCGGTTGTATCCCGCGGCGATGGAGTCGTGAGGATGCCGCTTCGCGGATTTCGTGTCTTGCCCCGTTGCGTGTCAAGTCTTCCTTCGAGTATTTCCCGGAGCCATTCCGTTTCGTTTCTGAGAGACAAATTGAGATTTTGCGAAAGCATCTCGCCGGTATACAGGTATGAAGCAATTCCGAATATCCCGAGCGCCCCCAGCAGCACGATTGAATACCAAAAAGTCAGCCTGAGCCTGATCGAGTTGATCATCATTCTTCTTTCATCATGTATCCGGCCCCGCGGACGGTGTGAATGAGCTTCGTATCGAAACCGGAATCAATCTTGTTGCGGAGCTTATTCACGTAGACCTCGACAATGTTCGTACCGGTGTCGAAGTTATACTCCCATATATGTTCGGAAATGACGGTCCGGGTCAGCACCCGGTTGACGTTGCGCACGAAATACTCGAGAAGCGCATACTCACGGTTCGTCAGTTCGATTTCTTTCCCGCCACGCCGAGCCATGCGCGTTATTGGATCGAGTTCCAAATCGGCCACTCTCAAGGTCGTGGGCTTGTCACCGCCTCCTCTCCGGGCGAGCGATCTGATGCGTGCGATGAATTCGGCGAACGCAAACGGCTTGACGAGATAGTCGTCTGCTCCCTCGTCAAGGCCCTCGACTTTATCTTCCAGACTTCCCTTGGCTGTGAGTATCAAGACGGGGGTGGTTTTTCCCGATCCGCGGAGCGATCTGAGAACTTCGATTCCGTTTTTCTTGGGAAGCATGATGTCGAGAACGATGACGTCATAGTCTTTCGAGAATGCTAACTTCTCTCCCGTTTCGCCATCATATGCATTTTCGACTTTGTGGTTCTCCGCTTCAAGCCCGAGTTTCAGGAAACGCGCGACTTTCTTCTCGTCTTCTATTACCAGGATTTTCATAACCGATGTAATTTACTAAAAATCCGAATGTTATCTTTCCGGACTCCCGCCGGTACATGACAAAAAAGCCCCGTTCTAGACGGGGCCGAACTTCGTTGCCGGGGTGGCGTCAACGCCTATGTCCCGGTCCTTTCTCCTTATCGCTCTTTGCTCTCTCTCTCGCTCCTTCTTTCACTTTCTGAGGGGCCTTTTGACCGGGTCGCACACTGTCTTGTCTGCGTCGCTCGATCTGCGGAGAACGGCGCTGCGGCTCGACTCGTGGAGACAAGCGCTGCCGTTCGACACGCGGTGCCTCACGCTGTCGTTCGACACGCGGGACTGCACGTTGTTGTTCGACACGCGGCGGTGATATCTCACGGCTTGCACCGGGTCGGTCAGTGCGTACGCGTTCCGGAACCCTGTATACTCTCTCCCTGCGTATGATTTCCCGTTCATTTCTTATCCTGGGCTCAAAGGGGGCCGGGGAGTATATGTGAATTCTATCTCCGATAATACGCTGTTTACCTATATCATTGGTCCGTGTGACTCGGACAGTTCCGATCCGTCTGCGTGTAACCCTCTGAACCTCTTCTCGCGTTAAGCCGATATCAAACACGCCTCTGGAAGTGAATCTGAATCTCGTCACGTTCCTGGTCCTCCCCATGACGCGGGGTACTGCGTCCCTGTCGATGAACCTGTAGTGGTATAGACCCATCTCTCTCGCCCCTATGAAATTCCACCCTCTCAAACCGACGCCGAAATCGTCTCTGTCTGGTCCGACAACGACGTCGAGCCTAAAGTGAAATCCCGGTGGGAGTGGAGCCCAGCCGCAATAACCGTCACCCCATCGCCACTGAACCCACGCAGGAGCCCAAACGTATCCGGGCATCCATATCCAACCGTAGCGGGCGTCGAGGATCCATCGGCCGTAGTGGAAGGGAGCCCACCCCCAGTGATAACTGGAAACCCATGTCCAGCCGTAATCTGACCAGACCCAGTGGCCCTGTGTGTAGGGTGTCCATTCGGCCTGCATGCCGTAGGGCCGCCAGCACATCCCGTAGCTGCCGGCGTTTACCCACTGCCCGTATGGAGCGAGGGAGTTATAGAACATTCCAAACGATATTTCCTGGGCATCTATGACTCTGGGCGCTGCAAGAAGTACTATCGCCGCAGCGATTGCTCCTAAGATTGTTTTCTTCATCTTAACCTCCGCTTCATATACAAATATAACGCAACGGCCTGGTTCAAGTTTAAGAAGAGACAATGTTTAAAATTTTTTAATTTTGGGGCCTTAACCTTAAAGTTGCTCGTTTTTTTGCCGAAAATATAATTGTCTTAATCCAATATCGAGAGGGCACTGTGTTCGTAATAATTGGCATCGTCCTGGTAATTGTTGCCGTTCTCGGCGGTTTTGCTATAGAGGGTGGACCTTTTCTCGTCCTGATTCAATATGCCGAGATCATCATAATCGTCGGGTCAGCGATCGGCGCGCTCCTTATATCCACGCCCGGGAAGTTGCTGGGAAAGATTTTCAAGAAACTGACGGGGGCATTGAAGGGGAGCAAAATAAATAGCGATGTATATTTGAACCTTCTAAGGCTGATGTACGAATTGTTCCAGGTCGGACAAAAAGACGGAGTGATCGGCCTCGAACAGCACATCGAGAGTCCTGAAAAAAGCAAGATCTTCTCCAAATATCCGGGGTTCATCTCGGAAAAACACCTGCTGCATTTTCTTACAGATACAATGCGGCTCTTGATAGTCGGAGGAACCGAGCCCTTTGACCTGGAAGGGCTGATGGATGCAGACATAGAAACTCGCCATCAGGAGGAAAGTAAACCGGGAATGATTCTCCAAAAGATCGGAGACTCGATGCCGGGGCTCGGCATAGTAGCTGCGGTGCTTGGGATCGTGATAACTATGCAAGCGATCGACGGTCCCCCTCAGGAAATAGGACATAAGGTCGCTGCCGCTCTGGTCGGTACCTTTCTCGGCATACTGCTCTCTTATGGTTTCGTACAGCCTCTTGCCACGAATCTAGATCTCGCTGCGGAGGAGGAGGGGAGGATGCTTGAGGCGATCAAGGCGGGGGTAATAGCGTTTGCCAAGGGAATGCAGCCGCTAATCGCCGTCGAGTTTGCCAGGCGGACAATATTTCAGGATCACAGGCCCACATTCCAGGAGATGGAAAAAGCCCTAAAGGGCGCAAAGTCGTGAGCGCGCGCAACGGCGAATCTCCGCGAATAAACGTAATCAAGAAAAAGAAAGTGGTTCACGCCAGTCACGGCGGTGCGTGGAAGGTTGCCTATGCCGATTTCGTGACGGCCATGATGTCACTCTTCATAGTGCTGTGGATTCTCGGCCAGAGCAAACAAGTGAAGGCATTCGTTGCTGAATACTTCAGAGATCCCGGAGCCTTCAACGAACTCACGCGGTCCGGAGCTCTCAGCGGCGGGCTTGTGCCTGTGCATAATTCGAGCATGAGCAAGGTCGGGATACCGATGAGTCATCAAGCAGATCAATTTCTGACGCTGAAAAAGGAGGGCATTAAGCTCAAGCAAATGATAGCGTCGAAACCGGAGTTCAAGAAATTCAACAACCAGATCAAGATCACGATCTCGAACGAGGGATTAAGGATCGAGTTGATCGAAAATTCACAAGGGCTCTTTTTTGCCATCGGAAGTGCCGAGCTGAAGCCGGAGACCGCGCAACTTCTGACGATGATTGCGAAAGAACTCGGGAATCTCCCGAACAGGATCATTATTGAGGGGTACACCGATGCTCGACAGTTCGTTCGCAAAGACTACACGAACTGGGAGCTTAGCACTGACCGCGCAAATGCCGCAAGGAAGATTATGCAAGCGGGCGGACTTCAAAAGAACCAGGTACTCGAAGTCCGCGGCTACGGCGACAACAGGTTGAGAGAACCGCAAAACCCCTATTCCTACACCAATCGAAGAGTCAGCATAGTCGTGACCCCAATGACGAGCGACACGAGCAAGCCGGTTGTGAAGATCGATACTCTAAAGATCGGCGCGAACTAGCGGTCTCTTGAGAGACAATTCTCACTCCTTCCAAACGCCCAATTCTTCTGACTCGCGCCTCCTGCAACTTATCTGAACAGGCTGTTGTTCTTGACGGTATAGATAATGAGGAGTGCGTTGTGAGGACAAGACACTATATGTCGGTGCGTGGTAAGTTTCTTCGGCTGTCGGCTGCCCGAATAGTTTTGGTGGGCGCCATAGTCGGCGTGGCAATCGCCGGGTTATCCTCGTCAGCCGTAGCGGCCGGCGACCTCATGCAGAGGTCTGGGGGGCAGGTCAATTGGCTACAGTTTGATTTTAACGCGCAGCACAGCGGAAATAATACTGACGAGATGAAGATTAACAGGAAAAACGTCCACCTTCTACAGCGGCTTTATCGCGTTTCTCTTCCCGACGTCGCCGACGGCGCCCCGGCATACCTTGGCAATGTTCAAACTTCCGAAGGGGTCATTAATCTTCTGTTCCTTACAACTAAAGACGGTCATATAATTGCACTGAACGCGAAGACCGGCAAGACCGTATGGGAACATCAATACGGACCCGGGAACTACAAAATAAACAACGGCTATCAGCCAATTTACACGACGTCATCGCCCGCCGTGGATCCGAATTTGAAGTACGTTTACAGCTACGGGCTCGACGGCTATGTCCACAAATACAAAGTCGGTAGCGGGGAAGAGGTAAAGACCGGCGGATGGCCTGAGCTATGCACGCTCAAGCCGTTCAACGAGAAGGGATCGTCGGCACTCGCCATTTCAACCGACAGGAACGGAGCATCATATCTCTACGTTGCCAACGGAGGTTATCTCGGCGACAGAGGGGATTACCAGGGACACGTGACGACTATAAACCTCATGACAGGGGCCCAGCACGTCTTCAATGCAAATTGCAGCGACATGTCCGTGCATTTTGTCCAACGGCCCGGAAAGCCCGATTGTTCGGCCGTTCAGTCAGCGATATGGGCAAGGCCCGGTGTCATATTCGATAAAGCTACCGATAGGGTGTATGTAGCGACCGGTAACGGTCCTTTCGATCCTAGGAGACACGACTGGGGAGATTCTATCTTCTCGTTGAAGCCGGACGGAACGGGTTCCGGAGGCATGCCGGTCGATTCATATACGCCCTCGAACCATCATTATCTAAACGAGACGGATCTTGATCTTGGCAGCACAGCACCTGCGATACTGCCGACTCCTGCGAACTGTCGGATTCGCAATCTCGCGGCGCAGGGTGGAAAGGACATGAAACTTCGCCTTGTTAACCTGTCGAATCTTAGCGGCAAGGGCGGCCCGGGTCACGTCGGAGGAAGAATCGGAAGACTTGTCGATGTTCCGCAGGGAGGGATGGTGTTCAGTCAGCCTGCGGTGTGGGTGAATCCCGAAGACCATTCGACATGGGTTTTCGTATCAACCTTCAGTGGTCTTTCCGGCCTTAGACTACGTGTGGATAATAGCGGGATGCCGAGTCTCGAGGTGATGTGGCAAAACGGGGACGAAGGGAGCTCGCCGATAGTTGCGAACGGTGTCCTTTACTGTGCTGGCAGCCATGCCATGCTGGCACTAGACCCGACGACAGGAAAAACACTGTGGCGTGATACGAGCATCGGGCGTATTCACTGGGAAAGTCCGATAGTTGTGAATGGCGTCCTCTATATTACTGACGAATCGGGAAATCTCACGGCGTTTGGTTTTTGATCGACGCGAGAGTAGCAGGAACTTGCAATGAAAAAGGAGGCTTGTAGCCTCCTTTTTCTATATCGAGAGGTGTACTCTATCGACTATGAATTCGGCCCTTCCTGCATCTTCGTGGCGGCCGATTCCGTCATCTCTTCCTGGCTTGAACTGCCTGCGGTCGTCGCAGCCAACTCTCTTGCCTTTTGGGAAATAACGGCAGAGTCCTTTTTTGAACTGTTTGTAGATGAAGTGCTTCCTGAAGAAGCCTGCGCACCGCTTGACGACGCAGCTGCGGCTTGGACCGAAACACTTCCTGGATTGATTGAGCTTACGCCCATTTCTGTTAACTCCTCTCTTTTATTGGAAGGAATTGCCGGCTCCTATTGTGTGCCAGCATATAATCTTATATCGACAGGAGAGTGTCGAACTTGAAGGAATCCGTCATATAACCCTGCCTTGAGATCCTGTCGGCCACATGCTTCTTACGGGAAACCGGCCTCAGTTTCGAGTCATATCCTAAACAACGCGGCGTACAGCATCAATATCAATGTGCCAGCCCCCCATGTGAGCATGGCGACAGCACCTATAGTCCTGGTAAACTCCCAAAACCTGAACGGGGCCTTCTCCTTCGAGAGCTCCAGTACGATCATATTGGCGACGGAACCCGCGACGGTAAGATTACCGGCGAATGTCGAGCTCATTGAAAGGACAAGCCACATTAACGCAGGAGAAGCGAAGGCCGTCATCCAATGCTGTACAACCATTACATACGGTACATTTGAGAAAACGTTCGAAAGGATGAGGGACGCCGAAGAAAATGTAGCGATTTGTCCTTCCACGGAGCGGGGGAGATGATTGCTAAGCATCACATGGGCATCGTGCACAAGGTTGACTTTCGTTATACCGGCGACGACGACGAAAAGACTGGCGAAGAACAGAAGGAGGGACCAGTTCACTTTCGTGAAGATCTCTTCAGGTCGCCTGTTGGCGATCAGGAGAAGCAACGATGCACCGACAATAGCCATGAAAGATAATCTTATCCCGATTACAAATCCTGCAAGGACGACCAACATGACTACTACGGATTTGTAGAGGAGCGGCTTGTCGAAACTAACTATCGTGCCCCCGTCTAGCGGGGCTAGTTTTTCATCAAGACTTTTTCTGAAGAAAAAACGGAGCGTAAAGAAATCGATTACCAGCCCTATGATAGCGATCGGGGCCATGGCAATGAGGAACCTAAGATATGACCATCCCGAAAAAGTGGCGATGAGCATGTTCTGCGGGTTCCCGACAAGTGTGGCTACGCTCCCGATATTGGCGGATGAGGCCAGGGCAATCAGGTAGGGTTTGGGATCTACCCTTGAACGGGTAGTAAGCAGAAGTACGAATGGGGTCATCATGAGGCATATAGTGTCGTTTACGAAAAAAGCCGAGAGCAGACCGCTCGATACGATCACGACCAGCAGAAGAGCGTTTCCGGACCCGGCGCGCCTCAACACAAACTCCGCGACCAGATCGAAGAAGCCGCCGGCCTGCAGATATGCCACGATAATCATCATGCCCAGAAGCAGGACGATGGTATCGAAGTTTATGGCGTTGTATGCATCATTGATTGAGAGAACCCCAAAGGCGATCATCGCGACCGCCCCTATCATTGCCCCCGAGGTTCTATCCAGGTGAAGGAACGGTAGTCTTTGTATGGATATTGTAAGATAGGTGAACGAAAAGATTATTACCGCTGCGATGATCATGCATTGTCATATCTGATGCAACGTATACGAGCGAACCTTGTCAGGTATCAGACAGTCATTGATCTTCTCGACGGTGTCATCGAAAGCACTGTCATCGCTGTTGTGAAACGTTTCCTCGCTTTCGTAAGTGTAAATCTCCATGAAATTGTTCGGCGTGCCCTGAACCTCGTACACTTCGAGCTTTGCTATGCCGGAAGATTCGTAGCCCGACTTCAGTTCACCGATCAGCTTCAAGTATTCGTCGCGTTTGTCCGGTTGCACCTCGTAGTTGATTTCCAGTAAGACTTTCGACATTTATTCCTCCTGTTTAGGTTCGTCTAAGGGCTCGCCCGAATCGGGGATCGGCCTTGTATTGGCAGCCCTAACCGCCCAGTAAATAAGGGCTGCCAGGGCAATGGCTGCCGCTATTATGATTTCTATTTTTCCCAGCCCGGCAACCGATCCGATCGCCTCGCTGAAAAAATAACCAAGAAACCCATAAGAAACAGCCCAAATTAACCCTGCGGCAACATTAATGGACGTGAACTTCACGCGGGGCATCTTGGCCAATCCGCACATCACGATCAAAGCTGTCCGGAGTCCGTAAATGTAGCGTGCAAAGAGCACGATGTAAGTACCGTGTTTCTTTACCAGTCTCCTTGCGCGCGGCAGGACTGCCGATACATACTTAAACTTTCTGACGAATTCGTATCCCTCCTGGCGCGCGAGCTGAAAGAAGAGCTGATCGCCGATGACAGATCCAAGGAAAGCTGACAGAATACAGAGCTCGATGTTCAGAAATCCCTGATGCGCGAGGATCCCGGCAATCAGCAGGATGCTCTCTCCCTCGAAAAGAGTTATAACGAAAATCAGAAGATACCCGTACTGATGAAGGAGTGTTTCCAATTCAGTAGCCAGCCCTTCTTATTTCCGCATCCGTCATTCCGAAGTAGTGAGCCACTTCGTGAATCAACACTTCCCTTATCTTTTCTTCCACTTCGTCGTCGGTCCGGCAAATCCGCTCGATGTTCTGGCGAAACAGCTTGATTCTGTCGGGGATTACGGGATACATTCCGTAATCCGGCCCGCGCTTGTTAAGCGGGATCCCTGTATAGAGGCCGAGGAGCGAATGCGGGTTTCGTATTCGTGCACCTCTCATGTCGAATTCATCCGGGAGGTCCTCGACTACAACGTGGACGTTCTCGATCCGCAGCTTGAATTCATCCGGGAGGTCCTCGAAGGCCTTTTCGACCACCATAGAGAATCTATCCTTGTCCATGCTGGAGGTCTTCGAGCTTGTGTGCCGATTCGTCGTAAAGCACTTTACCGGTGAACACAACCGTGGCGCTGCCTTCGAGGATCATCTTTGAAAAGTGGGCCCCGTTTCTGTCGAAGTGGACCTTCATTATTTCTCCCCCGCTTGTGTGTATTTCCACCGGCGAGATCATACCGTAGCGGATGACTGCCGTTATAGCGGACGCAACAGCGCCCGTCCCGCAGGCCAGAGTCTCGTTTTCAACCCCGCGTTCGTAGGTCCTCATTCTTATCCGATTGCTTCCTTCCCGCTCTATCAGGTTGACGTTAGTTCCCTTCGGGAAGAGCTCGAAATTATAGCGGATCTTTCTAGCTATCGCGAGCAAATCTGCCTTATCGACCCGCTCAAACGCTTCGCCGGCGTGCAGAACGACGTGGTCCGTATTCGGGTGAACATAAGTGGCCTCGTAACGCTTCGTATCTATGGGTACCTCGATAACGGGACTTACCTGTTCCGGGTCGGGGAAATGGAGCCTGACCTTTCGGTCGCTGAACACCTCAGCAGAATAGATGCCGCCGTGCGCAGTGAACTTCATAGGTGATTTGCAGATACCCTTCAGTACTGCGAATCTGGAAATGCACCTCCCTCCGTTGCCGCACATGCCCCCTTCGCTCCCGTCCGAGTTCAGATATATCATTTCAAAGTCAAACTTCGGATTTCTCCTGATCACGAGGAGGCCGTCCGCGCCGATTCCGAAGCCCCTGGCGCATAGGGCCGCCGCTAGGGGCGGGAGCTCGGCCTGCAAAGTGCCGTTAAAATCATCGATGACCACGAAATCATTGCCGGCACCGTTCATCTTCGTGAAATTAACTTCTATCATTGGTTTCCCTATAATATAACTACATGCAGCTCCCAACGGAGCAGGGAAAAGGAAATTCCGATCTGAATTATGGGCACACAAGAACTGGTTGAGAAAGAGACTGCGACTGCATGAGATGCGCGTTCACAAAAGAAAGGGGTTGGTGTTCATACACCGGTGCTGAAGCTCCTCGATTTTTCGGATTCCGAATCTAAGGACTCAGCGATGAAATAATGGAATGCAGCAGCCTGATTCTCTCTCTTAGCTCCTCCACCGTACCGTTATTGGAAATAACAAAATCTGCCAGCTTCTCTTTCTTCGACTGGGGAATCTGTGTAGCAAGCCGCTTCGTTATCTCTTTCCTTCCTATACCGAGGTTTGCCGCGGCACGCGCGACGGCATTTCCCTCGTCCGTCCTTACCAATACTACATAGTCGAATTCCCCGGCGAGCTCTGCCTCGTAGAGGAGAGGGACCTCGACGATTACGTATCCGCGGTGAGGGTGACCGAAGATGCGATCACGGACCGTCGCCATGATGGCGGGATGAAGGATGCTCTCAAGTTTCTTTCGCTTGAGTGGATCACGGAAGACAATCTCTCCAAGCTTACGACGGTTCACGGGGCCGCTCTTTATGATGTCGTCGCCGAAAGCCTCTGCAATTGCGGTGCGAACTGCGGAGTCGGACTCCAGGATCTCATGTCCGATCTTGTCGGTATCAAAGGTCGGGACGCCGAGTTCGGAAAAAATCCTCGCGGCAGTCGACTTCCCGCTCCCTATGTTGCCGGTAAGGCCGACGGCCAGCGGAGCTGAATTCTTCTTCCCGGTCCTGGGTTTCTTTCTGCCACCGGACTCACTTGGCATATGCTATACTTCGGACTTCTCGGATCACGGTTACTTTGATTTGTCCGGGGTATTCCATCTGTTCCTGAATCTTCTGAGAAATATCGTGCGCGAGCTGGTCGGCAAAGTTGTCGTTTACTTTTTCCGGTTCAACGATGACGCGAACCTCTCGGCCGGCCTGGATGGCATATGTCTTTCCGACACCGGAGAAGGAGTTTGCGATACCTTCGAGTTTCTCGAGGCGTTTGACGTAACCTTCAAGGGACTCGCGTCTGGCGCCGGGTCTGGCTCCGCTGATAGCGTCGGCCGCCTGGACCACCGCGGATATCGGGGTCTCCATTTCTATGTCTTCATGGTGCGATCCGATTGCGTTGGCTACTATCGGATTCTCGCCGAACTTCTTCGCGATCTCGTATCCGAGAAGGGCGTGCGGGCCCTCGACGTTCTTATCGACAACTTTTCCGAGATCGTGGAAGAGACCGGCCCTTTTGGCCATCGTGGAATCAAGCCCGAGTTCGACGGCCATCAACCCGCTCAGGAAGGCTACTTCTATGCTGTGCTGCAGAACGTTTTGGCCGTAACTCGACCTGTATTTCATCCTGCCGAGCATCTTGACGATTTCTGGGTGAACCCCGTGGATTCCAACTTCGAGAAGGGCATCCTCTCCGATCTGTATGATTTCCTCCTCGAGTTCGCTCTTGACTTTTTCGACAACCTCTTCGATTTTCGTCGGGTGAATCCGGCCGTCGGCTATTAGTCTTTCGAGGGCTTTTTTTGCGATTTCGCGTCTGAAAGGGTCGAAGCCCGAGATAACGACCGCGTCGGGAGTATCGTCCACAATTATGTCGCATCCGGACACGGCTTCGAACGACCTGATGTTCCTTCCTTCGCGTCCGATTATTCTCCCCTTCATCTCCTCATTGGGGAGGTTGACGACGCTTACAGTGGTTTCCACGGAATGGTCGGCGGCGGTTCGTTGAATTGCCTGGACAATAATTTTCTGAGCATCTTTTTTCGCTTCGACTCGGGCCTTTTCGCGAATTTCCCTAATCTCGAGGGCCGCTTCGCTTTTTGCTTCATTGGTCAGGTTCTCGATGAGCAGCTTTTTTGCGTCTTCACGCGATACACCCGACAGTTTCTCCAGCTTCTCCGTCTGAAGTTGTACCAGCTTCTCGGCCTCATCCTCTTTGGATTGGATGATCTTCTTCTTCTCACGCAGTTCCATCTCGATCGTCCGGACCGATTTCTCCTGCTGTCTCAGTGCTTCGGCTTTCCGGTCGAGATTTTCTTCCTTCGAACTTAACTGCTTTTCAATGTTCTGTATTCGTCTTTGCTTAGCGTTGTATTCGTTATCGAGTTCCTGTCTTTTCCTGATCCATTCATCTTTAACTTCGATGAGCTTTTCTTTTTTTATAGCATTTGCTTCACGTTCGGCCGCCTCGAGGATTTGTTTGGTTCTTTCGTCGACAGTGCCAAGTTTCTTCTTGGTAGATTGCGATTGAAGGAGCCACCCTACGAGGATTCCGGCCGCGCCGCACAGTACGGCGACTACAGTGGTTACCATACCGAACCTCCGGGTTTATATACAAAAAAAGCCGTAACGCGTTCGCGGCAGATAGGAAAGAACCCCATCTTGACACGGTGGGTGCCCTCCTGAGCGAGTCATGTTTCCGCTGCGATCTCACCGGTGGCGGATCGTCCCGACGACACTTGGTACCGACGGGCTGCGGCCTGCTTTCATCGTTCATGAGCCGGGCTCCCATAATTTTTCACTTAGCAGTTCTTTCATGCTTAACCACGGCGCCGTTACGGCTGAAAACTTGACGAAATTTTAAAAGAACTTAGCTCGCTTCGACAGGAAAATTCTCACGCAAGTAGCTCAGCACCCCTACCAGATCAGCTATATCGATCCCCTCGCTGTCAATGTGTTCTTTCAAGTCAAACAATTGCTCGGCTATGTTCAGAGCAGCAATGACTGCGATAGTCGATGTAGGTGCCCCCGGGTTCTTTTCAATCAGTTCATTCAGTAGTGAATCTACATAGGCTACTACTTTTAGCGCTTTTTCCTCGTTTTCTACGCGAAGGGGATACTCCCTGCCGAGGATGGTGACGCGTATACTTTTCTTCTCCATCATCCGCTCCGCGTTCAAAAGAGACTAAGTTGCTTGTCAATTTTGGCGATGAGCTCCCTGGCCACTTCGAGCAGGCGATTTTTCTCTCGCTCTTCAAATGTGCCCGCATTGGCCGTCTCTCTCGTCGTCAGCATTTTTTCCAATTCTGTGATACGTAACTTCAGCTTTTCGATATCGGCAGACGATTTGGCCAGGTTCTGCTTGAGAGACTCGTTTTCGCCCCTGATGACGTTCGCCTCATCGACCGCTCTTCTTACCTCGTTCCACAACTCCCCGAGGAGTTGCTTCTTCATGGACATCGTCGTCTGTTCGTCGGAGGCTTCTGTGTCCATCCCTGTCAGCTCTTTTGTCTTCTCAATTCGGCGGAAAAATCTTCATGAAGCATCTTCTCCGCCTTGTCGATAAACGTGGCCATATCGCCCTCATTTAAAGTGCGTTCCTGACTTCCAAGTGTAACACTGAACGCGATGCTCTTCTTCCCTTCCGGAATCCCTTCTCCAGAATAGATATCGAACACAGAAATATCACGGAACATTCCGCCCGCGGCTGATCTCAGCGCTTTCATCATATCTCCCGCCGGCGTTTCGTCATTAACAATAAACGATAGATCAATGGATGCAAACGGGAATTTGGGTAAACCTCCGAACCTTCGCGCTTCGTCTTGGAGCGCCAGGAGAGGTGTCAGATCGAGCTCGGCGAAGTAGACATCCTGCTCCACCGCAGCTTTCTTTAGTACCGGCCCTGCAACCTTTCCGACAAGGCCCAACTCCATCCCGTTCACAAACAACTTTAACGACTGTTCGTATTCTTTGGATGTATCATAAGAAATAAAGTCCCAAGAGTCAAGCTTTAGGAATGCCAGGAGGCGAGTGATCTCTGATTTAAGGTCGAATATGTCGAATTTCAACTCTTTCCTGTCGTAGGAGATCGGGTCCGATGTGCCCGAAAGCACAATCGAGATTTTCTCGGATTCGGTGAAACTACCGACGGTCCGCTTCTCGCCCGAGACGCCGTAGACTCTGCCTATTTCAAAGAGCTTCATGTTCTTCAATCCGTAGGACATATTAAGGGCTACTGTCTGCAATGCCCCCGGAAGCAGGGATGTTCTCATCCCCGCCATGTCCTCGCTGATAGGATTGGCAAGCGTTACGAAAGCCGGATCGTGGAAACCTGCCACGTCGGTCGGCTGAAGTGAATTTGTGACAATCTCGTTGAAGCCTTCGCCGGAGAGAAACCCCCTGAGATCGTCGAGGATGCGGGGAGAGGTGAAGCGCGAGTCGAAACTCAACTTCGTTTGGAACGAATCGATAATATTCTCATAGCCGTATACGCGGCCCACCTCTTCTATGAGGTCTACCTCGCGCTCAATGTCGCCGCGGAAAGTCGGGACGGAACATATCAACACAGTCTCCGACCTCTTGTCACAGGCAATCTGGATAGACTCCAAAATCCTCTTGACTTCTCCCGAAGCCAGTCTTGTTCCCAATAGGCGATTGACCTGGTCTACGTGGATCTGAATACTCTTCGGCGTGAATTTAACAGCCGCTGAATCGATGATGCCGGGCGCCGGTTTCCCGCCTGCCGTCTCTGCGATTATTTCGGCAACTCTGTCCAGAGCGTGGAGTGTGGCGTTCGGGTCCACTCCGCGCTCAAACCGGTATGACGCTTCGGTCGAGAGGCCGAGCGCTTTGGACGTTCTCCTGATCGATGACGAATTGAAATTGGCGCTCTCGATGAGGACATCTGTGGTGTCGTCAGCTATTTCGCTGTTCATCCCACCCATTACACCGCCGATAGCGACTATCTTCTCAGCATCGCAGATCATCAGCATATCGGACGAGATTTTCCTTTCCTTTCCGTCGAGGGTGGTGAACGTGGTTTCTTCTTTCTTCGGCCGGCGCACAATTATTTTGTTTCCGGAAATTAATCTCATATCGAAGGCATGGAGCGGCTGCCCGATTTCCATCATGACGAAATTGGTGGCATCGACGACGTTATTTATGGATCTCATTCCGACCTTCTCGATGGAATTCTTGAGCCACGCGGGGGACGGACCGACTTTGATGTTGCGAACAAGCCTGGCGGAATAACGGGGGCAGAGATCAGGCGCCTGTACCTCAACCTTGGCAGATTCGTTGACCGATGCCCCTTCTTCATGGATGCGCGCTCTTTTTTGGGTCAACTTTCTCGAAAATGCAGCCGACAGTTCACGAGCTATTCCAATGTGAGAAAGGCAATCGGCTCTGTTCGGCGTGAGGCTAATGTCGAATACGGTATCGTCCAGGCCGAGATATGCTGCAAGCGGAGTGCCTTTAACGGCAGCTTCGTCGAATACCATGATCCCGCTCGCATCACTGCCGAGGCCGAGCTCGAACGCTGAGCAAATCATTCCCTCGGATTCCACCCCGCGAATTTTCGCCCTCGTAAGCCGGAACGGTTTGCCTTCGGGATCATGCTGGTCGTGAGGAACGAGAGCTCCCACGAGCCCGACAGGCACTTTTTGTCCGGCGGCGACGTTGGGCGCGCCGCAGATTATATCCTTTATCTCTTCACCGATATCTACTTTACAGAGGCTGAGCCGGTCGGCATTCGGATGTTTCGCCACTTCGACGACGGCCCCTACGACAAAACCTTTGTATGTTTCAGCGAGATCTTCGTAGGATTCTACTTCGAGCCCCAGCATCGTGAGACGCGAGCCGATCTCTTCATCCTTGATTTCGGTAAGGTCTACAAGCTGTTCGAGCCATTTACGTGAAATCTTCATTTCGTATTAGAATTGATTTAAGAAACGGAGATCGTTTTCGAAGAAAAGGCGTATATCATCTATGCCGTAGCGGAGAAGTGCAAGGCGCTCAATTCCCATCCCGAAGGCGTAACCGGTGACCTCGTTCTCGTCGTAGCCAACGTACTTGAAAACGTTCGGATCGACCATTCCGCAGCCCATTATCTCCAGCCAGCCGGAATTTTTGCATATCTTGCAACCTTTCCCTCCACATACAAAGCAGTTCACGTCCACTTCCGCGCTCGGTTCGGTAAAAGGGAAGAAACTCGGTCTGAATCTGAGAGTCGCCTCGGCGTTGAAAAACTCCCTTGCGAAATACGAGATTGTTCCTTTCAGTTCTGCCAGCGAGACATTCTTGTCGACATACAGCCCCTCTACCTGGTGGAAGAGACAATAGCTCCTGGCACTGATCGCCTCGTTGCGATAGACTCTCCCCGGCATTATTACTCTGACGGGCGGTTTGTTATTCTCCATCACGCGGATCTGGACTCCCGAAGTATGGGTCCGCAGGACATATTTGCCCGTTTCATTTTCGCCGTTTGTCAGTGGAGACTTCACGAAGAACGTGTCCTGCATATCTCTCGCGGGGTGGTCGGGAGGGAAGTTGAGTGCTTCAAAATTGTGGTAATCGTCTTCGATTTCCGGGCCGTCCGCTACGCCGAAACCGATGTTTGTGAATATTCGTTTGATCTCTTCCGCGGTTTGGGTGAGGGGATGTTTGCGCCCGACATATCTCTTTCTTCCGGGAATTGAAAGATCGATCTTGCCGCTGTCGCTTCCATTCTGCGTCGCGATTTTCTTCTTTGCCGATTCGAATTCCGATTCGATATAGCTCCGAAGTTCGTTCAGCGATTTGCCAACTGCTGGTTTATCCTCCGCCGGGACTTCCCTGAGCTTCTCGAACAATTGGGCGACTGCGCCTTTGCGCGAAAGGTAGTGTACCCTGAAGCTCTCTGCGTCATCAGCGGTTTTGATCTCGCCGGCTGATGCCGCCGCTTCCTCTCTAAGCTTTTCTACCTGGTCAAGCATTTCCATTTGCATACGTCTCACCGCAGAGTCACCGAGAATAATCGGGTTTTACCGCATTCCGGTGGTCCTGCGTCCCTGCGGGGTTCTTTTCTCCGGATATAAAAAATCTTCCTGCGCTTCAAAACTTCTGACTTCGGAGCGCAGGAAGATCGGTTTAACTAAAAGCGTTTCGTTCCGCATGTCCTGACAGGCGTCTGTTGCGTCAGGCGCACGGCTTAACTGACAGCGAACTGGACGACTTGCTTGAACGTCTCAGGATTGTTTGCAGCGAGATCGGCCAGAACTTTCCTGTTTATCGAGACCTCTTTCCTGGCGAGCGCAGCGATAAGACGGGAATAGGTGGTTCCGTTTTCGCGGGCAGCCGCATTGATGCGGACTATCCATAGACTCCTGAACTCGCGTTTCTTCTTTCGGCGGTCTCTATAAGCGTGCTGAAGGGCTTTTTCAACGTGATGCTTCGCAACAGTGTGTACCTTGCTGCGCGCACCCCAATAACCCTTCGCTTGCGCAAGAGTCTTCTTTCGCCTTTTATGGGAAGCTACTTTGTTTTTCGCACGTGGCATCCTACTATTTCTCCGTTATGAGATTAAATATAACATTTTCCTGCCAAAGAGTCATGCGTCCGCGTCGGGAGTTTATCTGCCGTCCGCCGGGCAACCGATGAGCCTGCGGGAACGCCGCGACCTCCTGCAGGTATGGTCTACTCGTTCAGCATGCCGCGGACCCGCTTCGTGTCTGTCTTGTCGAGTACCGAGGCCTTGCGCAGCTGGCGTTTTCTCTTCTGTGTCTTTGACGTCAGGATGTGGCTCCTGAAAGCTTTCTCGCGAAGATACTTCCCGCTGGCCGTTCTCTTTATCCTCTTGGCCATGGCACGGTTCGTCTTTGTCTTAGGCATCTAATTCTCCTTTGTCTCTTTTTCCTTCGTTTCGCCCACCTTCTTCTTCGCTTTGTTGGGGGCGATAATCACCGTCATATTCCTTCCTTCAAGTTTCGGCTTCTGCTCGATCTTACCGACATCTGAAAGAAATTCGACGAACTTGTTCAGGAGTTCCTCTCCGTGTGCGGCATAAGTAATCTCTCGTCCTTTGAAGCGCACGGTGCCTTTCACTTTATGACCTTCCTCCAGGAACTCCACTGCGTGCCTGGATTTGAACATGAAATCATGTTCGTCCGTGTTCGGATGGAACCTGATTTCCTTGAGCTGGGCCGACGACTGCCCTTTCAGTTTGGCTTTCTCCTTCTTGCTCGCCTCGTACATGAACTTGCCGTAGTCTACGAGCTTGCAGACGGGGGGATTCGAGTTAGGGACAATTTCTACTAGGTCCAGCCCTCTCGTTTCCGCCAGTCTCATCGCCTCACGTGGCTGCATGACCCCGAGCTGTTTCCCGTCGGAGTCGATCAGGCGGACGCTTGCCGCCCGGATGTCGGTGTTGACCCTAAGCTTTGGCGTGCTAATGATCTGTCTCCTGATTTTTTTCGATTATTTCCTTTTTAATGTCCCGGACGAAGTCCGAAAATTTCCTTGTTCCTTTGTCACCCTCCCGGTGTTTGCGGACCGAGACGGTGTCCGAGTCTCTTTCCTTCTTTCCCACAACCAACATGTATGGGACCTTCTTCGTTTCCCATTCTCTTATCTTGTAGCCGATCTTCTCATTTCGATCGTCAAGGTCCGCCCTCACCCCCTCCTTCTTCAGTCCTTCAACCACGGATCGGGCATAGTCGTTGAACTCGTCGGTGATTGGAAGAACTGCCGTCTGCACGGGGGAGAGCCAAGTCGGAAATGCGCCGGCGAAGTGCTCGGTCAGAATGCCGACAAACCTCTCGAATGATCCAAAGATGGCGCGGTGGATTAGAACCGGTCTTTGAGGCTTGCCTTCCGCATCGATGTAGGAAAGATCGAATTGGACCGGAAGCATAACGTAATCGAGCTGAATAGTAGCAACCTGCCATTCTCTACCGAGCGCATCCTTGATTTGAATATCTATCTTCGGCCCGTAAAACGCCCCGTCTTTTTCCTTTACACCGTATTCAATTCCGTTATTGGCCAGAGCTTGTCTCAGCGAGGCTTCCGCCTGTTCCCAAAGTTTCGGGTCGCCCATGGCGTCGTCGGGCTTTGTTGAAAGTTTGAACGAGACTCCAAAACTGAATAACCCGTAAATATATTTGACAAGCGCGATGATGTTATCGATTTCGGCCAAAATCTGATCGGGGCGACAGTATATATGTGCATCGTCCATGGTGATCTGCCGGACGCGGAACATTCCGCCGAGTGCTCCGGAAATTTCATTTCGATGCAATCGGCCAATCTCCGAATAGCGAAGCGGGAGATCGCGATAACTCCGGGTCTTGTTCTTGAAAGCGTAAGTGCTCTCGGGGCAATTCATCGGCTTCAACGAATATATCTCTTCATCGACATTGAGGATGAACATGTTTTCCTTGTAATGTCCCCAATGTCCCGACTGCTCCCACAAATCCTTCTTGACAAGCATCGGAGTGGAGATTTCCAGATAGTTTCGTTTATCGAGCTCTTCGCGAATTAACTTCTCCAACTCCCTGAAAATGATCATCCCCTTTGGGAGCCAGAAGGGCGCTCCAGGGGCGACATCGTGGAAGACGAACAGTTCGAGCTCGCGGCCGAGCCGCCGGTGGTCCCGAAGTTTTGCCTCCTCAAGCATTTTGAGGTGGTCGTCAAGCATCTTCTTCTTCGGGAAGGAAACGCCGTATACCCTCTGCAGCATTTTGTTCTTGCTGTCGCCGCGCCAGTAAGCGCCGCTCGTCCCGAGGAGCTTGAAGTACTTCAGCTTGCCCGCGGACGGCACGTGGGGACCCCGGCAAAGATCGGTGAAATCGCCCTCGCTGTAAAACGTAATGGTCTCGTCCAGCGCGCCGATGATCTCCACTTTGTAAGGATCCTTCTTCTCCCGGAAGAACTTCAAAGCATCATCTTTGTTTACGACCTTTCGCTCGAAAGATGCGTTCTTCTCGGAAATCTCACGCATTTTCTGCTCGATCATCTCGAGATCGGAAGGGGCGAGCGTTTTGTCTACGTCGATGTCGTAATAGAATCCATCGTCGATCGCGGGGCCGACGCCGAACTTAGCTTCCGGAAAGATAGACTGTATTGCGTGGGCCATCAGGTGCGAACTGCTGTGCCAGTATACCTCTTTTCCTTCAGGGTCGTCGAAAGTGAGGAATTGCAACTCACAATCGGAGACGATGGGAGTATTGAGGTCGGAAATCTTGCCGTTGATCTTGACTGCGAGTGCATCATCTCCCAAAGATCTGCTGATCTTCCTAGCGATCTCAATTGCGGGAGTGGACGGCGCGACTTCGATAGCAGACTTGTCAGGTAGAGTTACTTTTGGCATTTCAGATAATTCTTTTGATTACAAAAAAATCGGAGGAATCTCCGATTCTTGTTCGACCAGACCCCGGCGATATCCTTTTATGTTACCGACTTTCTTGCTCTAAATATGTTTGAGATTCCAGGTTCGAGGCCGTTCAATGGGCCCCATCCATTCAAATCTATGATCCTCCCGCCCTTAAAAGTGAGGAGGATAATCAAGGCGTAAGGCGAACGATCTCAACCGTTTCGCGACTCTCGCGCGTGGGCGATAGAAGATTCGAACTTCTGACCTCTACAATGTCAATGTAGCGCTCTAAACCAACTGAGCTAATCGCCCATTAAGGATTCGAACTGTGCCGAGGGCGGGACTTGAACCCGCACGGCCCTTTGAGGCCAAAGGATTTTAAGTCCTTCGCGTCTACCAATTCCGCCACCCCGGCTACGAATCGCCTAAGGCCCGGCAGAATCATCCGGAGAATCCTGTTAGGACTGGTTAATTTAGCCACAGTGGGGAAGAAAGTCAACGAGTTGGTCTGCATCTCGATCAGGGCTTTGAGACAACAAGTATCTTGTCCAATACCAGCAAGTCGTGAGCATGTCATAGGCCTATTTTTGAATGCAGGATCCCGGTTTGTGTACCCACAAGGATCGGACCACAACTCAGACCAAGCCACATTAGGCGCCTTGATATCATCCAATCCTCGGAATGTTTTGATGTGCTTAAGTCCTTGATACAAGGGCATTTCCGCTATGCAGAGGGCATTCTCAAGAGATTTTCCGCCGAATACGGCTCATTCGTTGCAGATGATGGCTTTTCTCAAAGGAGGGCCGGGATCGCGAGAATCCCGGCTCCGAATAGAGGTCAACTATCTGTTTTGGCCGCCTGTTCTCCCGGCGGTTGGACTGAGATATGGCTAGAAATATATTCCCATCGTAAGGGAAGCTGTCTGGAACCCGAATTGAAACTCACTCGATCCCTGGCTGCTCGATGATCTGATTCCGTACTGGTACTCTGCGCTTACGCTTACGTTGTGGCCGACAAAGAATTCTACTCCTGCGAGGGCATCGACGCCGAAATTGGTTGTGGTCGCGCTGGTGGAATAAGAGCCCGGACCGGTTGTGCTGCTCGTTTCTCCGCTGTTGAAGTAAGAGATGGACCCTCCGATATACGGGCTTATTCCGGGATTGGGGTCTAAGTGGTATTCGAGAGCCCCGGCAACTCCGAAATTGAGTGTGCTGGTGCTGGAGGCGTTCAGTCCTTTCGACGTAACGTTGTCGGTGCCGAACAAAAGCATGCCACGAACCGCCAGGTCGTTTTGAATGAAATATTTCGCACCGAACCCGCCTTGGTATTGGTTGAGAGTGAAGGATCCGATGGTCATGAAATTAAGCAGGATCGCTTTGCGTCCTTCCTGTGTGCCGGGGATAGTCTGCGCCTGCGCGTATGGGGCGACGCTCAATAGAATTAATGAAGAGAGAATTAGAAGCTTGTGCATTGGAATCACTCCTGAATTAGTCTGAGTTTTTATTTTAAGTAGAGCATCTTCTTGACTTTCCTGAAATTCCCGGCCTGGAACGAATAGAAGTAAACACCCGAGGCAAGTATTTCACCTCTGCCGTTCCTTCCGTTCCATTCGACTGTGTAGCTGCCGGGCGCTTGATAAGCGTTTACCAGGGATGCGACCTGCCTGCCGAGCACGTCATAAATTTCCAGCCGGACGTTCTCGCCTTGTGGCAGATCATACTCGATCGTTGTTGAAGGGTTGAACGGGTTAGGGAAGTTCTGGCTGAGCGTGAATTTGTCGGGCACACGCGAGTCGATTACGAAGGTGCCGGTCTGATCGCTGACGTATGCTCTTATACAGAGTGTCGCCGGGTAAGGGGGATCGTAAGCATCCATTTGCGTCCACGTAGAATTGTGGTAAAACCATCCTCTTCCATTTGAAGGCCAGTGATAACCGACGACGGGTTCATCAGTCCCGTCATATTCGACGCCGACAAGAAAATCATTCCCGGTAGTCCCCGGTAATATGATATCTTGCGAAGATAGATTTATTGTATTCCAACCGATAGAAGGTGTATCGAGAGAGCCGGTATAAAAGGGCGCCGTCACTGGTTGGCCATCGTCGCCGCTTGATGAGCCTGCTAAATAGACGACGGGATAGAAGGCTGCGTTCCCTGTCGAATGGTCTCCGAATATATAGTAGACCAGCTTATCTATCTTGGCGGAGTTGGACGGGGCGGTCAACACGTTGCCGATGATATCGCCGTGGTTGTTGCCGGTAAAATAGAGAGAATCGTAAGGCGGGTCGTATTCGTCATAAGCTATCAGGAAGTCGCCTGTGTTGTTTGTAGAAGAATTGGTGTAAATTCCGTTACCATGAGTAGCAACTACAACTTTTCCGTCGGTCTCCCTGCTTATGACCATGTCGCAGACGATATTGCCGATTGAGCTGGCGCCCTGCTCAGTCCACACCGTTGAAGCACCGTTCAATTGTGTCGAGGAGTACAGACCGGTGCTCGTCGCGACGTAGTATGTGGTCATGCCGCCGTAGTGCAGGATGGTCGCCCACCTGCATGATGGTCCGTCGCCCGAGCCGTCGGAATTCTGTTCGAGATTACCGGCGACACTCGTCCATGTTGCCCCCCCGTCGGAGGTGTAGTAAAGACTTATGATTTCGTAGTTTGAAAACACCAGCATTACATCGTTTCCGTCATCGGGGTTCACCGCCAGACACGATACGTAAGCGTTCGCCGGAAGTCCCTTGTTTGACCAAATGTCAGCCGGGGTTGGGTTGCCTGCATTGGCGTCGGCTACACGATACACTTCCCCATTTGCAGTCCCGTAGTAGAGAATGTTTGCGGGTGTCTTCGAAATACCCAGTGCACTGACGGGTTCGCCGTCCGAGGCCGTATTCGTCATCACGGTCCAGTTAACCGGAGTCGGGCTTTGCGTCGTGTCGGATATCCGCGGCAGGTCGTTGTTTCGCCAGATGCTATCCCCGGCTGCGTCATACATGATATTGCTGTTGTTTGGATCGAGGACATAGGGCGAGACGAAGAGTTGGTCGGTCGCACCCCGGGGATCTACCTCCGCTTGTGTCAGAATATCGCCTTGATTATCCATTGTCGATCTATAGATCGTTCCATCCTGTGAGCCGGTGTAGTAAAATGTTTTGTTGTTGGCGACTGCAGAAAAAGTTCCATCGCCAAGAGATACGGCGCTCCACGGCGCTCTTCGGTTCGAAGAATTAAAATAATCGCTGCCGATATCCTGCATGCCTCCGATAATCACATTGTCTCCGCTCGCCTCCTGGTCAATCGCTACGCTGTAAAACTGAGTAGTCATATAACCGTTGTTCAGGCTAGTCCAGGTTACTGTAGATGCCGTTATGTCATAGGTTTCGCTGACTCCGCCGTCGCTTCCTGAAATCGCGATATCGGGGTCCGAAGGGAGAAAATCAAACGCTTGTTGGTCGCAATGCTGGCCGGGGTACATCCAATTGTCATTGTAGTACGCGTTGTATCCTCCGATCCAGTCGGAATAGTTTATCGGTGTGGAAAAGCCGTCGGTTGACCTGTACAGGCTCGTTCCGCCGATGACTACAAAGTCGGGATTGTCGGGCTTCACCTTTATAAGCATGTCATACGAATTCTGAGGATCGAAATTTCCGCGTTGGCCGCCAAGTGCGGGCACGTTGGCAGACAGATTCTGCCATGGAGATTGAGCACCGGATGTATACTTCCAGAGACTGGTGCCGTCGGTCCCGCCGCTGCCGACACTCATCACCTTTCCCGCGCCGGGAGTTTCTGCGAGGAAGTACACTATCGATGGATCGGAAGGCGCAGAGTCGAGAACGATCCTCCTGTAAACAGGTGGCCAGGCCGTAGGTATGATGTTCACAAAAGTTCCACTGTCCCCGGTCGTCGATGTCCAGATGCCTGCATATTGGCCTGCATCGCTGCTCATTGTGGCATAAACAACTCCGGTGGGTGTCACATTCACATCAGTAAACTGTCCGCTATGTCCATTTCCGAGTACCATGGTCCAACTTGCACCTCCGTCGGTCGATTTCTCGATCGCACCGTAAGTGGCAGCGTAAAGAACGCCTTCGGAATGGATGGTTGAATCGGTCGCGATGTTCCAGATGTATTGGAAATTGCTTACGAACGCTTCGGGGGTATTCACTTCTGTAGAAGTGAGAGGAAACCAGCTTTGTCCGTCGTCGGTGGATTTAAAGATTCCGTTTCCTCTGTAGGCGGAATTGGCACCGCTCCCGCTGGCCGAATTTCCTTCTGCCTCCCCGGTGCCGCAGTAGAAAACGTTTGTGTGCCCCGGTCGAGTGTCCTCTGCGATGCAAGAAACGCTCTGAAGCTGATCGGGAAGGGTCGTCTTCTGCCAAGATACGCCGTTGTCGGTCGAGCGCCACACACCGCCGGAGACTCCTCCTGCGAGAATAACGTCCGGGTTTGAGACATCGACCGCAAGGGCCCTCGTCCTACCTCCGACATTAAAAGGTCCGACGGAACTCCACGTCGTACTCTGAACGGTCTCGAATCCGTTGATCACCGGAACCTGCCCCGCGACAGGCAGCCTCCTTGCGTATCGTAGTTCCAATGCCCGAATGTCGTTCGGAATTTCCCCCGTCGCCGGATCGCGAAGCATCATGTATTCCTGCCGGAGTCGACCTTGCAGATCTTCGTTTTTACCGGAAGCCTTTGGTGTTTCTGCAATTGCCGCTTGTCCAATTGAGAAAAGAGTCATCGCTATTGCCGGAATCAAAACTGTATTTGAAAGTATTCTCATGCTACTACTCCAGGAATTTGTCAGTGTTCTTTGCGATAACCGTAAATGCCGTAGATTTTTGAACCCGCGCTCTGCTTCGGCCGGGGGATGGCATCGATATCCCCGGTGAAAGTCGAGCCGGCTTGAAGACCGGGAAGAAATTCTGTTAGGTCTGGAAACAAATCCTTCGTCGTGGGCGCGAGAGTGAAGTAGAAGTGAACTTCGATGATATTTCCTGGCGAGAGCGGCGGGAAGGCATTTCCATATCCGATGACGGAGTCCACTCTTACGTTAGCATTGCACGGCTCGATGGAACACGGATCGCGCGGCACGTCTTTGTCCAGCACCGAGTCGATAGAAACGATCGTCCCGACGATACGACAATGTCCCGGAGAAATCTGGATAGTTCGATCTGGCTCCCCCGGGCCGTTCCTCTCCTGCTCCCCCTTTGGACGCAGTGAGACGCGGCTGCCGGAGCAACCAGTTGCGCCAATTGAAACCAGAATTAGGAATAATACGGTGCGAACTTCCAATTCAAATGCGCGCCTCAATTCCAGATAGTCTCATTTCCGACTGAAGTGACCAGGCTAAATTCCTCTTCGCCCTTGACGGGCGACCTCAAACGAGTTCGCTTCAATTCCAGGTTCCGCTGTCTATAATTGTGCCTGTTGTGTCCCACTCGGTGTACCGTCCGGACTGGTTCGCGTTCCAGATAATGTCCCAAGTCTGGACTTCGGATCCGTCGTACAGCGTGCTCCACTCGTTCAATGTGCCGCTCTTGTCGGTATTATTGGTGAAGACATATTTCCGGCCTTTGATTCCGAGGAAGTTGCTGACGTAGATAGTCCCGTCGAGTTGTCCATCGGACTTAGTGATCCAAGTATATTTCGCAGCTGGAACGTTTGTCATAGGATTATATAGGAAGTCAAGATTCCCGCTCTTGCCATTGCCTGCTACCAGACCTGCCAGGTACCGTATCGAGATTTCCGGAGAAGCGACGGTAAATGTCCAGTAATACTCCCCTGAATCCGGGGTTGCGGTCCAGGTGCCGGTTATGGTGTCCTGAGGAACATGGAAAACCCATATCCAAGTGTCTGCGGAGTCGGTCGGGTTTCCCGTGAATTGGGCCGACAGCGAACTACCGACGCTGTCGAGAAGGCTGTTGTCACCGTTGACCTCTAAGTAACCTTGGCTGGTATCGGCGGTGGATGATTTGCTTTCGGGAGCAATAACGTTTGGAAGAATAAACTTGGGATAAGTGCTGCCGTTTCCCGGGCCGGTCGGATTATTATTGCTGTTCTTTGAACAACTCGAAAGGGTTATGATGAACAAGAGCAGAGTAAAAGCAGTTTTCAGGTAGGTGCTCGACATATTATCTCCTCTTTGGTTGTTACGATTGCCAGGTTGTTTTGACTGAGGATCTGTATCCATTTATCCCGGACGGCTTCGCTTCGGCGGCATCCAGCGACCATGTTTCCGTCAGGAGGAGTTCGACGTCCCGCCCGATAGAGAGCTTCCTTCGAGCCGATGCAAAGAAGTGAACAGGTCGCATATCGATTGCTCCACCTAAAGGTGAGAGACCTGTGCGGGAAGAGCTCTTTTGGTCTTTCGTCCACGTCGAAACGCCGTTTAAATACGTGATGGGAAGGCAACTCCCTTGAGGGCTGCGACGGCGAAGACCGTTGCGACCCCGGTCGGTCGTCGCTAGATCTGGACCTGATTCGTTTATCCACATATCGCTGTCTTCAGTAAGAGGGCAAATATCTCCACCACTAATCGCATCGTGGTCGTAGGATCGTGTATGAATGATAATGCCGGAAAGGGGAGATGCCTCTGAGATTTGAACCGGTTCGATTGCCAGTGTCCATTTTCCTCCGACGTTTCCTTCACGGATAGAACTACTGGCAGCGCGATCGAGGACAAGGGTGCTGTGATCGTTTTTTCTTCATTGATATGGAGTGATGCCGGCGTGAACCTCGCAGTTTGGCGGGCAGACTCTTTCTCCCCGACTTGATCCTCCTCCTCGTCCATCATCCTTCTCCCTCCAAGAGCGAATGTTCGGTTTTTACCAGGTTCGTGATGCTGGCGTATGGTCTCCTTTACCGTGGGAATCTTGGAATCGTGCCGGTATTCCAGTGATAAGGACCCACACTCTACTACAGGAAACGTTACACGGGAACTGCGTCTGCTCGCGATTACTGCATCCGCTTGCAGTGGATCTGCTCTCTTATTTTCGCGAACGCTTCGTTCGTTTACAAAGTTCCCATTTTCTCGCCGACGTTGCATTGGTCGGACCACAGGATACTGAGAGCGCGGATTGGCAACTCCCCATCCTGCAAAACTCCCCAACACTTGATAGCGGAGCCGACATAGCCGCACGGGCTCTTCACCGATGAGAATAGCGCGGTCCGGCTAAGTGACTCCAGATTTGGGAGTTACGGGGCTGCAACGGAGCAATAACTGACGCCTGGTGTCTTAATTTAACGAGAGCCTGGCCGGAGGTTTCTCCAATCCAACACTCTTTGTGTATCTTTGGAATTTGAATCCGCAAACATAAATTAAAACAAAGGCGAATGTCCGCCTTCCATTTTGTTTTTTGTAAGGAAATTTCAACGTGTCGTATCTGGCCGACGTAAAAAGCGTGGAAAAGCTCAATCGCCTCCTCGAGGCGTGCAGGAGTAACCTGTACTCGTTCGACGAGAATCTTATCAGGCGCGCTTTTCAATTCAGCTGGAACGCTCACGTAAAAGGCAAACCCCGTGCATCGGGGGAACCATATTTCTCCCACCCGTTCGAAGTCGCCCTGGTCGTAGCAAAGGAAATACCGCTCGACGACATCTCCGTCGCTTCGGCACTCCTACATGATGTCGTGGAAGATACTACTTACGATCTCAGATCAATAAGAGCTGAGTTCGGCGAGGGGATCGCTGAGATCGTCGATGGTGTCACGAAAATTTCCGGTGCGGTGGAAAGCCACGAGATCACGCGTGCCGAAAATTACCGTAAGATGCTTCTTTCGATGGCGAAAGACGTCAGGGTGATACTCGTTAAATTTGCCGACCGTCTTCATAACATGAGAACGCTTGCCTTCCTCCGTCCGGAAAAACAGCAGCGTATCGCCAAGGAGACGCTCGAAATATACGCCCCACTCGCACACAGATTCGGCCTCGCAAAAGTGAAATGGGAGTTTGAGGACCTGGCATTTAAGTACTTGAACAGCAACGACTACGAATTCATCTCGAGAAAACTCAATGCCAAGAGAAGAGAACGCGAAGCGTATATAAGGAAATTTATCCAGCCGATAAGAAAGCGGCTCGAAGCGGACGGGTACAAATTCGAAATTACAGGCCGCCCCAAACACATTTTCAGTATCTATAACAAGATGGTCAAGAGGAACAAGCCGATCGAAGAGATTTATGACTTGTTTGCCGTCCGCGTGATTCTGGATACGGCCGACAAGAACGAATGCTTCTCGGTTTACGGCATCGTATCGGAGATTTACACTCCTGTCCCGGAACGATTCAAGGATTACATCTCGGTCCCGAAGCAGAACGGCTATCAGTCGATTCATACGACGGTGGTCGGGCCGGAAGGAAAGATGGTTGAGGTCCAGATCAGAACTCAGCAGATGGACGAGGTCGCGGATCGCGGCGTGGCGGCACACTGGAAATACAAGGAAGATGTGAAGGTTACAGACCGGAAACTTGACGAGTGGATCTCATGGGTACGCGAAATACTCGAACAGCCCGCGGTCTCGACGGGAGAAGACGCGGCGAAGAGTTTCCTGGAAGGCTTCAAACTCGATCTGTACCAGGATGAGATATATGTGTTTACACCGAAGGGAGACCTTCAGGTACTTCCCAGGGGATCGACGCCGGTCGACTTCGCGTTTGAAATACATTCACAGGTCGGCACTCACTGTGTCGGCGCGAAAGTAGGCGGGCGAATTGTTCCGCTCAATACAAAGCTGAACAGCGGCGATCAGATCGAGATAATCACCTCTTCCAACCAGAATATCAACCCTGACTGGGAAAAATTCGTCGTATCGCGAAAGGCCAAGGCACATATCAGACGCTGGATAAACGACGAGACGAGAAAGAAAGCCGCCGAGGGTGAGGAGATCTGGGCCAAGAGACTGAAGAAGCACAAGCTTTCGCTGCCGGAGGACGATTTCTATAAGCTTGTCCGCGAGCTGAAGTACGACAATGCTCAGAAATTCTATGTCGCTGTTGCTGAGGAAGAGATCGACCCGGAGAGAATAATTTCCCGTCTGACCCAGCAGAAATCTGTCAAAGAATCTCCCGAGCCCGGCAAGCCCGTCCATACGTTCGTGGAGATAGCCCGAAAGGCATCTGAGGGAATCGTCGTCGACGGATCCAGGAGCGACTGGAAAGTGTCTTATGCGAAGTGCTGCAACCCGATCCCGGGCGACGAGATCGCCGGGTTCGTGACGACCGGGGAAGGGATAAAGATCCACCGGAAGAATTGCGCCAACCTGTCCCGTATGGAAGGAGCGGCACGGGATAGAATCGTTGCCGCCACGTGGCCGGGCGAGAGCAGCGGGCTCTTTGTTGCGGGCGTTTCCGTCTCGGGGATGGACCGGCCCGGGATTCTCACCGAACTGACACACACGATTTCAAGTTATCAAAACACCAACATAAGAAGTGTCTCGGCCGAAGTGAAAGACGCCGTTTTCGAGAGCCAGATCATTATCTACGTGAACGACAAGGTGCATCTTGAACATCTGATGGACAAGCTCAAGAAGATCACCGGAGTCATGCACGTGGACAGAATACAGGGGCGCAATGCCTGAGGGAAAGCGTGTGCTTGGGATCGACTTCGGATCAAGGCGAGTGGGGGTAGCGGTCAGCGACCCGATGGGGATAATAGCGCAGGGAATTGATACCCTGGAGAACAACCCGGGGCTTACGTCAAAGATAATTGACATCGTCAAGAGGATGAACGTAGTCAGGATAGTCGTGGGCAAACCTCTGAAACTGAGCGGCAGGGCGGGGGATTCCGCCGAGGCCGCGGCAAAGTTCGCACTGAAGCTGCGGGAAAAACTGCCGGGCGTGGAAGTTGTCGAGTGGGACGAGAGGTTCACAACTACAATAGCGCAGAAGACACAGCTGGAACTCGGCATAAAGAAGAAAGAAAGACAGAATAAGGGCAACCTGGATCGGATGGCGTCACAATTGATCCTTCAGAGTTACCTCGATTCGCACAGATGAACGGCAGACCCCGGCCGCACCGGACCAGGCGGCTGCTGTGCAAGATACTTCTTGCTCTCGTACTGGCGTTCATTGCCGTCGAAATAATTATGCTCCCGGCTCCATGGACCGTGGCTGGTCTTCGGAAGCATAACCCAGGCTTGACTGCCCTGATGAAGGAGCGGATAATGCAGGCAAAAGAGAAGCATGAACGATATTCCATTCGTATGACTTATGTCCCTCTTTCTCGGATTTCGAAGTCACTCGTCCACGCGGTCGTGGTCGGCGAAGACGGAACGTTCTACCAAAACAACGGGGTTGACTGGTACGAGGTCAAACAGTCAATCAAAGCTGATATTAAGGCGATGAGATTCGTCCGCGGCTTCAGCACCATTTCGATGCAGTTGGCGAAAAACCTTTGGTTCTCAACCAGAAAAGACGTTCTAACGAAGGTCAACGAAATAGTTTCTGCGTATATGCTCAACTTCTATCTTTCGAAGCCGAGAATAATGGAGCTTTATCTGAACTATATAGAATTCGGACGCGGAATATTCGGAGCCGAGGCGGCAAGTGAGCACTACTTCCACGAACCTGCTTCGACCTTGACCCGCGTGCAGGCTGCCGAGCTGGAAGCGATATTGCCGGATCCGCTTCATCTCTATCCTGGGTCGGTCGCTAGATTCGTGGTATTCAGGACTGACGACATTCTCAGAAGGATGGCCGCAAAGGGATGGTGAACGGTCGAGGAATTTCAAATTCATAATCTTGAATTAAGAACAGCACGGTCATCGATTCGCAATTGGGAATATGAGCCGGCGCGGAAGTTGATTCTTAATTTTGAAACGATTCTTCCTTAACTTCAATTAAGAATTGAAAAGTTACAATTTGGAATTTCAAATCGTGGACGTCGCCGAATTAAAAAGTTTGATTTCTGAAGGCGAGAATTTCAAGATCGAGTTCAAACGCCAGTTCAGTTCGATTGCCAAAATCGCCAAGGAGCTTATCGCCTTCGCGAATACAAAAGGAGGAATGATCCTCTTCGGGGTGGACGATGACGGGACGATCTATGGAGTCGAGAGCGAGAAGTCGGAAACCGATCTTATCCGCGAAGCTGCCAGGGAATACTGCGAACCGCCGATAGACCCCATAGTGCAGGTGATCGAACTAAACAGGAAGGACGTCGTTGTCGCCATAGTAGAAGAGAGCCGAACCAAACCTCACCGGCTCCAGGATTACCGCAAGGTTCTATCCCGCGACGCGAAGGTATATATCAGGATAAACGACAAGAGTGTGCTGGCGAGCAGGGAAGTGGTGAAGATTCTGGAGAGCGAAAATCCGGACAGCGAGCCGCTTTCGATAATAATCGGAGAAAACGAGAGGCGCCTTTTCAAATATCTGGAGGAAAAGGACCGGATAACCGTCAGGGAATATGCAAGACTCGTGAACATAAGCGAGAGGAGGGCTTCCCGGATCCTTGTGAATCTAGTAAGGGCAGGGGTGATAAGGATACACACCGAAGAGAGATTCGAGTATTTTACTTCAGCCTTTTAGGCAGAAGCTCCCCCCCGCAAAAGTGGTCCTTCGGAGAAATGCCAGGCCACAAAGACATTCCAAGGAACGCAAAAGAAAATTTCAATCCCGTTGGTTAATTTCTTCGGTTTGTTGGAACTTTGTTTTTGTTTGGAGCTTGGAAGTTGGAATTTGGGCCTTATTTCTCGGTTCTGCCCGTAGCAGCGTAAAGTTCGAACAACCTGTACACTGCGATTCCGTAAGCCACTGCCACATTAAGCGAGTGCTTCACTCCGAGCATCGGGATTTCCACTGCTATGTCTGCTGAGTCGAGTACGTCTTTGGTGATTCCACCGATCTCGTTTCCCACCGCGATACAGGCGGGGAAAATATCGGCCGACAAATTCCAAATCGGCATGCTCTCTCTCGTTTGTTCGAGTACGACCAGCTTGATGCCCTTCGCCTTCATTTCCGCGACTGCCGCAATCGCATTTCTGTGGTAGGACCATGGTACGCTTTCGACCGCGCCGAGCGCTGTCTTCGAAATCTCCGGCCGTGGAGGAAAGGGCGTATAGCCGGTGAGGTATAATCCAGATATGAGAGCGGCGTCGGAGGTCCGGAAAATCGAGCCGACATTGTACAGACTGCGGACGTTTTCCAGCAGTCCGTATATGGGCGTTCTCTCTGCGGAGACGGCCTGCTCGACGGTCTTTCTCCGGGCCTTGATCTCCGAATGCGAGAGTTTATGCATCCGCCGTTTCCTGCTCCTCTTTGTCTGAGTCGTCCGGCGACCTTCTGAACCACACCATGTAGAAGATCGTCTCAATCAGAGTCAAGAGTATCAGGGAGAGCGAGTCGTCATTGAGGATGGGACTCACCCCCTTTGGACCGAAAAGGGAGTGGGCGGCGAATGAGGCAAACGTCCATCCGGCGGTGAATATGATCGCAGCAAACCCGAGCGTGAGGAAGGCCTCGCCCAAAGTCTCTTCGTAGTACTTCTTTACGAATATGTATACGCCGAACGTTATGTGGATCCAGAAGATCAGAACAGGAATCATGCTCGCTTAAAATCACATTCCTGCGGCGGAAAATCAAGGAAAGGGTCGTTCGGCAAGAATGAGGGTCGCCTACTCTCGTCGTAGAAATAGTCGGGAGGGTGCGCTCGCCTCAAGTTCTTTGTAAAATCTCCGATCCGAAGATATATTCTTATGTCAAAAAAGGAGTCATCGCTGAAAATAATTGTCCCGGCATCGACGTCGAACTTGGGCCCGGGTTTCGATACACTCGGGCTTGCTGTAAATAGATATCTCATCATAGAAGCGGAACCGGCAGATCGCCTGTCGGTTGAGGTCACCGGTGAAGGCACCGCACATATACCGACAGACGAAAGCAATCTGACAATTCAGGCCGTCAGGCGGGTGTTGAACGAATCCCCCCGCCTCAGTATCAAGATACAAAACGGAATTCCATCCTGCGGAGGATTCGGAGCTAGCGGCGCCGCTATCGTAGGGGGACTCCTTATCGGAAACGAACTCTCCGAAAAGAAGCTCGGCGGCGAAGAGATTTACGATGTCGCAGTTCAAATCGAGGGACATCCCGACAACATCAGCGCTGCATTGCTTGGCGGGCTGGTCGTGAACGCGCGCGGAGAGAGCGGCAGGTATTCGCATCTGAAAATTCCGATCGACACCAGGCTGAAGTTTGTCTCGATCCTCCCGGACTCCAGGGTGGAAACCGGATCGGCGCGTAAGATACTTCCGAAAAGTGTGCCGATGAGCGAAGCCGTTTCGAACGTGCAGCACAGCTCGCTCCTTGTCGCCGCCCTGACGTCAGGTGACTACGAAATGATCCGGTATGCGACACACGACGAACTGCATGAAAAATACAGGAAAAAGCTGATTCCCCACTTCGAGGAATTCGCGAGTACCGCTCTCGAAAGCGGTGCACTGGCATTTACAGTGAGCGGCGCGGGAAGCAGCTGCATAGCTTTTTGCCTGGATGATTCTTCGAAGGTTTACGAGGCACTTTCCGCTCTCGTCGCCCGAATCGGCCTCAAATGGCGGACCGAGCTAATGGAACCCGTCAACAAGGGAGCTGAAATTCTAGAGCACCAAACCGTTGCTAAGGACAAACCTGACAGGAAAGTCTGAAGCCGGCGATTCAGGCACTGGATGGCCTTTTACGGCTTACCCCGGCCGGAATTCAGCTTGCATCAGTGAGCACTACGGTCGCCGTCCTGCAAAATTTACGAACGATAATGGTCGGGAAACTCTTCGCAAATTCAGTTGACAGAGATGAAACTTCATTCCTCTGCCTCCCGCCATTGGAATTTTGATATTGTTTAGAGTTTAGAATTTTCTCGGAGTCATGTCAACCATCGCAATAGTAGGCCGGCCCAACGTCGGCAAATCGACATTGTTCAACCGCCTCATCGGCGGGAGACGTGCCATCGTCGACGACAAACCTGGTGCAACGCGCGACAGGAATTACGGCTCGTTCGAATGGCAGGGACGGATGTTTACTTTGATAGATACAGGCGGTTTCGTGCCCGATTCACAGAACGTCTTCGAGAAGGCAATCAGGGAGCAGGCGCAGTACGCCGTGGAAGAGGCGGACGTGATTGTGCTCGTCGTGGACGGTGGAGCCGGGGTTCACCCGATCGACAAAGAGCTGGCGAAGATTCTCAGAAAGCAGGCGAAGAAGGTTCTGCTGGCGGTTAACAAGATAGACGATGCGAAGCACGAAAAGCACGTTGGACAGTTCTATGAGCTGGGCTTCGAGAAGGTCATGGGAATTTCTGCGCAGCTCGGAAGAACCGTCGGCGATTTCCTCGACGAGGTAGTTCAAATTTCTACCGACGAGGGGCTTGCAGTGGAAACTTCACCGGTGAGAAAGATAGCGATCGTCGGCAAGCCGAATGTCGGGAAATCTTCGCTCGTCAACTATCTGCTCGGGGAGGAACGGTCTATTGTCACGGATGTTCCGGGGACCACGCGCGACTCCGTCGACTCGCTTCTCAAGTTTCAGGGCGAGGATCTGATATTGATAGATACGGCAGGTTTGAGGAAGAAGAGCAGGATAAAAGAGTCGGTCGAGTTTTTCAGTACTCTAAGGACCTTTCAGGCCGTTGAAAGGTGCGATGCGGCGATTGTAATGTTTGATGCGTCTATCGGCGTCGAGAAACAGGACCTGCAGATTGTGGAGCATACTATCGAGCAGGGAAAACCGGCGGTAATTGGCGTCAACAAGTGGGACCTGGTTGACGGAAAGGAGGTGACGGCCGGTGATTATGAAAAGGGAATAAAGGATCGTCTGCGTACATACGATTTTGTGCCGATCGTTTTCGTTTCTGTTTTGAAGGAGCAGCGCGTACAGAAATTGCTCTCCAATGTGCTTGCTGTTCTAGACGGTGCGAGGATCAGGATAAAGACCAGCGAACTCAACGACTATCTCCTTCCGCTGATGGAGAGAACCCCTCCTTTCTCCAGAACCGGAAAAGAAATCAGGATAAAGTACATAACACAGGTTGAGAGCAAACTCCCGACCTTTGCGATGTTTACTAATCTCCCGGACGAAGTGTCGACCAGCTACAAACGATTCCTTGAAAACAAGCTCCGCGATAAATTCAAATTTGAAGGCATTCCGATAAGGCTGGTTTTCAAGCAGAAGTAGCTTGCTTGACGGCAGGAAAGTGATGCCTTGAGGGAATGTCGGCTACCGGTCGGGTGTGACCCGGGGGCGCCGGTGTAGTCGATTTCCATTGATGCACTGCACATGTTGCGAAAGTTCTCTATTATGCCGATATAACAAGGAGAACAAGAGGAACATGCTCGAGCTCATTTCGCTGAAGAAGAATTTCGGATCGTTTACTGCCGTGGACGATGTGTCCATGAAAATTGCGGCGGGGGAAATCTACGGCTTCCTTGGACCGAACGGCGCGGGCAAGACGACAACAATTAAGATGATAGCGACCCTGCTCAAGCCTACCTCCGGCAGCGTATTGATAAACGGGATCGACGCCCATCACTCTCCTCATGAGGCCAAGCAGTATCTCTCTTACGTTCCGGACCAGCCCTTCCTATACGATAAACTCAGCGGCCTTGAGTTTCTCCTGTTTGTTTCCAGGATGTACGGTATGAGAGAGCCGGAAAGCATGGACGCGATAAGGCAGGTTTCCGACACGTTTGAAGTCAAGCCCTGGCTGGGCCGGCGAATCGAAGACTACTCGCAGGGGATGAGGCAGAGGATCGTCCTGGCCGCGGCGATGCTTCACAGGCCGAAGTTGATAGTTATAGATGAGCCGATGGTCGGGCTCGATCCGAAAGGCGCGGAGACTTTCAAGTCCCAGATGAAGCTTGCCGCTGAGAACGGGGCGGCCATCTTCATGACCACGCACCAGCTCTCGCTTGCGAGCGAAGTCTGCACGAGACTGGGAATTATCAACTCTGGACGCCTCGTGTACGAGGGATCGATGGGCCAGTTCTCGGGCGACGGGGTGGAAAGACTTGAGAAGAAGTATCTCGAACTGACCGCCTGACGCCGCATGATACGCGAGCTTGTCAAAACGAAACTCCGTCTTCTCTACCTCGAAGGGGGCGAGCGCGTCAGCAAACACTTTGCCCGCTCTTTTTTCTCCGTTATAACGTTTGCTGTCTTTGCCGACCTAACATTTGTAATAGTAGAGTTCACCACCAGATATCTTGTCCAGCAGGCGAAGATCGGGCTCTTTCTCTATCACCGGCTGCTTGCTCTGGCGCTTTTCGTGTTTTTCGCGATCATCAGTATCGCTAATATTCTCGTCGCGTTCGTCACGGTTTTCAGAAATACGGAAGCGGAATTTCTTCACACCCTTCCGATCAGGCCGGTGGAGATATTCACATCGAAGTTCCTCGATTCTTTTCTGTACAGTTCGGCTTTGATGATCATCCTGATACTGGCAGCCGTCGCCGGCTACGCAGGCTATTTCGGAAGTCCGCTCGTGGCGTTGCTGGGAGTCCTGTTCGCTATTCTTCCAATGATCCTCTCGGCGGCGTGCGTCGGGGCGATAGTTCTTCTCCTGCTCCTGAGGGTGTCGAAAAAGATATCGATCAGGACAGCCGTCCTGATAGTTACTTTCCTGTATGCCGGGGGTACATACTTATACGTCGTACTTAACAACCCGTTCACGCTTTTTACGAACGTGATGAAGTATTACCCGCATATCGACAGGTACCTCGGCGTCCTCGACCCCAAACTCGACTACCTCGCTCCGAGTTTCTGGTCCGCCAATTTCTTCTATTTCGCCACGACGGGAAACGTCGTCGGTGCAGTGTCATCCGCCCTTATCGTCTGCTCGGTCGCGGCGCTTCTATTTTTCGTGATGATTAGACTGGCGGACAGGTACTACGAGGAAGCATACTGGATGGCGAGGCACAAACTTTTCGAAAGAAAGGTCGGCGACGCCGGAGACGTACTGGAGGAAAGGGGACGGAAGCCACGGAAGACCATCTCCGTTCTCAAGCGAGACTTTCTTCTTTTCATCCGCGAGCCGAGCCAGACTTTCCACTTCGGCGTGTTGATGGTGCTGATCGGGATTTTCCTCGTAAACCTGTTCGAAATGCGTATCTACCTGCCGGACACGTTTATCGTGTCATCCTCATTCACCCTTATATACGCTTTCAACAGCTTCCTTCTCGTTTCGCTTGCCGTAAGATTTGTGTACCCCATGCTCAGTCTGGAGGGGGAAACGATGTGGCTTCTTCGTTCCTCGCCGGTCAGCCTCGCGAGGGTTTTCTATGCGAAACTTATCCCCAGCGTGGTGTTCCTGTCGCTGATCGGAGGGATGCTGGGTTACGCCGCTCCGCTGCCGTTCAAGTATTTCAGCGGACTCATCACGGCAAGCGTGATTTACGGTGCGCTAGGGGGAATCGTTTTCCCGTCGATTGTTATGATATTCGGCGGGGTCTTCGCGAATTACAAGGAGAACGATGCGGTGAGGATCTCTTCGTCTCATGGCGCAACGGTTTCACTTCTCGTGTCGATCGGTGTGATGGTGATACTCAGCTCCTTGGTCTTCGACCAGGTGTTTGCTTACTTTTCCACTAGAGGGGCCAGCTCTGTCGATGTCTCGCGGGCGTGGATACTCGCGGTGGTCGGGGGGGTGTGCTTTTGCGCAGCAAGGCTGTTCGGCGTGAGAGCGTTAAAGGTGGATATGTAAGGGGGCTGTCCTCGCTCTGAAGAGCGGGGGAGTATCGGTTATGAGGCTATAGGTTAGGATGCTCTACGGACTCAAATGACAATGATTCCCGATCTATCCTCCGCGGCGATTGCAATCGGGACCGCCCCATCGATCAGCGCAAACTCCAGCTCGTATCTTGAGTGACGGGGCGCCGCACTATCCCTTTACTTCCCTCGAAGATCCAGGGAATACCCCTGGTCTGCTTCAATGAAAAGAATCAGTATGCATATTGTCCTCAGGGTTGGCTCTCAATTGGCTAATTGGTCGCAGGTTACTCGTTCTCTAGTCTCTCCTTATTTCTTCTCGGAATTCTTCCAGAGAGGAGGTATAGAAGGAACAAAATAGAACTTCACGCTTGCTCTCAGAAGTACCGGGACCCGTCCAGGATAGCTAACAGGATTGTTGTCTCCGATTGGTCCCATCAAGTGTGATTGTAACGGAACAACTATGCTCAATTCGGGATACACATCGAAACCGATGCCTTGGGAGCGAGGCCCAATCCAACGTGGATGAGATTGATTCCTGCGCTCATCCCTCCTTGTGGGACGTGGCTATAACCCGCAAAGACGTAAAACGAAGGGTCTGAGTCGTTGAACACGTAAGCGCTACCGCATCCAAACTCGAAGGGTGGATTGTAGGCAGGGCTGAACCCGGTCCCGACACTGCCGTTGGAGTAAGTTACGAGGACGGGAGGAGGAGCAACGTATGCATTGAATGAAATCACAACTTGCGGAGCCACCTTCATCCCGAGACCCGCACCGAAACCTCCGACCCCAATAAGGGGACCTTTGAACTCGCCCACAGACGTAATGTAGGTTTGAAGGCCAATTCCATCCTGAGCTTGTGCGGTTACACTTCCAAGACTTGCCAGCAGGCAAAACGCAAAGGTGAGAAATAGTCCACGCTTCATCGCAAATTGTCCTCCGCAGCGGGTTGACCCGCCCCCTGTTAATCCACTGACCGCAAGTCAGTCCTCCGGCCAGTCATTAGCAAACCGAACCGGATACAAAACATATCGTCCAGGGAAGTGCAGCCCGGAGAGCTGTGTGGTTTCACGGTCTCCTACCGTCTCCTCGACCATCACCAAACCATCTCGGCTTCCGAAAATTCTGCCATGTCTCCGGCTTGCCCTGCATCGGTTCCTCTGATTCATGTTCCAGCCCCGCACGACAAATCCACCTCATTGGTTCGGGCGAATTCCCTTTTATAGTCAAGCCGCCACAAAGCTTGTGCCACATCAATTTCCCCCGGAAATGGACCGCTAAGCGCTTCGAGGTGTCCGGTTGTTCGCTTTTGATACTCACACTGTGCGGTTTCGATACAGCAGGTCTTCAAAAGTCACTCACTCAGCCACTTGTTTCTTTTTGATGTCCGGTCTAAATTTTTGTGTCTGCTGTAGCAGTGGTGCCTTTCGAGGACGAATTGTCCGGCTGTGCTTCGGCATGCCGGCGAGCACACCAACCCGGAGCGTCGATGGAATTTGGACACATAATTCTCACCGTTGAACCTCCCGTGAAGAAGATGCACTCCGATCGGAACAATCATTCGGAATATCCCACCCTCCTGAACCCGCTCCAACTCGAATCTTCTGCCGGACCCGTTCCGAACTTTGCCCGCTCTTGCCGAGTCAGATTCACGGGATGTGTTGTCATGACCGGAAGGAAGGATGGCTCCGCAGAAGATCGGATGACAATTTGGGTAGATCGATGAATTTACGAGGTGAGAGGTAATGAAGAGAAAGCTCGATTTCATCTTAAAGACGAAGAACGGGTCAATCATATATGAGGACGACAGGATAATAGTGATCGAGAAACCGCCGCATCTGTTGTCGCTTCCCGACAGATACAACCGCTCGATTCCGAATCTCTACGATATTCTGAAGGAAGAGTTCGGCAGCATATTCATTGTCCACCGCATGGACAAGGAGACAAGCGGTGTTATGGTGTTCGCCAAGGATGCGGAATCACATGCGCTTCTCAATTCTCAGTTCGAGCATAGGCAGATCCACAAGAGTTACGTGGCAATAGTCGTGGGGAGGCCCGCCGAGGCGGATGGGACGATCGATTCTCCGATATCGGAAAGTCAGTCGCGCCCCGGCGTGATGAAGGTAAACGTGAAACACGGCAAGCCCTCGGTTACCACTTACCGTGTCGATGAACTTTTCGACGGATATGCATTCGTGGAAGCCATGCCTCAGAGCGGGCGCCAGCACCAGATACGAGTGCATCTCGCGTCTATAGGTTTGCCGGTAATGTGTGACAGGGTCTACGGCGACGGGAAACCGTTCTTCCTCTCCCAGGTGAAATCACACTATTATTCGGACGGCGACGAGAAGCCGCTTCTTTCGCGAACCGCACTCCATGCGGAAGCCATCAGCTTTGTTCATCCGGGTACGAGTGAAGTACAGACATTCAATGCAGCACTCCCCAAAGATATGCGCTCGGTTCTGAATTACTTGCGAAAATTCAGACCGCTCAACGATATCGTTTACAGGTCAGAGGGATTTGCAGGGCATGCTTGAATTGGAAGTATACGTCCTGGAATTTGCATGACTTACAGGGAACGCAAGAGAGGTGAAAGAGGATTTGGCTTCGAAGCCAGCGACAACATTCAAGGGCAAATGATGTCCGTTTTTTGTCTCTAACCCGGCGGGGATACCCGATCCCTGCCGTAGAACAGAAAGGAGGCCAAGATGAATGAGGACCCGAGCACAAACCCTTCCGGTCTTGGTAATGAGGACCGGGAGAGACGGATGTGGGAAATAATACAGGGGGGTGGATCCATCGAAAGCGTAGACGAAATGAGCGATGAGTACTATGAGAACCTTCGTAGTCTTATGTCTCGCCAGGCAGATTTTGAATTGGCCGCAGCATACTGCCGCATTCCATGGGTTACGAAAGCACCGACCCTCGAAGAGAGGCTCGCTGTCGCAGACATGGTGAGGGACGAACTTCACCATGCGCGTTCGATTTATCGTTTGCTTGCGGACATCGGGATCGATCCGGAGCCGCGCTCCCAGGAAATGGAGTTTTTCTTCGATCCCGCTTCAGGAGACGTTGAGCCAGGCAGAGATCGTGGCTGGGAAGACAGCCCGGGCGCCGTCTTTTCGGCGCACATCGACACATGGATCGACTTCGTGATGTTTCAATTTTGTCTTGACCGCGGAGTCCGCCATATGCTTGAAGATGTCCGCTGTTCCTCGTACGGCCCGTGGAAGAGGGAAATAGATCGGATCCTCAAGGAGGAGAAAGCACATGAAAGCCACGGCGACTTCTGGGTGAGAAAACTTGCGTTCGACCGCTCGACCAAAAGCGATGTCCAGGAGGCACTCGACCGGTGGTACCAACGTACCATGAACATGTTCGGAAGAGTTGAAGCGGAAAGAGACGCCGAGATCATGAAGCTCGGCCTTAGGGCAAGGGACGATGATGAAGTGCGCTCGAGCTTCACGGCCGAGATTCGCGTCAGGTGCTCCGAATGCGGACTTCGGCTGGTTCAATGGAAGCCGGATTGGGAACAGGTTGAAGAAAACGGAGTGATATCTGGCTGATGAGAGCCGTCGGAATCGCCGGAACCGGCACAATGGGGACGAGAATTGCCATCGCTTTCGCGCGAAGCGGCTGGGAGGTTCTTCTCTATGACCTGTCAAAAGACGTCGTCGCTCGCTCACTCGACGTAATAGGGAAGGAATTTCACAAAGAAACCGAGAGAGGGAGGATCAAGCCCGAGGACGCCCAGGCTGCCATCGCGCGGATCCACCCGCGCACAGAACTTTCGGATTTCTCCGAAGTGCATCTCGTGGTAGAGGCCGTGACGGAGGACCTCCCTGCCAAGAAGCAGCTCTTTGCCCGTCTCGATGAAATATGTCCGGCACAAATCCCGCTGGCGTCAAACACCTCGAGCATGTCGATAGGTGCGATAGCAGGCGGATGTTCCGGTAGAAACCGAATCGCCGGACTACACTTTTTCAATCCGGCTCACAGGATGAAACTCGTGGAAGTTGTCAGGACCGATTCGCTTTCCGAAGAGGTCCTTCAGCAGCTGTCTCAAATAGTCCGGCAGATCGGCAAGACACCGGTAGTGACAAGAGATACGCCGGGGTTCGTGGTGAACAGGTGTGCCAGGCACTTCTATCTCGAACCGCTTAGATTTCTCTACGACCGGCTCGGTGGCATCGAAGAGATCGATTTCGCTTTTGAGTCAGCAGGCTTTCCGATGGGGCCGTTCAAACTAATCGACCTCGTCGGAGTAGATGTGAATTTCGTTGTCTCAAAATCGATTTACGAACAATTCTTTCACGAACCGCGATTCAGGCCCGTTATCATACAGCAGAAGATGGTCGAGTCCGGGCTTCTGGGAAGGAAGAGCGGGACGGGGTTCTACAGATACGACAATGGTCCGCCGCATCCTGCACTGAAGATTGAGCGACGCGATTCGTTCATAAGCGAAGCGCTGGAGGAAATAGCCCGAAAAATCTCCGTGAAACTTGAGATTAAAGCCCCCCTTAACAAGGCGCAGCACCTGATACTGGCGAGAACCGTTTCCATGCTTGTAAACGAAGCCCATCTCATGCTTGAGGAGGGAATTGCCGACAGGGAATCGATCGACCTCGCCATGAAGCTGGGAACGAATTTCCCGAAAGGCCCGCTGGAGCTGTCGGATTCCATCGGAAAATACATGATAGCGGAATTCCTGCAGATCATGCGCCGCACATACGGAGATGCGTACAGGCCGAGCCTCCTTCTGTCGCAGTAAGGAGATTTAATGAACGCCAGGCATATACTCTTCTTCATCGTCCTTCTGTTCGCGATCCCCGTACTCGCGCAGCAGCAGGTTTACCGTTACAAAGATCTGGAGCACTTCCTTCCGGAAGGAGATATCGATGGATACAAGCCGGGCAAACCGAGCGGCGAGACTTCTTCGATGATGGGTTTTTCGACCTCGTGGGCACAGGTTGTGTACAGCCTGGACACGGGAAGCGTCGCGAGTACGATATCGGTCAAGATCACCGACATGCTGAGCATACCCTCTTATCTGTCGGCCTTCGGAGACGTCGACAAGCAGACCGCAACCGGTTACCAGAAGACCGTTGTTTACAAAACCATACGCGTCCTTGAGACTTATGACGGCGCTTCTCACAGCGGCAAGCTTCAGCTCCCAGTCGCGAGCAGATTTCTTGTAGAACTGACCGGGGCCGGAATATACAGTACGAATCCATTGTATGATCTGCTCGAGAGGGTGAATCTGTCTGGTCTTGCGAAGCTCGCGCATCCACGGGAGGCGCCATGAGACGCACGTTGACTGGCGTGTGAGTTACTCGCGCATCCGTTTTGTTTCCAATTGAACATTACAGAGAATAGAGGAGACTATAATAAAATGAACTGGTTCCATATATCGTTGTTCTTCCACCTTCTCGGAGTAGGGATGATTTTCACGCTCCTCTTTGCAGGGCCGATTATCGAGGCTAATTTCAGATGGGAAAATGATGTCCGCATGAAGCAGCATGCAGCTAAAATGCTGAGAAGCGTCGGGCTTCTTTCTCCCTTCGGAGCTCTGGTCCTTATATTGAGCGGCATCGGCAATATGATATTCCTGAAAATTACTGTCGGCGCCCTGTTCGGGGAGTACGCATGGCTCGGCGTAAAACTGCTTCTGTTCATCCTTCTTCTCGGAATCGGGATGGTCTTCAGTCCGAAGGCAGCACGCCAGCGGGCATTGCTCCTCGACCAGATGAATCAGATTAACCCACCCGAAGATGCAAACGACAGGATGGAAGCGCTAAACAGCAAACAAACTATGTTCTTCGTTGCAAATTGGGCGCTCGTAGTTGTAATAGTCCTGTTGTCACTTTTCAAACCATGACCGAAAAAGCACACAGCATCGAAGGAGATTTCAATTGAACCCGAAAACAACCCATCTTATTCGCAGATACGAAAAAGGACCGGGTGATTTAATCGCGTCCGTCGACGGACTTTCTGACAGGGAACTCGACCGACGCCTCGCGCCTAAGAAGTGGACGATTAGACAGCAAGTTCATCATCTTGCCGACGCAGAACTGAATTTGGTCTCCAGAATGAAGAAGATAATAGCGGAGGACAACCCGCTTCTGATAGCGTTCGACCAACGCAAATGGGCGGACGAACTTGACTACGGCAGGACTTCCGTCGAGGGGTCAATCGCACTTTTCTTCACGCTGAGAGCCTCGATGACCCCCATTCTCAGAAGCCTCAAGGGCTCAGATTTTGACAGGACAGGAATTCATAACGAAGTCGGAAAGGTCACGCTGCAAGGGGTCCTGGAACACTCGGTAGAGCATTTCGAGCATCACCTTATGGCCATTGAGAAGATTAAGAGAAAATATAAAATAGAGTAGGCGGTAGTCAATAGCAGTGGGCAGGGAAAAGAGGTGGAGACGGGGATTGGAGAAAGGGAGAACGGGGGATAGAACGCGACTGCAGGAGACTTTTCTCCCCTCTGGAAATTTATTCCTCGACTAGGAGGCGAGTAGCGATTTCCAATCTATCATCCGGGCCCACTGCTCGAAGGTATGCCAACCGACTTCGGGAAAATCGCGGCGTAGAGAATCGATGTCCGCATCGTAATTGTTCTTCGCCTGCCATTCCATCATGATTGCCAGGTCCGGATTCTGAGCTCGTAGACTCGCCGGAGGAATGCTTTCGTACCTGATCGCTTTGCCTGTGACCTTCGAAAGGACTGCTGCGGTTTGGTCTCCGCTGAGATTATCCCCGGCGATGTCCATTCTCTTTCCGCGAAACTTATCGCGGTGGACGATGACGTATGCCACGAATGATCCGATGTCCTCGACTGCGATCAACTGCAGAGGGCGGGAAGGTTGAAGTGCCCTCGCCAGTCTCCCCTCGCGCAGGTTAGGTAAAGCGAAGGGTTGTATGAAGTTCTCCATGAAGGCTGTCGGTCCGATGATAGTGTATGCAATCCCTGATCCGGCCAGGTGTTGTTCAACTTTGTACTTTGAGTCGAAATGCGGGATGCCTGTCTTCTTATCCGCGCTCGCCACAGAGCTGAAGACGAGGTGCCCGACGCCCGCGGCCTTCGAGGCTTCGATCATGTTTATTCCCTGTGCAACTTCGGCATCATGCCCTTTCTGGAAAGGCGTTGTCATGGCAAAGACAACTTCGATTCCCGCGAGCGCTTTTGCGAGTGAAGATTTGTCGGCGAGATCGCCGGTCACGATCTCAATTCCCGACTCCTGAAGGCCTTGGGCTGCCGGTGAATCTGAATTCCGTGTAAGCGCTTTCACCGCGTAGCCGTTCTTCAGCAGGGCCCGCGCAACTGCACCCCCCTGCCTGCCGGTCGCGCCGGTGACGAGAACTATTTCTTTTTCCGACATTTCTACATTTTCCTTCCTATCTCAAAGGGCCCGGGATTATAATCTTGCCTTGCCACGAAACCCGTAAGTTGCGGAGTCTCTATGACAGAGTGTAAGCTTATACAGCAAGTCTGTCGAAAACGGTGCGAGTTCCTAGCGGCCAAATACCCACTCGGGGGGTATCAGTCTGTCGAGGTCCGCAATCTCCTTCTTCGTGAGATAAGTGAGTCCCACCACGTAAGATGCGTTTGTCCAACCGAATCCCTGGCGTGTTATGTACGAGAACTTCGTTCCGACGTTTCCGTATTCCGCGAAGACTTGCGACGAGCGGTCGACCACGTCGTACTTCTCTGCCATTGTGCCGTTATAATTGTAAGCATTGACGGTGATCATGTAAAGCCATCTGTAAGCTAAGTCGCGGGCGATGTTGACGTATCCGTAATTCTTCATCCCTACCCAGACCAGCATTTGTTGCGGCGACCAGCCGAAAGGATAATCCCATTGGGTCTGTGGATGATCTTTAGTGATAGGGCCGCGCGATTCTTCGGTTGACCCGACAATTCCTCCGGGCTCCTCGAGAAGCGGAAGGGCGTACTTCACAAGGTCCTGTGCCTGTTTCTTGGTGGCTAGCTTCGCCCAGAGGGGATAGAATGTCGTTGCTGCGACGAAGTCGCTCTGTTTGCCGGTCACGAAATTGTAATCGAAGAACATGTGCTTTTTCGGATTCCATAGATACTTGTTCATCAGGGCTTTGCGTTTCTTTGCCTCCTCCAACCATGTCGAGGCTTTCTCTGTCGTGCCGTTTTCCATGCGCACCTCTCCACCGAAGTCGTCTGCGATGATGTGCGCGATATTGGTCTCGTCCTTGTAGAGCAGGGAATTCAAATCAACCGTTACCAGTTCCGCGCAGTCGTACTGGAGGCGGTAACTTGCATCATTTCCCGATTCACGCATACTTCGGTCATTTGTGAAGAATGCGTCCAGCGCGGGAACCTTCAACTTGCCGGAGAGGTATTCCTTCTTGAACTCCTCCATCGCCATGTGATATTTCTTCCCGTATTCGGCATAAAGGTAATTGTACCTTCCGGGTTCCACTTCCGGCGGCGGTCCGATTCCGGAACCGTAGTACCTGCTGAGCCCGGTTTTCGTAAGATGATTGCGTCCCATCCAGTAGTGGTCGTGCTCCTTGATCGCAGCTTCAAGGACGTTCTTGAGCCATGCTTTTGTCGCTGCGTCCTTGGGCAAATGCTTGTAAACTGCAAGCGCCATCTCCGTGAAAAACGGTGGCTGCGACCTGGTGAGGTAGTACGACCGGTTCGCGTTGAGGATCTTTCCATAGTTGTCTATTTCATAAATGAAATTGTCTACCATCGATTTCGCCAGCGAGAGTTTCCCGTCTTGCAGTAGGCCGAGCGTAATGAAGTAGCTGTCCCAGCCGTACATTTCGTTGAACCTCCCGCCGGGGACGACGAAAGGTGCGCCTTCGATCCTTCCGTCCGGTTCGCGTACGAGCTTCAGACTCAGTATGCCGGCTCGGTCGTTGAGACCTCTGACATATTCCGGCGTGACCTTGGCGGGAAGCATGACCGTTTTCATATGGAAATCGGGACGTTTCTTTTCTATGTGATAGAAATAATTGTACCCCATCGTGTCGCCGTGCGGTACGTAAACGTAGTTGTAACCGTCGATGTTGTGGCTCTTTGTGTCCTTGAATATCTTTTCCAGGCCGCCTTCATCGATCCGCCGCGTGAGTCCGGCCCAGTACAGATTCTTGATCGATTCTGCGATGCGTTGGACCGGCGGCTCAAAAATATCGGACCTGCTCAGCGTGACCGTGTCTTTACCTTCATCCTGGGCAAGCTTCAGATCCTCCAGCAGGTTGGACAGGTAGTAGGTTTCATCCACTTCATACTTCTTGCCGTCGACTGCCGTCATCCAGAAACGCCTGTTTCCTCGGTCCGTTCCGGGAATATGCGGATCGTCGATCGTAATTCTTTTGTCATGGTCCGTGTCTTCTTTTGATATAAGTGAGTCGAGTGTGGGACGGACGAGGACTTTGACCTCAATTGGCTGAGCATGGCTCGATGAATATAGGGATTGCGAAAATGCAGCAGCGGCGAAAAGCAGTGTGAAGGGAACGAACATCTCGACGCATCTCACAAGATTATTTATCTTATTGACTTGCTCCATGACTTTTACTCCGTTACTTCATTCTAAAGGAATACGATTTGTGCCCGGGATCGGGCCGATTGCTTCTTGGAGCGAACGACAGTACGCGGACGGCATTTAAGGTGGAACTCCGGGATCAAATTCAATTTCGGTTTTCCGGAACGCAGTTCACGAACCTCCGCAAATGGTGCTGTCGAGTGCCGCTTACAAATCTGGAGCTCTTCGTATTTGCGACACACGACAATCCGGCATGCTCGTTCATTTCTCGGTCAATCTTGTCGTGCCGTTCTTCACAGTGACATCGAACAATTTCCCTCCGAAGTGAAGGTTATGAATTACAACTTCACTTACACCCGGTGGAAGCATCGGTTTGAATTCGGTCCGAAGTCCCTTGTTCGTTATTCTAAGTCCGGTGTACCCGAATACCACTTGCTGCATAAAACCGCCCGCGCCGGTAAGGAAATTAATATGCATGCTGTTAGTTGTCTCCGAAAACACGTTGAAGGGACCCCGAAGGTAACCGTTGTAGCTCATTCTGTAAAAATCGTCGAACAATGTCCTGTCCTGAATTTCGGCAGCTACGTTTTGATACAGCGTAATTCCCATCATGACTCCGGATCCGTTCTTTTTGATGAAGCTGAGCGCATTTCTGAGGTCGTTTGCCTTCACTTCATTCGGGACTTTCAGTTCAAGTGGGTAATATAGTAGAGGCACTACTGCGCCTAGAGATTGCGGGGGAGCTCCTTCATATGTGAGGTAATAATGCTTCGTGCTGTCGTAGGGAATGTATATCCCTTTGGCTACCTCCATCCATTTCGGATTTGCCTGCTCTCCCAGAAGCTTAGCGGACTTCTCTGCAATTTGGAGATTCCTTATCGCCACAAGATTTGTATACGCGTCGTTGTTTACGCCCACCAAACCTTCGTCTACAGAAACAACATGGTTGATATTGTATTTCTTATTTGCCGGGTCATAGGTCGACCGGCTTACCCAGAAGTCGGCGGTTTGGCTGATTACCGGGTAGCCGTAATGTCTGAGCCATGATGTGTCGTGGGTCGCGAGATAGTACTGCCACTGTGCAAAGGCAACGTCGCCCGTGACATGATTCTCGTACAACGCATTCTGGTACGCAAACTTGGGGCAGGCCTCATTTCCATTCTCATCCGATTCCCAGGGATACATTGCTCCGCTGTAGTGGTTAAGCTTCGCGTTCGCTTCGGCTGCCGGCAAAGCTTTGTATCGGAACATTACGAGTGACTTCGCTACCTCCGGATGTAACAGCAGTAACGGCGGGAACATCCATGTATCGGAGTCCCAGAAGATGTGTCCGTAATACCCGGAGCTCGAAAGTCCCATTGGGGGAATTCCGAAATCGCTTCCGGCCCTCGCGCTGCAGAGCAGATAAAAGAGGGAGGAGTGGACTACCTTCTGGAGCCGCGGATCGCCTTTGATGATGATGTCTGTCTTCCACAACCGATGCCATGCATCCTGGCTTTCGTTCAACGCTTTTTCATAACGTCCCTTCACTGCGCTAAGAGTCACGCTTTTTGCTCTCGCCAAGGGATCGCTCGATTCGCGACTCGAGACAATTCCGACGTATTTATAAAATGTGTAACTAAACCCTGCCTTCGCGTCGAAGGCGACGGTGGTAGATGTTCTCCCGTCACTTGTGTCTGAACTCACTTCGGGGCTCCGTACATTTTGCGACCATGATATATTCGCAACGATTGCCGCCTGAGTTGTCTCACCATCCGGTACCGCAACCACGCGTTGTTCCGCCGAACGCGGACTCCCGGTTGCTGAATGCCGTACGATATTCATATGCCCAGGATACCAAACATCGGGCCAGCCGTCTTTCTCCTTCACTTTGATGTCGGCGACTTTGGCAAGTTCCATTCTCTTAGGCTCAGGCCACTCGTGAATTGGAAATTCAACCTTGACTCGTCCCGAATATTTGGGACTCAGTGATAATTTAATAACCGCGAGGTTCGGATTGGAGCGAGACACAAATTCGGTAATTTTTATTCCAGTGGCCGATTTGCCGTCGTTCCATAAATAAGTGGTGATAAGTGTCCCATCATACATGTCGAGTTCCTGATGGTATCTCCGGATGATACTTTCCGACAGGCTGGCTTTACTCAGCCAGTTTGTCCCGTCGAAGAAATTGAAGGCGTCCCAGCCGGGCAGAGATGCAATGCGAGCGACATCGCCAGCATGGTGCTCGTAGATCCATGCCATATACGAACGCGCGGGCATAGTCCCCAGTTGCGAAGAGGATACGCCGATATTGCCGTTGCCGAGATAAGTGGGCACGTACTTCGGGTTAATCCGATCGGCCGATAGGATGAAGCTTCTCTCCTGGGCGGGCACCGAAGCAGCGCTCCCAAGCACCAGCAGGCAGGAAATAAATAAAAGAATTCTGCTAAGCATGTTTGACCTCCGTTATGAACGGTGAGGGAAGACTGAAACTTTCCGCGTAGTCCTGCCTCACCTCAAATCCACTGTGATCTTGTTTCTAATACTCTCAACAGGTAAGAGCACCCTTAGGGTTGCGTTCCGTGTTTCCCATGACCAGCGGTTATATTCGTTTCCATCAAGCAGGACTGATCGGGGCTCGCTGATGGCACAGATGCACAATTCATAAGAGCGCTTACCGACCTGGCCTTCGAAAGAGCCGTTTGTCGGGCCGATTACGATTTTGTGAGAACTATCGGCACCGGTCGAGTAAACGATCGGTGTGTACGAGTACTGGCCCTTGTCGTAATTCAGCGAGGTGCCGTCGTCTTCGTACAGGTTGAAGGAGCCGTTTCCGGAGCCGTAGATGTTCAATGTAAGCGTGTCCAGCGGCCTGGCATTCGAGAACGGCATATCCTGCTGTTCGGGTATGATCGCACCCTGGCGGGCAAATACCGGTATCTGGTCGACGCCGTAACGTGAAGTAAAAGACTTTCCCCCGTCATGTTCCTTGCCGGTGAAGAAGTCGATCCATTTTCCGGGCGGGAGGTAGATTGTGCGCACGCCTGTCGAGTCTACAATCGGGGCGACCAGCAACTCCTTTCCGAAAAGATATTCGTGCGGATGCTGATAAGCGGAATCAAGGTGGGGGTACTCAAGGTACAGAGGCCGGAGTATCGGCATCGACGTCACATGCGCGATCCTGACATATGTATAGATATAGGGGATCAACCGGACGCGCAGCGTGAAAAATTTCTTTGCGAGGGACATTCCCTTCTCTCCGTATGTCCACGGCATCCGCACGTTTCCTTCGTACGGGTTTTCATGCGCGCTGTGGAGCCGAAGAATCGGGCTGAATGTCCCGAATTCTACCCAACGGGCATAAAGCGGAAAACTTATCTTCGCTCCGTGAAAACCTCCTATGTCGTTGGTGATATAGGGAATCAGATCGTTGCCGCCTGTGGCTGTGAAAGTAACTTCGTAGGCGAGAACCGGCCATTCGGAATAAGTATCTCCGGTGAAGAACGCCGGGTAACGTTGGCTACCCCAGCCGCCGTACCTTCCGAAGATGAATCCGCGTTCATTGGTCTCTTCACGAGTAAAATCATAATATACCCGGTTCGTCCAGAGCTGTTTGTTTAAGCCGGGCATTTCTACAGATCCGCTTCCCCCGTCAACCCACCAGAAATTCACTCCCTCCTTCATCAGGGGCTCGTGCAGATCTTTCATGAACACGTCCGCCTGTTTCTTGTTCGACAGATCGAAATAGATCCGCGGCGGAGGATTCATGCTGACAATCGAAACCGGCGTCGCCGTAATCCCTCCTCCGTACTGCCGGTCCGCAATTCGGACTACGAACTCGTTCTTCCGGCCAGCTCTGACGGTCGATGTGATATTTGCAAATGTCAGTCGTCGCGGCCACTGGACAGTTGAGTGCAGGACTTCTTTGCCGTTGACGAAAAGCTGGTAGGTCCCGCGCACCTCACCGAAATAGATGTATAAAGAGTCGGGAAGAGACGTCGGAAGTTCCACAGACTTACGGTACCAGGCGACGCCGCGGTATTTCCGGTAACCTTGGTATTGCCAGGAAATTCCCGCGTCGATCGTTCTCCAGCTTGCATCATTGAAATTCTCGGCGAACCAATTACGGTGAAGGCCGGCGTTCAAAGGATCGATTGAAAACTTCCACTCTTTGGCAATATTCATCTCGAATGCGGGCTTTGGAGGGACCTGTCTCCCCAGGTCTCGTAGTACCTCGGGGGTCCGGCTGTCGCTGTACGATAGAATGCTCATCTTCGTGTTTGCATAACCCGGATGATCGTTGAGCGACACTTTGATTCCCTTGCTGTGGATCCATTTCAAAAACTCTTTCGGATGTGGTATCAGAGGACTCCAATCATAACCGCCCTGCCAGCCGTAATTGTGCCAGCCAAAATCCAGGACCAGTATGTCGAGGGGAATGTTGTTGTCCCGGAATTTCATGATTTCGTTCTTGAGGTGATTCTCGTTGTACTTCCTGAAAATGGGTTGGTCCGTCCGGTACGTGTTCGGAAAATATTCGAAGTTCATATCGGTAATCCATGGACCGAGTGCATATCTTGGAATCATGGGGATATGCCCTGAAAGTTCTGCATACTCGCTCATGACTTTTGGATAATCCAGTCCGTACGTAAAGAAATACCAGTCCTGGTCGTCAGTCTGCCCGCGCGGCTCTATCCAGTTCGTCCGAGCGTTCCATACAGGCGTGTAGCTGTCGTTAATAAACGCATATCCGCTTCTGCTCAGGAGCCCGGGTTGAGCTTTCTGTAAAATCACATCGATCCCGGGAATTGTATCATGTACCGGGCTAAGCAGACGACCGTCCCTTGTACTGCGAAGGTTGGACCGGCTGATATTATCAAGCGAGTAAGTCATTCCCCCGAGGTTGAGGCTGTCGACCTGACCGGGATGCCAGGCGTGAAATCCGAGAGTATCGCGCCAGGACACAGATAAATTGTTCGCATTAAAACTTCCGGAGCCGATCCGGTAGCGAACCTCCATCTGATCGGTGGATATCGTTAGCCAGCCGCCTTCCGCTTTGGACTTCACAGACACGGCCGGCCACCGCCGTTTCTTCACAACTACCGTAGGCGCATTGACGAATTTCCCGGTCGGTGAATACTCCATTCTCACGAGTGAAGGGGTGAGGAACTGGAACCGGGCGTTTCCGGAGGCAACGGTTGTCGATGTGCTGTTGACGGAACATGATGGAAGAAACAGCGAGATTGAGACGACAAGCAGCCATCTTATCTGTGGCTTAAACCTGAGGACCATTCGGCGCTCCTCCTACTGCTTCAAAAGGAGCAGGCGGGATATTTGAACACCCCGCCTACTTCGGTTACCTGATAATTCGAGAAGCATACCGCCCCGGCGGGCGGGTGCCTAAGCGTCGGTCGTTAGAAACGATATCCTACCGTGAAAGTCAGCCTTCTCGGTAATATCGGTCGTGCAAGAAAGTAATTCCCGATCGCACTCGCTCTCGGATTGCCCTCTTCGAGACCCAGGCTCTGGTATACATTCGTCACGCCGAGTCTCAGAGTTATCGCTTCCGAAGGAATGTAGTAGGAGAGGCCGACGTTCATGTAATTATAAGCCGGAAGAGCCGTCCCGACAACGAAGACAGCCTGTCCGCTGCTCGTGTAGCCGCCGAAATTCAATCCGCCTATGCGGTTACCGACGTAATGCCAATCCGCCTCAAGGGTGAAGTTGTCCCACGTGTACGTACCCATAAGGTCGCCGATCGAATTCGGGATTCCGTTAAGTGCGAAACTGCCGTTGCTTGCATAAGTTGCTTTCAAGACAGTCCAGTTTCCGCGCAGGTACAATCCTGTTACCGGAACGTAAGTCAGATCAGCCTCGATTCCATATGCGTTTTGGTTGAGACCGTAGTTGGTCACCCACACAACTCCTCCGCTAGGGGTATTGACCGCGCCCTGACTTGTGATGTTTGTCAGGTTAGCAAAGAAGGCGTCTGCATTAAAGGCAAAAACATCGCTGTAATATTTGAATCCGCCTTCGTACTGCAGCGTGTGTTCATCCTGGAACAGGGCAACCTGTGCCGGGACATCCTGGAGCAGGTTATCCAGCGATGGCATTTCGTAGCCGCGGCTCAAGTTTGCAAAGAAAGCGAGTTTCTTCGGTATAATGTCGTAATTAAGACCGGCAGTAAATGCCCAGTCAGTAAGGTTGGTGCTCATGTGCCGATAGCTGCCGTTCCCAAAGGTTTCAAATGCGTAAGGGCCCAGACCGCTGTTGACTTTGGCAGCCGAATCCGGAAGCGGGGTACCTGTCGGGCTGAATGTGGAATTGTTCTCTGTTGTCTGGACGAAACCATCACCTTCCCATCGGGCTGCAAGGTTGAGCCGCAGTCGGTCGGTGACCATCATCTGATCACTCAAAACCCCGTCCAATATGGACGCGTACCCATAGCCGTTCACGTAGTATGACATATAGTTGGTGAACCCGTTCCGGGTCACGTTAAGCGTTTTCGCCGTGCCGGTCGCGGGATCCGTGTAAGTAACCGCCGCATCGATGAAATGAGTTATGTTCTGAACGTCGGTAAGAATCGTCGGAAAGTACCAGTTGTTTCCCATCGAATAGTTCGACCAGTAGATTATTAAGCTGAGGTCATGGTGGTACAGGAAGTCTCCTCCAAGATCGAGTGACTTATTGATCTGGAGTTGCTCCTGGAACGCAGACATTGGTTTGGCAACGTGCCACTCATTCCCTGGTGAAATCAATCCATTGTTTGGACTGTAGGTGATCTGCCCGCCCAGCGGGTTAGGTATGCCTTCTGGAAATGGAACGTGGTTTCCCTGCGCATCAAGAATATTGGTGTAAGTGAGATTCCAGGTGACGTTTGATGCATTTGCGGGAACGAGTCCCATCCCCTGCAACGTCCCGAGCTCGCCAGCTTCCCAGGCAGCGATCGGTTCCGCATTCCCCGGTATTATTGCGTTCCACTGCTGCTGATTGCTCATCACCTGTATTTGGTTCTTAACGTTCCAGCCGTCCGGGAAATTGAGATTTATCTCGCCAGTCAACCAGCCGGCGTTTGTGGATAGTCCGTTTCCGAGCGGAAGGGTCAAAGCGCCGTTCGGAGTCGGCACTGAAATATTGAGACCTTCCGGCGAATTGAAGGACCCGTAGGTTCCGAAACCCGGTACAAACTGGGTCGGGTTGGAAGGATTGTCGTGCGGGAGATCGAGAATGAACTGGCTCTTGGAGTTGATGTATTTCCCGTAGACCCTAATGTAACCGTTGGGGAGAAGCCTGGTGACGTTGGCCTGAAGTTGACCGCCGCGATTTCCCGGATATCCGGGATCTCTGACCCCGTGGTCGTACAGATAGAAGCCGCCGGCGTTGAACCGCCATTTCGGAGCAAGCGGCCCGTTGACGTCGAAATCTACTTTGGCGAGGCCCTGCGTTCCTACCTGGAGTTGCGTTTCACCCGCGAGAGTGGGTCCTCCGGTCTTGGAAATCAGATTCACGACCGCGGCAGGTGTATTCGAACCGAAAGTACCCGCACTGCCGCCGCGCACCACCTCAACCCGATCGATGTTGTCGTCGATCCTGAACAAGTTGTCGGTGTTCATGAAGAAGATATTCTGCGTCGGGAAGCATGGGAGTCCGTCCTGCATGAAATTGATGAAGATAGTCGAGTAGATACCGCGCATTGTATAGTTCTCGTTGACGTAACCACCCGAACTCTCTACCCTTGTGAAGCCGGGAACGTACTTAAGAAATTCAGTCGTGCTGAACGGTTGTGCCAGCGTGAGTTCCTTCGGGCTGACCGTGCTTATCGAGTTTGTTGCGTTCAGCTTCTGGACCGGCATTGCGGTTCCTGTCACGACGACTTCGTGCATCCCCAGGAGATCCAGCGGAAGTGCAAAATTCTGAGTCGTCGTCTCTCCGCCTGTCACGGTAACTTTGGTTAACTGGGTTGAATATCCGACCGCACTAGTTCGCAGCATGTGGACACCCGCCGGTGCATCATTGATCACGTAATTGCCATTTACGTCCGCAGATGCGCCGAGAGTAGTGCCGACGATCAAGACGTTTGCAAATGCAATCGGGTTGCCGTTCTGATCGACTACTCGGCCCTTAATCGTCCCCGGTCCTGGCGGGTCATTCTGTGTCTGGGTTATGACGACCTGATTCTGCTTCATCGGTATCCAACTCAGATTTGTCCCTGCGAGGGTTTGATTAATGGCGTCCTCTACAGGGGCATCCTTCACTTGTACACTCACATGCCTGTCTACGGGCACAATCTCTTTACTATAGGAGAAGTGTACTCCTGTCTTCGACGAAATTTCCTGAAGGGCTGCAGCAAGTGGAACGTCCTGCAGGTCAATTGATATGGTATTCTTCAGATAGCCGGTTTCGGAGCTGGCAACTGACCCGGAAAGTTGGACACCTCCGGAATTCCCTGGCGTCGATCCTGACGCGGGATCGGCCATTTGGGCTCTGACATTCGGCACGTTCAGTGACAAAGCGGCGATAGCCATGCCCATTATGATCGTGTAGATTCTTCTCATCATTTAATCCTCCTCGTATTTTTTTCATTGCTGACTTACAAAAGGTCCCTTCATTGAAAAGAGGACGGAGTCTTTTGATGTTCTATAGTTCAGCTTCAAGGAAAGGGCTATGATTTTCAGAACTTCCTGTGGTGTCTGACGGTCGGTGAATGTAGCCGTCAGGGTCCTTTCGAGTATGGAAGGCTCCAAGACACGGCAATCTATTCCATATTCTCGTTGAAGTCCTTTGAAGACTCTCTTGATAAGTTCATCGTGAAAAACAAGTTCGCCTTTTACCCAGGCGATCCTGTCCGCAACATTTGTGAACGATGGAGGAACCACAATTTGTCCTCCCCTCACGACGGAATACTGTCCGCCTACGAGTGTGGCGTGGAGACCGGCTGGCTTGCCGGTCGGTTTAAGAGACACTTCTCCTTCGCTGACAGTGACCTGAGTTTGGTCATCACCGGGCCAGGCCTCCACATCGAACCTTGTTCCGATGTCTTTGATGATCGCGTTTTCAGTTCGGATAACATAAGGCCTGCGGTGCGCGTGGACGACGTCGAAATAGGCCTCTCCGGTCAGGAAGAACCTTCTTGTACCATCTCGACCAACCGCGTACCGCAGGCTGCTGGCTGAATTGAGGAGAACTTTTGTTCCGTTTTCCAATGAAATCGTCACCCTCTGACCCGGTCTCGTAGACACCCTCTCATATGCCACTGCCTGTCCGTGATCAAGGGCCGAAGAATCTTGAGCCGCCCCTTTAAAATAGGCGGCCACATATCCTATACCGGCAAGCAGCACCAACGCTGCGGCAATTTGCGCGAAGCGGCCTACGGAGAATCTGCCGGCTTTCTCTTTTTCCGGGATAATCCTGTAGAGGAGTACCTTCCCCTTATGGTCATTGTCGGTTTCGGCGGCTGCGTTTATTAGTTTCTTTCGGAGGGACGGTACGGCACGCCACGAATTCCAATCCCCTTTTTGCGCCTTGGACAGTGCCCATATTTCGCGGATTTCCTTAAAATCTTCCCTCGACTTGCGGCTGGAGTTTGCCCATTCTTCAATATCACGTCTCTCCTGCTCCGTGCATTCTGAAGCGAGGTAACGGGCGATCATTTTGAGTTTCCGCTTCGTCATCAGAAACCTTCCAGAGACTAGTTCTCAGAGAAACTGCTACTATAGTGAATACATGCGTGACCCCCTTTACCCCTATGCCCTCTGCGTGTCTTTTTCGCTAACGGTTGAAGAACGAAAGCTCTCTTCTTAAGACCTTCAACGCGTGTGAAATCTGATTTTCCACCGTTTTCTCGGAAATCTCCAGGACTCTGGCAATCTCGGCATATGTGAGCCCTTCCTGCCGATTAAGGACGAAGACCGAGCGGCATCTTTCGGGAAGGCGTTCGATGGCTTCGCCTATCGCCGCAAATATGTCCTTGTTGGCCATTTCATCCATCAAGTCACCCGGAGCATCTGCGGGAAGAACGTCCCCTTCGACAAAGCGCGCACTTGAATTCGTTTTCCTGCTCTTTATGAAGTTAACGGACTGGTTCCTGGCAGCTTTGTAGAGGTATGCGCTTACGGAGCCCTTCGGATTCCAAAGCGCTCTGTTCGTCCATATTCTCACGAATATGTCCTGAACAAGATCCTCAACATCGTCCGCTGAACGGGTGAGGGCAAGCGTAAACCGACAGAGGCCGTTATAATGTCGGTGGAAGATTTGTTCCAACGCCAACTGGTCTCCGTCTCTTACTCTCTCGATGAGGTCCCTTTCCGAAGCGGGAGATATCGAGGCCGATCCATAAGCATGTTGAAACAGTGCCACTTTCGTTCTAATGCTTAAGCCACGTTTTCACATTTAACAACCGGTGCTCCTAAAAGGTGCCCACACCGGGCCAGTAGCGAAAGCCAATCCGGGGTTTTCCACTTCGATTGTCGATTTGAACTTCTGTGAATGTTGATTCACAAGGATGCCATTATATAACTTAAGCGACAATACTCGGGCGGATTACGGGCCTGCATCGGCTACGGATCACCGCCGATCTTCAAACAGAAGCCGGCAATATTACAGGGAGAACGAATGTACACAAAGACAATTCTGGTTACGGGTGCTAACGGCGAAATCGGGCACGGGCTCATTTCTCACTTCGCGCAACACGACGGTGTAAGGGTGGTCGCGCTGGACCTCAATACCCTGGACGATGAGTCAAGATCGAAGTGCTACAAGACGTACACAGGAGACATCCTCGACAGCAGGTTCCTGGATTCCCTCTCCACCGCGCATGACTTCGATGTCATATATCATCTTGCCGCGTTGTTGTCGACGCGCGCGGAACGTCATCCGACGATCGCTCATAAGGTTAATGTTGACGGTACACTGAATCTACTGGAGATGGCAATCACACAATCCCGCCTCCAGGGAAAAGAAGTGAAACTGATTTATCCGAGCTCGATAGCGGTATACGGCCTGCCGGACGCTGCCGCCAAGGAAAAGGCCGGAAGGGTAAACGAGGATGAATGGACCGACCCGCGCACTATGTATGGCATCAACAAACTTTATTGCGAAAGACTCGGGAAATACTACATGAAGTACTACCGGCAGCTGGACGCACAACCGATGGGTGGGACGGTCGACTTCCGCTGTGTGAGATTTCCTGGATTGATAAGTGCGGTTACACTCCCGACGGGCGGGACCAGCGATTTTGCTCCGGAGATGCTGCACCATGCGGCGAAGGGAGAACACTACAGCTGTTTCGTCAGGGCAGACACAAGAATCCCGTTCATGGCGATGCCCGACGGTGTCGGCGCCCTTCTGTCACTTGAAGCGGCCAGCAAAGAGAACCTGACTACGCAGATATATAATGTGGGCTCGTTCAGCCCGTCAGCCAGCGATTTGAAGGAACGTGTGAGGAAAGCTTTTCCTTCATCCTCCGTCGATTTCAGACCCGATCTTAAGCGGCAGGCAATATTGGATACTTGGCCTGCAGATGTGGACGATTCGCGCGCAAGAAGAGACTGGGGATGGAAACCTAGCTATGATTTCGACCGCGCTTTTGACGATTATCTGATCCCGGCCGTGTCGAAATTCTACGGGGGGAAGTAGGAGAGAACGAAGAAGGTGAAACGAAGAAGTGGAAGGAAGGACAGGAAAGATAGAGGGTAAAACGGGAGACCGGATAGAGGGAACGGAACACGGATGCTTAGGACACGTCGGCACCCCATTTCTCCAAGTGAGAAACAATAAACTCGATTATTTTTGCATTTTCTCTTTTTCCGGTTCCTGAAACTGAAACCGGGTCTCCGAAGGTCATGTAGATGGGTTTACGTCGGCTGATCTTCCCCAGATCTTTGACAACTTTTCCGATTTCCCAGAAGTCTGTCTTAATTGCGAAGGGAACAACTTTTACTCCCGCACTGGCAGCCAGCTTCACACCGAGCGAATTAAATTTCTCCGGAACAAACTTCACCATTCTTGTACTTTGAGGAAAAATTATCACAGAGGTCCCGTTCGAGAGGAGCTCCCGCCCTTTCGTAAGTACTGTCGCCAAATCTTCTCTCGAATTCTCCCTTCCGACTACGATCGGGTTCCTCGATCTCATCACCGCCCCGAAAAAAGGGTGTCGGACAAGGCTCGACTTCACCGCGAAAGTGACGTCTCTGTCGGGGGCGATGATACATGGAAGCGTCATCGTCTCCAGCGTACTCATGTGATTGCCGACGAATACGACAGGTCCTCCTTCTGACCGGATGTTGTTCAGTCCCGTCATATGGAACCTGCCTCCGCAGTGTTCGATTAGTCTGAATATGTCGAGAGAGGATCTTATCCACGCGTCAGTATCATATTCCCCTCTCTCCGCCTCCCCACGCGTTCTGAGCACGATAGAAATATACTTCGCCATGAAGTAGACTCGCGTGTTCAACGACAACCTGTCGAAAAAAGCCCGGCGAGCGTTGGAGTCGGTGTAGTACGAATCCTGCGTGAAAATGGGCCTGCTTAGAATATCGTCTCTCACAACGTAAAAGATACTAAAAGGATGGATCGTTTGCAGTCCCGCTGAGTTGCCGGTAGTGTCCTAGTTTCAAGAGTGTTTCAACGCCAATGCCGCGAAGCGGCATCCCGTGTATCCTTCTATCGTATTAATGAACGGGAGACGCGAAGAACGCAAAGCCTCTTTGAGTATTTGGAAGATCGTCCTAACGACGCAAAGAAGATTTACATGCGAAGACAAGACAACATCGATCGTGAAATGGCTAATCCGTTCTTTGCGTTCGCGGGATCTTCTCATAAATAAAATTGCCTTTACGTCCTTGC
>JBJKPC010000080.1:0-15830 GCA_046706745.1 Candidatus Kryptoniota bacterium
TTCTGCGCGGCAACCATTCTGCCTGCCTTGAACCATGTAAGAGGGTTAATGGTGTCGACAATCTGAGGGCTCGGCTGTTCGTCCGCCGCTTCTCCCTTTTCCTCTTGAAACTTGCCGGGGAAAAGAAGTTTTGGATATTGCCTCTTGAAGGTTATAACCGAGACCGAATGACGTCTCACAAGGTGGTCGCGAAGAAGTGAAACATAGTGCGCAATTCCGCCGCGCAGCGGATAAGCTGTGCTTACAATTACGATCTTCATCCGCGCCCATGCACAGGGACACTAAACAAGAAGATCACAAGGATTGACTCTCCAGTGCACCCGGATATGCCTCTCTTTCAATACTCGGGTTTCTAATATTCTTTGTCGCCGCAATTCGCTTCCTGCCCTGGCATTCTATTTCCGCCGGGTCCGATCACCGGGGATCCCTACTTTTTCGGATACGGGCGAGTGAAGGACTCTTTTCACAGCGTCCGACACCTTGACGAACGGCAGGTGGTCGAGGCAGAAATATTCTTCATTGGTGCACCTGGGCATGAAATAGCACCTGCATTCCCTGTCGGGCTCCACAATTTCTCCGAGACCATACAATTCAAACTCATTACGATTGAATATGTTATTGAGGAGAACGATTTTCTTCCCGAGGCCGAGCGCAATGTGCATACCCATCGTAACACCCGTAACGACTAGGTCGACTCTGTCCACCAGATTTATGAACTGCCGGAGTGGGTAGTATCCCAAATAGGTCGCGCCGCTTTTTGATGAGATGCTTTTGTTGCGCTTATCTTCCTGTTCTCCTCCTAACAACAATACACCGAAGCCGTTGGAAATAAGTTCTTTAGCAAGCCCAGCCCAGTGGTCTTCGCTCCACAAGCGGCTCGTCCATCTGCCGCCGCACCCGGTGTTAAGACCGACAAGCGGTCTCGGGAGACGAATGTCCCAGGAGTAGCCATCCTCCTCGAAATTCGAAAGCACGTATTTTTCCCCGCCGAAGGTGAACCCGCAGATTTCGAACATCTCCTCCAGATAGCTCTTTGTATTTTCCTTGCTGACATCGTCAAAAAGGCCGGTAAGATACTTCTGATATGCAAGGTCATCCGCGGGAGCGGTCTTTCCGTCGCGAAGGACGAATCCCCTCTTTACACGCGCACGCACGCGGTTCGCAAGAGCAGCGGCCTCGTAGTCCTTATCGAGACTGAAAAGGTAATCAAACTCGGTCTCTTCGATCTGAAGCAAAGATGCGGGATCGAATTCAAGCTTACGATCTACCAGATCAGGAAGGAAGTCGGGAGTACGTGTAAGCCACCAAATCTCGGCATGGGGATGAATGGCTCTGATCTTTTCAAGAATTGGGGTGCTCCTTATTACATCCCCTAATGCCCCGAGCTTTATGATCAGAAACCGTTCTTTCAGAGGCTCATAGTAGGAACAGCCGGCACAGTGTACCCCGTAAAGCTTGTTGGGTTTGCAGGGGATGTAACCGCGAAAGTGTCTGCAATCGGTGTTGATCGTCTCATTCTTGGTAGAAGGCATGCGATCAGTTGAATACTTTTTCTTTGATTACGTAGTCTTCGGCAACCCTGGTGCGCGTGATCATTTCGCCGATCAATCCAATTGAGACAAATTGTATCCCCACTATTATCAGCAGGACACCGCCCGTAAAGAGTGGGCGGTTGCTCAAAGCGGTCTGGCCGGCAAGCCACTCAATCGTGAGTTCAAGATCGATTGCAAAACCTAGCAGAAAAGTAAAGATTCCGATCACGCCGAAGAAATGAAGCGGGCGCTTGCTGTACCTCGTGGTAAACAGAACCGTCAAAAGGTCGAGGAAGCCGTGCCAGAATCTGTTTATGCCGAATTTCGTTTTGCCGTATTTTCTGGCGTGGTGTGTAACCGGAATCTCCGTCACCCTGTAACCAGCCCAGTGCGCAAGCACCGGAAGAAATCTATGCATTTCCCCGTAGACTTTTATGTCCTGAACTACTTCGCGCCTGTAAACCTTCAATCCGGAGTTGAAGTCGCGAAGCTTGATACCGGTCATGACCGAGGTCGTGTAGTTGAACAGCTTGGATGGGATAGTCTTGGAGATCGGGTCGTGTCTTCTCTTCTTCCAGCCGTTGACCAAGTCGTAACCGGATTCGAGTTTGTCTATCAACCTCGGAATTTCTGTCGGGTCGTCCTGTAAATCAGCATCCATCGTCACAATTATCTTTCCGACAGCATGTTGAAACCCCACCGAAAGAGCTGCCGATTTCCCGTAGTTCCTGCGGAAACTTATGAATTTGTAGCGTCTGTTCTTGCGATGAATCTCTCGGAGAATTTTCAACGAATTATCCGTCGACCCGTCGTCTACGAAAATCACTTCGTATGTAGCCTTCATCCTGTCGAGTGCATCCCTGATGCTCAGCGAGAGCGGCATCAAAGACTGCTCTTCATTATACAACGGCACGACAACGGAGATGTCTATTCTTTTTGGGGGTCTTTCCCTGAACTCCCGCTGAATTTGACTTGGATGTTGCTCCTGACTTGCCTTTTGATAGTTATCGCTCATCTCGCGGCCATTAATTTCTTAGAAAAATACCGTCGTACGCTCAAAAATGCAACGAGGGTCGGCGCATTCTGATGCATTCTGCCCATTTTCTGACATCCTCTAAATGAAGCTCACGAGTGTCAGGCGAAGCCGTTGTATGTTCACTCTTTCAATTGTCCAAGACGTCGGTGATTTCAAGAAACAGACTATCAATAAGACAGAGATGAGTTTGGCGGACCGTTCTCTCGAAAGTGACGAAGCACACAAAGAAATCTTGATTTGGGTCCGAAATGATAATAAATTCTGGCTGAAGCGAGAGTCGAAAGAGCTAAGAATATGTTTAGTATCATTAAAGCCGATCGACGGTCCTTAGAACAGTCGGAAGTCAACTTAGAAAACAACAAAAGACATGGAAGATGAGTAAGATAGTCAAGTTAGTGGGGATACTCTTCCTCCCGGTAGCTGTGATCATTTTCATATTTGCATTTCTCGGCGGTAGGGCGGGAGAGAAGGGGAAGGACCTTTTCCTTCAGGAATACGACGAACAGAATATTTACGGATAGTTTCCACCTTCCCTAGGGACATTGATTGCGAGAAGGATTTCAACGCGTATACATCCGTGGATGAGTGCTCCACGATGACATTATTTGTCGATACCGGGCATAACTTCTGAAGATGCAGGACGCGGTTTCCATTTTATTGCCGACAGCCATTTAAGACGGCGAAACAATGCGGGTGATTTTTCCTTAAGTCCGTCCATATACGTATACATCACCGGAACGAGCAACAGCGTCAGAAGTGTCGAGCTGATGAGTGCTCCGATTACGACGATGGCCATGCTTTGACGAATTTCGCTTCCGGACCCGAGTCCGAGCGCGAGCGGTAACATGCCGAGGACCATGGTTGCGGTCGTCATCACTATGGGCCTCAGCCTGACCGGTCCCGCCTCAAGAATGGCCTCTTTCATATTCAGACCCCGGCTGCGCAACGTGTTCGTGTAGTCTACCAGCAGAATTGCGTTCTTGGTTACAAGCCCCATCGACATAATCACGCCTATCATAGAGAATGTGTTCAGCGTTTGGCGGGTGAGTAAGAGGGCAAGCATGCCCCCGACTAAAGCTACGGGAAGAGAGAACATGATAGTGAAGGGGTGCATATAAGATTCAAATAGCGATACCATGATCATGTATACAAAAAGAATCGCCATGGCGAGTGCAATTCCCATGTCGTTGAACATGTCCGACATGTTCTCGGTATCGCCGCCGAAAAACACTTTTATCCCGGAGGGGAGGTTAAGGGAAGCAATCCCCGCTTGAATGTCGCGTGTCGCATCGCCCAAGCTCCTGGAGCCTGTGAGGTTACCCAGGATGGTAACGAGACGCTGCCTGTCTTTTCTATCTATCTCAACCGGACCTCGCCCACTGTTCACTTCGGCGATCTGGCTGAGATATACCTGGCCGCCCATCGGAGTCATCAGCGTCAGGCTCTTTATCTCCGATGCCGTCTTACGATCCCTCTCCGCGAGTTGGAGTCTCGTGTCGTAGTCCGTGCCGTTGTCGTTGAACTTAGTTACAACCGCGCCCTGGATAGCAGTCTGCAAAACGGCTGCGACATCGCCAAGCTTAAGACCGAACGATGCCGCTTTTTCCCGATCGATTACGATTTGAAGCTCCGGCCGAGCAGTTTGCCAGGTACTCTTTATGTCTGTTACGCCGTCGGTATTAGCCATTATGTTACCGATCTTTTCGGAGGCAGATACCACATCGGTCAGGTTTTCGCCTTGTATCTCAACTTCGAGCGGAGAATAGTTAGCGGTTCCCCACATGCCTATAACACTGGTTCGCGATGTAACACCGGGGAATCTATCGGCGATCGACTTGACGCGGGCCATTTCTTCGTCCGTGGACAACCGGCGCCGCCAGGCAGGGATGAGTCTTATCTGTATTTGTCCGAGATTCGGTTGCGTGGATTTCTGAAAAGTTTGTTCAGACATGCCGACAGTGCTGAAGAATCTTTCGATGTTAGGATCGCTTTTCAATCGCGCCTCAATTTGGGTAATTATACGATCGGTTTTGTCCAGAGGCGTTCCGACAGGCATTTCCACTATCAACGCAAACTCTCCCCTGTCCGGCTGGGTCATGAACTCGGTGCCGATTAAGTGTAGAGGGATCGGCATAAGGCTCAGGACAAGAGCGGCTCCGCTTATCGCCAGGACCTTCTTCCTATTTATCAGCGCCCAGCCGAGAAGCTTCCTATAGCCCGAGTCCAATTTCTTCTGAAGGCCTTCGAGCCAGTTGATGAATCGCCCGGTCTTCGAGTCGTCAGAGTACCGCCGGAATGCGGACCATCGAGAGGCAAGCATCGGGGTAAGCGTGAATGAGACAAAGAGTGAAATCATCGTAGAAACGACTATCGTCAATCCGAACTCCCTGAATATTTTTCCGACGATTCCGCCTACCATTGCAATCGGAAGAAACACGACTACATCGACAAGAGTGATAGCTATCGCAGCGAAGCCTATTTCGCTGCGGCCGTTCAAAGCGGCGACTTTCTTCTCCTCTCCACGTTCCAGGTGTCTATGTATGTTCTCGAGGACCACGATCGAATCGTCAACGAGTATTCCGATTACGAGCGCCATTGCCATCATTGAGACCAGGTTGATGGTGAATCCCATCGCGTACATGAAGACGAAAGTGCTGATCAGCGATGTCGGTATCGAAAGCAGAACGATCAAGGAATTGCGGAATGAATGAAGGAAGAGAAAGAGGGTGATCGCCACCATCAGGATCGCCAGACCGAGATCGCGCCGGACTTCATCCATCGAATTGCGAGTAAACCGGGTTATATCCTGAGCGACGGAAAATTCCAAACCGGAAGAACCATACTCCTTTTCGAGCTTCGCAAGCTCCTTTCTGATCCCATCGCTCGTCTTCACGGAGTTGGCGTCAGAGGTTTTCTGAATGACTATTCCGATCGCGGAGCCGCCGTTTATCCTGCTGTATGTTTGTCCGTCGGTTTTGTACGAATCCCTCACGTAGGCAATGTCGCTCAGATGTACCACACCGTTCGGCGTCGAAGCTATAATCACATTCCCAAGTTGATCCAAATTCCTAAACTTGCCTGCGAGGCGGACGATATATTCATTCGTTTTTCCGGTCACGGTTCCAGCCGGGAAATCCAAGTTATCGCTCGCAAGCGCCCCCGCAACCTGCATCAGAGAGACATTATAAGCACGGAGGCGGGCATTGTCGACTTCGACCTTGATCTCGCGCTGCTTTCCACCGACGAGATCCACGGTGGCAACCCCATCTACACGTTCCAGCGCCGGTTTGATGTTGTCCTTGACGAACTGGAAAAGAGCCGTCGGATCCATCGCCCCCCGCGCTGATATCCTGACTATCGGGAAAGAGTTCAGATCCGCCTTTTGAACACGCGGTGCCTCCGCCTCCTTTGGGAGCCGGGAACGAGCGATATCGACGTTCCTCTGGACGTCATTTGCAGCCATATCAACATCGGTGCTGAAGGAAAATTGAATCACAACAACGGAGACATTTTCCCGTGAGTAGGATCGGATATTGTCTATATTGTTAAGTGAGCTGAGAGCATCTTCGAGAGGTTTGGAGATATCATTCTCAACTTCGCGGGGTCCCGCGCCGGGATAGACCGTGACAACCGAGACGATAGGCCAGTCAATTTTCGGCAGTAGATCGACGCCCATCTGGTTGTATGAGTAGATACCCACGACCGCGAGGGCCACGAAAACCATCGTTACGAAAGCCGGCCTCTTTATCGCAAGCTGAGTCAGTCGCATAATAATAGTCCCTTAGTTCAAGCTGCGGTACGAGACCTTCGATCCGTTGACAAGACCCTGCCGTCCGAGCGTTATGACGGTATCGCCTGGGACAACGCCCGAGACAATCACGATGAGCGAATCGGTACGTGTGCCGACGGCCACTTCCCGCGCAGCAGCGCGGCCGTTCCTGACCAGGAAGACGCTGCATTCACCCCGCTCGTTTTCAATTATCGCACTTGCCGGAACGACGAACGAGTCCTTTTCGATTGAGGCTGTGATCGCCGCGCGGGCGAACATCCCGCTTTTCATAGATCTCGCACTGTCGTTGGGAAATTCGATCTCGACCTCGAAAGTCCTCGTTACAGCATCGGCCTTTAGAGCCACACTAACGACCTTACCGTGGAATACCGCACCGTGCACGGCGTCGCTCGTAATCTCCGCTATGTCGCCCTTCTTTATCCTGGACACGTCCCTTTCAGTCACTCCCCCGTCAAGCTTCAGCTTCCGGTTATTCACCACAGTAGCCACCTTCATCCCGGGAGTAATCATCTTTCCGACGGTAACGAAACTGCGGGCGACTCTTCCGGCTATGGGCGTCCGGAGGGTAGTGTCGTCGAAGTGTTTTTGGGCAAGCTTCTCTGCAGCCTGCGCGCCCCGAAGCTGGGCCAGCGCCGCCTTCGATGCAAGCTCGGCGTTTTCAAGCTGGCTCTCCGACACCGCGTTCTGCGCGTACAGATTTCTAATACGTTTCAAGTCGATTTGCGCCTTACCGCTGTTCGCCGAAGCGGCCGCCGTCTGTGCTTGTGCCTGTTCGAGGGATATGAGCTGGAGGTCGTTTTCTACCTGAGCGATTGCACCACCTGCAGTAAGATAATCATCGACTCCCGCAGCTATGCTGACGACTCTTCCCGAGGTCTCCGAGATGATGTCCGCTTCGTTGATCCCTTCGACAGTACCGGTAACGGCGATCCTGTCCACAAGTGTGCTGCGAACAACCGGAGCAATTGCGACCGAGATCGTCTCGTGCGCCTTGGCACTTTCCACCGACTTCGAATGGGAATTGACTTTCATAATGATCACCGCCCCGAGGAGTAGAGCCGAGAGTATCGAGACCGTCAACGCCTTCTTTGTTTTCATACTTTTCCGCCCCCTCTTTCCTGATGTGCTGCGCTTCGGAATGTCCACAAAGTGGTACGCCAGTTGATTATGCGAGCCCTTTCGCACGATATAAAATCCACCAGGTAGTTCCGATTTCTTCCGTGTATCCCGTCGGAATCCGCCGGCCCGATTACCGATATTGCGTTCACCAAGCTACCTTCTTTCAGTGTCGAGGAACGCTTTCTGAGATTTGATATACCACTCAGGCTTTGAGGCGCTCCGACGGGGTCTGTACCTTTTGGTCTCACATATGGGAACGCATTGAGGAGAAGGAGCCAGCCGCGGGTCATGACGGTAGAATAGTGTTCTTCTTCGCTTGCGAAACGCAGGCATATAGTACCTTTGCTTACCTCGGCCCTTTCTGCGGCTCCATTCAGTGCGCCTGACCTGAGTACCTTTTCGAAGAAGATCGTCTCAGTGGCACCGAGTATCGTGTCGCGGCGCGACTGCTCCTCGCGCTCGAGAATTCCCATTGTTTCACCTAATAGAAGCCCTTTGACATACACTGACTGCGGATCAGTGCCTGATTTGAAGTTAATCAAGTTGAGTTCTATTGGTCAAGTGAGATTCTTGGAGATCACGCGGAAAACGAACGGAGCACACCGAGACCCCACTCATTGTCGGGCGACCCACTCCCTCCGGCTCCGGAAGTTCGTGAAGATTTCTTCATGTTGTTTTTCACGATTATAATCCTCGAGTAACGTGACCACTCAGGACTAATGGTTGGATTTGCAGGAGCAGCGGTCTAAATTCTTCCTAAACCCGTCAAAAAGGAGCTGTTAACCATGCGAGTCCACGTGCTTTTTACCATACTCCTTCTGCTTCTCTCTTCAGCCACGCTATTTGCGGGGCAAGGCCGGAATGCCGAGAAGGAATTCCTTGGTGTCCCCAGCGCCGACAGCTGCAGGAGGAATCTGTTTATTCTCACACAACAACCTCACGTGGCCGGCACTGCTTACGACAGCACGCTGGCAATGTTCGTTAAAAACCGATTCGAGAATTACGGGATAGACGCCAAGATTGTCACTTACTATGTTTATATCCCATACCCAAAATCCGAATCGCTCGAGATGACTGCGCCGACAAAACTCAACTTCGATCTCAATGAGGAGGGTTGGAAATGGGACAAGGACACTTACAATTCAAAAGTCGTCATACCTTTCAATGCCTATTCGCCAAGCGGCGACATCTCAGGTCAGATAGTCTATGCCAACTACGGCCTTCCGGAAGACTATGAGGTCCTTCACAATCTTGGAGTACAACTCAAGGGAAAGATCATGCTGGTGAGATACGGCCGAAGTTTTCGCGGAATAAAAGTGAAAGTGGCAGAGGAACACGGCGCCGCAGGCGTTATCATTTATTCCGACCCGGCAGATGACGGGTACGACAGGGGCGACATTTACCCAAACGGCCCCATGCGACCGTGGAACGCAGTGCAACGCGGAAGCATACAAGACCTGACCGTGTATCCAGGTGATCCGTTGACTCCGGGCTATGCATCAACAAAAGACGCAAAGCGAATAGAGCTAAGCGCAGTCACTGATCTTCCACATATTCCCTGCATGCCGATTTCCTACGGCAACGCTCAGAAGCTTCTCAGCAACCTGGCGGGCCCCGTCGTGCCAGGGGGATGGCAAGGCGGTCTCCCGTTTACATATCACGTAGGGCCTGGCGGAACGGAAGTACGCATGCACCTAGACATGGATTACGAAATAAGACCTATTTGGGATGTCGTAGGGACGATAAAAGGCGACCGGTACCCGGATGAGAAGGTCATTATCGGCAACCACCGTGATGCGTGGGTATACGGGGCCGTCGACCCGAACAGCGGAACGGCATCGTTGCTGGAGACCGCGCGCGGGTTCGGTACGCTCCTCAAAAGCGGATGGCGACCCGAAAGGACGATAGTAATCTGCTCATGGGACGGTGAAGAATACGGATTGCTTGGTTCGACGGAATGGGGTGAGCAAAATGCGGCGGCATTGGTTAAGCAGGCCGTGGCCTACATCAACATAGACGCACCTGTCAGCGGGACAAATTTCAGTTCGAGCGCGGTTCCGTCGCTCGACCGGTTCATCATGAACGTCACCAAGTCGGTAACAGATCCAAAAACCGGAATGAGTGTCTTCGACGCATGGTATGCACGGCAGAACAAAGACGCTTTCGGGAAGGATCCAGTTGTCCCCGACACCGCGACAACGAAACTCGGGCGGCTCGGCAGCGGGTCAGATTATACGGTGTTTCTTGATCACCTCGGTATTCCCGCGTTCGACTTCGGTTTCAGCGGCCCGTATGGAGTCTACCATTCCGTTCTCGACGACTACTATTGGATGGAACACTGGGGTGATCCTACGTTCGAGTACCATGCCACCGTAGCTAAAGTGCTCGGTATTGCGACGCTGAGGCTTGCTGACGATGCCCTACTGCCGTTCCGGTATTCCGATTATGCCGGGCAGATATCGGATTACATAAAGGATCGGCAGAAACGAGCGGCGTCCTTGGAAGCACTGAAGGGCGTAGACTTCTCTCCAGCGGTCGAAGCATCGTCCGAATTTTTAGGCGCCGCCGACGAAATCGACGGAAACATCGGGCGTGCGAACCCCGAAAGTTACCCGGCAATCAACGGGGTCTTGGTTCAGATAGAGCGTTTATTCACCGACAAGGGCGGCCTTCCCAAAAGCTTCTGGTTCAAGCATCAGATTTACGCACCTGGATTTTATACGGGGTATGCAAGCCAGCCGCTGCCGGGGATTTCGAGAGCGATCGAGGAGCGCGACCCGGAGCTTCTCAATAAAGAGATAGGCATTCTGTCTTCTTCATTGAGAGGGGCCTACGAAGAGGAGCTGAAGATTCTTTCAATTTTGAAGAAATAGGACTCTGACCGCTCGTCGAAACGAGGTATTTATCAAATGCTCATGAGAACGGGCACGGCAAAGGACTCGGCCGACGCTAGAAATTTTGCCATGTCCGCCTCAAGCAAATCCCCCCTTAGCGAGGGGGTCTTTATCATAAACGCGGCTTGGACGCGTCGCCTAAAAAATGCTTACGTGAACGTACTTGCCGGGATGTTCGCGAATGTCTTCGACCAGGCTGTTCAAATTCGCAAGGGTGCTGTCCAATTTGTCATACAATTCATCGTCGGTCAGGAACTTCCCCGCGGTTCCCTCGCCTTCATTCAGTCTCAGAATAATCCGGTTCAGGTTCTTTGTAATTTTCTCGGTATTCACTATCGCTACATCGAGTTCCTTCGAATGTCGCGACAACCTGTTCACTATGGAATCTATCGGGGCCCTGTTATCAGTGCTAATCCTCTTCAGGCTCTCGATTGTTTCGTGGATACCGTCAAGGTTGCCTTTCAATGAGGAATTGATTAGACTCACAGATTCATCGATATCGCCCAACGCCGACCGCACTTTAAGCCTTGTTGCCTGATCAGTCAGGGCACTTAGATTCTTGGTCACTTCGCCAACGCTGCTGGTGATTCTCCTGCCACTCTGCAGGAGTTCCGACAGGCCCGTACTCGTCGTGGCGCGCACGTAAGCGCCATCCTTAAGGAAGTTCGTAGATCGGCCGGGGGTAATTTCCACGGCCTTTGAGCCGAGAAGGCTCGTGGATGCGACAACAAACCGTGAGTCGTCTGGAATGGAGTCAATCTTCGTGATCCTCAACTGCAGCACCACCCCCCTTGGGGTCAGCCGTATTGATCGGACCGAGCCGACGTCCACTCCTTCGAACAGTACGGTTCCTCCCTTCCTTATGCCGCCGGCATTTTGGACGACGACATTTACTCCAATTCCCTGCTGAATCAGGTCCGCTTTTTCCAGGAAGAGGATGCTCGCGACCACCATAATAATGGTGATGCTGACAGCGGTACCTATATAAAGCTCGTTGTATTTCTTTCTCATCCGAAGTTTGAATCTCCATGTATGAACTTGTTAAAAGTATCGTTATGCTGACTCCACAATTCAGCCGCCCTGCAGGTGTGAACTATCTTTCCCTTATGGATCATACTTACCACGTCCGAGATTTTCTCGGCGCTTCTTATGTCGTGACTGATAACAAGAGAAGTAATGTTTTGTTCCTTGTTCAGTTTAACGATGAGGTTATCTATGGTATTGGTAAGGACCGGATCGAGGCCGGTCGTAGGCTCATCGTAGACAATATACTTGGGTTTCATGATGATCGCCCTGGCAACTGCGATTCTCTTTTTCATGCCGCCGCTCAGTTCTTCCGGAAACTGACTTTGTACGTCCGGCAGCTCCACCATATCGAGGCTCTCCCTGACTTTCAGGTCCATATCCCGTTCCGACAGGTCTTTCTTTATTCTCAGGGCCAGCTTAAGATTATCTCCGATGGACATCGAATCCCACAGTGCATCGTACTGATATACCATTCCTATTTTCGTTCTAACGGTTTCGTTCATTTGGTCTTCAGTGTAATCCGTAATGTCGACGCCATCCAGGATGATCCTCCCTCCGTCCGGAGCAAGGAGACCTATGATGATCTTTATGAGGACGGACTTGCCCGCCCCGCTCTGGCCCATTATCGTCAGCACCTCCCGGTCTTCGACCTCAAGGTTGATCCCCTCCAGAACCGGGATGCCGTTGAATGATTTACTTATGTTTCTCAATTCTATCATTTCAAACCAGGAACAATCCGGCCGATATTGCATAGTCCATTATTATGATCACTATGGAAGCCCAAATGACTGCATAGGTTGTGGACTTTCCGACGCCCTTTGCACCATGCTTGGCCTGGAGTCCGAAGTAACATCCGAACAAGGTTATGACCATTCCGAAGATCACTCCCTTGACCACGGAAGTGTACAGATCCTTGGGAACGAATGCCTCTCTCATTCCCATAACGAATGTGGCCCATGTCAGTCCTGTCGACATATGGTCGGATGCGAAAGCCGACAAGATCGAAACTATATCCCCCCAGACTATCAACATCGGTACGGCAACTGTTCCCGCTAGGACGCGAGGCATTACGATATATTCAACGGGATCGATCGCGGAGGTCCGGAGTGCGTCGATTTGCTCGGTGACGCTCATTTCTCCGATTTCAGAAGAGATTCCGGAGCTTATTCTTCCTGCAAGAAGAAGGCCGAAAACAACTGGCCCCATCTCAAGGAATATCAGTTTTATGATGATGCCTCCTTGGACCCAGCGTGGAGTAAGAGGACTTGCTCCTATTCCTATCTGTAATCCGACTACAAGCCCGAGAAAGGCGGAGCTGGCCAGCAAGAGGGGTAATGAGTCCCGCCCGATGTAGATAAAGCTTTCTATCAGCTGATCGGTGTAAGTGTGGATCTTTCTTACGGCAATCAGCGCCTTAACACTTACGATGCTAACATTCCCGAGGGAGCTGAGGAAAGAGACCGTCAGTGTCCCAATTCTTGTCAGTATGCGTTTGAACATGGGCTAGAGGCTACAATTTCTCATCTTGTTTCCGGGTTGATTATATTTATACTTCACGGCAAACGAGAAGAGTTGTTAAGCGCTACTAATATAACAATACAGTTCGGGGAACGATTCCTTTTTAACCGGATATCCTTCACAGTTGGGGCACACGACAGAATTGGACTGGTAGGGCCCAACGGTGTAGGAAAGTCGACACTCCTCAAGATACTTGCAGGAGTGACACTGGCGGATTCCGGAGAGATAAACAAAGCACGATACGTAACCGTTGGCTATCTACCGCAGGAAGGGATCTCTTCATCCGGCAAGACTCTTTACAGCGAAACGGAGTCGGCGTTCGAAGACGTCATCGTGGTACAAAACGAGCTCGAGGAGGCCAGGAAGAGATTGGAAGAGCTCGATCCGGCAAGTGCGGAGCACAATGACGCTCTTGAGGTATTCGGCGAACTGCAGCAAAAACTGGAAGACCTCGACGCGTTTCGCATGAAGTCCAAGGTTGAGCAGGTGCTCGTCGGCCTCGGCTTCTCACCTGACGATTTCGAAAGGCAAACCGAGGAATTCAGCGGCGGCTGGCAGATGAGAATTGAGATGGCAAAGCTACTGCTAAGAGAGCCGTCGGTCCTCCTCCTCGACGAACCGACCAACCATTTAGACATCGAGTCACTTCAATGGCTGGAAGAGAGGCTTCGCGGCTATAATGGTGCCGTAGTGCTCGTCTCGCACGATCGCACATTCCTGGACAACCTGACACGGAGGACCTGGGCCTTCAATCTCGGGCGGCTTGAAGAATATTCGGGCAACTATTCGTTTTACGAAAAAGAAAAACAGATTCGCCGCGAACAGCAGCTAAATGCTTACAAGAACCAGCAGCAGCAAATCAAGCAGACCGAGCAGTTCATAGAGCGTTTCAGGTACAAGGCGACAAAGGCGCGACAGGTCCAGAGCCGGATCAAGCATCTGGAAAAAATCGACCGAATCGAGATCGAAGATGAGGAAGAGGAGATCCACTTCCATTTCCCCCAGGCCAGGCAGAGCGGAGGTATCGTGGTCGAGCTCCGAAATATCCACAAGAGTTACGGAGACAGGCATGTGTTCGCCGGTCTCAGCTACAGAATTGAGCGGGGAGACAGAATCGCTGTGGTCGGCGTTAATGGCGCGGGCAAATCGACATTCGCCAGAATGCTTGCAGGTGTGGAGCCGATCGATTCGGGGGCAGTAGATACCGGGTATAATGTGACGCCTTCATACTACGCTCAGCACCAGGCCGAAGAGCTCGACTTGGATAGCGACGTGTTGGGAGTGGTAGAAGGCGTAGCGACCGGTCAAATCAGGACTAAACTCCGGACGATACTGGGTGCTTTCCTCTTCCAAGGCGACGATGTATTCAAGAAGGTATCAGTTTTGTCGGGCGGGGAGAAGAGCCGTCTCGCACTCGCAAAGATGCTTCTTCAGCCAGCGAATTTCCTTATAATGGACGAGCCCACAAATCATCTCGATATGCGCTCAAAGAAGGTCCTGCAGGAGGCACTCAAAGAATACGAAGGGACATTTGTTATAGTCTCGCACGACCGGGCTTTTCTGGACCCTCTAGTGAATAAGGTCGCGGAGTTCAGTCACGGAAAGGTGAGGACCTTCACGGGAAATGTCAGCGATTATTTGTACAGAAAGAAACAAGAAGCTGGAAATTCCGCGGCGACTTCAGGTGAGACGGTTAATCGTGGTACGGAAAAAGAACCAAATACCACGGACCAAAGAGTACAGAACGTGCAGCTTCCGAGCAAAGAACGGCGCCGGGTCGAAGCGGAAAAACGAAATGAGCTTTCGAGAAAGCTTCGCCCGCTGAAAGACAAGTTAAGGAGTGTCGAGGCGGAGATATCTAGGATGGAGACACGGAGGAAAGAGATCGAAGGCTTGATGGGCGATCCTGAATTCTACAAGGACGGCGAATCTGCCAAGAACACCACGATCGAGTATCAGGAGCTGGCGAGCAAACTGGAGGATAAGTACTTCAGGTGGGGTGAGCTTACGGAGGAGATCGAGCGCATAAGCGGAGGATTTTGAAAGTGAAGGTGACCTTCTCACAAAGCGAAACCGATGGCGAAGGTCACCTTCTCCCACGGGAATGTGCCGGAATCGACGGCCGCTCAATTCGAGAGCTGGACGTCTCCGTACGTAACATAGGTTGAATCATGACGGACGACTTTGAAATACACGCGATAAATACCCGCCTGTAATCCGCTCATTGGATAATTAACAACATAGCTCCCGGGGACTTCAAGCCATGCCCCCACCGTATTAATTACATGCGTCGGAGAATCATTAATCGTGATGACAATCGAATCAGTTTGAGTGGTGTGCCATCCGAGGTTAAAGCCTTTGCCCGCCTTGGACGGGTTTGGATAGGCACCCTTGGGCAGAAACTCAAGACCGACGGCTGGAATCGGTGCCCAGTCGGATGGATCAGACGAGAGAAGCGCACCAGTTGAGTCTGCCCGGGTTATTCCCGAGAATGAATTGGCCGGATTATCTGTCCCGCTATTGTTACAGGAGGAGAGAAGCAAAAGCAGCGAGAGTGTTGCACAGCTAAGGATGGAAGCCCGAGTTCCAACTTGGCCGGTAAGCATAGCATACCTCCATTTATTGATTGATAGTAGTTCTGATCAAGTGGATCAGCTATATCAATGGATGTGTGCCTGCCTCCAAATGGCTCTTTTCCGTTGCCATCTTCACCATAGAACCTTCCTAGAGATGCGAGGAAAAATCAAGGCATAAAAAAACCCCGCTCTTCAGAGCGGGGCCTTTAAGAATATTCTCCCGCATGTATGCGGGATGCTCGATTCAAATTCGAACTTAGCAAAGAACGCTAAGTTCGTTTGAATCGGCACCGGCAACGACCGGATTTTATCCCGACAAAGTGAGAACTTTGTCGGGAC
>JBJKPC010000081.1:0-10550 GCA_046706745.1 Candidatus Kryptoniota bacterium
GAGAATCCAACCATAGCCCTTTGCACGACTCGTCTGTTTTGAAAGACCTTTAACCGGTCTCCCGAGAATATATCTCCACCTATTTATCGGATGCAAATCCGAAAAACTTTACTGTGTTCTGTATCAAACAGTTCCTGTCCGGCAGCGACGTTGCCTCCGGGGTGAAAACCGTCCAAGTACAGATACCTTGCTGAAAGTGCCTTATTCTACTCCCACCAGTCCGCGATGAGATATCTGCCAACAGTCGATTCGCCCACTTTCTTGATGACACTGCTGCTGTACTGCACAATTGACTTGCCCTCTTGACTGTAAGAGGTGTTGGTGCCAGCCAATATCACGGCGCCATATACGTTGGATTGCCCCGTGGTCTGTATTGAAATGTTTGCCTGACCGTAGGCTATTATCAGGCCATCAAAAGTGAACTGACCGCTCATCTTCAAGTTTCCGTCGATAATGAGAATGCCGTAGCCCGAGCACGTTCCGCTCATCGTCGTATTTCCGGTCATAAAAGAAATCTGCGGATGTTCCTCGGTGCCAAGAGGTGCGCTACTGCTGCTGAATGTCTGCCCGGTATACACCTTTGCCAGCCGGACCATCTTGTTGGCAAAACTGGTATAGTCAGGCAGATCAGACACACGTGCAGTGTCTGGATTTACACTTCCGTTTCCGACCACAGACGCAGTTGCCGAAACCGTAACGTTCGATCCCGGCGCTGTCGAGTTGATGGCGATCCCTGGCACTGAATCTGGTACCGCGGGATATGTCCCGTCCGGATTCTTATCGATGCCGCTGGTCTGAGCGTTACCCGCGATTTTGATAGTAGCCGATCTACCGGCAGACATAGCGACCGCCCCTCGTATCAGCGGCATAGATATCGGAACCGGATAGAGTCTATTCTGCACGGTGTCCGTTTGCCCATTGTAACTGCCGACGCTGGTCATGAGAAGTGTATCGAGCGTGGTGTTCGCGCCCGGATCGTACACCCCCGGGATCGAATCGATCGTGACAGTAGCGCTTCCTCCAAGGAGTGGACTTAGCGTCGATGTTCCCCGGAGCCAGATATTGTCCGTGAGTTTTCGGATATAGATCTCTACGGCACTCGAAGCTATATCGTGTGCACGCGTGAAGCTGTAATATTCAGTGTAGTTTCTAACTGCCGCACCGGCACGCCTGTTAATGTTGTATCCGATAATGGACAACGAAAACAGAAGCGTCAGGACGCCTATGATTGCCATCCTGCCCATTTATTATCCTCCAATCACATCAGGGTGCGCAGGTTCTTGGGGCTGATGAATTCCTGCCAGTACGCGCCTGCATATGTCGAATCCGACATCAGCTTATTTGGGCTCTCCACCTTCACAGTGACACGTATAGATTTAATCCTGGAAAGGACGCTCAGATTTGTAGTGTCAGCCGCAGGAATATTCATTATCGCACCCGTGCTGTCGTAGTAGTTCAATAGAAACTTGGTCTGTCCAAGACTCGCACCGGTCGGCGGGTCACTATTGATCGACCGGTAGAGGATCCGCATGTTTGGATTCAGCCCGCTACCCTGAATCGGTGTGCTGACCCAATAACGGACCGTATCCGGCGAGCCTGTCTTTTCAAGGTCGGCCCGAAAGACGATCTTGTTTGAGTCTGCAAAGAGGATCGCCGGCGAAGCCCTGAAACCTATCTTGTAAAAATCATAGTTGATGCTGTTTGCGATCTGTGTTACGTTCGACTGGGTTATTACAGATACGTTTGTGTCCGAGCCCGCATCCGACAAACCGGCATTCATCTTTAACACCGCCAGCATGATGAGACTGGCGACAACCATCGAGCCGATTAGATCTATCATGGTGTCCATAATCGTCCCTAGCTTTTATATCTGTAAGACACTATCTGCGAGAGTTTAATGGAATGATCAGGCGTGCCGAGATAGGGGTTAGAGACAGTCACGACGATTTCCTTCATGAACGTTTGCGTAATGCTGCTGTCGCCGTTCTCGTCCACGTAATAGACTTCACACGATCTCCTGAAATATCCCAGACGCGGAGTTGAAACCGAGTCGACAAAGCCGTTGTAGTCATCGATATCATTATATGTAGTATCCACTCCTGCAACATCGCTCGAATCTGGACCCAGCTGCGACGGAGGTGTGAAGGCAGTTGCCGTATCCGTCGACAGCGGCGGCAATACATCCTGATCGAAATATTTGACGGTGATTTCCTCCACCATTGCCTGCCCGAGAGCAGTTCCCGTGATCATCGCCTCGGATCCCTGAACGACATCAGTCTCATTCAGTATCAACTTGTTGGCAGAGATGGTAACGCTCGCAAGAATAGTAAGGGCTACAAGGGCGAGTAACATCTGCCCGGTTCCCATTCACGCTCTCCTTCCTCTATGAATCGTATCTGCACGGCGGTCCAGGGTAACCGTCGCAGCTCACTACGCATCAACCGACATGCCGCCCCGGAGGCGCCAAAAGTGGTACGAAAAAGGGGAAAAGAATGGTCCCTGATGAAAGAATTGCCGATCTTCGGAAAATTTTCCATTGGGCACGAAAGCTACCTGAAAGGCGAAACATGAGAAGGCGCTGCCTTGCAGTTGGACGGTAGGGTCCTACCTCTTATGGCTTTCGCCTCTCACCGCTTCAAATAACTCGAAGAGCGGTCGCTCTCCCCAGCTCGTTTGCCATCCTTCAGAGTAGCTCAGCAGACCCGATGTATTTGATTTCGACTATTGAATCCCCCTATGGATTCCTTTGTCAGACATTCCGGCAGGCATGTGTAGCGACGAAGTGCTAGACTGAAGGTACAAATGAAACCGGAGGGCCCCCGCGGCCCCGGCAGTATTTGGCCGGATGGGGGCCAGCTCTCCACTGTGGAATAGATCGGATTCCAATAATCCTTTAACCTTCTGCTCATGGGTCTGTGTTCAAGGAGAAGCGCCCGAAAAATTCCCGGGCAACGCGGTACGAAAGCCGACGGAGAGCTTCCGGATAGACTAGAATACAGTAGAGCTGTCGGCGTTCAATATTGCCGCCCACCTACAAGCATGGAGAAACTACGGAGGCATTTAACACAGGAAGGTCCCTGGAAAGGACACTCCCTGCGGTTCGTCACACGGTTATGGATCCCGTGAGATAGGTTACAGCCTTGCCGGAAATCTTGACTTTGTCGACGAGATCCTCGCAGAAGAGCTTCCCGCCTCTTTGCGATATCTGAAACGCAGACAGCTGCTTCTTACGTAGTCTCCCGCTCCAGTAAGGGATCAAGGTAGTATGCGCCGAGCCGGTGACAGGATCTTCATTGATACCCGCTTGCGGCGCAAAAAAGCGAGACACGAAATCCGAGTTTCTGCCAGGCGCCGTGACTATCACTCCCAAACATTCAAGTCTCCTGATCTTCTCGAAATCCGGGTCGATGGCTCGGACGGCGTCTTCACTATCGAAGACCGCCATGAGATCTCTCGACTTCAACACTTCGGTCGGGTGCGCCCTGAGTGCAGCCGCCACCTCCTTATCGGACTGGAAGGGTACGGCGGCTCTCCTTGGAAAAATCATCGACATCATGTCGCCACCGTAGATCACTTTGAGTAGACCGCTCTTAGTCTTAAAGCTGATCTCATCTTCCTTGTAATTAAGATGCTCTTTGAAAGTATATGCAGTGGCGAGTGTTGCATGGCCGCATAGGTCTACCTCGACAGCCGGAGTGAACCACCTCAGCTCGATGTTGCGATTCTTGGAAAGGACAAAGGCAGTTTCAGCAAGGTTGTTTTCTGCAGCGATCTCCTGCAGTGTTTTGTCGGGGAGCCATCCATCAAGTATGCAAACGGCGGCGGGGTTGCCACGGAATCTTTCATCGGTGAAGGCATCAATCTGGTAAATCGGGATTTGCATCGGTGACCTGTTAATCTTTTGTTCAAAATGACAACAAAACCTCTCCGGTGGGCATTTGCCCGAACCGTAAAGCTCTGCAAGGCTATTCGATAGGCTGCCGACCCGGAGTGAGTTGATCCGTTTTAAAGATAACAGGTTGCGGCCAAATTAGATAGGCTTAGACTGCAAGTGCTCGGCTGACGGACGTTCCAGTGTGTCCGCGCTCCGATCTCCACCTGTTGACTATTGCTTCATGCCCTTCTTTGTAAGTCGGAAAGCGCAGATGCCAGCCCAGTTCTTCTTTGGCTCGCTTGTTCATGCATCTCATATTCTGCAGAAGGAAGTGGACGGTGAGTTCACCCATCGCTTGGTTCGCAAGGAAGATCGGAATACTGCCGGGCTTCGGTGCGCCGAGCGATTTCGCAATAAATGCAACGAGATCCCGGTACTGAACCGGTTCATCGTCGCAAATGTTGAAGATCTTCCCGATGTTTTTTCTGCCATTCTTCACGGCGGCGACGACTGCTCCCGCAGCGTCGTCGGCGGTCACCAAGTTCCAGTACACGTTTCCTCTTGCAATCAGCGGATATTTCCCCCTGCTTATCAAGTCATACATGGAAGCAGTGTGCCTCGAATCGTGGCTGTAAACGTTTCCGAATCTGAGGATGACTGCCGGGAGCTTGTAGCGTGTTACGGCGTCAAGCACCTCAAGTTCTGTTTCGACGGAAGATTTGACCATCGCAGGAAGATCCGTCGCGGGGGGGCACGATTCGTCGACCCACTCGCCGTGCTTTCTCCCGTAGAGAAAAGTCACGCTTGGTTGGATGTACAGGCTGCAGCTGTTGCGCAGCGCTGCCGCTACTAGATTGGTCGTCCCTTCGGTTCTCGCCCTATTGTTAAGTACCCAGTCGTCAATCTTTGTTCTTGACTTGGTGGGAACCGCCCTAGCCAGATGGATTATGGCTTCGCAATCGGCCGATATTCGATATAGCCCTTCGCGGTCCAGTAGGTCCCCACGCCTGGATTCCGCTCCCATAGTCGCAAGAAGGTCGTCATTTTCGCTCGATCTGCTGAGACCAACGATTTCGTGGCCCATCGAAACAAGCTCAGGAACAACTCTCCTGCCAAGCACACCCGTTCCCCCCGCAACGAAAATCTTCATTACCGATATTCCTTTTCTTGTGATTTTGTTGCCGGTAAGGCTCGGTGCTAAATATGTTAATTATATGAAATAGCAGATACCGTCATTGGTTCAATATCAACACTTTTCGTCGTTATAATTTAACAATATTAGGGCAGAAAAGTTCAAACGCATAGTGATTTCCTTAACCAATAGAGAAAGCCTCCCCCGTCAACAAAGAGACTCTCTTTTGGTGGTGGGGGGCTGTTCAACTGTCAAAACGTTCAAGTCTGCGATCAAACAGATGCATCGCTAAGACCGGTCAGGTAAATACCAGAATGCCGGACGGACACTTTCCCTAAAACCCTTTCAAAAACAGCGAATGACTTCCCTTGCAACCGGATCCGTGAGATTGAGTCAGGATTTTCAGGTTACTCCGACAGACTGCCTATTGCTAAGGGACGCGGGCATATTCCGAAAGGCGACCTCAAAATCAGGCCAATCAACACACTTTGTGAACTTGTTACGGCCAATGACCGTTTCACCGACCATTCCAGACTTATCGCCTCGCGCTCCTCCGACTTTGTTGCTGCTTCGAATTCGAGTCAGCCAGCCTTGTGAGGACCGACGCAACCTGTTTTTGCCGTCGCCACAGATTACCAGCGTACCAAAAGGACGTCCACTCGTCCGAACGGAAGTTGTCCGGACCCCAGCGGCCGATCGGACCCAAACAAATCGCCCCGCTGGAATTTTCGATAGCAGAGCCTGCCGGCCATTTCGTGCTCGTAAATGGAGCGAATTTAAGGCTCAGCTAGCTCTATCACCTTGGGACGGACGAGTTTAGCGTAGTCTCTGAATGCCATCTTCACGAGTTCATGGTGGGAACATGCATTGAAAGCGATTTCTTCCTGCTCGGTGAGCAAACCCGAGACAAAGACTTCCATCCCATAGACGTTCCCGAACGGCGGCATCGCACCGATCTCGCATCCACCGAACTTTCCGATGAATTCATCTTCCGATGCAAGCTCTACCCTTTTCGCCCCGGTTACGTCCTTCAGAAGGTGCAGGTCGACTTTATGTGATGCCGGCAGAACTGCCATGGACAATTGTCCGTCGATTTTGATAATCACGGTCTTCGCAAGCTGGTCCGTCGGGACATGTGCGGAGCGGGCAATCTCCTGAGACGTATATCCTATCGAATGGCTGATGACAACATACCTAATCCCGTGGTTGTCCAAATACTCCTTCAATTTCTCAAGAGTCATAGCGACCTCCTTTTCCAGGTTGGTTAACATGTCCGGATGCGATAGATCGCTTCACTTGTAGTCACCCGTTTAGAACCTGGTCAGGTACTGCCGCATCATAAGGAACTGGGAAGGGAAATATTTCAGGCTGGCGCTTGGGCATCGCTCAGACTCAATCGAGTGCCCGGTATTACGGAATCTGTTCGCCGGCAAATCTGCCTCCGGACTGCGGCCCCGGCTCTTTGATCTCCGCGGCGAAACGATCTCGCCGGTAAGTTACCTGTCCATCGCGAGAGTGTCAATATCGGCCGCTGCACCACTCAGCTGGGGAGATTGCCACATTGGTCGGGATCAGTACTCCTGTGATGTATTCAAGAAGCCCTGCCGGGAGAGGGAGAGCAACGCAACTGTATCCTGATAACGGAGATTCGCGAAATGCTGTTTACATTCATTTCACCCGGCAAGTTGAATCGGAGGGACACTCCGGTCCGATCGTCACGGATCGGCTGCGAGAAGAACGGAGTATCAGTTCCAGTTTCCGTTCGTACCACCCAAACTGAACCTTCCCGCGCCGATGAAAAAGACGCAAAGCGCTGTGAAGAAATAGAAAGCTTCCAGCTCCAGTCCCCATCCTCCCGCGCCGTTCAAAGCGAACATTCTTCCGCGGGCGACCAGCAGAACCGCCATGAACATATCGAAAGCGATAATGAGACCGCCGAGCCGGGCGTACACGCCGAGTATAACGAAGACCGGAGCAATAACCTCTCCGACGTACACACCATATGCAATGAAAGCAGGCAGATGCAATGCGGCGAGCGGTCCGGCCATCCACGATACACCATGGATCAGCTTGGACACACCGTGAAAGAGCAAGAGCCCCGCCACCGTCACGCGGAGGAGCAGCTTGCCAAAATCCTGCGAAATCGCTTTGCTATTTCCCATTTTCACTCCTATGATATCCTGGTCAATTCAGAGGTTTCCTTTTATCTTCACCTGCAACCGATCCAGAGCGGTATTGGTTCCAACAAACTCGGGACCGGGCGCGTAGAAAATCAGTCCTGCCGAACAACACTTCTGCTGTACCAGGTCAAAATCTTTCAGATCCTCGGCTTATCCCGGTACGAAGTTAAGCTAATCGTTTGGAAGCATCGTCGGTCATAACCATATTATATCCAGCAACCGTGTTTCTCCTAATGCACAATAATCAGGCGCCCTATACCGGAACTCCGCGCCGGTTTGAGAAAGCGCACCTCCACGACCGGAATCGTGCGTACTTCACGAGGAGGACCCATCAAGCATCCATTGAGCCGAACAAAAATATGGAGGGAAAATGATTCCGCATATCTCTTGTTTACACCGAATCACGGCCGGAAAATCGCAATTTGGCGGAAACCATCCACAGGACTGGAAGGATTACATTTCTCGGAATTCTTTGAAAACAGTCTTAGTGATATTGGCTACGTCAGTTATAATTACTTTACCTAGAAGTACGAGAGCACAAGCAATGAAGTATCCCAACACTTACAGGGACAAAATCGTCGACAACTACTTCGGGACAAAAGTGCCTGCACCTTACCGATGGATGGAAAATCAGGACAGCCCCAAAGTGGAAGCTTGGGTCAAAGCCGAGAACAAAGTGACATTCGCATACCTCGACAAAATCCCCATACGTCACAGGATCAACGCACGACTAACCAAGCTGTGGAACTATTCAAAAGTCGGAGTGCCGAGCCAGCGTGCAGGAATTCTCTTTTACAGCAGAAACACCGGGCTCCAGAACCAGAGTCCTTTGTACATGGAGAGAGAAATCAACGGCAGACCAAGGATGATACTGGATCCCAACAAAATTTCTCCCGGCGGGTCCATAGCACTTCTGAGCTACGATGCTTCACCGAACGGCAAGTATCTTTGCTACGGACTATCTCAGGGCGGCTCCGACTGGGAAGCCTTTCACGTAAGGGACCTCGCCACCGGCAGAGACTTCGCGGATACCGTACACTGGGTGAAATTCTCGGGCATCGCTTGGACAAAGAACAGCAAGGGATACTTCTATTCACGTTTTCCCGAACCGAAGGAGGGCCAGGCTCTCACGACGGAGGCGGTCGGACAGATGTTATACTATCACCGGATCGGAACTCCCCAGAGCGAGGATAAACTCTTCTACAGTCTCAAGAATCACCCCGGCTGGTTCGTCGGCGGAAGTACAACCGACGACGGTCGCTACCTTTTCATTACACTCAACAAGGGCACAGAGTCAAGAAATAAGCTGCTTTACATCGACTTTAAAAATCCGGAGCATCCGGATCTCTCGTCGCGTGTCGTTCCATTGTTCGAGAAAGACAACGCAGAGTACTATCCGCTCGGGAACATAGGCACTAAAATATATATGCTGACGACGCTGAACGCCCCGAACAGGAAGATTGTTTCATTCGACATCGCTCGTCCATCGCCGGGAAACTGGAAGACGGTTGTTGCCGAGTCCAAGAACGTCATCAGGAGTGCTCTGCTTGCCGGAGGGCACCTCGTGGTGAATTACCTGGTCGATGCAAAAAGTGAAGTGTCGATCTTTTCTCCAAACGGCGAACATGAGAAGAATCTGAAGCTTCCCGGAATCGGGACAGTCGGAGAGTTGAGCGGTCGACCCGACTCGCCGATCATGTATTATTCCTTTGCGTCATTTCTCTATCCATCGACAGTATTCCGGTATAATTTCAAAACGGGAAAGAGCACGGCTTTCCACGCCCCGCGCGTTGATTTCAATCCGAAAGACTTCGTAACCAAACAAGTCTTCTATCACTCTAAAGACGGCACGCTTATCCCGATGTTCATAACCATGAGAAGAGGGACCAAGCTCGACGGCGAAAACCCGACGCTTCTCTATGGTTACGGCGGATTCGATATAAGCATAACTCCTTCATTCAATCCGGTAAATATAGTTTGGCTCGAGCTGGGCGGTATTTATGCGGTCGCTAACATTCGCGGAGGCGGGGAATTCGGCGAAGCGTGGCATCACGCCGGCATGCTCGGAAAAAAGCAAAACGTCTTCAACGACTTCATCGCGGGCGCGGAATATCTGATAAGGGAGAAATATACTTCGACACCGCGGCTCGGCATTGAAGGTTATTCCAACGGCGGACTGCTTGTAGGTGCGTGCGAGACCGAACGTCCCGACCTGTTCGGCGCGGTGTACGCGGGCGCCGGCGTGATGGATATGTTGAGATACCAGAAATTCTCGGCCGGCGTAGCCTGGGTTCCCGAGTACGGATCGTCCGCTGATTCGACGGCTTTTCAGTGGCTCATAAAGTACTCTCCCGTTCAAAACATCAGACCCGGGACTTGCTATCCTCCGACGATCGTAACAACTGCCGACCACGATGATCGGGTGGTACCCAGTCATTCATATAAGTTCACGGCCGCTATGCAGCATGATCAGGCGTGCAACAATCCGATAATAATAAGAATCGAGACGAAAACGAGTCACGACTATATGCCCACCGACAAACGCATTGCGCAGTCCGCGGATATCCTGTCTTTCATGGCGTACAACCTTGGAATAAAATAGGCCGCATCCGATGAGTCGTTCAAAATAGATCCTGAGCCGCGCATCTGAAGAATGGCAAGAGAAGTATGGAAATAAAAAGTCCCGCCCCGCGGCGGGACTTTGCTTCACCTCACGGCACAGGCGCGTGACAATTACCGGTCGGCGGCACCGTTTCCGAGCTTCTTTGTCTCAGTGATAAAGAAAATCAAACCGACGGCCGCTGTCGCCAGTCCTACATACCCACCAATGACCCTGATCACCTCGGAGCTGGTCCACCCTGCTATGGTGAACAGGACAAGTGCCACCCAGAGTCCCAGCAGGAACAGCATTTTGAAGAAACCGGCCTTCATGGAAGCAAGCCAGACGAAGAAGACGACAATTGCCCATGTCAGATTGGCCCAGCCGCCGTAGCTCCGTGCTGCAGCCATGTTCCCCATGCTGGCAGAGCTGCTCGGCATATGGCTGCTTGCCATCCAGATCGCCCACAGGAATCCTGCGCTAACGAGAAAGAGTATCCCGTCGACGGCGTTCCCACTAAGGTACGCAAATATGCCTGCTATGCCGAGTATTATTGCGCCGAGAGTAAATGCCAAGATCCCTCCGAACATACCGGCTTCCGGGGTGTACCAGTTGGCGTACATCATCATACCCATCCACAATACAATGGAAAGAGCCGCATATCCGAGCGGGACAGCATTACCATACTTGCTGTTCATTGTTACCTCCTTTTGATATTGTTGGTTAATAGGTAGGGATGCGCAATTCTAGAGCTGTTAGAAGTGT
>JBJKPC010000082.1:0-28111 GCA_046706745.1 Candidatus Kryptoniota bacterium
GCAGATGGCGGCTAAGACTTCAAATGGCAGAGTGCCGGTCGGCACAACCGGAAAAGCCTAATACATGGAAACCCAGACCAAAGACCTGGAAATAAATCCAAGACTTGTAACGGAGCTTCTCGTACGCTTTGTTCGGGAAGAAACTCGAAAGACTGGCCTGAATAAGGTCGTCGTCGGTCTTTCCGGAGGAGTGGATTCGGCCGTGTCTGCCGCCTTGGCGGTGAAGGCGCTTGGAAAAGAAAACGTCTTCTGTGTTGTAATGCCGTACAAGACTTCTTCGAAAGACAGTGTTGAAGATGCCAGATTGTTTGGAGAGAAGTTCGGGGTCGATATCGAGCTGGTCGATATCAGTGCTCCTGCAGATGCAATAATCGCGCGGGAGCCAGGAATGGGAAAAGTCCGCGAGGGCAATATATTCTCGCGTATGAGGATGATCATACTCTACGATATCTCCGCTCGCGAAAGGGCCCTTGTGCTTGGGACCAGCAACAAAACTGAGATGTTGCTGGGCTACGGGACAATCTACGGCGATATGGCGCACGCGATAAACCCGATCGGGGATCTTTACAAGACTCAAGTGTGGCAGCTGGCGCAATTCATTGGTGTCCCCGAGAAGATTGTGAAGAAGAAGCCGAGCGCAGATCTTTGGGCTGGCCAAACCGACGAGGACGAACTCGGATACAAATACAAGGAAATAGACGAGGTCCTTTATCTGCTCGTGGATCATAAGATGAAGGTCGAAGAAGTAGTTTCAATGGGATACAATCCTCGATTGGTGGGCGATATGCGCAGGATGATTGTCGGAAGCCAGTTCAAGAGGAGACCCCCGATTATTGCGAAGATCGGTCACAGAACTATAAATGTCGATTTCAGGTACCTGAGAGATTGGGGAACCTAGTGTCCGAAGATACCCTTCGAGGTTTGCAGAGTCCGAAGGGGAGACTCTATGTCGTGGCTACGCCGATCGGGAACCTTTCGGATATAACGATCCGTGCGGTGGACACTTTAAAAGTCGTCGATTTCATTGCTGCAGAAGACACTCGAACAAGTTCCGTACTTCTGAAACACTACGGTATATCGAAACCTATGGTTAGTTTTCACAGTCACAGCGGGGCAAACAGGGCACTTGAGCTAGTAGGACGCATGACGCGAGGGGAGACAGCGGCACTTATTACTGATGCCGGCACCCCGGGCATCTCAGATCCGGGTTACACTCTTGTCAGGGATGCCGTGTCCGCGGGCGTGGAAGTGATCCCAATTCCGGGTGCTACGGCCTTCGTTGCCGCACTCTCCTCAAGCGGGCTGAGGATGGATCGCTTTGTGTTCGAAGGATTTCTTCCGCTCAAGAAAGGGAGGCAGAAGAAACTGCAACAGCTCTCTGCTGAGAAGAGGACGGTGATTTTGTATGAATCTCCTCACCGGATAGGGAAATCACTCGAGGAACTGTCAAGGTATTTTGGTGAGCGCAGGTGCGTGGTTGCACGCGAAATAACGAAAGTCCATGAGACTATCTACAGGGGTACATTTACGGAGATACTAGAGATGATGGCTCCGAGCGAGATACGGGGAGAATTTGTGATTATTGTGGAGGGGGCTGAAGCATGAGGAGCATTATACCGCCGTGGCTCGAAGCGTGGTTCAAACGATTGCTTGAGCCGGTTGCAAATTGGCTGGGGAAGAAAAACGCGAACCCGAACTGGTTCACGACTCTCGGCTTCCTCTTGAGTGTCCTTTGCGCACTGGAAATTGCCTCCGGAAAGATCGTGCTCGGCGGTGTGCTAGTGCTCGTAAGCGGACTTTTTGATGTCGTGGACGGTGCCGTTGCCCGCAAGACGGGAAGGGTCACGCGCTTCGGCGCAGTCTACGACTCGACCATGGACAGGTATTCAGAAGTGACGGTTTTTTTCGGGCTAGGTTTTTATCTTATAGGGAATCATTATTACTTAACGTCTGTGGCGGCTGTGTTCGCCATCGGCGGATCCATAATGGTCAGCTACATCCGCGCGCGGGCAGAGACTCTCGGGTTTAAGGCAAATGTCGGACTCGCAAGACGTCAGGAACGTGTCGTTATTCTCGGGCTGGGTTTGGTTCTCAACGTGTTGAATCCACTTTTCGACAAACTGCAAAGTATGATGGCATTTCAGGATCCCGGAAAGGTGAGCTCAAATCCTCCGTTGGCCCTTGCGGCCTCGGTTGTTTTGCTGGCTGTACTTACTAATCTAACTGCAATTCAGAGGTTATTTTATGTCTACAAACAATTCAAAGCAGAAGAATCAGGGACTTAGCAAAGCAAAGAGCATACCCAGTCCGGAAGGACCGCTGACCGTTTTTACACCGGGCATCGGCGCAGTCTCAACCACTTTCATGGCGGGCGTCGAACTAATACGTAAAAAGTTGCGAGAGCCCGTCGGCTCACTGAGTCAGATGGCGGCGATCCGTCTCGGGAAAAGAACTGAGAACAGAAGCCCTCTGATTAAGGACTTCGTTCCGCTTGCAGGACTGGATGATCTCCGGTTCGCGGGGTGGGACATTTTCGGGGGAACTGCCTATGACTCCGCCAAGAAGGCTGGGGTCCTGAACCGTGACGATCTGGAAATAGTGAAGCCGTTTCTGAAGACGATAGATGTCATGCCTGCTGTCTTCGAGCGGAAATACGTCAAAAGACTTTCGCCCAAGATGATAAAAAAGGGCAAAACCAAAATGGACATGGCCGAGCAGCTCCGAGAAGATATAAGATCGACTATGAAGCGGCAGGGCACAAAACGCGCTGTAATGGCCTGGTGCGGAAGTACCGAGGTGTACATCGAAGAAAGCGACGTGCATAGGAATTTGAAGGATTTCGAAAAAGGGTTGACCAAAAACGATCCGAGAATTGCTCCCAGCATGATTTATGCGTACGCCGCCATGAAAGAAGGAATCCCGTTTGCCAACGGAGCACCGAATCTGACAGTTGACATCCCGGCGATGTCTGAGCTGGCGAGAAAGCAGAATCTCCCCATCGCGGGCAAAGACTTCAAGACAGGACAGACCCTGCTCAAGACCGTCCTCGCACCGATGTTGAAAGCCCGAATGCTGGGTCTGAACGGCTGGTTCTCGGCGAACATTCTCGGAAACCAGGACGGGGAAGTGCTCGACGAGCCGGGGTCGTTCAGAACAAAGGAGGTCAGCAAGCTGTCGGTCCTTGAACATATTCTTCAGCCTCACCTCTATCCGGAGCTCTATTCGGACTATTATCACAAGATCAGGATAAACTATTATCCTCCGCGCGGTGACGACAAAGAGAGCTGGGATAACATCGATATATTCGGTTGGCTAGGTTATCCGATGCAGATCAAAGTAAACTTCCTTTGTAAGGATTCCATCCTCGCGGCGCCTGTTCTTCTTGATCTGGTGCTATTCCTCGACCTGGCTCATCGTGCTGGACTATCGGGTATCCAGGAGTGGCTGTCATTCTACTTCAAGAGTCCGATGTGTGCGCCCCAACTCTATCCGGAACACGACTTGTTTATCCAAATGACGAAACTCAAGAACTATCTTCGCTATCTTATGGGCGAGGAATTGATAACGCACCTTGGAGTTGAATACTACCCTGGAGAATCCGAAGGTAGCCCGGCTTCCCGGCGTTCTGTGAACAAATAGGAGCGGATGAAGGAAGAGGAGCGTCACAGAAGAGCCGAGGAAGACGCTGGACTCGTCAGGCGTGCAATCGCCGGAGACGAGAAAGCTTTCAAGGCACTGACGAGAAGGTACAAGAATCCCGTAGCCCAGATAGTCTACAAGCTGGTCAGGGACAGGAACCAGATTGAAGACCTCACGCAGGAGGTCTTCATAAAAGCGTTCCAACATCTCGACGACTTCGATTACCAGCACCAGTTCGCTTCCTGGCTGTTCAAGATCGCCAACAATCACTGTATCGACTACATCCGGAAGAAGAGGCTCAGGGTTTATTCCATAGATGAACAGATTCGGACGGAAGAAGGGGAAATTGGACACGAAATCCCGGATTCGACTTACGAACCTGATCTTCATCTTTTGAGGGAACAAAAGGCCCGGTTGATATATGCCGCGATCGACTCGCTGCCCAAGAAATACCGTGAGGTGATAGTCCTAAGGCACCAGGAGGAGCTTAGTTATGAAGAAATCGCCAAGAGGACCGGCCTTCCGGTCAACACCATAAAGGTTCAACTCTTTCGCGCCCGCGAGATGATGTACAAATTTCTCAAGGACAAAATACGTCACTACTGAAACAATTTTCCACGCGGGGCGTATTTGCAGATAACATGAAGACCATTCTCGCATTATTGATGATTTGTTCGACGGCTCTTGCCCAGCGAACTCTGAAGACTGGAGAAAACCTTGGCGGAGCAAAATCGTTAAGAGCCGTTATCAAACTGGGCGCTGTTAACCTCAACCTTCGCGCGGCCCACGATCCCAAAACTGCATTTCAACTCGACTACAGCTATCGCGACGATGAAAAGGTGCCAAGGATGTCGTACGATGTCGATGGTGACAACGGCTTCTTCACTCTCTCCAACGACAGGGAGCATTCAAGATTCCCATTCCTCGGTTTCAGCAGGGAGAAAGACTCCGTTAGTCTCGAGTTGTCCAGCTCCGTCCCCGTTTCGCTGGATATGGGATTCGGAGTCTGCGACGCCATAGTCGACCTTGGCGGTATGGAAATTTCAAACGCGAATTTCTCGACCGGTGTGTGCAGCTTCGATCTCAATTTCTCTTCTCCGAATAAGATAGACTGCGACAACTTGACCGTGAAGACCGGCGTATCGAGCGTGACGGTGGAAAACCTGTCCAATGCGCATGCTAAGTCGATTGAGGTGAACGGAGGGCTGGGGTCCATCAAGATTGATTTCGGCGGAAAACTAGTCGCAGATTGTGACGTTCGGATTTCCTCGGGTTTGGGGTCGGTGGACATTGCAATCCCTTCGGATATCAATACAACCATCAGGACCCCAGAGAGTTTTCTAACTTCGGTTGATGTCGGAGGCTTCTACTCGCAAGGCGGGGGCGTTTATCGTTCCAGCGACACAAAGGGCCCGCATCTCAGGATTTTGGTCGAATCGGCGATGGGTGGGATAAAGGTTACCAGTTACTGAAGTAGCTTGAATCTTCCAGTACCCTGGCGCGGCAGAGTATCGATCCGCTTTGCTCCCTCCGAAATCGAAACGGAGAAAAGAGCCTCGCCGGACTTGGGGCTTGCAATTCCGATCCTCACGATCGCTGCATCTCCCTTCACGTAATGGACAGATAACCTCTCTTCCTCCTTTTTCGAGTCCGTCTTGACAACGATGCCTTCCCCGATTTCCAACCACATCCGGACAGGGGAGAACAACTCGATCGTGATAGTCTCAGTTGATATTCGTTGTGCAGTTTCAATCATCAGGTAGAGCGACGACCGATCATTCCCGAATCGAACGCGCTTTATCCTTTGCCCTGTTTGCTGCATGGCGCCGGTCTGTTGTTCCTGTTCCACCCAGCCAGCACCGGCCCAATCTTCAGAGGCTATTGTTTTTACGATCTTCGGAGATATCATCCGGACAGGTTCACCGTAACTGAGCTGTTCTGCTCTTCGCTTAATAGGTTCATCGAGTGCAGGGGGTGAAGTGAGCCCCATGAAGGAGTAAATCTGCTTCAGATGATGCCTGAATAATTTGTCGAACTCAGCAGCCTGGGCCGATTTATGCTCGTCACCGTACCACCAGCACCAGTCAGATCCTTCACAGATCATAATCTCCTTCAGGGCCTCAGAGCGATATCTCACGGACATGCCGGCTGAATGCTCATCGAAGTCCTTCCGGGCACTCGAAAGAAAATCCCATGCCCTGTTGTCTTCGGGATGCCCGATCCAAATGTCGAAATTACCGTCGATCCATGATCCAGGTTCGACGTGGCGAAGCGAATTCTCCTTGTTGACATGTGTTTCGGAAGGGAGCACAGTCTCGATTCGCGGTTCGTTTTCGAGCAGATAGTAGAGAGTTCGAAGAAAATCCTTTCCATCGCTCTGGTAGAATTCCCATGCATTCTCTCCGTCGAGAACTATCGAGACTACGGCGTCCTTCAATCCTTTCTCTCCGGCCGTGCCGAGGATGGAATTCCTGATGTTTAGAACTTCGGAGACAAAATTATGTGCCGCCTCGTCCGGTGTCAATCGGGAGTAGACGAACCCTATCTTGTCCGACAAATTATGATCGCGAAAGAACATCTTGACCGGCCTCGTCCCGCCGGCAAAATTATAAGGAAAATATCTTTCGATGAAATCATGATTCGGTTTCCGTCCCGATTTGGCGAGAGACTTGTACAGGATAGCTTCGTCGGTCGCGACCCAGGAGACGTTTTGCCCCGCGAAGAGCTTCAACGCGGCATCGCTCACCGAGCCCTCGCTCGGCCACATCCCGGACGGGCGATTCCCGAAAATTTCTCTGCCGAAATCGAGGGCGGATTTTATCTGTCGCTCCGCGTCCTCCGGGTGCCGGAAAGTCGAACCCGGCAGCGCGGCACGTGGATTTGCATCGGTTGCAATCCTGCTGTCGCATAGGAGAGGAAGAATAGGATGATAAAAAGGAGAGACGGCGATTTCAATCTGCTTTCTTTTCATTGCTTCGATGTGGTGCGGGATTATCTTTACCAAAATATCGAGATGAGCCGATAGCAGCCGGTGCTTCTCCTCTTCGGAAAAGTCCCTCTGCTTGTCCAGAAAGTACTTGAACGGCGGGTCGAACCTCGAATATTCGCCCACCCAGGCCAGGTTCCACCAAACCTGCAGATCGCGGTAGTCCTGAATGGTGAATCGTTCTTTCACGACGTAAAGATCTTTGTCACTTCCGATCCTTCCCCGCTTCATGAAGAGCTCCGTGTAACGGCGGTAACGATTTATCATTCGCTCCTCGTTTGCGAGGAAGAAAATTCTTAGAGCCTTTAGTTTATCGGATTCCGAAAACAATGCCGGGTCCTTCGAGGAAAGCAAGTAGGCGGTGTCGGTCGCTTTCCCGTTCAGGTAGTCACCGATCTGTTCGAGAAGAGAAGGCGCGAAGTTGAAAGTTTGCCTTATATGTGGGTAGTCGTCGAGGATCCGCACCATGTCCCAATAGTCTTTGACCCCGTGCATGCGCACCCACGGCATTTGGAAACTAGTGCCGGACTTATAGTAGGGCTGATGATGGTGCCAGACAAAGAGAATCTTTAGTGGGAGCGTCACTTCTTATAATGGCTCATTCTGCTTGTCACGGAATTGCCTGTCTACACTAGGTCGCAGACGAAGACTCCGGCGTGTAGCCGGGGCTGCCGGCTGTCGATAGGGTTGGCCTCTTAGCCTGGATTGTCGCAGTCGGTTCAGGGCGATACATTCGCGATGTGTGCATGCGAGCGATCGGTTCGTGGAGTGGCGGTCCCGTAAAGGTCGTGCTCGTACGCATCATCGATCACGACTTCCACGAAACTGCCTGTCTGCAAGGGTTCCTTCGAGGTTATCATGACTTCACAATCGATCTCCGGTGCGTCCTGCAATGTTCGCCCCACATAGCTCTCCCCGTCTTTGCGATCGACCAGTACGGTCTGCGTTGTCCCGATCTTCTTCTCGTTAAGGCCGGCGATAATCAGGCGCTGCGCTTCCATGACGGCTGCGTGCCGCCTTTCTTTTTCTTCCTGAGGGACGGGGTCGCCGAGAACAGAAGCCGTGGTTCCTTCCTCCACAGAATAAGTAAAAGCTCCAAGCCTCTCGAATCTGAAGTCGTTGACAAATTCAAGCAGTTCCTCGAAATCTTCATTTTCTTCACCCGGGTATCCCACGATGAGAGTCGTCCGTATCGCAATACCCGGAACTCGCTCGCGGATCTTGTAAAGGAGCTCTTCCAGTCTCTTCCTGGTGATGCCGCGGCGCATGGATTTGAGGAGCTTGTCGGAAATGTGTTGGATTGGTATATCTATATATTTGAGTATCTTGTCGCAGTCGCGCATTACTTCGAGAACGTCCTCAGGGAATTTCGCGGGATAGGCATACATTAGTCTTATCCACTCGATGCCGGGCACATCGTTCAGCCTCCGCATCAGTTCCGGAAGTTCGCGCCGCCCATATGTATCGAGACCGTAATAAGTCGTATCCTGCCCGATGACGATCAGTTCCTTAACTCCCTTAGCCGTAAGCAGTTCTGTTTCATGGATCAGACTTTCCGTGGATCTGGAAACGTGTCTGCCGCGCATCAGTGGTATTGCACAGAATGAGCAGGGATTATCGCATCCCTCGGATATCTTTAGATACGCATAATGTGCCGGAGTGGACAGGACCCTTTCGCCGAGCAAGTCATACTTGTCCGGCAAATTCTTGCCGTATTCCGCATCAAGCTCTTTGAGGATACTCATCAGTTCGTTTGTACCGAAGAAGGCATCGACCTCCGAAAGTCCTTCTTTCAACTCCCTTTTGTATCGCTCCACAAGACAGCCGGTAACCACAAGTTTTTTCAGGTTTCCTGATTTCTTCTGCTCGGCAATTTGTAGTATCGTTTCGATCGACTCCTGCTTCGCAGCGTCTATGAAGCCGCAAGTATTGACGACAGATATATCTGCTCCTTCCGGCGTGTCGGAGAGAGTGTAGCCGTTGGCCTTTAGCTGTGCGGCGAGAACTTCGCTATCGACCTGATTTTTCGGGCATCCGACGGTCGATATGTGGACCTTCTTTTGAATCACGTCATAATTTACCTCCATTGCTGCTCCTTTTCAATGGAATCGTTCCAGGGACCTTGCGTGGTAAACTTGTCCCTTCACGAAATTGAAAGTTCAGTGTCGAGGAATTATATTTACACGCTTGCGTCGGAGCATGCTGAAGTAGCTCAGCGGTAGAGCAGCGGTTTCGTAAACCGCAGGTCGTGGGTTCAAATCCCACCTTCAGCTCCAATCCTTACCCAGATCCCACCCTGATTACAGCTCATGACGATTCATTGGTATTCTTCGTCTTCTCAATTCTGCTTTTCCAAAGGCCATCCAAGACAGTTGCGCGTATGCGGGTTCTGCGCTGACGGCGCATCGCCCATCCGAAAGGTTGATTTCCGCAGCTCCCAGGGATAAATTATGAATGCAGTTGGCTGGCCGACTTATGTAGCTGCCTTACCAGATGAACCTGATTATTCCTATTGGCATTACAGAAAGTGATGGGGAGCTATTCCGAGGCTGTCATCAAGGAGATTGAGTCCAAAGCGCTCGCCGGGAAAATGTGAAATGGTCATTTATTTCGGCGGGCCCGATCGCACAGGCCCACTGTATTTGAATTTCTTCGATCGAATAAATGTTTGTAAACATGTAGTGATTCACATGGTGATTTACATCGAAACCAACTTTTCAAAATAGACCGGAACGTTGACATATGAGATATAATGTAATAGTGATCGGCGGCGGACCTGCGGGGCTTTCTGCTGCCGTCGAAGCGAAGAAGAAGGACCTTTCAGTACTCCTGCTCGACAAAGGAGCTATCGTAAATTCAATCCAGCATTTTCCGACAAGCATGGTCTTCTTTTCGACCGTCGAAGTGTTGGAGGTCGGAGGAATACCTTTTGTTTCCACGTCTTCCCACCCGACGCGGGTAGAAGCCGTGAACTACTATTCCCGTGTGGCAAAAGCCTATAATATAGAATTCAAAGGGAACTCTCGAGTCATATCGGTAACGAAAGGATCCAACGGGTCAGCTTACTTCAAAATCGAAGTCAAGAACGAAGCCTCGGGACTGATCGGCTTTTTGACCGCGGAAAGGGTGGTCATTGCCACGGGTTTCTACGACCAGCCTAACATGCTGGATGTGCCCGGAGAAAATCTCCCGAATATTTCTCATTACTACCGTGAGCCCGGTCTGCATTTCGGGCAGAGGGTTGTCGTGATCGGAGGAAAGAACAGCGCTGTGGAAGCTGCGCTTGACCTGTACAGGCACGGAGTTGAGGTAACACTTCTCTACAGGAAAGAGCAATTCGGCAAGAGCGTAAAGTACTGGATTCTTCCCGACATAGAGAACAGGGTGAAGAACGGCGAGATCGGGGTACGCTTCAACTGCCGTGTAGTCGAAGTGCTCTCCGACAGGGTCGTAACAGAGATCAACGGAAAGATGGAAGAGATCGAGTGCGATTTCGTGTATGCGCTCACCGGCTACCATCCCGACGTATCCTTTTTACGGAGTCTTGGAGTGGATGTCGACGAAGGGACCGGCGTGCCGAAGCACAATCCTGATACTTTCGAAACGAACGTTGAGGGAATATACGTGGCGGGCTCGCTGGTTGCCGGCTACGATTGCAACAAGATATTCATCGAAAACGGACGTGAACACGGAAAGTCCATCGCGAAAGCCCTCATCAAGCAATGACGCTGCACATTACTGAAGACGAAGTCGGCCGGTTAGTCGGCATTGAGGACGCAATTGCCGCGGTGGAAAGCGTTGGACGCACCATGGCGGCGGGAGACTCGCATTTCCTTCCGAGGTCCAGACTCAGGATGGGCAACGGCTTCCTGCATCTGATGCCCGCTGCCCTCGAAGAGGAAGGAGTCTTCGGGTATAAAGCCTATACGAGTTTTAAAGGAAGAGTCAAGTTTTTCGTCCATCTGTTCGACGCCCGTACGGGTGATTTACTTGCAATTATAGACGCAGACAAGCTGGGACAACTGAGAACCGGCGCGGCAAGCGGCGCTGCTACGAGGATTCTCGCGCGAAAGGATGTGACTTCTTTCGGCCTGATCGGATCCGGGTACCAGGCTGAGTCCCAGCTTACGGCAGCGCTGGCGGTTCGCGGTTTCAAAACTGTGAAGGTCTTCAGCAGGAACCCTGATCATGCTCGGTCCTTTTGCGAAAAAATGCAGAAGGTTTGCAGAGTCCCGCTGGATGCGGTGAAGAATGTCTCAGATGCGGCGGGTTGCGACGTGGTATCCACGGCGACGAGCGCGATGGCACCGGTCTTGTACGGCGATATGTTATCCGAAGGGTGTCACATCAATGCCGTCGGAGGGAATATGCTGATTAAACGCGAGATGGATGAGAGCGCAGTCGCAAGAGCAGATCTGATCGTGATAGACAGCCGGAAACAAGGAGAAATTGAGTGCGGCGATTTCCTTTCGCTTCTGGAGAAGGGAGGACTTCACTGGAGTGATGTTCTTGAATTCCGTGACATGTTCAGCGGCACCGCGTGCAGAAAAAGGAACGAAGACATCACGCTGTTCAAATCGCAGGGAATCGGTCCGTGGGACGTTGCCCTTGCAAAGACCGTTTATGATCGCGCACTCGAACAAAATGCGGGGTCGCAGTTGCCGCTATGACGGAAAGATCGGCAGTGGTACAGGTGAAGCCCCAAAAAGTTAATCTGCTAGGTATGTCGGAGGCCGAACTGAAGGAATTCTTCCGTGAAAAGGGAGAAGCGCCGTACCGGGGAAAACAGTTGTTTGGGTGGATCTATAAGCGTCGGGTCGAGAGTTTTGAACCGGTCACCGGATTCGCCAAGGACTTAAGGTCGCGGCTAGCGGAAATCGCGGAAATTAGATATCCGGAAGTTGTAAGTTCTGAGGAATCGCCCCTAGACGGAACTTTGAAACTCCTTCTGCAACTTTCGGACGGCTACAGGATCGAGACTGTCCTTATTCCTCGCGAGAAATCTCCGGATGATGCCGGATCGCTCCGGGAGACCGTCTGCGTATCGACACAGGTAGGTTGCGCGCTGGACTGTAAGTTCTGTGCAACAGGAGCGATGAAGTTTAGACGAAATTTGACGGCGGGCGAAATTATCTCACAAGTATTAATCGCGCAGCGATATGCCAGAAAGCGCATAACTAACGTCGTATTCATGGGTATGGGGGAACCTCTGCTGAATCACCGGGCCGTGTCGACGGTAATCGGGATACTAACAGACGACAACTCCGTCAACATCCGTGCAAAAGCCATAACGGTATCCACCGCGGGAATTGCGGACAAGATTCCCGTGATGGCGAAGGAACCGGTCAAGTTCAGACTTGCGATCTCGCTTCATAGCCTCGACGATAAGGTCAGGTCAGTGCTGATGCCGATCAACAGGAAATACGGGCTGGAGAAGCTTCTCCCTGCGGTGAGAGAGTTTTACAGAATCAAGCGAGATAGGGTTACGTTCGAATATATTTTGTTTGATGGACTCAACGACAGGGAAGAAGATGTGGTTCGAATTGCTGGTCTCGCGGGTCAGATTCCTCTGAAGATCAACCTGCTCCGTTATCATCCCCTGGATCACCTGGTAAAACTGGGGTTGGAGGTCGATCCGGTGGCACTCAACCTGAGAGCAAGCAATCGCCTCGAGGAATTTGCCGACGCCCTTCGTGAGAAAGGGATTTCGGTTTTCGTTCGCTCGAATTCCGGAGTAGATATAGACGGGGCGTGCGGTCAACTGGCTGCAAAAAACCTACACGTAAGAAGAATTCCTGAGATGAAGTCCTGAACTTTCTATTGCAACGCAACAAAACCCACAAACTAACAAGGTGAATCCATGAGAATAATTTTGTTCGGCCCTCCCGGAGTCGGTAAAGGAACACAGGCCAAGATCCTCTCTGCTAATCTTCAGATCGTTCACATTGCGTCCGGTGATATACTCAGGGCGGCTATTGCAAACGGGACGGAACTGGGCAAGAAGGCGAAATCGTATATGGACCGTGGGGAACTTGTGCCCGATGATGTTGTGATCGGCATAATCGAGAGCCGGCTGAAAGAACGGGATGCTGCCAACGGGTTCATACTAGATGGGTTTCCGCGCACACTTCCTCAGGCAGAGGCGCTGAGCAGAGTTTTTGAAAGAGCCGGGATCAAAATTGATAAGGTTGTCAGTATGGAAGTGGAAAGGGAAGTGCTTTTGAAGAGGCTGACCTCGCGGCGCGTGTGCAGAAACTGCGGAGCAATATTCAACGTGTCCGTCGACGCGATAGAGGGCTCAAAATGTCCGAAATGCGGTGGAGAACTATATCAGCGCGACGACGACAAGGAAGAGACCATTCTCCGAAGGTTCGATGTGTATCAGAAACAAACGCAGCCGGTGAAGAGTTACTATGCTGGGAGGAATTTGCTTGTTGAAGTGGACGGTATTGGTGAAATTGACGCTGTCACGAGGCGGTTGAATGACGCTATCAAGGTGTGAATCTGCTTCAGTGGACATGATAGAGGGCACAGTGCCCCCTCAGGAAGCGAAGTAAATTGTTGAAAAAATCAGGAGTCAAAATGCGAAATACATTTTCCGCAGCATTGTTGGTTCTGGCGTTTGCAAGTTACTCCAGCGCTCAGAACCTGAGCAGCACTATCGCGAAAGTCGGATCGCAATACGCAACGGGATATCTGTCCCCTGCCGCGGATGCGTTCGGCGTCGATCTTAATTCGGGCCTTTTCCATACGGCGAAGGTCGGCGGCATCCTTCCTTTCGGACTCAATCTCTATGTCGGCCTGCAGGTTCCCTCCGCCATAATTCCTTCTTCCGACCAGACCTTCAGCATGTCCTACGTCGACACCGTCGCTTTCACGAGGACATACGCCGGACAACCTCTGACCATCAAGGTCCCGACAACGGTGAGTGTCGAGAATGCCCCGACGATCTTCGGCGATAGCAAGACTACGGGGCAGCTGTCTTTCGCTGTGCACCAGGATACAACCATTTCTGCCGGAGGAGTATCTCGTACATTTGCCCTCGATTCCTCGGCCACTGTTTCAACGATCAGCGGGCTCGGAAAGCTCCCCATAGCGCCTCTGCCTATTCCTCAGATTGGTCTTGGAAGCATTTTCGGAACCGATATTTTCGTAAGGTTTCTGCCTAAGATGAAGATCGGTAACTACGGTTCTGTTCAGTTGCTCGGGTACGGGATTCGTCACGATGTGAGTCAGTACATTCCGTTCTGCCCTGTCGATATCGCGATACAGCTTGGATGGCAGAATTTTTCCATCTCGGACACGTCGGGGAGCAAGATTGTCAAAGAATCTGCATTTGCAGCGAATGTGGAAGTAAGCAAGACCATAGCAGTTGTTACCGTTTACGGCGGACTTCAGGTAGAGAGCTCGTCGATGGATGTCAGTTACAATTTCGTTCCGCAAGCGACCGTAATCGATCCGAATCCCAAAGCCATTCCGATTTCCTTTTCGCTGAAAGGCAAGAACACCTTCAGAGCTCTTCTCGGACTGAATTTCGGCCTGGGTCCCGTGACAATAAACGCGGATTACGATATAGGAGCCGTGAATTCCTTTAACGCTGGTATCGGGATTACTATATAGCCGGTAAGCGGGGGCGCAATCGAACTCTTGTGCCGGCGAGTCCGGTTCTGTTTGGGCTGCAGGGAACAAACCTGCAGCCTTTTGTTTTATTTATTGAACTGCAAACCGGATAGGTTTAGATTCGTAAACAACAAGGAGTAAGCCGTTGAGAAAGATAACAGGTTCATTTGTATTACTGTCACTTGCCGCCGCGTTCATCGTGCTGTTTGGCTCATCCGACAGTTACTCGATGACGTGGGTTGCCGACGCTGCGGCTCGGGCGCATGATAGAGCGGTGTCTTCTATTGATCCGACCAAGATGTCGCTCCCGGGCGTTGTGATCGTGAAACTCAAACCCGGTGTGCCGGCAAGCATCCAGGAGCTCTTCGGCCTACCTCCATTCCAGAAGAAGATCGTTACTGAGGCGAATCCCGTTTCGATGAGCTCGCTGAAACAAGTTATGAGCGTCAAACCGGACAAAGCATCCGAGATTCTGAATAATATCTATATAGTTCACTATAGCAGTACCGTCACCCCGGCAATGATGGCAAAGTCACTCATGGCGAACCCAAATGTCGAGTATGCGGTACCCCACTATATCTACAAGGTGGACAAGATAGACTTTGTCCCTAATGATTCGCTCCTTTCTACTCAATGGGCGCTTCCCAAGATACAGGCGTTCAACGCTTGGAATATTACTGAAGGAGACTCGAGCGTCGTCGTAGGGATTGTCGATACCGGGGTAAACTGGATGCACCCGGATCTTTTCGCGAACATATGGCAGAACAGAAACTGGAGGAGCGATACCAAATATCCCGGTGATTCCATAGGCTGGGATTTCGGCGGCCTCAACGGTACACCCGATAATAACCCGGAGGAGGATTTCCCTTATAACCCGAGTGATATTCGCGAGCATGGCACACATGTAGCAGGGATTGTTGCGGCGGTGGCAAACAACAAAATAGGCGTTGCAGGCGTCGCTCCGAAATGCAAGATCATGGCAGTCAAAGTATCGGAAGCCGATCAGGTGGATCCAAGCACGGGTGAACCGTACGTCGTTTATGGGTTCCAGGGAATCATCTACGCAGCGGATCACGGTGCACGTGTGATAAATTGCAGCTGGGGCGGTACGGGCTATTCGCCGTACGAACAGGATGTGATCGATTACGCAGATGCTGAAGGAGCCCTGGTGGTTGCCGCGGCGGGCAACAGCGGTTCTACTCAATTTCAGTCGCCTGCCTATTATAACCATGTTCTCTCCGTCGCTGCAACGGATCAGAATGATGTCGCGGCGTACTTCACCAACTATAGCTATGACGTATCGGTCTCTGCTCCGGGACTGGCCATAATGTCCACGATAGGGACCCACTCTTATACTGAACTTAGCGGTACCTCGATGGCTTCCCCGTGCGCGGCAGGAGTGGCGGCGCTCGTCGCCAGCGAACATCCTAATTATACTCCGGACCAGATACTCGAGCAAGTTCGCATCAGCGCGGACAACATCGACGATCTAAACCAAACCCAGGTCAATATGCTTGGCTTCGGACGGGTCGATGCTTACAGGGCGCTGACCGTTTCCTCACCGGGCGTAGAATTGAACAATATCGTCCTGAGCGATTCCATCGGCGGTAATAACGACGGCGTCTTCACAGACGGTGAAACTGTGAGAGTGCTAGGAACAGCGACCGATATGCTCAGCCCCACCTCTAATCTGCAATTGACTCTGACAACAACCGATCCGTATGTAACCATCGTGAATGCAAATCTCGATATCGGTGCGCTTGGCACTTTGGCGAGCTATGATATGCAGAAGAACCCGTTGAGCTTCAAAGTAGACCAGGGGACGCCAGCGGGTCACGTGGCGACATTCATCATCCGCATCACTGACGGAGGATACAGTGATTACAAAGCGTTTACTGTCCTGCTCAATCCCACATTCAGGGATCTCGACGTCAACAATATCGCCACAACCGTCACTTCCAAGGGAAACATCGGATTCAACGACTATCCGGACAACACCCAGGGTCTCGGATTCCAGTATCTTCCGGACAAGGACAGCCTTCTATTCGAAGGGGCTTTTATGGCGGGGACGTCGCCTACCCATGTCGTTGACGAGGCACGTGATTCCACGGCAAACGAGGAAGATAATGATTTCCGGCCGATAGGGATGATCACCGTGCAAACTCCCGGAAAAACCGCAGCTCAGGAATCCATCCTGGCATTCAGCGACAGCAATGCAGCATCCAACCGAATCGGGATCCGTGTCACATTACATACTTATGCCTATAAGGGTGATTCTTTAGACAATTTTGTCCTCCTCATGTACCAAATCCATAATCTGAACAGCACGGCGATAGATAATTTCTATGCGGGGCTTTTCCTGGATTGGGATATCGGACCGAACGGACAAAACAACATCGCCGATTACGACAGTACTTATCAGCTCGGTTATGCCTATAATGTCAATCGAAGTCCGAAGACCTATGTCGGGTGCGCTCTTCTCGACGGCGCAAAGGTTAACTACACGGCGATAGACAACGCGTCCACGACAAGCGGGATCTATAATGGATTTACGAAGATGCACAAATGGCAGGCGCTTTCTAGTGGAACTACTGATTCCACTGCGGGCCCGAGCGATATATCGATGGTCGTTTCGGGTGGACCTGTTTCCATCGCCCCGGACACAAGCGTCACGATGTCGTTTTTGCTGGCGGCTGGTGACACCCTGCAGGATTTGGAAGCGGCCGTTTCGGTCGCTAGGCAGGAGCTTACCAAGATAACCGGCGGTGGGACGACGCCTTCCCTGAACAATCTTGCAGAACTGTACCAGAACTATCCAAACCCGTTCAACCCCACCACCACCGTCTCATTCGCTTTGAAGGATCAGAGCCGAGTGAAAATCGAAGTGTATAACGTCATAGGGCAGAAGGTGAAGACTCTCCTGGATGGGACCTTCGGTGCCGGAGGCCCGTATAAGGTGAACCTGTACAGTACCGGCCTTTCGAGCGGAGTCTACTTCGTAAGACTTACGGCAACCTCAGCCGGACAGAACTACGTACAGACAAGAAAGGTCATGATACTGAAATAGCATCAGATGACTATCCCGAGTATTTCTTTTCCAGAAAATCTCTGAGTTGACCGAAGCTGTCGAACAGTTCCGTGGTACATCCTATTACCCAGCTGGGTATGCTGGAGACAGGCATCGCTTTGACGAGGAATACGGGCTTTTCGAAAAGGGCGGCGACTGTGAGCTCGCCTTTCGTTCCAGCGCCTCGCTGGGCACTTTCGTCATAATAGCAGATTAGGTAATCGCTGTGAAGAACTATTTCACGCGAATCCAGTTTAACGATTTCCCTTGCGATCTCCCTGTGGATGCCGAAGTTGTCGAGCTTGGCATCCCTGAAATCAACCCCAGGATAGCGTGACCTAAGGAAGTCATCGCTTGCTTCAACAGGATTGAAACAGGAATGGTTCAGGCGTTCTTTCAACCAAGCCTGAATTTCGGTTCGCCAATTCGCGCCATTGTTCTCTGCGAACTCCATGCCGCCGGAAAGATATGCATTAAGATTCATTACTGATATTAACGAATCGGGACCGAGCAAGCCAACCTCAGACGATCCGATAATCTGACCTGCGAGGATTTTTTCGCAGCAATACTTGATTTTAATTTCCAGATTCCTATATTTAAGAAGTTCTTTAAAAGAGTTTACAGAATCATCAAGAAGGGTGGAGGGATCAGGCCCAACGAAACCCTGGCAACCGTCCCGCCGATCTGATAGATCGGTCGGGAGCCCGGTGCTAATTCCTGCCCGTTTCCGTCTGCGGTTCGAAGACGGACTGTACGGGGAAGATGAGCCAAGAATCGGAACCTCTTCTTGCCATCGTTCTCAGTGCAGGAGGAGGTTTTTTTATTAATGGAAAAGAGGAAAAATAAAATAGGAGACAAGATAAATGAGCACCAACGGTAAGGGGAGGAAGTACCATTACGAGACACTGCAGCTCCATGCAGGGCAGAAGCCTGACCCGGCTACTAACTCAAGAGCCGTTCCCATATATCAGACGACCTCATATGTTTTCAACGACAGCAGCCACGCGGCTTCGCTCTTCGGACTGGAGCAGTTCGGCAATATCTACACCCGGATTATGAACCCGACGTCAGATGTTTTCGAGCAACGCGTTGCGGCTCTCGAAGGAGGAGTCGCCGGACTCGCCACCAGCAGCGGCCAGGGTGCGCAACTGATCGCTCTGACGACGCTGGTCCAGGCCGGTGAAAATATTGTGTCGACATCCAATCTGTACGGTGGCACGTACAACCAACTGAAGGTAACTTTCAAAAGACTCGGCATCGATGTGAAGTTCGCCAACGGAGACGACGTGAAAGAATTCGAGAGACTCATAGACGGCAAGACCAAGGCGGTGTATCTTGAGACGATCGGAAATCCGAAGCTGAATGTCCCGGACATCGAAGCTATTGCTAAAGTGGCACATTCCAAAGGTATCCCGCTCGTAATTGACAACACTTTCGGAGCGGCAGGCTACACTTGCCGTCCCATAGATTTCGGTGCGGACATAGTCACTGCGTCGGCCACCAAGTGGATAGGCGGTCACGGTACCTCGATAGGCGGGATTATCGTGGATTCCGGTAAGTTCGACTGGGGGAACGGGAAGTTTCCCATATTCACTGAACCAAGTCCCGGATATCACGGGCTCAAGTTTTATGAGGCCTTCGGCCCGAAATCGCCGTTCGGGAATATCGCTTTTATAATCCGCGCGCGGGTGGAGGGGCTTCGCGACCTTGGCCCGTGCCTCAGCCCGTTCAACTCTTTCCTTTTCCTTCAGGGACTTGAAACGCTCTCTCTGAGGGTCGAGCGCCACTGTGAAAATGCGATGAAGCTTGCGAGGCATTTGAAATCTCATCCCATGGTCGAGTGGGTAAGCTATCCCGGTCTTGAGGATCACCCCGATCACGCAAAAGCGACTAAGTACTTCCGGAAGGGCCTTTTCGGCTCCATGATTGTCTTCGGAGTCAAAGGCGGCATCGAAGCTGGAAAGGCATTCATAAATAACTTGAAGCTGACAAGCCTCCTTGCTAATGTTGGAGACGCGAAGACGCTTGCTATACATCCGGCTTCGACTACGCACCAGCAGCTTTCTGTTGAGGAGCAGCTTTCAGCAGGAGTAACGCCGGACATGGTGCGTGTTTCGGTCGGGATCGAACACATCGACGATATAATCCTCGACTTCGACGAAGCGCTGGAGGCCATCAAACAACGAGTCCCTGCTTAACGGGACAGGAAAGGTATGATCGAAACCCTTTCAAAGACAATCGTGAAAACTCAGAAGGTTCGGCTTTATACAGAAGCCGAACCTTTCCGTTTCGAGAGCGGTCAAAGTCTCGGACCGGTCGATGTCGCATTTGAAACATACGGCGACCTTAACGACGAACGGACCAACTGCATACTTGTCTGCCACGCGCTTACCGGGAGTGCCCATGCGGGCTTCTACAATTCCGAAGATGACAAAGTACCGGGTTGGTGGGACGGCATAATCGGCCCCGGGAAGGCGCTCGATACATCGAAGTACTTCGTGGTTTGTTCGAATATTCTGGTGGGATGTTACGGTACAACGGGGCCTTCAACTATGAATCCGGTGACAATGAGAGAGTACGGGAATAACTTTCCATTGACGACAATTCGGGACATGGTGCGCGTCCAGAAGCGGCTCCTCGATTGGCTCGGTGTAGAACGACTTCATCTGGTCATAGGCGGGTCCATGGGTGGGATGCAAGTCCTAGAGTGGGCGGTGATGTACCCGGATTTTGTCGAGCGCATCGCACCCATAGCAACCGGGGCAAGTCACACAGCATGGGGGATAGGGTTAAATGAGGTCGCAAGACAGGCGATTTTCAACGACCCTGCGTATATGAACGGGAATTACTATCCGGCAGGACAACCGGCTCGCGGTCTGGCGCTTGCCAGAATGATTGCGATGATTAGTTATCGCAGTCCTGAGTCTTTCACAATGCGTTTTCAACGAGAACGAACCCGATCGGATCACGGAAACGATTATTTCGACTTGAAGAATATTTTCCAGGTCGAAAGCTACTTGCACTATCAGGGGGTCAAACTGGTTGAGCGTTTTGATGCGAATACATACATTTACATAACCAGGGCTATGGACCTCCACGATATCGCCAGAGACAGGGGGAAAGTGGCGGACGTACTCGGGGCTGTGAAAGCAAAGGCCCTTTGCATCGGTATTAGTTCCGACGTCCTTTATCCTGCTGTGGAGCAGCGAGGGCTCGCTGAACTAATTCGTGATGCGCGGTACGCGGAAATCCAATCTATTCATGGACATGACGGCTTTCTGATAGAGTTTGAGCAGCTGAGAAGTCTTTTGAAGGAATTCATAGAGGGCCGATAGCAACATCGGGTTTCGGTTCCGGAGAGGGATACAGAGTCTGGAATCTGTGGCGCGGGACACAAAGCACCTCCGTGGCCGTCCCGCAATCGTTGCAAGTTTTGCCTCTTTTTGTTAACATAGCTGTCGAGACTTGCTTGTATAATGCACATCCTACTGGTAGACGACGACCCCGAGAATAGTGTTGCGCTTGCTGACATACTGCGGGCGGAGGGGCATTCGGTAGATACTGCCTCAGATGGATATGAGGCATTGGACGTTGTCCGTGACGGCAAATTCGACGCAGTTGTCTCAGACGCATTGATGCCGCGTATGGACGGTTTCGTCCTTTGCAGAACTCTTAGGTCCGATGAGGCCTTCAAAAGATTGCCGGTTATCATAATGACGGGGGAATACACCAGCTCCAATGACGAACAGTTCGCATTAAGCGTCGGTGCCACCGGTGTGCTCCGAAAGACAGGAAACCCCGACGAGTTGATATCCGCTCTTTCCAAATTCTGCGATAGGCGGACCCCATCGGATCTGGCAACGTCAGCCGCGCCTTCCCTCGACGAAGGGGAATACCTGAAAGAGTATAACGCCATCCTCTTCAGAAGGCTTGAGGCAAAAATGACTGAGCTGGAGAGCGTCAATCGGGAGTTGGTAGAGCGAAATGCACAGTTGGAGCGCGAGCGAAGGAAATACCGTCAGTTGTTCATTTCAGCCAACGATGGAATACTGCTGATCAGTCAGGCAACCAACGAGATTGTGGAGTCCAACGCGCATGCAAGGAAGATCTTGAAGATTGGGGAAAAGAACATATTGCGTAGGCAACTGGCCGATCTGAAGCCTTTCGGGGAACTCCTTGTCGACAAAATTGCGCACGGAGAAGCGGTACAGTTCGAGAGTTCGTATGTTCACGGAAGTTCCACTATTGCTCTGGATCTCAGCGGTTCGCCTGTAGGGACTGAGGATAATCTCTATCTGGTGATCTTGAGAAACGTGACCCGACGGAAAGAATGGCTGGAGCGTTTTATTGCAATTGATAAGCTCCGCGCGCTAGGCAGGCTTTCACATGGTCTGGTCCACGAAATCAGAAATCCGCTCAGTGTCGTTTCGGTGAATCTCCAGTACCTGGATCGCACATCTGCCGAAGGCACTCCGGAAAAGAAAATTGCCAAAACGGCTCTTGAGGGAGTCAAGTCGATAGAGAAGGTCATAAGAGAAACGATGAATTTTGCGAAGCCCCAAGCCCCTGCCAGGACTCGGCTCGAGCTTGGCGCCATACTGTCCGAGATTGCAGCGCTAGCGAAGACTTCCCTTCAACGGTCAAAGATTACCCTTACGATAGACAAGGGAAATCTTGATGACTCAATATTCGCAGACAAGTCCCAGATTCTCCATGCTCTTCTAAACATAGTGGAAAATGCGATAGAAGCCATGCCGGATGGAGGTACACTCCTATTCAAGCTCGAGCAGACAAATGATGGCGAGCTAATCCTTTGCATCAAGGATACGGGCATCGGGATGGATGAGGAGGTTGCGAAGATGGCGATCGAACCTTTCTACACCACCAGGGAAGGCGCGACGGGCATGGGTCTTTCAATTTCAAGCCGACTTTTTGAGCTTAATGATGCCGCACTGAGCTACGAGAGCCAACCCGGAGGGGGCACTACCGTTACGATCCGATTCCAGCGTGGAGGACAGGTATGAGCGGTAGGTTGCTGATTGTCGACGACGACGAGCTGCTGAACAATTCGCTGAATGCCGTCCTGACAAGGAGCGGCTATGAAGTGCTTTCGGTGATGAAGGCCGAAGATGCGATCCCCCACATAACGGATTTTCAACCGGACATCGTCCTCCTCGACCTTTATCTCGGTTCCATGACGGGGCTCGATATTCTGCAGAAACTGCGCGAGGAGAAGAACGAGACCCCGGTCATACTGATAACGGCATTTTCCGATGTCAACAGCGCGGTACGAGCTATCAAGCTGGGTGCCGAAGACTTTGTGCTCAAGCCGCTCGACCTGGAACAGCTGGAGATACTGATAAACAAGACCCTCAACCGGAAGAACCTTGAGCGACGCTATGAGCTGCTAAGGGATGAGATGCAGCAGAAGTTTGGTCCTTATGCCATAGTCGGCAAGAGCGACAAGCTCAAGAAAGTGGTGCATGCGGCCGAAAGGCTTGCTTATGCGGACACCACTGTCCTTGTTATCGGAGAAAGCGGTTCCGGGAAAGAACTGATCGCTCGTCTCATACATGAGAAGAGCGAAAGGTCCGAAGGTCCGTTCATCTCGATAAACTGCGGCGCGATTCCGAAAGAGCTTGCCGAAAGCGAGTTGTTCGGTTACGAGAAGGGCGCGTTTACCGGGGCTATGGATAAAATGCGGCAAGGGAAATTCGAGCTCGCAAATCGCGGAACGATCCTCCTCGATGAAGTAGGTGAGTTAACTCATGAACTCCAGGTTAAACTTCTGAGGGTCCTCGAAACAAAGAGGTTTTACAGGCTGGGTGGATCGAAAGAAATCACGGTGGATATAAGGATCATTGCCGCGACAAATAAGAATCTCAAAACGGCTGTGGAGAAAGGGGCTTTCAGAGAAGATCTTTATTACCGTCTAAACATAGCCCAGTTGCATGTCCCACCTTTGCGGGAGAGGGTAGAGGACATAGCCCTGCTTGGAAACACCTTCCTCGATGAATTCAACAGGAAGTTCGGCAAATCCATAAGAGGTTTTACGCCAGAGGCTATAAAAGCGATGGAGAGTTACTCCTGGCCGGGAAACGTGCGCGAGTTGAAAAATGCCGTAGAGCGCGTTGCCCTCCTCGAAACGGACACAGTCGTAAAACCGGAACATCTAAACTTTTTAAGTTACCATCCGGGATTTAATTCCAACAAAATGCTCGAGGGCAGAAGCATAGTTGCGGTTCCCAACCAGGGAATCAAGATGGATGATATCATGCGCGAGGCCATAATACAAACACTAGACATTACCTCAGGAAACCAGATCCAGGCGGCAAAGATACTGGGCCTCACCAGGTCGCGGCTTCGCTACAGAATTCAGCAGCTTAAGATCAAGTATGAGCCGAAGAAGGAATCGTCCGAAGGGACCCATGGATGAGTCCGGACGCAGTGAGAGTGCGCTTTGCGCCGAGCCCTACAGGTTTTCTGCATGTCGGCGGACTGCGAACCGCGCTTTTCAATTTCCTGTTTGCCAGGAATACCGGCGGGGTGTTTGTGCTCCGCATCGAGGATACTGACCGCGCACGATACGTCGAAGGGGCTGTTGACAATCTCATAGAGACGCTGCGATGGTCGGGACTTGACTACGACGAAGGCCCTGCCGCGGGAGGCGATTACGGCCCGTACGTGCAGAGCGAAAGGCTGGGGATCTATAACAAACATGTCGACTTTCTGATTGGGAACGGAGCCGCGTACAGGTGCTTCTGCAGTCCTGAACGACTGGAGGAGATGCGGAAAGAGCAATTCGCCAAGAAGCTTCAACCTAAATACGATCGGACGTGCCTGCGCCTTTCCGAAAAAGAGATCAATGACAACCTCGATTCCGGAAAACCTTTTGTCGTTCGTCTTAAGGTCCCCGACGGTGAGAAGATTGCATTCTCCGACATAATCCGGGGCGATGTCGAATTCATGAGCGAGCTGGTTGACGACCAGGTGCTTCTAAAATCGGACGGCTATCCCACCTATCATCTCGCGAACGTGGTGGACGATCATCTGATGAAAATTTCGCATGTTATCCGCGGAGAGGAATGGCTCTCCAGTACGCCAAAGCACGTTCTTCTATACCGGGCCTTCGGTTGGGAACTGCCGCAATTCGCCCATTTGCCTCTCCTGCTCAACCCTGACAAATCAAAACTGAGCAAGCGACAGGGAGACGTTGCGGTCGAAGACTACCGGGAAAAAGGCTATCTGAAAGAAGCATTGGTCAATTTTATCGCCCTCCTGGGATGGAATCCGGGTGATGACCGCGAGATCTTCTCGTTGAAAGAGCTCGAGAACGAGTTTACGCTCGGGAAGGTGAATAAATCCGGTGCGGTATTCAACCTAGAGAAGCTGAACTGGCTTAACTTCCAGCATCTGCGGAACAAACCTGAGAGTGAAGTTCTGTCGATGCTCAAGGAGCACTTATCGAAATCCGGCGTCGACCGTTCACAGTTCAGCGATGAATATCTGATCGAGGTCATTTCTGCAATGCGTGAAAGGGTGAGCTTCGTTAGAGATTTCACGGAGAAAAGTCCCTACTTCTTCAAGGCACCGTCGGACTATGATCCGTCGGCAATGAAGAAGAGATGGAAGCCGCAGTCGGCCGCTTATTTGAAGGAACTGAGTGAGCGAATATCTAAACTGGAAAATCCAGGCAGAGTAGATTATGAGGAGGTTCTTCACCAAACTGCGGAATCCCTGAAGGTCGGCAACGGCCAGATCATACACCCTTTGAGACTCGCGGTATCGGGGATGGGAGAAGGGCCGGGTCTCTTCGACATTCTCAGCATTATCGGCAAGGAAGAAACCATCCGGAGAATCAATTCGGCAATAGAGAGAATCAAGTAATACAAATGGATGAAAAGAAGAAACAGGGATCGGCGGAGGACTCCGGCGCGGCCCCCGAGAGAAGAAATTTCATTCGCGACATCATCGATGACGATCTGAAAGGCGGGCGATATGAAACCGTGCACACCCGTTTTCCCCCCGAACCTAACGGCTATCTCCATATCGGACACGCAAAATCCATCTGCTTGAATTTCGGAACGGCGAAAGACTACAACGGTCTCTGCAACCTGCGCTTCGACGACACGAATCCAGCGAAAGAGGATGTAGAATATGTCGATTCCATACAGGAAGACATTCGCTGGTTGGGCTTCGATTGGGAGAACCGGCTGCATTACGCATCCGACTATTTTGAAAGGCTCTACGAATATGCGATCATTCTGATCAGGAAAGGGAAAGCATACGTAGATGACTTAAACGCGGAAGAGATACGTCAGCACAGGGGGACACTGACGGAACCGGGAAAGGACAGCCCGTACAGGAACAGGACCGTCGAAGAGAATCTTGATTTGTTCGAGAGAATGAAGAAGGGCGAATTCCCCGACGGTTCCAAGACGCTTCGGGCGAAGATCGATATGTCCTCACCGAACATAAACATGCGTGATCCTGTAATGTACAGGATACTCCACGCGACACATCATCGTACAGGCGACAAATGGTGCGTATATCCTATGTACGATTGGGCGCATGGCCAGTCTGATTCCATCGAGGGGATTACCCATTCGATCTGTACTTTGGAGTTTGAAGACCACAGGCCGCTTTACAACTGGTTTGTGGAACAGCTCGGGATATTTCGTCCGAGACAGATAGAATTTGCGAGGTTAAACCTTACTTATACGGTGATGAGCAAGCGAAGGCTGCTGCAGCTGGTCCAGGACAAATATGTAAATGGCTGGGACGACCCCCGGATGCCGACGTTGTCCGGATTGCGGAGGCGCGGCTACACGCCGGAGTCGATCAGACTGTTCGCCGAGAGGATCGGGGTCTCGAAAGCTGACAGTGTCATAGACGTTTCCGTGCTGGAAGATTGTTTGCGATCCGATCTCAACAAGCGGGCGCGGCGCGTAATGGCTGTGCTGAATCCCATACGGCTCGTCATCGAGAATTATCCCGACGGACAGGTCGAAGAATTGGATGCGATCAACAATCCGGAAGACGAGTCTATGGGTAAAAGGAAGATTCCGTTCTCGAAGGTACTGTACATCGAGAAAGGGGATTTCATGGAAAATCCTCCGAAAAAGTATTTCAGATTGTCGCCAGGTGCCGAAGTGAGGCTGCGGTACGCGTACATAATCAAGTGCACCGGCGTGGTCAGAAATCCGCAGACAGGGGAGATACTGGAGCTCAAATGCACATACGATCCGGATACTAGAAGCGGGTCGCCTGCAAGTCAGCGAAAGGTCAAGGGGACGATTCACTGGGTATCCGCACAGCATTCGGTTGAAGCAGAGGCGAGAGTGTACGACCGGTTGTTCAATGTTACGGATCCGAGCGGCGAGAACTGGAAGGAATCGCTTAACCCTGCCTCGCTTGAGATCGTAAAAGGATGCAGGGTCGAGCCGGAGCTTGCCGCCGCGAAGCCTCAGGACAGATTCCAATTCGAGAGACTCGGATACTATTGTGTCGATGCCGACTCGAAACCGGGGAACCTCATCTTCAACAGGACGGTAACGCTCAGGGATAGCTGGGCGAAGATAAACAAAGGGTGATCCTCCCAAAGGTAACTGTCGCTATTTGTGCCTTTCGGCTTTCCCTCCGCACGTCGTCCTGACCGAAGCCGCGCTGGAAGCGCTACGGGTCTAAGGACCCTTTCCTTTGTCATACTGTTTTCTTAAGCTATAGTACAGACGGTGGCGAATAGGGCTTCGCCGGTCTGGATAGTAATCGGAAAGAAAATGTCGGGGGACGTTATGCTTTCTCATGTTTTCAGTGCTGCAACTTATGGCGTTAATGCCTTCATCGTTGAAATTGAAACGAACGTCGGAGGCGGCGTATTCAACTGGTGGATGGTCGGCCTCCCGGACAATGCGGTCAAAGAGAGCCGCGAGCGGGTTCTTACGGCGATAAAGAATTCAGGTCTGAAATATCCCGGACATCAGATAGTAATAAATCTCGCGCCGGCGGATATAAGGAAAGAGGGAAGTGCCTTCGATTTGCCCATAGCGGTCGGCATTCTCTCGGCATCGGGGTTCATAGAAATGCCGGACTTGGAGAGATTTATTGTCATGGGGGAACTTGCTCTCGATGGTACGCTGAGGCCCGTGCACGGAGTACTCCCAATAGCTGTCGAGGCACGGGATAAGGGTATCCCTGCGATGATCATTCCGAAGGGCAACGCGAGGGAAGGGGCGATGGTCGAAGGAGTATGCGTCTATCCTGCTGAATCACTATTGGAAGCTGTGCAGCTTCTCAGTGGTGAATACAAACTCCTTGAACCATACAAAGTCGACAAGGAAGAATTGTTCGGCGAAACTCACAGGTACCAGTTCGATTTCTCCGACGTCAAGGGTCAGGAAAATGTCAAGCGAGCGCTTGAGGTAGCGGCTGCCGGCGGCCACAACGTGATATTGATAGGCCCGCCGGGAAGCGGTAAGACTATGCTTGCAAAAAGGCTGCCGACGATTCTGCCGGATATGACATTTGACGAGGCGCTCGAGACGACGAAGATACATTCAGTCGCGGGGATGCTGCCGACGGAAGCGGGCCTCATTGCAACGAGGCCGTTCCGCTCGCCGCACCACACGATTTCGGACAGTGCACTTGTGGGTGGGGGAACGATTCCAAAGCCCGGGGAAATTTCGCTTGCGCATCACGGCGTGCTGTTTCTCGACGAGCTGCCAGAGTTCGAGCGCAGCGTTCTGGAAGTGCTTCGCCAGCCTATGGAAGACGGGCACGTGACGATAAGCCGGACAAAG
>JBJKPC010000083.1:0-13979 GCA_046706745.1 Candidatus Kryptoniota bacterium
CCGCCCTTGAGGACTCTCACGAACAAATATCCCGCGAGCGTAACGAACAGTATGTCGTAAGCATTCATCGAAAGATACCCGAACATCACCCAGAAGACCGTTCCGCAGAGGATCGACAACGATGCGAAAGCGGTAGCAAACCGGGAACCGCCGAGCTCGTGTGCAATTGCTGCGGTGACCACCACCGTCGCAGAACCGGCCAGTGCAGGAAACAACCTGAGCACATGCAGCGACTTTCCGAAGATCAGGCTGAACGCAGTTATCCATCCTATGAAGGGCGGTTGGTCGACATAGCCGAAGCCCGGGTGGAGGGCACAGGCATAGAAGTAAAGTTCATCGGTGAAGATACCGTAGTTGCCTGCAGTCATTATGAGTAGGGCGAACATCGCGAACCCCAGAATGAGCGGAACAAAGAGGTGCGATGGAATCTTGCGCCCTTTGATAGTGTCGCTCAACACTTCCACCTCCCGGACCTGCCGCGCGGCGGCCCTATTTGATCAATACGAGTTTCCGTGTCTGGCTGTAGTTCCCTGCCTGAATCCTGTAGAGATATGTTCCGCTCGGCAATCCCGCTGCGTTGAAACTAACGGAATAGCTTCCCGCCGGTTTATCTTCATCGACCAGAGTTCTTACTTCCCTCCCCAGCACATCATATACTATCAGAGTAACGCGGGATACCGGAACCGGCTGCCCTCCGTCGGTAACATTCGGAACATGGTAGCGGACAATAGTAACCGGGTTAAAAGGGTTTGGATAGTTCTGTTCAAGCACGGGAGGGCGTGCTTGAATTGGCCGCATCGCGACCAGATCGGGATGTGCGGTTCTCTTCAAGGTTAGTGCGGGATCTCCCAGAAACGTGAAACGTTGGTAGAGCTCCCACCACCATTCCGGCATTGCCTGCTCGTATGCCTTGCCGATTGGCTGGTCGGGCTTTGCCGTCATCGACTGAATCATCGATACGAAAAAAAAGAGTGTTGTGGTTTCGTCCATCAAACCTTCCGAAGAGACTACGGCGACCGCGCCGCCGCCTTCTCTGTCAAGAAGATGTACAGGAATTGAGGTCCCGGGTCGGTCGTCAAAGTTAAGTTCACAGCCGCCCAAGAGACAGACCGGAAGGCGATTGTCGTTCGTGAGGGAATCTATGGTGTGAACTGTGAAGTAGTGCGTAGTCGAAAGGACTCCGGGGCCGGCATGACCAAAGTATGAGACGAATGCTGCTCCGCGATTCCATAGGTCGACGAACCCCTCCGGGCCGATGTGGTAAGGAGAGTCCTTCCGTATGTCGACTCGGATGGTGTCGGTGCACAGTGAATCGAGATATGTACGCAGCGTATTCGCATCGGATTCGAAAACATCTCCGTCGCCGGCATCATAGTCGGACAGAGAGAGCGCGCGGTCGAGCCATGTGTCCCTACCGCCCATCTCGTACTCGATCGTCTTATCGATCATATTGGAAAGTCCGGTCGAGTCCCAGGCCGGCAGTCGTCCCAGACATGCATCGGTTCGCATCGTTCCGTTGCTGTTGACAACCTGCACGAACCATTGGTCGATCATTAGGACGCTGTCCGCTTCGGTGGACTGCCGATCATTCAGGGTTTCCGATTCTGGGTGGGAGGGGATGGTGTTGATATTTCCCGCCAGCACGAAGAACGCCGGTACGGGTGCTGCCCATTTGTTGACCGCGTACTGGATGAAGTTCCTTAATGCAGTGTCGGGAGAAACGCCGGTACCGAATTGGTCCAATATGGAATCCATGTCGACTACCTTTGCAGTGAAGCCGTTCTTTTGACGGCGGAACTCAGCAAGTCTTTCGGCAATCCCGCAGTATTGTGTCGGTGCCACTATGACATAATCGGCCCTGTTGCCGGTGTCTTTGAGGTTCATTCCCAACACAGCGGGGGCAAAGAGCACTAGCGCTGCGGCGGCGAACAGGATGTGTTTTCCGACAGTATCTTTCACGTGTTCCTTATGCCAGAACGTGGGTGTTGACGGCTTCCGGTCTCGGTGACGGGCACAGCCTGCTGTCGGCGCGGGCAACCTGCCGCTCCCTGCAGGGGGTTTGGATGTCGGTATTTATCCCGAAGCCCTCCGACTTACCTGCGATCCCTGACCCAGACGATCCCCCGAAAGGTCATTCGGACTGATCGTCCCGGACCATCTTTACAGAATTTACTCCGCACCCGTCGGAATATCAACTACAACCAAGGCTGCTATTCCTTGAATACATCGAGAAGCTTCGGATAGTAGGTGGAGAATGTCGGATACTCCGCTCGATTCTTCGAATACACAGAAAGCGCTGCAAGCAGCCGGTCGAGGTAGCTTACGCCATGTGCTTTCTCTCTCCGGTACATTGCCGCCCCGGCTTCTTTACTTTCCATGAACGCCACGTGCACGGTCACCGCCCGAACTACAAACTCGTCGATGCATTCTTGCCAGTCTCCGCACACATTTTTCTTCGCCGTTTCCGGAATCGAATCGTAGTTCGCAGAATAGTCCTTTATCAGGTTCCAGTACTTCTCGGTAAGCGGATTGACGAACGGATGGCTGAATTCATGACGCGTGATATATTTGAGATAATTTCCGTCTCCGAAATAGGGGAGACCGTTTTCGATTTTCTGTGGACCCATCGTGTCGAATACTTCGCGCTGTCCGTCATTGTATACGATCGAATTCCCGTAGCCGACATGATTATACAGCGACACAAGCACTATGTTGAATGACTTCTGCTTCGTTCCGTAAAACGCCTCCAGTTCTTTTACATGATCGATTGAATCCGCTTGTGAAATTGTCCCATTAATGATTTGCCGGTAGTACGAAGCGTGATTTTCGTAAAACTCGTTGTAGTTCGATTTGACGGCAAAATCTTTCAGGAGATCGAGGAACTCCTTAAGCGAATCGATCCCTCCAGCCCTGGAAAGGACGAAATCGTCGAACTTCAAATCGGTTCGAAGATTGAGCCGGTTGTCCGTATACAACATGACAAACGCCGGTGCGCTGAAATTCATCTTCCTCGGCTGCGTGCAGACTTCGTCGAGCCACTTAACGACGGGATGATTCCTGAAAGCACCGAAATGGTTCCACACATCCGTCTTGTACTGAAAGGATTCCGGCTGCATCAAGAAACCGAACGTCTTCGGATAATCGCTTATTGCCTGGACGATGGAGATAAGCTCGATCTGAGGAGAGACGATGTAATGGACGGAATTGAATGTCTTGGTCGCGGCGTCAGGCAGCCGATAGGAGTCAGCTGCTGCGAATGCACTGTTTCCTTTGAAAGTCGAAAGGCATAGAAGCACGGTTAATAGGAAGGGATAATTTCTCAACGCATGTCCCCCTTTCTGGTCTTGTGAAAGAAGCACGACTATATATGGAGTATACGAATAGAATCGGATAAGTTCCGCCCCATCATGCCCGTCGCTATTGGCAGCGATTCAGACGGAATTAATCCCAGATAAGCCTAAGGAGGCGTTGAGATCGCAAGGAAGTACCCGGTTGTATTAAGCTTCCGTCAGCTTTACTCCGTTGGCGGTTTGAAGATGCAAGGAATTCGCATTTCCTATTTGAGTCTTCTCACCCTTCCGGCGATGAGGCGGCGGAGCTTCTCGTAAGAAGGTGGCGGTCCCGTCCAGACATGCTTGTGGTCGATGTACAGCGCGTCGGCAACCCCGTGACTCCGGGCGTCCTCTCTATCGAATGTGTCGAACGCCCGGAACTCGACCTTCCCTTCGAATTCCGGTTCCGCCGCGGCCTTTCTCGCACGCTCCACCGTCATGTTCTGTGCCGGGCACCATCCGCTGCAGAACGCGGTAACAAGAACTTTGTTCTCGACGGCTTCGGGTTTGTATTTGCCGCGAATCCATTTCGGAGGCACCGCATCCGCCGTGAACGGCTTCCACATCAATGCCTGCATGCCGTTCCTGTCGACTGTGCGATAGCCGTGCCTTCTGAACCACGATGCGCGCATAAAAACCGGGATGAGAATACCCCATGCGACGATTCCCTTCGAGCCGAGCGCGCGCGCGTCGGCTTCCGCTGCCTCGAGAAGGGCGGTGCCCATACCGTGTTTTCGGAAGTCCCCCCTCCCCTGCTTATATCCGTGCACCCAAATGCAGTTGATGAAATAAAGATCGTTTCCGTCGACGAATGAATTCTCGATCGGAACATATTGAATCATTCCGCCGACCGTTCCGTTATCGTCGAACGCCAGCTTCACCCTTAATCCTCTGTGCTTCATTCTCTTGTACCACTTTTCTTTCAGGCTGCCCGCTTCCTTCATTTCAGCGTTCCAGTCTTCCAGGCAGACCAGGTAGAGAGGAAGATTCTGCTCGTCCAAATCTGTTATCTTCATTAAACATCTTCTCCTGTTCAGCTGTGTAGGCGGCCCTTCCCTTCAGGGATACAAACCACCTGCAAAATGACATCTGTTATGTCTCCCGAATCGGTTGTCACCGATTCAGTAGAAGTCGCGATTGAATTTGAAGATGGTGAGTGACAGTGCAAATACCCGTTTGCGAAAAATGAGGAAATCATGTTTCTGCCTGACTGCCGGTAAAATAAGTTTTCTTCCGCCGACGGAATCTCCTGATAAGGAGGAATATCGCTGCGAGAATTCCGCCGGCGAATACCAGGATCACGCCGACGGCAGATTTAGCGATCAGAGGGAATCCCCACGCTACACCGAAATCCATCGGCATGTATGCATTCCTTGAAGTATCGGGTGTTCCCGTATCGTAAAAGCTCGTAAGGATGAGTTGTGTGTTCGCGGAGTTCAAATTCCAGAGGTCGTTCACGTGACCGCACTCGGAAATGACTACCTGTTTTCCATTCGGTAGAGACGGAAGAAGTTCATCCCTGGCATAGTCCGGTGGCGTGGAAAAGTCGATGCTCCCGCTGACGAGAAGTGTCTGAACTTCGGACCGACGAATCCTGCAGAAATCTTCCGGCAACATCCTTACAGGCCAGCGGCTGTATTGCAGTGGCCCCCAGGAAAACGCGGACATCGGCGATCCTAACGGAGTCTGCGCGGAAGTATCGCAAGCCGAGTAGTCGATTGTGGAGTCAAAGTCGGCGCTGACGGCTTTGCAGGCCATGTCGCCCCAGACTGCGAGCGACGGCACAACGTAATCGTACGCCATCGACATCAATGCGAGTCCGCTGGGGTCGCCGTGCTCTGCAGAGACATAGGCGTCGAATACCATTGCCGCTGTCGACCGGTGAAAGAGGAGTGCAAACGTAACTACCCTGACCTTGTCAGGTTCGATCGGGAACAACAGCCACCTTTTGGGCATGGATCTCAGTACTTTTCTCATCGACATGTAAAGGTCGGCGCTTCTACGGAGCGAAGCCGGATCTCTTGACCACAATCTCGAATACTCCTTGAGCTGCTCGTCGATCATCTCTGCATTCCACACGAAGTGTCCCGGCGGATTAACTGCCATCATCGCCGACCTGAATACGGCTTCAGGATGTCTGAGCCCGTATAGATAAGCAATGCGTGTTCCGTAGCTTTCGCTGAGGAGGTCGATGCGATCGTAGCCGAGCGCCTTTCGGACAGATTCGTTGTCTTCGATTACCTCCGGCATCGTGTAGCCGTCGAGGTCGATGCCCTCGGCTGTCAGCCGTTTTGCCCCTGCGGTCCAGGCTCCGGCAATCGCCCGAAGGGACTTTTTGCTTAGCGGGTCACTGTTTTTCTTAACCGCTTTTGTCATCTCGGGGAGATCAAGGACAACAGGACCATCGACACCCCTGTAGCCTACTGCGACGAAATCATGTTCCTGCAGGAAAGGCGAGGTCTTTTTATCTTCCCACCACAAGTTGCTCTGGCCCGGGCCGCCGGCGAAGGCAAAAACCGGCTCGGCGGGATTCCTCGAGCGGGTACGGATGCGAAGAAAGGGGATGCTGATCAGACGGGAGGACGTGTTGCTGCGGTTCTCCGGTACCGTTATTGTCCCAAGATCGGCGACAAATTTCCCTGCGCCAATTGCAAGGGTGTCGGCTTCGAGTACGAAACTCCCGGCCCTGCCTTCTGATCCTGTAGGAGGATAGTGGAGCTTGCTGCCGCCGCATCCCGCGGCCAGGAGTCCTGGCACGACGAGAGTTGCCAGCCTGACCGCAAGTGTCCGGCTCCATCTCTTTATAGAAATGCAGCTATTTCTCTCGCGCTCCACACAGAGGCAGGAAGGGTTTTCAGTTGCTGGCCTGGGTCCGTTTCTCGATATCATATGCGAAACCCATTATGTAGCTCACGTTTATGAAGATCAGCCCGAGCAGAAGGAACCCCCAGCAGACAGCCAGTATACTGTCGGGATTCGAAATCCCGGGGACATAACCGAAAACGGAAATTTCAAGTCCGCTGATGAAACAAATGGAAGCGAAGGCTGCGGAGTAAATCCAGCCCGGCGAGATCGTTTTCCCGAAGCTGCCCGACAAGATCTTTCTCCACCATGTCAACGGTTTGTGGACCCGCGTCGCGTAAGCCCATGTGACAAAGAAGAAAACTATCTGTCCGATCCCGCCTCCAACGAGAGTAAGCAAAACAAACAGTAGTAGAAAAATCGTCGGCCACTTCCTCCGCAATACACCCGCTCCGGAGCCCAGAACCACCAACCCCGAACTACGAACCGCAGACGTCGAACCCCGAACCACGAACCCTGAACCCCGAACTCCGAACCACGAACCCAGGACTATCACCAGGCTCACTACAATCGCCGCAATACCTGTAATCAGGAAATTAGGTATTATCGTGACCGCATCGTCCGTGCCGTATTTCCACATGACTTGAGCGGGACCGATCGACTGGATCGCGAAAGATTTTGTCGGCGTGTACCCCTGGAGGGTTTCGAAGAAACCGTGGTGCATTCCCGCAACGGCGAATGTGGTCCCTAAGACCGCTGTGATAATCCCCGTGGCCCTGTTGTAAGAAGTTTCGGCCGGCGTACCCTCTTCACTCATGCGCGTTTCCCTTTTCGCTTACTTGCTTCGACTTGACGGCCTATGATGCGCGCATCCTTTTTGCCCTCTCTCGCAACTACTATCTGCATAATGCCGTGCCGGCTCACTCGATATAACTTCCGACCATTATCAAAAGGGATGAACCGCTGAATATGAAAGGGCAGAGTCTGAATGCGATGAACGAGTTTTTGTATCCCGTAATCAGTGAGAGGACCGATAGTGCATTAAGAAAACCGAAGGACAGCCAGTAAACGCTTCTGGAAACGAGGCCAGGACTGTCCAGGTAGGTCACGATACCCACGAGAATTCCGGTGAAGACGAGACTGAGTCCCTCGGCTACCCATTCCATCGTTACGGTCCGTTTGTTGTCGGCTGAGATTGTTCCGAACCCGCGCACTACACTTCGGGTTGGGAAGAGATGAGCGATACCCCATCCGGTAGTGAAAACTGATCCGATGTAAATCAACACTGAGCCGTCCAATGTTTCCTCGGTTATTTTGACAATTCATTCACACCGTCGCGAAGCAATCATGTCTTTTGCTCGCGATCCTCCTTGAGCTCGACGATCGTCCGCCAGACTGCCAGCCATTTCTTGTCGATCCGCTCGAATGACCAGATGTCTCTTCCGGCGGATCGTTCCCGGTACTGAGTGCGCTGGTAAAGCATGTCGAATCTGAAGCTGACGAATCCAGCGTTTCCTACCGTCTGGATTAATTCTTCGCTCTCCTTGTACTCCAGGACTTCGGCATTTGCGCAAAATTCCTGAAACCCGGCGATACGACCGTGACTTGTGGGTGAAGGTAAGGAAGCATCTCCGCCGGTCGGTTCTGCTGCCATGCACGATTAATCAAGGTCATGGTCTCGTGCAATTCGGACTCCATCTCATTTGTCATATAGACCTCACATGTCTGTTGCCGATGTGCAAGCCGGGATTCTTCCAGGCCGCAAAACTCCAAATGCGGAGAGTACCAGAAAGGTTCTTGATCGGGTTTGGATTTGTTCTGCCTCTCGCAAAAGCCCTCTGACTGACGGCAGGAGGCAGGCGCGTCTCGCGCCAGTCACCTCCGCAAAATTACTGGAGAACGCCGGCAATGTCAACTGCTCCAACATTTGTCCGAGTCCCGTACCTAAGGCCGAGACATAGTTATTTCAGAGATTCACTGAACTAGGGTTCACAATCAAAATGTCAGCACATGCCATCCTTCCTTCTGAAGGTCGGCCAGCATCGTGCCGGTGTACATTACATTGATTCCGAGCGCGGAGAGCTTGTCGGAAATCCCGTACATGTCGGCGCAGCCTTTGCAGGCATATAGCTCGACGCCGAGCTTCTTGAGCTCGCCAAGATTTTTTTGAAGCTGTTTGTCTTCGACGAGCAGCTTTCCGGACGGTCCCCACACGAGCAGGCGGACAGTATCCATCCAGCCTCGTTTCTTGCAGTTGTAGGCATACATGAACACCATCTTCAGAGCGACTTCGCGGTCGGCACTGGTCCAGACGATGAGCTGCTGATTCTTCGGCTCGGATACTACGGAAGCCGCTTCCGATTGGGTCAAGACCCGCGCCTCGCGCGTCTGTGCAAGGACGTTTCCACAGAAAGCGATGCCGCAGAAGAGTACGAGAATCATTAGTGATTTCATCTTGCATTTCTCCATTGTCTATTTTGTGTTTTGCGGTTGCCGTGCACGGCACCACTCCTCGAGAGTGGTTGCCGGTTTGCCGAGCATGGCGTCGGCCTCGGCGGAATCACCGATCTCTCTCACTTTCGAGAAGTACCGCATAAGTGGTAGTCCGACTTTTCGCAGCTCCGCCTTTCGGGGGAACCTCGCTACTACCGACATAATCCCGAATCCGACCTTGACGAGTTTTGCCTCTGGGACGCACGCCGCGCGATACCGGTCGACTGCTTGTTCCATCCTGAGTGCCTCCGGACCGTACACGTAGAAGGTCTTGCCGGCCGCGGCGTCAGTCGCATAAGACCTCGCAACCATGCGCGCATAATCGTCGGCCGCCACCCAGTGCCAGGGAGCCGGCTGTTTTCCAATGACCAGGGCTCTTCCTTCCCGTACGAACGTCGGCAGAAGCTCCATGAACATCGTGCATCTGAAGATTGTGAACGGAATGACGGAACGGCGCAATGCATTTTCCGCTTCGAGCTTTGCGCGCGTCATCGGAAACCACACGTTCTCTTCGCACGTGCTGGCGCCGGAGATAAGCGTGACACGTTCGACTCCTTGCGTCGCGGCGACCCGCGCGATGTTCCCGGTTCCTTTACGTTCCGTTTCCCAATCGCCGTGACCGTCGATGCTGACGTGCACCCCGGTGCAGCCTGTGATTGCGCGCTCGAGCGACGGCACATCGAGCACATCACCCTCCGCAATCTCAAAATCTCCGGGGAATCTCTCCCGGGCCCTGGCTTCGCTTCGGCTGAAGATTCTGATCTCGTAACCTTCTGCCGCAAGCATGCGCGCGACGGGCTCGCCGAGCCTGCCCGTGCCGCCGATTACAAGTATCCTTTGAATCATCATCTGCCTCATTCCTGTTAGAACTGCATTGCCAATGTCGCTCGATTTGTGCCGGTCAATGACTATTAACTTCCAGAATATGCGTCGGGCTTGTTGGCGAATTCAGTGTGAGTGAAGCACTCGATGGTAGGTTCAGTCGGTAGGTTCTTTAGGAAGCTCTGTCAATCCTGGTTTTCCCATTTGCACTGTGGATCATCCGAATGAGCAACTCGCGGCCCGGTAGTCATTCTCCGAACTGAAATTAGGATAACGCTTGAGGAATGTCAAATGAAACCGCCGCATGCTAGTCAGCTCCTCAGCGTGCATCGAGGGGCCACGCGTGGGCATCTACATAAACGGTGATACCTATCGTATTATCCGTCCATTGCACACGGATTATACGGACTGAACGAATTTACACGGATCGGGCCGACAGAAAACGTCAATTCTTATCCGTAAAGATCTGACCCGTTCCGTGTGATCCGTGCTGCGTTATCCCGTTACGACGACAGCGCCGCGAAATCGTTCTCAGACAGCTCGATATTTGCTGCGCCCAGGTTTTCTTTCAGATGCTGTAGCGAACTCGTGCCGGGTATGAGCAGCATGTTCGGCGAGCGCTTTAGAAGCCAGGCCAGCGCAATCTGTGCTACGGTTGCGTCGTACTTCTTCGCGACCGCGCCGATTTTCTCTTTCATCTTGTCCGGCCCGGACGCAAGCGGGAACCAGGGAATGAAGGCGATCTTCTTCTGCGCCGTGTAATCGACTACTTCTTCCCATTGTCGTTCAGCCAGGTTGTATTTGTTTTGTACCGACACTATAGGAACGACCTTCTGCGCACGTTCGATGTCGGCGATACCCGCTTCGGATAAGCCGACGAACCTGATTTTTCCTGCCTTCACGGCGTCGGCAACCGGACCGAGCGTTTCTTCGACCGGCACCCTTGAATCGATACGGTGCAGTTGCCACAGATCGATGCGGTTTCTCTTCAAACGTTTCAGGCTCCCCTCGATACATCCCTTTATGTAATCCGGATGTCCGTTCGGCGTCCACCGTCCCGGCCCCGGCCGTTCAAGTCCACCTTTCGTGGCAATGGTAATCTTCTCGTAGTAGGAGCTCAACGCCTCCTGTATGAGGACTTCGCATGTGTGAGGTCCGTACGAATCCGCTGTATCGATAAAGTTCACGCCGGCATCCACGGTTTCCTTCAAGATTTGTTTCGCTGTATTTCTGTCCGGTGCATCGCCCCAGACACCCTTGCCCGTAAGCTGCATGGCACCGTAGCCCATACGGTTGATTTCGACTTCTCCTCCGAGGAGAAATGATAAATCCCTTTTCATGTTAGACTCCAGAATTCAGATTTAATAGTTGATTCTTCATGAAATTTACGAATTATTAGGGTGGGATACTCCTTGCGTAGGCTAACTCTCGTACTAACCAGATACCTCGCGAAGCTAGCCTTCGCAAGGTGGAAACCTCAGTCCCGGTTGCTTATAATACGGATGTAGCAGAGAGGCATTCGGACGGAAACGGGCATTTCACGCGGGGTCCCGGAATGTCTCCATAAATGAAACGAAGAGAAGATGAGAAAGGTGATCCTGAACCTGGCAGTGAGTCTCGACGGTTTCATCGAGGGGCCGCGAGGCGAGTACGATTGGTGTTTCACCGACCAGGACTATGGGATGACTAAGTTTCTGAGCCGCGTCGATGCTGTCTTCTTCGGGCGAAAGAGCTACGAGCTTGTCTGCCCAATGGGGCCCAATGCCTACCCTGATCTAACAAGGTATGTCTTCTCCAGGACGCTCACTGTGGCTGAAGGGTCGATCATCATAGCGAAAGATTTGAAGCGGAACGTAGATGAAATAAAGAGGATGAAAGGGAAGGATATATGGCTCTTTGGCGGGGCGGAACTGACCAACTCGCTTCTTGCACTTGATCTTGTGGAGGAGGCTCTCCTCTCGGTGCATCCTGTTGTGCTCGGCGGAGGCAAACCTCTTTTCAGTGAATCGAATAAGCGTCTCAAATTGAAACTGACAGAAACGAAAACGTATTCTACCGGGTTGGTGCAGCTGTCATACAAGTTCCAGGGGAAATGAAATTTCAATTGATTGGAAGGTAGGAACATGAAGTCTAGAATTACGGCCAACGTGCTGAAACGATTTAACCTCAACCGTGCCCTCCTGTTCGCCGCGGTTATGGTATTTGCAGCGTCGTTTGCGGTTACAAATGCCTCCGCTCAAGCAGACAAAGACACGCCCGGTGCGTATGCCTGGGTCGATGGCGCACATCTCTGGTTCCAGATAAAGGGGCATGGCGACCCGATAGTCGTCATCCCGGGTGGACCCGGAGATTCTCATATTTACCTTACCCCGTGGTTCAACGAACTCGCAAAGCTTCACAAGCTTATCTACTACGATGCATTCGGGCGTGGAAAATCGGACAGGGCCAAAAACCCGGATGAATACTCCTTCGAAAGGGATGTGAAGGATCTTGAGGGGCTGAGAGTTGATCTGGGAATAGAGAAGTGGACCGTGATTGGACATTCCTACGGCGGCATGGTAGCACAGGCCTATGCCCTGAAATACCCAAACTCAGTGAGCAAACTGATTTTGTCAAACACTCTCTACGACGCTGAGATGTGGCAGGAGAATGACAACAATTCAAACTATGAAATAAGAAATCAATATCCCGGCATCTGGGCGGCACTAATGAAGCTGCGCGAAGAAGGAATGGTCTCGAGTTCTCCAGAGTGCCAGAAAGTTTACGGAGAGGTACCGGCGGGGCTCCTCTATTTCTACAACGCGGCGAACGCAGATAAGGTTAGAAAGGATTCGCTCAGCTTCAATCCGATTGTGTATTACCGACTTGTAGGGGCCGACGGCGATTTCCTCATTGGAGGCGACATTGGCAAGCTCGATTTCAGGACGGAGCTGAAGAATCTGAAGATGCCCGTGCTGATAATTGCCGGAAGGTTCGACCGGATTGCAGTGCCGCGTTTCTCAGACAAGTTCAAGGAATACTGTCCACAGGCAAAATTTGTGATGTTTGAGAAGAGCGGCCATCTGCCGTTCATCGAGCAGACAAAGAAATATTTTCAGGTCATAGAGGAATTTCTGAAAGGCGGGAAGTAGGCGGGAGCGGGCTCAGCGGCCCCGTCTTTCACCTCTATTCAGACCGCATATCCGATATACATTACCCTCGTCGACTTGATGAGTCCGAAGCGCGGGTGCAGGTGACGGTCGAGAACCATGCCCATTCCCGTGAACTCTTCCGGACATTTGAACCCGTTCGTTCCGAGTAGATCCACCAGCCTCTCCGGGCGGATGAACTTTGCCGGATCGTGCGATCCTCTCGGTAGTGCATGAACGATATCTTCGAGGATGGCTATAACCAGAAACGCGGACAGCCGGTTATTGTTTAGGGTATCGAAGAAGAACAGTCCGCCCGGGCGCAGCACGCGGCGGACTTCGGAGATGACTCTCGCGGGATCCCGTACATGTTCAAGAACATCCACACACACGACGCGGTCAACGGATGCGGACGAAAGCGGAATTTTCTCGCCGGTCCCTTCGACGTAAGTTATGCCGAGTCCGACCGATCGCGCGTGTTTTCCCGCCGCTTCAAGCAGCGGCACGCAGGGGTCGACGCCAACGACATTAGCACCGCGCGCCGCGAGTGCCTCCGACATAAAGCCGCTGCCGCACCCGAGATCGAGAGTCCGGATCCCTTCCCAGTTCCGGGTGATCCTGTCGAAGTATTCCATGCGGACCCGTGCCTGGTCCATCAACATACGCTGGAATTTTTGCGTGCCGTCCCAGAACGATTCCGCATATCGCGAGTAGATACTCTGATCATTCCTTTTCATGTTCCCTCCGAGGGACAGCTATTGTACGTGCAGGGCGTGCGATGCGATCAGGCCGACCACAACGAAAACGACAAGCGCTGCAGCAACGGCTTCCTTGTTGACTGTTATGCCCTTGACTTTCTTCGCATAGTGGAGAAGTGCGCGCCAGTTGAATGCTATGTGCGCCACCGCGAAGGCGACGAACAGTATAGCGGCCACGTCGTGCACGGACATCCAGAAGTGTCTTTCTTTCGTGAGAGGTTCGAACTGGAGCAGGTGGTTCATCAGTCCCGACACCGGCAGGAGCAGTCCCGACGACAGCAATCCCATCGAAGTGAAAGCCCGTTTGTTGAATGGCTTTTTCACGGTAACGTTTTCCATGATACAACCTCCTTTGCATTATTAATCAGTTTCCCGGCAATACACACTTGCCGGCTGTACAGATCAATACGCGGAGAGGGCCGGAAATACTCTTAACAATTGTTAAGAAATCAGGACCGAATTTTGCCACGAATCCTGCTGAGAGAAACCGGCGTTATTCCGAGGTAGGATGCGATGTACTGTTGGGGAACGCGCCGGACGATTTCCGGACTCTCTTCCAGCAGTTCGAGATAACGTTCGCGGGGATTGTTTTTCAAGTGAGATAGAAGAAGGCGCGAATAATGCGCGAATCTACGGCAAACGAG
>JBJKPC010000084.1:0-4687 GCA_046706745.1 Candidatus Kryptoniota bacterium
ACTGTTGGGGAACGCGCCGGACGATTTCCGGACTCTCTTCCAGCAGTTCGAGATAACGTTCGCGGGGATTGTTTTTCAAGTGAGATAGAAGAAGGCGCGAATAATGCGCGAATCTACGGCAAACGAGCCCGAACAGGAACTCTTTCATCTCCGGAAAATCCGTGAGGAGAGTTTCGAATCCATCCTTGTGAAGCACTGTCAGTGTGGACGGCTCAATGCTCCTGATGGCGACGGGACTCTTCGTCCGGTTTATGAAGCTGTCGAACGAGGCGACCATTTCGTTCTCGAAGAAGAACTGGAGCGTGATGTCTTTGCCTTTACTGTTGAATGAGATGCGCACCGCGCCGTCATTGACGAAGAAGATTTTAGTCGGTACTTCGCCCGTTTTCAGGAGTGTCGCCTTCGCGGGTACGGTGATTTCGGTAAATAGACCGCTGTATTGGTCCCAGCGTTCCTTCAGTGCGGGTATCCTGTCGAGGAGTTGATTCGGCATCTTTCTCTCCAAGAGGTGTGAAATCGGCACGACTCAATGGTACGTTAGCAGGAATGGGCGGGACTAACAAGTAGCCTCGGTCAAACGATGATGCAATGCGTGCTTGACATGATTTTCCAGACGCACCGTAAACAATCGGTAGTACACCTGGTTTATGGTTGTTTGCGGCAGTCAAACCACGACCGGCAAAGCAGAACTCTCACGCAGCATCTACTTATTCAGCTGTATCGCAAACCTGACACGCTTTTCCGTAACTACCACAAACTTATCGGACAGGCGGTCCCTGTAGCCATCAAGCAGCTTCTGAACTATGCGTATCTTGTTTTCTGCTCGCTTGTCCGCAAGTCTCAGCAGAACTACCCCCCTATGTTTCTCGCGATCTCTATGAATCTTCTGTCTGAAATCCTTATCGTTTGTTATGAGGATTCGCTCTTCCCGGTTGGCTATCGCGAGCACTTCATCATCCGGGATACCCCTGCAGCTTTCGAAAACCGAATACACATCGTGCCCCTGAGAATGCAGCCAGGCCGCAACAGCCGGGCCCGCGCATTTATCGATAATGAATTTGAGCACTCAGGGGTTTCCCTGTTCCAGCGGCGCGAACGCAGTGTCGCCGAGGAATTTCGTCGCGAAGAGTAGACAGGCTTGAATATCTTCCGTGGACAGACCTTTGTACTCGTCGAGAATGTCGCCGACGGTTGAGCCATGTGCCAGCAGATTGAGAACATGTTCAACAGAGAGACGCGTTCCCTTAACGATCGGCTTGCCGCCCAGTATGTCCTTTCTGCTGACGATCCTGTCAAGAAGTTCCTGGTCACTCATTTGACGATCCTCCTTCGTATTCTTCCTGATCTTCTCTTGTTCTTCCAGATGAAGTTGGACGGGATATGTCCAATTGACGTGGAGCCGACTTTGCGTTGACGCGCAAAGCCAGACCAATATCAGAGACCATCTTGGCTTGCAACCGGCCGATGAATTCGCTAACAGGAGGAATCTCGTCATTTTTTCGAAAGGCATTGAAAAGACTGTCGACTGTCGAGGAAACAATGCTTGTCATTTTCAGCGGCAGACTATTTCCGGTTGCCTCCATATCATAGAGTGCGAAGACCGTTGAATGGTTCTTGTTGTAACCTAATGTTCCGAGACGGTACTTAGTCACGAAATAGTCGAATACCGGCTTTTGCACGACCCAGAAGATCCTGCGATTCCACTTCTCGAGGATAATCCCTTTGTTGAGGACTTGTGTGAAAGTGCGCTTCCAGATGTCGTAATAGTTAATTCCGAAATTGTAGGTGGACGATCCGGAGAAAGTCCGGTTTTCCATAAAGTCAGTGAAACCTTCCACAAGCCTTCCCGTGCCTGTCGTTTGTCCGGTCTGAAACTCTATAACCGCGAAGTCTTCAACCTCATTGCTCAGTGGCTTGTGTTTGACCATGACAAAATCGAAACTGCCTATCCCCTTCAAAACAACTTCACTGAAAACCAGGATATTGTCCAAAGTGCCGAAGTGCGCTTTCGCTAAATCACGAAAGACGGTGCCGTTGTCCAGGAAGCGACGGGGGCAAAGTGCAATGTCTTCGTTTTCTACATGAGCAGTGCAAACTCCGAAAGGGTATGAAATGAGTCGACTCTTTTTGTAGCATACCTTATCGACAAACGGGCAGAAATAGTCTTTTCTCGCTCTGACCGCTTGTTTGGATCCATCCTTCCAGTAATAGCCGAATATTTCAGAGGGGTATTTCGACATCGGTCAACCTTTCATGAAATTAGACCACTCTTTTTCAATCTCAGATTCTGTGAGGTCATTCTCAAGTATCCAACCTGTCATGTGACCACAGGCCTTACAGAATGAATAGCTGTCAGAGCCGACTGTCGGCTCTGGCTTATTCCAGGTTCTGGATCTATGACCGTCGTCCGGTTTCAAGACGAGTATTGTATCGTGTTTCAGCGACTTCACGTTCATAATGTGGACCGATATCGGATTTTCGGAATGAACGACAAACGCGTTGACAAGCGAGAAGCCTGCTTGCTTGAGGGCTACAGTCAACTTCGTCCAGGCTTCAGGTCGCCAGTGATGATATGTGAAAATCAGCCTGCCGTGCGGCCGTTTAAGGACACGATCACATTCCTTCCAGATTTTTCCTATAACTGTCGCAAACTTGCTCTCATCAGCAGATGTTTCAGCAACGGCAGAACCACGTGCGACATATTGCCAATCCGCTTTGTCGGGGAGGAATGTTCTCAACCAACAGCGAAAGAAATGTGAGAGATCGCTGTACTGCACATTGTCGAAGTAAGGAGGGTCGGTCACGACGAAGTCCACCGATTCAGCGGGCAACGGCAGTCGACTCGAATCGTTCTGGGTCACAAAAAACATTCTCTTCTTTCCGGGGAATTCGTCGACGGACGTCGCTTCTACTCCGATATCCACCTCTTCCGGAACTACTTGCTTCTTCCAGCTCCCGTTGACCAAGCGACGTTCGACCGGTTCTCTTGCCCATTCACCCGCCGCCTCGATTCGACTTTCGAAAAGGCTTCTCAATGTCCCGGATGTGCTGCGTGAGAACACCGGGTTGTTTTCCAGCGCTGTGTAGGGAAATGAATAAGCGTGGTGAGCGAATACGTGCCTGATAGCCCCCGGTCTTCTCTTTGCAGCGCCTTTGTATCCGCACAGAGCGGAATTGAATTCAAGAGAAGTTGAAAGAAGCAACGAAAGCCAGAGCGCATGCTTTTCGGGCATACTCCCGAGAATGTCCGCGGAATGGGTTATATAGGCGAGCTGGCGGGGAAAAAAGAGTTCCGAAAAGTATCTGATTCCCCTGTTCAGTAAGTCCCCGGATTTCGGACCATCCGGGATCTCAAAATCCGGCGAAGCATAGTGCGCGTTCCTCTTCGTCCAACGTGAAGCTTTCGAGATGCTCTCGTTGTCACTCGGAGACATTCCCTTCAGGAAACTCTTGTGCGCCTCGCAGTAACCCATAATGACAAGCGGTACATAACGCTCTGCAAAGGGCGCGGATAGGATATCTGACGATCTCCCGTTGATTCCCTGTTTCTGTGCTTCGTCTTTCGCCAATACGGGCCACGAGCGGCCGTTGAGAGAAAATTCAAGGGACGGGTACAGACTTTTGAGGCTCTTCTCCGTGTCGTCGGGTTCCTCTCGTAGAACCAACGAATCCACAACCAGCACTTCGCCGTCGGGGCCTAATTTCCGTTGTCCGTAGAGAGTGAATTGGATTTCTGCGGCATTACCGCACTCTGGACACGTGGTCGAGTAATACCTCGACACGCGCTTGCTCAGCTCGCCTGTGAATGAGCGGAACACTTCTGTCTTTTCCCATGGCGGAAGGTTCGAAAGCGATGCTTTTGCCTGCAGCACGGGGATCGGGTCGATGTCGAAGCCGATAACGTTGGCGCCCAGCCTGATCGCCTCGTGTGCTATCGTGCCTCCGCCCATCATCGGGTCGAGAACTGTGACGCCTTCCAGTCCGCCGGGAGAATAGTAATCCCTCCTCGTGGCGTTGGGCACAAGCTGTTTCATGATATAGCGAAAGGTAGTCCCTGAACGTCGCGCCCACCATTTGTGCAGGTAAGTGTTTGGTCTGAATAGATGTTTATTGAACGACTCGATGTGGGCCAGAGTATTCGCCTCTTCCTCCGGGAAGTTCGTATCTATCCCTACAGTTCTCCCCAGTTGGACGATCGGCTCATCCGTGACAGGGAACGTAAAGTCTATCTGAGTCGGGTTCATGAATTCGCGGCAATATGTTCACTGCTGATGGGCATAGTTTCATTAGAAATATAATATGATGCCTGCGGAAATGTCTTACCTCCCGCCCTTTGGGGTTCTTCTACTCCGAGCGTCTCACCCGACTTTCTGGAAACACACCGTGGCGTTCGTTCCCCCGAACCCGAATCCGTTCGACAGCGCGATGTTTATTTCCTTCCGCCTCGCAGCGTTCGGGACGTAGTCGAGGTCGCACTGAGGGTCGGGATTGTCCAGATTGATAGTCGGCGGTATCACGCCGTCGCGCAGCGCCAGGACCGTGAAGGCCGATTCGACGGCCCCGGCGGCGCCGAGCATATGGCCCGTCATCGATTTGGTCGAGCTGAAGGCAAGATTCTTCGCGTGAGAACCGAATGCAGCCTTGACCGCCTTCGTCTCGGCGATATCGCCGAGTCCCGTCGAAGTGC
>JBJKPC010000085.1:0-143364 GCA_046706745.1 Candidatus Kryptoniota bacterium
CAGACTCTTTATGAGCTTGTTCAGGCGGCATCGGGCAGTTAATTTGTTGGCACCAAATGAAAGGGACCCACAATGGAGATCAAAGGAAAAACAGTCCTTGTTCTTGGCGGATGGGGCTTGGTGGGCTCAGCAATCTGCCGAAAACTTGTTCCGGAAAAACCGAGCAAGATAATTGTGTCATCGCTCCGTGTCGCAGAATCGCGCGAAGCGGTCGATAAATTGAGAAGCGAATATCCCGACAAAGATCCGGATTTTTTTGTCCCGTACGGTGGAAACATTTTTGTTCGCGAAGAATTCAAAGACTTGCAGCGAGAGGAAATTCTTGGACACCCCGACCGTAGACGAGCTCTCATATCAGATACCCTGGGCGAGCTCTCGGAAGAGATTCTGAAGGCCAGCTCGATATTTACCCTTCTGACCCGCTACCGCCCGGAAGTTATAATCGATTGTATAAATTCCGCAACGGCTATAGCGTACCAGGATCAGTTCCAATCCAGCCGGGACCTCCTCGGCGAGCTTGACAAATCCAGGGAGGGAACGGACAATACGCTTTACGATTCCGTGGAACGGATGCTCTGCACCCTCTACACGCCGCAGCTCATAAGGCACGTGCAGATCCTGTACCGATCGATGCACGAAGCCGGAACAAGAATATATGTCAAGATCGGGACGAGCGGTACGGGTGGAATGGGGCTGAACATACCGTATACGCACAGCGAAGAGAAACCGAGCAGCGTACTTCTGAGCAAGTCCGCGGTTGCGGGCGCTCATACTCTCCTGATGTTCCTTATGGGCCGAACACCCGACGCTCCCATAACAAAGGAGATCAAGCCGACGGCGGCTATCGCGTGGAAGCGCGTTGCCTATGGTGAGATTCTGAAGAAAGGCAAACCCGTCATTCTTCAGGATTGCTCTCCCGATGATCCATACCAAATCGGGGATCGCCTGGAACTGAAGACGGCGGCGAAATCAAAAAAAACCGACCAGACGCTTCGTTCAGTTTTCGTCGACACCGGGGAGAACGGATTGTTTTCCCGCGGCGAATTCGAGACCATAACGACGCCGGGACAGATGGAATACGTTACCCCCGAAGAGATAGCCGACGACGTAATTTTCGAAATCAAGGGGGGAAATACAGGCCACGATATCATCAATGCTCTCGACAATGCTACGCTGGCGCCGACCTATCGTGCCGGATACATGTTCCATTACGCCATTTCAAAAATGCGTGAGCTTGAAGCCGAGCACAAGGTGTCGAGCGTGGCTTTCGAGCTCCTCGGCCCGCCGCGATTGTCGAAGCTTCTCTATGAAAGCTTTCTTCTCTCCGTTCAGTATAAGGATTTTGCGGGAGTGGAGAAGGCAACGGCCGAGGAGATGTCCTCGACGCTCTTCGACATGATCAGGGACAACGATAAGCTGCGGTCCGAAATAATATCAATTGGAATCCCCATACTATTGCCGGACGGTCACAGTATGTTGAGAGCCGAAGAGATCAAGATCCCCCCTTTCAGAGGAAAAGGGACATTGCCTGCAAACCCCAAGGCGATAGATGCCTGGGCTCACGACGGCTGGGTCGATCTGAGAGTGGCGAACATGGCACTCTGGAAAAAGCGTTTGCGGGAGATCGTCGAGATGACCGAGCCGATTCCCTGCGACGACACGAGTTCCCGTTTCATCTACACGAGGGACTATTGGCACAATTTCGAAGTAATCGAGCCGGGCAGGATCGTGGGATGGGTATTCTCCTACGAGGAAAAAGGGCTGAGGATGAAGGCTTAGTTCGGGGAATGAAGGAACAATGGAATGACCGGAATAAGGGGAACCAAGTTATTGAATTTCCGGATTATCGGATTTGAGCATAGGCGGAAGAGCCAACTCGCAACCACGCTGAACCGGCTCAACAAGCACGCAAACCGCTCTCATGAGTCCACCTATCCATATATCCGCTTTCCCTCAATTCCGGTGTTCCTCGCTCATACCGGAGTGACTCGGTCCCGCATATCGGGATCTCAACATCCTTATTCGTAACGCAATGATTCGATCGGGTCGACACTCGCTGCTTTATACGCGGGGTAAACTCCGAACACTACTCCGACAAGCGAGCACACCACCAGACCGATAATCGCCCAGTCGAGCGGGAAAGCGGCTTTCAAATGGAGCGCAACCGCAGCGAGGTTTCCTCCGAGAAGCCCGAGAAGGATTCCCGTTATTCCGCCCACTTCGCTCAGGACTATCGCCTCCATGAGAAACTGTGTGAGGATGTTCTTTCTCGTCGCACCGATAGACTTCCTCACGCCTATCTCCCGCGTTCGCTCGGTAACGCCTACGAGCATGATGTTCATAATACCAACTCCCGCGGCTAGAAGAGCGATCGCGCTGACAACGATGGCACCTATCCTTATGTAGCGCGTTATGCTGTTGAATTGGTCAATCAGCGATGCGTTTGAGATCATTTCGAAGTCATCAGGCTTGCCGGGAGGCACCTCCCTTATCGCCCTTAGAATTCCTTCCACTTGTTCTTCGGTTGCAGTAAATAAATTCTGATTCTTTGCCGAGACGTATATGTCCAGACTTCGTCGGTGACCGTACCTGGCGAAGAATGTCGTAATGGGGATCATCATAAACGGAGTCCCCGCGCCGAGCACCTGCCCCTGGTTTTTGATAACTCCGACGACCAGGTAGCCTATGCCGTCCACCATCACATGTTGGCCTATCGGATCGGAATGGGGAAAGAGATCCTTGGCAAGGTTGGGGTCGATGACGCACGCGAGGCGGCTTATATCGATATCGCTTTGTGTGAGTGCCCTCCCCTCGCCTATCGGTTTGTTTTCGGCCTGAAAGATTTCCGGAGTGATTCCCAGAACATCGACATTGGGATTCGTTTTCTGTTGTCCATGGATCGCGACGAGGCCCCCCTTGGTTTGGACGGCGCCTACGCTCTCACCGAGAGTCGCCAGCTTCCTCAGCTTAATAACGTCCTCGTAGGTCAGATCTTTTCTGTTCCAGTATTTTCTCCACCAGCCCGGACCGCCTGCGTGAAACACAGGGAACTTGGTCACTTCGAAAACATTTGTGCCGAGCGAATTAAGGCTGCTCTCGATCGAGTTCTGCATAACCTGCATAGCCGTCGTAACCGCTATAATCGAAAAGACCCCGACAACTATTCCGAGCAGAGTCAACGAGGAGCGGAGTTTGTTTGACCTGATGGCAGAAAGAGCCATCACGAGACTTTCTGAAAACCTGGACCAAGCATTTCCTTTACTCATATCTCAACGCCTCCACGGGATCTAGTCTCGACGCTCTGTAGGCGGGAACGATCCCCGAAACGACGCCGACAAAAAGAGAAATAAGTATCCCGATTATCGCGAGAGAAAGAGGCATCGATGTCGGGAGGAATTTGTCCACAAGCATACTGAGTGGGTAGGAGAAGCCGAGCCCTACAAGCCCGCCGCCGAGACAAATGAGAGTCGCCTCGATGAGAAACTGAAGAAGAATGGTTCGCCGCTTCGCACCCAGGGCTTTGCGCACACCTATCTCTTTCGTTCGCTCCGTCACGCTGACGAACATTATATTCATGATCCCGATCCCGCCGACGAAGAGCGCCAGGGCCGTTATGAAAAGGCCTACATCCTCTATTGCACCAACAATCCTGTTGAACGTATCGGTGAACATCGTTTGCTGATTGATGGAGAAGTTGTCCTTCTGGAAAGGTGTCAGTCCTCTCACTTTCCTCATTATTCCGATCAGTTGTTCCTTTGCATTCGCCATGTCCTTCGGGTTTGCGACACGCGCTTCGATTGTGGGGAAAAAATGTCTTCCGTAAATATTCTGGAATTGTCCGATAGGAATTATCACTTCGTTATCGAGGCTGAACATCCCCATGAAGCTACCTTGCTTGCTCCTCACGCCAATTACTCTGAACGGCAGGCCGTCCACCTTGATCATTTGCCCTATCGGATCCCTATCGGGGAAGAGTTGCTTGGCCACATCCGATCCGAGCACAGTTACCGGCATATCGCCACGGCTCTCCATGTCCGTGAAGAATCGCCCCTGCTCGAAATTCATTTTAGCGACGTAAGCATAGTCAGCAGTCGTTCCTTCAACCTGCACGTTCTGTGCAGATCTGTTGCGGAAGGTTATTGTGCCGATTCTTTGGACCATAGGGGCCACAGCTGCCAGCAGGGTCCCCTCCTGTTTGATTTGGCTGACGTACTGAACCTTGAGTCTGGGCCTGTCCCTGTATTTCCACCACTGCCCGCGGCTGAACCACGGCCATTTCGACACGTAGAGGACATCCGAGCCAATTGACGAGATACTGGCTTCAAAAGCGGAGTTCAGTCCTGAGATTGCCGATCCCATCAAGGTCACCGACACAATCCCGATTATGATTCCAAGCATTGTCAATGCAGCCCTCGCCTTGTTGGCGGTAAGGGCATAGAACGAAAGTTTGAATCCCTCTTTTATTTCTGCACCAAAATTTGTCATCTTTTATAACCTCTCGCGCTATCTAATCGAGCTACGAATGTTAATCCGAATTCTAAAGCAATGCCCTTCGATTTCTGGGACACTTTGAACTGTCGCGCCCCGGAGTTCAGGTCCCTTGCCTGTATAGACCTGCAAGTCATCGTACGCCGCCATTTCTCAGATGCTTCTACGTTAACTTCAACGCCTGGAGCCGATCGAAGGTTTCACCGCCAAGACGCGTGAACGGACGCAGCCATAGCCTTCCGGGAACTTGCAATGCAGGATCAATTGACGGGAAATGCCGGTTAGGGCATGAAGCGGTCGCCGTCCGGTACGAACGACCGACCGCAAGGAGTATGTTCTAAAATGTTCTGCTCTTGCAATGAACTTCAATGGTCCTTCTGGCTCTCACAAGGCGGTCAAAGGAAGGTTTTAGAAACGGGCCTCACCTTCTTTTGCCGCCCCAATATATTTCTAATTGTATCTCAAAGGTTCAATCCGCCATGGGCGGAACTCCTCGGTAATGTTCATACCGTAGGAATTCGATCATGCGAAAGCGGTATTTCGCCATCGCTATTCATATCTCAGGGACTCAATCGGGTCAACGCTCGCGGCTTTATATGCCGGATATACTCCGAACGTCACGCCAACCATAGAACAAACCACCAACCCGATAACGGCCCAATCGACCGGGAATGCCGCGTGCATATGCATGGCGACCGCGGCAAGGTTGCCGCCGATAAGCCCCATGAGGATCCCGACGATTCCTCCCACCTCGCACAGAACAATCGCTTCGAGAAGGAACTGCGTCAGTATGTTTCGCCTTGTCGCCCCTACCGATTTTCTGACGCCGATTTCCCTCGTCCGCTCTGTGACTCCAACGAGCATGATATTCATTATTCCGACACCCGCGGCGAGAAGAGCGATGGCGCTCACGACAATAGCGCCGATCCTGACGTAAAAAGTTATCTGGTTGAACTGGTCGATCAGGGACTCATTGGAAACCATTTCAAAATCGTTGTCCTTCCCCGGTGGGACGTTCCTGATCGCCCTGAGTATGCCCTGCGCCTGTTCCTGTGAAGCCTCGAAAAGTTGTTGAGTCTTGGCCTGCACGTAAACATCGACGGTTCGTTCTTTCCCGTACCGCGCAAAGAATGTCGTTAACGGAACCAGCATGTAAGGTTGCCCTCCGCCGAGGACGTTCCCTTCGTCCTTGATAGTCCCGACAACTCTATAGCCTATTCCGTCGACCTTGACCTCTTCACCGATCGGGTCGGAATGAGGAAAAAGCGTTTTCATCATATTGGGGTCGATCACGCACACCAACCGTCCCGTCTCCAGGTCGCTCTGGCTTATGGGACGTCCCTGATCGATCTTCTTATTCTGTGCTTCAAAGATATCGGGAGTAACTCCGTCGATCTCGACGTTAGGGTTAGTCTTCTTGTCGGAATATTGAGCGACCCTTCCGCCTCTTCCCGCTTCTGCTCCGACGTTGCTGGCGAGAGTTGCGCGTTCGCTCAACCTGACAACCTGCTCATACGTAATGTTCTTACGGTTCCTGTATTTTGCCCAGGAGCCGGGGCCGCCCGCGTGGAACACCGGGTACTTCGTGATTACGAAGACGTTCGAACCGAGCGAGTTGAGCTCGCTCTCTATGGAGTTCTGCATGACACGCATCGCAGTAGTCACGGCTATGATTGAAAAAACGCCGATAACAATTCCGAGTAGCGTGAGTATGGAGCGCAGCTTGTTCGACCGGATCGCCGCGATGGCCATCATGAACCCTTCCGACCACTCCGACCAAAGGAAGCTCTTATTCATATCTCAGCGCCTCCACGGGGTCTAGACGGGATGCCCTGAAGGCAGGCACGATGCCTGATATGACTCCCACTATAAGCGAAATCATTATTCCGATGATTGCTATCGATACGGGGAGCGAAGTGGGAAGGAACTTATCGACGAGCATACTTAGCGGATAGGAAAAGGCCAGACCGATTAATCCTCCGCCGAGGCATATGAGAGAGGACTCGATCAGGAACTGCACGAGAATTGTGCGGCGCCTGGCGCCCATAGCTTTGCGGACTCCTATTTCTTTAGTACGCTCCGTGACGCTGACGAACATGATGTTCATGATCCCGATTCCCCCCACAAAGAGAGAGAGCGCGGTTATGAAGATTCCCACCATGCCTATCGTGCCCGCAATTTTGTTGAACGCACTGGTCAGCAAATCCTGCTGGTTGATAGAAAAGTCATCCTCCTGAAGAGGTGAAAGGCCCCTTATCTTCCTCATGATTCCGCGAAGTTCTTCCTTCGCATTCTCCATGTCTTTTGGATCAGAGACCCTCGCTTCGATGGATGGATGAAAGTGTTTGCCGAATATACTTTGAAATCTGCCGATAGGAATAATCACGACATTGTCGAGACTGTACATTCCCATGAAACTTCCCTGTTTGCTTCTCACGCCGATTATTCTGAACGAGAGTCCGTTAACCTTGATCTGCTTTCCGATGGGATCCTGGTTCGGGAAAAGCTGGTCGGCCACATCTGAGCCGATCACGGCAAGCGGCCGGTCGCCGCGCGTTTCTTCATCCGTGAAGAACCTTCCCTCCGAGAACCCCATATTCGATACAAAAAGCAGATCTGCGGTCGTTCCCTGGACCTGCACGTTGTTCGCAGTCTTATTCTCGTACTTCAACGTACCCATCCTGCCGACGACCGGAGCAACCGCTGTCAGAAGGGTAGCGTCCTTTCTGACCTTGTCGGCGTAGTCGATCTTCAGGTCTCTCCTGTTCCGGAACTTCCACCAGTCCGAACCGGAATCCATCCACGGCCACTTCTGGACATAGAGTACGTCCGCGCCTATGGCGGAGATGCTGTTGTTGAAGGCGCGCGTCAGCCCTTCGATCGCGGCCCCCATCAGCGTCACGGAAATTATCCCGATAATGATACCCAGCATAGTCAGAACGGCCCTGGCTTTGTTTGACTTTAATGCGTCAAGCGAAAGCTTCAGCCCTTCTCTCAGTTCGCCCCCTACGGTCATGCCTGCGCCTTCTCACTTTGATGCGTTATTTTCACTTTGCCATTTTTCTCAAGCGGGAGATCGCTTTCGATTTCGCCGTCTCTGATTCTGATTATTCGTTTCGCATGCTCCGCGATGTACTCCTCGTGCGTCACGAGAATAATCGTATTGCCCTTTGCGTGAAGCTCGCCGAAAAAGGTCATGATTTCATCGCCCGTTTTGGAATCAAGGTTTCCGGTGGGCTCGTCGGCAAGGATAATCGAGGGATTGTTTATCAGCGCGCGGGCTATTGCAACGCGCTGACGCTGTCCGCCTGAGAGCTCGTTCGGCTTGTGGTGAATTCGCTCGCCGAGGCCGACAAGCTCCAGAGTATTCTTCGCGCGTTCGCGCCGTTCGGAAACGGGAACCCCGCTGTAAATAAGAGGTAACTCAACGTTGTGCAAAGCATCCGAACGCGGGATCAGGTTGAAGGTCTGGAACACAAAGCCGATACCCTGATTCCTTATCCGCGCAAGTTCATTGTCGTCCATGTCGCTGACATTGACGCCGTCGAACAAATAGAGACCGCTCGTCGGGGTATCCAGGCAACCGAGTATGTTCATCAGAGTCGTCTTCCCCGATCCGGAGGGACCCATGATTGCCACGTATTCCCCCCGTTCAATCGCCAGGGAAATATCCTTCAGTGCATTCACTTGCACCTCGGCACCCATGTCGTAGACTTTATTAACCTTTACGAGTTCGATAACCTTCACGATCCGCCTCCCGCAGCCTGCATAGCTACCATCTTATTGTTCTCGATCCTCACCTTGGATCCGTTACGGAGCTCGCGGCTGATCGCCACGAAACTACCGCTAACGACGTGCTCACCTTCGCTCAGTCCAGAGGTGATTTCGACATAGTTGTCGTCACTTATTCCACGCTTGACCGGCACCGCATGAGCGACTCCGTTTTTGACCACAAATACAACTTCTCTCGCCTTTTCCCTGGCGGGCCCGGTCTTCCCGGTCGCGGTCGATGCGCTGGCAGTTTGGACTCCTGCTTGACCGTTCTCATTGGGGGTCCGGATGGTAACGCTTTGAATCGGGACCGACAAAACGTTGTGGTGGGTTGCGGTCTGGATATCAGCCGTGACGGACATACCCGGCTTCAATCCATAAGCGGTCGGATTGATTATCCTGATCTTTACGAGAAAATTTGTAACCTGATCCTGAGTCCCGGCCCCGGTTGTCGTTCCGGAAGTGGCAATCTGATACACGACCCCTTTTATCTTGTCTTTCGGCAGTGCATCCACAGAAAGCTTTGCTGTATCGCCCACGGCTACAAGGACAACATCGTTTTCGTCCACATCAACCTGGGCTTCCATGGACTTCATATTCGCTATATCCATGATTTCCGTGCCGGTTGTGAAACTTGTTCCAAGTACGGTCTCTCCCAGCTTGGAATTAAGAACTGTCACAACTCCATCCATGGGGGAACGAATTGTCGTCTTGTTCAAAGCATCCTGATTAACGCCGACCTGCGCTTTGGCCTGATCGACATTTGCCTGGGAAGACTCGTAAGAAGCCTTGTCGACCTCATAAGTCGTCTTGGCGGTCTGCAAATCCTGCTCACTCTCGAGCTTCTTTGCATAGAGCGCCTGGGCTCGTTTGTACTGGGACTCCGCATTGACCAGGTTTGCCTTCGCAAGCTGTTCCGCGGCAATTGCCGATTGCAACTGCGCCTGGCTCTGCTGAAGCTGAGCAATATACTGGTCGGGCCTTATCTTCACTATTACTTGTCCTTTATCGACTCTTTGACCTTCAACCACCGGCAAATCGACAATTTGTCCCGACACCTCGGGATTAATTGCAACGAGATCCTTAGGTTCAACCTGCCCGGAGGCAGTCACAACCTGGGTTATAGTGCGACGTGCAACTTTTTCGGTTTGGACGGTGATCACGGGTTCTTTTCTTCCCCCGATTACGATCGCGGCCACAAGTATGACCACGAGCAGCCCGGCTCCTGATAATATGAAAACTCTCTTTTTCTTGTTGCTCTTTGCCATTATTACCCTCAATAATTGATAGTTCCTATAGCATACTCTACTTGTTGCTTAGCCTGTATATAGGTGTAAGCGGCGACGACCCTGGAGGAGAGGTCCTGCGTATACAATGCGTTTGCCGTTAAGACGTCCAGCAGCGTTCCGCTTCCGACCCTGTATTTCTCCTGAGCTGTTTCAAGATTTATCTTTGCGTAGGCTACAGCCCTGACAGCCGACAAGTATCCCTTTTCTGACGAATATAGATTAAGCAATGCCTTGTACACATCCAACTGAACCTGGCGCTTTGTCGCATCGAGGTTTTGCTGCGCGGTTTTCAGGCTGATGTCAGCTACCTGGATATTAGTCTGTGTCTGAAAGCCATTGAAAATTGGAAGCGATATAGAAAGCCCCGCGTAGAAAGACTTATTCTGACTGATTTGCCCCCCAATGAGGCCCGGCCCGTTAATACCGTACTGGGCATTAGCACTAATAGTTGGGGAGTACGCTGCCTCAGCGACGGCCAAAGCGGACTTACTTGCATTCACGCTCGCTATCGCAGCCTCGTAGTCAGGGCGAGACTCGAAGGCCCTGTTCATTAGTGCGGCGATACGCTGGTACCTGGCATTCTCGCCGGCGAACTGAGTCGTATCTATACTCGTACTAATCGCCGGATCGACGAACTCTACAGAGTCTGTCACCGGGATCCCTAAGTAATACTTCAGATTTGCCTGGTTCTGCTCGTATGTGTTCTGTGCCTGCACCAACGAATATTCATCGCTGCTCACAATGGCCTGCTGGTTGTAAACGTCAGCAAGCGACGAGGATCCGACAGCGTTTGACTCCTTGATCTGTTCCAGCTGACGCTGGTCTCTCTTCAAATTGTCTTCGCTTATTCTTAGCTGGTCCCTTGAGTTGAAAACCAATAGGTAGTCCTGAGTCGTCTGATAGACTGCTGTCTGCTTGGCTCTAGTGTAGCTCAGCCCACTGGACTTGCTCTGCGATTTGGCTTCATTAAGACTTGCTATGTTTGCAGTCCCATCGAAGAGGGTATAGTTCGCACCAACGCCGGCCTGATACCTCCGATTGTAAGTAGTTTGGGACCCTGGTATCACTATACCTTGGAACACTTGCACGCCAGGTGATACTGAATAACTGTACGTAAAATTCCCCGAGGCGCTTATGCTGGGGAGCAACGCGCCATAAGCGCTGAGCACCCTTGCAGACTGGCTCTCGGACTGGTACTTCGCCTGAAGCACGGTCGTATTCCGGTTCAAAGCTATTCTTACACAATCCTGTAGTGTCAACTTCTTGGAAACCGGGGCTTGCTGACCGAATACCGACTGTGCAAATACAAAAATAAGACCTAGAGTCATCAGTTTCTTGACCATTTAACAACTCCTCAGAATATGGTATGATTCAAACTTTTAGTTACCTCTTTTACTTAGACGGATTAGATAAGAAACTGTTTCATGTTTTGGAGAGGATTTTTCCCCAATTTTCCTTCAAGAAGGCTAGCGCCGCCTCGTGATCGTTAGGAATCATTCCGTCAAGTACCGCGTTTTCCACCGCTTTTTTCAGCAGGCCGACCTCTCTCGAAGGCTTCAGACCGAAGATCGCCATGATCTCTTCCCCGTTAATGGGAGGACGCCAGTTTCTTATCCTGTCTTTCTCCTCGACGACCTTCGCCCTTTCTTCGACGGAGTCGTAGTTTCGCGTATACTCCGCAACCAATTTTCGGTTTTTACTGGTTATGTCTGCCCTGCATAACTTCATCAAATCGTCGAAATCGTCGCCCGCCTCAAAAAGGAGGCGCCGCACGGCGGAATCGGTGACCCCCTCTACCGCAAGAGCCATCGGCCTCAAGTGAAGTCTTACGAGCTTCTCGATGTACGGTAGTTTCTCCATAGGCAGCCGCAGCCGGCGAAAGAGTCCCTTCATCCTGCGCGCCCCGATATCGTCGTGGCCATGAAAGGTCCATCCTATGCCCTCTACAAACTTCTTGGTTTCAGGCTTCGCAATGTCATGCACCAGTCCTGCGAACCTCAACCAGATATTGTCGGAGACTTCGGCCAGATGGTCCACAACGCTGAGCGTATGCAGAAAGACGTCTTTATGGTGGTGGTCATTTCGCTGTTCGACGCCAGGCATCAAGCTCAATTCGGGAAAAACAATTTTCATGACACCTGTTTCTTGCATGACCTTCAAACCTTCGGATGGACGGGAAGAAGATAGAATCTTCATGAACTCGTCGGTAATTCTCTCCTGGGAAACAATAGTCAGTCTCTCCTTCATGCCGACCATCGCCTTTCGCACTCGGGGTGAAATCCCGAATCCAAACCTGCACGCGAAGCGTATGGCACGCATAATCCTCAAGGGGTCCTCCGCAAACGTTTCGGCTGGATCAAGAGGAGTGTCAACCAGTCCCCTTGAAAGGGCATCGACGCCGCCGAAGAGATCAACGAGCACACCGAACTGATTACTAGAAACACCAGATTTGTTCAAACCAAGTGCCATGGCATTGATAGTGAAATCACGGCGCGACAGGTCCTCCATCAAAGTTGCTTCCTGAACCTGCGGTTTTCTGGAGCTCGATTCATAATTTTCTTTTCTTGCTCCGACGATCTCAACCTTGATATCGTCGGCGATCATCTGCGCAGTGCGGAATCTCTCGAATATCACCAGACCGGTCGCATGAAGTCTCCCGCTCGCTTTGCGGGCATACTCCACCGGATCACCAATCACCATAACGTCGATATCTTTACTCGTTTTGCCGAGTATCAGGTCCCTGACGTATCCGCCAACGACATATGCCTCTATGCCGAGCTCGTCGGCAAGAGCCCCCAATTCCAGCAGCAGCGGCTCATCTATATCAAATATTCTATTTGCCGTCATGTTACAATTTCAGAAGTCGATTTGATTCCTCTATTTGTTTTACAATGGTATCTGCAACGGCCATCACTTGGAGAGCCTCTTCCGGACTCACAGGTGTCGGCGTATCCTGCAGGATGCTTTGCACGAAGAGTTCCAGCTCCATCTTGAGCGAGTTTACCTGCGGAGGCTCGGGCTGCTCATACGTTACGACTCGTGCCGAGTTACCTATGCCGATCGTTCCCAGATTCAGCCCCGCCGGAACTGCATTGTTGACCTTTGTGGCACGGTATACTTCGGCTATACCCTCCGCAAAGTCAATGGAAATATAACTGTCTCGTTGGAACATCCGCATCTTTCTCATCGGGTGCTGCGATATCCGGCTGGAGGTGAGATTCGCAACGGCTCCGTTCTCAAATTTGATTCGCGCATTGGCAATGTCCACGGTGTCGGAAATAACGCCGACTCCGCTGGCGTCCACCGCACTCACCGGGCTCTTCACAAAATTGAGAATCAGATCGATATCGTGAACCATGAGATCCAGCACGACTGCGACATCTATTCCGCGAGGCTTGAACTGCGCCAGTCTATGACACTCCACAAACATCGGCCGGATTTCGATGTCCGAAAGAGCGAGCACCGCCGGGTTGAACCTCTCGATGTGGCCCACCTGGACCTTGACGTTATTTGCTTGGGCGAGGTCGCGTATATGCTCGGCCTCTTCAACGGATGTCGTCACCGGCTTCTCTATGAAACAGTGTTTGCCCGCCTTAATAGCGCGCGAGGCGATTTCAAAATGATAGGTTGTCGGGGTGACAATCGATATTGAATCGACAGCATCCATCAACTCATCCAAGGACATGAAAGATTTGACACCGATTTCCGAAGCGATGCCATCCGATTTATGACGGTCGATATCGAACACGCCCACGAGCTCTGCCGTCATCACTTGTTTTATCAGCCGTGCATGAGTCTGGCCGAGGTGGCCTACACCGACTACTCCGATTCTTACCTTTTCACTCATCTACTATCTCCGCTTTCGACTACTTGTATGGAGTACGTCTTCCTGTTTTGGACCAGCAACGTTTCCAGAAGGGTTTTGTTGCCGCTCGCAAGGGAGTCAACCTTCTCCCCGCGTTTCGCTATATATATGACGGGGCCGGCGGCCTCCTGTAATCCCCCGAAAGGGAGGACACCTTCACCGACGTCGTAAATCTTTCTACCGAGTTTCACGGAGAGTTCTGCGGGGACGAAATTACTCACGATTCTCCGGACGCCGGGCCGACGCGCGACCGTACTCACAACATCGCTGATCGTCTGATTCCTCTGCAGGGAATTCTCAAGGGCTACATTGGTGACAAATATGTTGTTTGAATACAGGTCGCCGAAAAGAACCAGGATTACGAAAACCATTACGAAACTATCCCCGGAAACAGCCTTCAGTTTCCAGAGCGAGTTGAATCCTTGAAGGAAGAACACCGCCAGGACTACCGAGACGGTGAGTGCCACAAGGAGAATTTCGGTCGATGGCCGAGCGGCGCACAACGCACAAGATGCCATCCACATCATGAGGGTATGGAAGTGTGTTCGATAGACGTCGTACCGCCGCTTGACTATCAGATAGATTATTCCGGACACGTTCAGAGCATTCACGACGAGCAACGGTATTAATCCGTCAGCGACCCAGGCAACGTCGCGTTCCCCCAGAGGGAATGAAAATGGCCTCGGATTGCCCGAATAGAAGGAATACAAATACACAAGCGTAAGAATGCCGAGAAACGCCGCAGTTGCTGCCAGCAAATGCATTAAGATTTTCTTCCTTTCGAGCAAATTCTGAAGCAGGTCCAGGATAACAATGAGAAACATGATCAGCCCGGGGAGGTTCGCCGCAAAACACACAGCCGCCAGCAGACCGGCAAAGACATACTGATTCCTGTAAAGCGCCATCAAGAAGAGCAGGGTGACCGCGACCGCAACGGCGGCCGGACTCCCCGATACTGCAGCAACGACGGCGAACGGCGAAAGCGCGGCCAGGAAAACGGCAAGGAATCCCCAAAATTTCTGGCCCAGAATGAAGTCAACAAGCCTGGAAAGAATGTACAGGTCAAGGACCATGAATACCAGGCCGGCGTATCTGAGGAATCTTACAGAATTGGGCGTGACGAACCTGTCGATCAATCCGAAGAAATCCCAAACCACCGAACGTGTCGCGGCAACGCTCTGAAAAAGCAAGGAATGAACTACGTCTCCCTGGGCGACGTAGGCATAAACGGAGGAAATATCAATTTCGCGAAATCTCCAGTACGTCAGGAGAGCGATTAACAGAACCGCTCCTTTCAAGTACCAGTCGTACCTGTCGAACTCCGAGTAGTTCATCTCAGGCTTCGGCCTTCCCTGCACCGAACAGAATCGATGCGAGATCTTCCACTGACGCAGCCTTCAGGCACTCTATACGGTCGAACCGGTCTCCGGAGATATTGTCATAGGTGACTGCAATGAAATCACTCCCCGATGCCGCAGCCGCCTTATAGTCGGACGGGGAATCTCCGACTAGCAGCGTCTCCGATGCAGCAACGCCGAGCTCCCGCAACGCAATCAGTATTCCTTCCGGATCAGGCTTGTGATTCCTTACAGACGAGCCGGTGACGATGATGTCGAAGAGATCTTTCAGCCCGTGGTACTCCAGCGTAAGATCAGCAGTTCTCGTCCCCTTCGCGGTGAGGACTCCGACAAGTTTTCCTGATGATTTCAGCACATTCAGCAGTTCTACGACGCCTCCAAATACACGGCTCTCCCCCAAATGGGCGGAATAATATGTGATGAAATCGTTCCAAACCATCTCAAAGTCGTCGGGGTGAAGCATATTCTCAATACATACTTCTTCGGGCGGACCGAAATAAGATAGTATCTGTCTCGGGGTTAACTCAATCGATTTGTACTTCCGAAGGATATGGTTGAAGCTGTCAAATATGAGTTGATGGGTATCCGCCAGGGTACCATCCAGGTCGAACAAAACAAGCAAATACTTATTGACCAGTGACATTGGCTGTGCCGCCTTCTCCGGCAAGTTCGTCGAAGGATCGCGCGGGGCGGCTCTCCCCGATATTTTCACGGTATATCATGCAAGGGATTATCGACATTAGTTTTCTTTTCCAGCTTCGTTGATTCTGTTTTTCCCCATAATTTAGCCACTCCGGGCGATAGTTCTCCATTGTTCTGGCTGGACCGCTATCGATCGGGAGCTACCCGGCGTCGGCACGAGCCCGTTGTCCATCCGTTCAGGACTTCATGGCGCGGAGTGCTTCGGTGAGTTTCCTGTAAGTCTTGTCAAGCCCCTCTGAGATAACTTTTGCGTCTGCCAGCACCGGCATGAAGTTCACATCGCCGTTCCAGCGAGGCACGACGTGAAAGTGGACATGTTCCGCAATTCCCGCGCCGCTGACTCTGCCGAGATTAGCGCCGAAATTGAACCCGTCCGGATGTGAGGTCGTGCTAAGCAGCTTCATCGCGAGTCCTGCCTGCCGCATCACGTCGGCGTTTTCTTCTTCCGTAAGTTCCTCAAACACTCCCTTGTGGGCAAACGGCACTATCAAGACATGGCCGCTGTTGTACGGATAGATATTCATGATCACCGCGCTAAGGGGACTGCGGTGAACCACGAGATTCTTTTCGTCGTCTTTCGAGGAAAGTTTCTCGCAGAAGACGCACGTTGCGCCGTCTCCGCCCTTATCCTCGGAAAACGACTCAATATATTTCGACCTCCACGGAGACCACAAACGTTCCATAATAGTTCTTTCTAGAGTGCATTAGATTAAAAGTCCCGGCCCCAATTCGGCATCCTTCCGCGGCTAACGGCAGCTCGGGCGTCGGTAACGGAGTTCGGTGTTAGTGAACCCTTTCCCTTCGATGAGATTCTAGCTCCGGATGCAGGCTTAAGATCGCGTCTTGCATTTACTCCTGTTCGACTTTTTCTTTCTGATGATCGGCGACGATCTTTTCCGCCACATCCTTCGGGACTTCTTCGTAGTGCGAAAACTTCTGGCTGAATACTCCTCGTCCCTGTGTCATGCTCCTGAGGACGTTGGTGTATTTGTACAGCTCCTTCAAGGGAACCTGAGCTTTAATTTTCTGATTGGCTCCCTCCGCTTCCATCCCGAGGATCTTCCCGCGCCGTCCGGAGATGTCGCCCATAATGTCGCCCATATGCTCATCCGGGACGACAACCTCAAGTTCGTAAATCGGTTCGAGAAGGATCGGCTTGGCATCTTTAAATCCCTTCCTGAACGCCATGGATGCGGCGATCTTGAAAGAAATTTCATCGGAATCGACGGGATGAGAAGAGCCGTCGAAAAGGGTTACTCTAACGTCGACTACTTTGTGTCCGGAGATAACTCCACGTTCCATCGCCTCGATCACGCCCTTTTCGACTGCGGGTATGAATCTTCCGGGCACCACACCTCCGACAACGGCATCCACGAACTCAAAACCCGCTCCCCGCTGCATCGGTTCAAGTTTGAGGTGCACGTGACCGTATTGTCCGCGACCCCCGGATTGTTTCTTATGCTTGTATTCTGAATCCGCAACGACGCCTCTTATCGTTTCCCTGTAAGGAATATCCGGCTCCACCAGATCAACTTCGACTCCATAGCGGTCTTTAAGTCTTTTTGTAACGACCTGCAAGTGCATTTCACCCTGACCGCTGAGCACTGTTTGCTTGAGCTCCGGGTCAACCTCGACGAGAAATGTTGGATCCTCCTCATGAAGCGCATGCAGACCGGAAGCAACCTTATCCTCGTCGTTGCGGTTCTTCGATACGATCGCTACCCTCATAACAGGTGAGGGGAATTCCGTCTTCTCCATCACAACAGGATAGTTCTTGCCGCTCAGAGTATTGTTGGTATGCGTATCTTTCAGCTTGACGACGGCCGCGATGTCGCCGGCAACAACCTTCGGAGTCTCTTTCCTGTCTTTACCGTTCAGAACATACAGAGTGCCCAACCGCTCGGACTTGCCGTTGACCTGATTGATGAGATCCATCCCCGGCATCACGACCCCGGAGTATACCCTAAAAAGGGACAGTTCTCCTATGTTTCTCTCGGATATAGTCTTGAATATGAATAAGACCGGATCGGCACCCGGATCACACGGAACGTCTGCAGCCTCTTTTTCACCGTTCACTTTGTGCCCGTGAGCGGAAGGCATCGCATCTGGAGAAGGACCGTAAGCGGCTATGAAATCCAGAATAGCTCCGACGCCGACCAGCGCCGGCCCCGCGGCGCAGAATACTGGAAACAACTTACGCTCGATAATTGCTCTTTTCAGTCCCGACGCAACCTGTTCGGCCGACAACGTTCCATTTTCAAGAAACGCATTAAGCAGATTCTCATCCGTCTCCGAAAGCTTCTCTATGAATTCCTCTCTGTGTTTGTCTGCGGATTCTTTCATTGAGTCGGGGATGTCTTCTTCGGAGTATTTCCCTTTTTGCCCGGGGATGAATTTCAGGACTTTCATCTTGAGAATGTCAATCACGCTGTCGAATCCCACCCCTTGGTTTACGGGGATGTTGACGGCGACCGCATCGTGAGAGAAAGTATCTCTGATCCCCTGAAGCCTTTCTTCGAAATCGGAGTTCTCGGAATCCGATTTACTGATGACGAACATCGTCGGTGTCTTGTATGATTTGGTGAATCCCCAATCGAGTTCAGTGCCTACTTCGATTCCTTCAACGGCTTTGACCAAAATCAGGGCAAGGTCCGAAATCCGGAGCGCGCCCTTCACCTCTCCGAGAAAATCAGGATAGCCGGGCGTATCCAAAATGTTGAACTTCATTCCTTCCCACTCGGCGTGAAGAAGCGAGGTAGTCACCGAGTACTTGCGCTCAATCTCGTCGTGGTTGTAGTCCGAAACAGTATTCCCCTCGGGGATCGTACCCATACGGCTTGTTTCTCCGGCCGCGTAAAGGATTGCTTCGGCAAGGGTTGTCTTGCCTGTACTCCCGTGGCCGACCAGTGCTATGTTTCTCAGACTGGATGGAAGATATTCCTTCATTTGATCTCCTTCTTCCGATCAGGAAATTGGGAAGGCCGGGCTACTGAGGATAAAACTTGACGTCCGGTCTCAATTAACTTTTCAGGACACGCAGGAAGGCTCTAACTCCCTTGGCAACGGCTGCAACGTAACCGGCAGTGTCCATTACAGGATCTTCTATTCTGGATTTGACTCTCTGTTCGAGATTGACAAGTTCTTCCACGGCTCCTACCAGCGAATCAACAGCCCCTTTCACATTTGCAACCTCACCATCCACGCTTTCCGCAATCGTCCTAATCTTTCCGGTAATCACCCCGGTATTCTCGAGGACAGGCCGCGAATTCTCGGAGATTTCGCGAAGGGAAGTTTCCACCTGGTTCAGCACATTCTTGGCATCTTTCATGAGAACTATGGAATACAAGCTTGCAGCCGCAATCGCCAGAAGGGCAATTGAAGCTACTATCAAAAAGATTGTTGCCACTTCAGCACCCTCTAGCTGTTTCTGGACCGTTCTTCCTTGAACGCATCAGTTCCGGCCTTGACGGCGGATTTCAGCTTGGTTCCCTCACCTTTTGCATCGTTAAGTGTCTTTTCGGCATCTGAAAGGATCGCGTCCGCTTTCTTTTTCGCCTGACCGATTATGTCTTCCGAACGCTTTCTTCCCTCCTTTATCAGGTCTTCAGCCCTCGCTCTCGCGTCTTGAATCTGTGATTGAGCCGTTTCCCTCATTTGATCCGATCTCTCTTTGAGGTCCTTACGGAGTTCCCTTCCAGATTTCGGGGCGACCAGTAGCGCCGTGATGGCGCCAATGACACTTCCCGCAATAAATCCAATAAACAGCCCGCTAGCCAACCCATCATCATCGTGTGCCATCATACACCTCCTATAGTTTAAAGCTCGATTTCAAGTTATCAACGCATCCAGTAAAAATCAAGAAAACGGATGTTTTGACAGCAGGCTGCTCTGAAGAGCCATGCAGCGATCTGTTGCATCGCCCTCGGGACGCTGGGCTTCACTCATAATCACTCCTCCGAGTGAATCCGCGCTCCCGTTCAAGTGTACGCGCTGCAATCTCTCTCCACACTTTTAGCGGCAATATAACCGGGGAGGCCGCTTACAAGCGCAATTTGGACGGCAAGGGGGTCCTATTGCGGCAAGGACTGGTGTCGGAGCAGGTTCAGGTACTTTTGGAGTTCTTCTTCATCGACTGTGCTGTCCGCCAGCTTTCCCTGAAGGTAGTCATCGTACGCGCTCATATCGAAATAGCCGTGGCCGGAGAGGTTGAAGGCGATAACCTCCTTTTTCCCCTCGGATTTTGCGCGCAATGCCTCATCTATCGCAGCGCGCACCGCATGAGATGATTCCGGAGCGGGAACTATGCCCTCGCTCCTGGCAAATTTCAGTGCCGCATCGAAGACCTCGTTCTGGGTGTAGGCAACAGGTTGAATCATGCCATTGCTCACGAACACCGACACCAACGGCGCTACGCCATGATATCTCAATCCGCCCGCATGAATGGACGGAGGAACGTAGTCATGTCCCAACGAATACATCGAAAGCATCGGAGTCAGTCCCGCAGTGTCGCCATAATCGTAAGTATACACCCCGCGCGTGAGCGTAGGACAGGCGGAGGGCTCGACGGCAATTACCCTCAGCTTCTTCGCACGTGGTTTTTCTTCAAGCATCTCGCGAATAAACGGAAAGGCGAAACCGCCGAAGTTGGATCCACCACCCACACATCCTATAATAGTGTTAGGGTATTCCTCCACTTTTTCAAACTGCTTCAAGACTTCCTCACCTATGATGGTCTGGTGAAGGAGGACATGATTAAGAACGCTGCCGAGCGAATAGTTTGTATCCGCATCGCTGGCTGCCACCTCGACAGCTTCGCTTATAGCCATTCCGAGGCTACCTGGCGAATTGGGATGTTGCTCCAGCAACCCCTTGCCCGCCTTTGTCTCTTCGCTCGGGCTGGCGGTCACTTCCGCACCCCACATCTGCATAATGGCCTTCCTGTAGGGCTTCTGGTCGTACGAGGACCTGACCATGAAGACTTTGCATCCAAGTTCGAATGCTCTGCAAGCCATGGCCAGTGCCGTCCCCCACTGCCCGGCTCCGGTCTCGGTGGTCACCCGCTTCACGCCCGCGGCCTTGTTATAGTAGGCTTGCGCAAGTGCCGTATTCAGCTTATGGCTGCCGGCCGGACTTACGCTCTCGTTCTTGTAGTAGATGTGAGCGGGTGTTTCGAGAAGCTGTTCGAGACCGCGCGCCCTGACCAGCGGAGTAGGGCGCCACTTGGCGTATGCAGCAAGAAGCTCCTCCGGAATCTTGATGAAGCGCTTTGTTGTGACCTCCTGCTCTATGAGGCTTTGAGGAAAAATTGCTGCGAGCTTTTCGGGCGATATAGGCTCGTTCGTTTGAGGATCGAGAGGTGGCTTGGGCTTATCTTCCAGGTCCGCGGTAATATTGTACCATTTTTTGGGAATCTCTCTCTCTCCGAGCAGAATTCGATTGGGGGATTGTTTTGATTTCATAACCGCCTTCTCACCAAAATCTTGGTCTGCCGGCGTCGACCCAGGCCGTGTACCAGTAAGAAGCTACCGCTCTCGTGGCAAGACGCATCTGGGCTTCAACCATGCCGTTTAGTTCAGTGTTAAATTTGCTGTAGTACTTTTCCGAGTAAATGTACTCTCTCCTTCCGTTCCTTGTCTCTATCCTGTAGAGTTGGTCCGCAGGAATGCCGACTTTGGCGAGGCTGTCAGCTCGGAGGAGTTCACCAACCAATGAGTAGCTGTGAGTCAGAACCCTAAGGGCGTTTTCTACCGGATGCCTTATGTAGCGCGCGCCGGCTATGCCGCTGAAGCTGTAAGCATGCCCGAAGCGGTCGGGTATACCAGTTTCCCATCTATAGTGTACCCCGATATTTCCGGTGAACTGACCGTTGTAGTTCTTCGTGGCGTGCAACGGAACATGCATATCCGCAACATAGTGGCCGAGATCCGCGGAAATGTGCAAAACCAGTGGAACGTCGTGAGCTCTCATTGCTGCGCTGAGACTATCCACATCCAGCCCGACTCTCCATGGTACCATTCCGTCCTTCACCACCGTCTCCTCGCCATATTTTTTTACTGCTGCGTCGTAGGTGAGAGGGACTTTGAAATTTGGATAGTTTCCGTAGTCGTCCATGTCGATGTAGTGGTACTCCCCTTCGTTCTTCCATTTTCCCCTACGAAGATCGGGATCGGAAGCATGCTCGCCGATGTAATCGATATGCAACTGGTAGAATTCCCTGAGAGGAGCGGGAAGAAGCGCAACCGCAGATCTGTTGATCGTCCGGTGCGACCAGGCCCCCCATCCGAAGGCAGCCTGCGCCACCATAGTTAGTGCTACCGCCGTGAACAGGTAGAGCGAAACCCGCCCGATTTTGTGCATCCGTATAACTCCCTGTTAATGGAAGAAAAGGTATTCCGCTCCATTCCAGCCTGCGAACGGAGCGAAATGAAATTGTGCGGTACTATCGGATCTTCTTTTTATGACGCATCTTGCGGAGCCTCTTTTTCCTTTTGTGCGTGGCCATCTTATGACGCTTTCTTTTCTTACCACTTGGCATTTCTACTTCACCTCCTGCGATGTAATGTTTGTGTGTGCTTCTATTGCTTCTTTTGCTTTCTTTCCAATATCGGTATTCGGATTTACCTTCACGCAGCGTCTGAAAGCGGCGTTCGCTTTTTCGATGTCACCGGCGTTAAGGTAAATTACTCCAAGATTAAACAGCCCTTTTTGATGATTGGGGTCGATCTTAAGAGCTTCTTTTATCTGCTCAATCGCCCCGGAAGCGTTGCCTCCCTCAAAGAGGGTAACGCCATAATCTATTCTGGCATCTACGTTCTTCGGCATCTTGGAAAGGTACCGTTTATAATATATCGCTGCCTGATCATAGAAGCTGTTGTCCTCGAGCATGTTCGCCAGCCTGAGCATATCCGGCAAATCGTCGGGCTCCTTGTCAACTACTTCCCTCAGCCTGTTGATTTCGTGCAGGACATTTGTGCTGGGCTGCCCCGACGATGTTGTCTGCTGCGAACCGGCGCCTGCTGTTCCGGGAGCCGACGTCGAGGACCCCGAGCTCATCAGTCCGTAGATGAGTACCGCACCCAGAAGTACTGCGGCGGCGATGGCAGTTATCTGATAAGTCTCCAGGTGAAATCGCTTTACGGTCGAAGGACCCGGGTTACGATGTTGTGCATGCCCTTTCTTCTTCGGTTTCTTGGCGGTCGATTGTTTCTTCGTCGGCTCTCTTTCGGCCGAACTCTCTTCGGGCTCCGAAGAAAATTCCTCAGTCTTCACCCTCTCTCCACGGACACCACCGAGGAAACTCCCGCATGACTCGCACGCTTTTGTTCCCCCCGGATTGAGAAAACCGCATGTCGGACACCTGAGGACCTGATCGGCTCTTGCCTGGTCTTTGGGTTTCTCCTCCTTGCTTGCGCTATTGCTTTCGTCAGCACCTGACGGCAGCTTTGCGCCGCAGCTTGGGCAGAACTTAAATTCACCCGATATACTTGTTCCGCATTGAGGACAGAAAGCGACCGTCATCCCTGCGCGGCCTCCTCAACATTTCCCTTCTCCTGCTGGTCGTTTTTTCCAAGATGTTCGTCCACAAATGTTTTAAATTCCTTGGATACCTTGAAGAACGGGACATATTGCTCTTTCACAGGATATGCCTGACCGGTTTTGGGATTGCGCGCCATCCGCCCTTTTCTCTTTCTGATCTTGAAACTTCCGAAACCTCTTATCTCGATCGCCTTTCCCTCGGCTAGAGCATTTCTAACGGAAGCAAGAAATCCCTCGACCACGGCCTGTGTTTCAATTTTCGTCAGGCCGGTTTGCAGGGCGATTTCTTCGACAATATCAGCTTTTGTAACGCTCATTATCTCCCCTTTCTATTGCGCGAATCTGTACTGTAGAATAGGTTGCTCGATGAAGTCCTTTTCGAAGAAATGGAACTTCTGTAAAAAGTCTCCCAGAAGGAGGTCGACAAGAGTCTTAGGGCTCCTGGCTTCGACAACATCGGGCTTTCCCTTGATGCCCCCCAGCTTCGCCGCAATCGATATCGCATCTTCGAGCGAGCCCAATGTATCTACCAGACCCAGCTTAAGCGCCTGTTGCCCGGTAAATACGCGACCGTCGGCGAATTTCTTCAGCTTGTCCACAGGCAGCTTTCGCTGTCTGGCGACAGTATTTAGAAATTGATCGTAACTGTTCTCAACAACACCGTAGAAATATTTCCTGTCGGCCTCAGTCATTTTCCTGAACGGCGATCCTGAGTCCTTATACTTCCCGCTCTTTATGACGTCCATTTTCAGTCCGAGCTTGTCCATGAGCTTTGCGTAGTTCGGAAACATAGCTATGACACCGATACTGCCGGTTATCGTCCCCGGATTTGCCACTATCCTGGTCGCTCCGCAGCTGACATAGTAACCGCCACTGGCAGCGATCGACCCCATTGACACTACGATAGGTTTGACGGTATCCCTGATGGACTTTACCTCTTCGAATATTTCCTGGCTGGCCGCGACGCCGCCGCCTGGCGAGTCAACCCTCAAAACTATTGCTTTCACGCTTCTGTTCTCGGCCAACTCCTGTAGAGACGTCACTATATGTCTGGAAGAGATTATGGTTCCTTGCAGATCGACAATCGCTACTTTCGGATTAGAGCCGGAAAGGTCGTACCCCCCCTGGCTCGTAGCACCGCCGGAAACTAGAAAAGAAAACACGATGCTAACGATGAGGACTATGCCGATAACCCAGAGGAATACTTTAGTAGAGTCTTTCATCAATGTAAGTCTTAATGACTCAACATTTTACAACATCGGGAGGTCAAAATCAATTTACAGTAGAAAGCTCTTATGGGGTGTCCCCAACCTCCTACGCAATTCTCCGCCGTACTATCCCACTTTGACCTTGAAAAGGCTGCCGATCAGGACACTGATCGCTATCACCAGTAGCACGGTGGTAGTCACCCCCACATATTTGAGATCGTGCCGTCTCCAGAAAGAAAAGACCGAAAGGAAAATGCAGGCCGGCGGGGTGAAGATAAGCGACACAGTGCCGAGCAAAAGGAAAGGCCGCGGATCGAGATGGACTAGCCCCGCAAAAAACCCTCCGACCGAGCTAAAATACTGATGGTCCAGCGCGGGAACCTGTCTGTCTTTGAGGAAAGAGAGAACCATGCCGATAGCATACATGAAAATGGTAAGATACATTCCCGAGGCAAGCGTCCGGCCGATTACCTTATGGATGTGCTCCAGTGTAGATTCTTCGGAATTGGATTCTTTGGTGCTCAAAGGACCCCCGGGAGATGAACGCCGTACCTCGAAGCCAGGCCGCTCGCAACCATGCCATAGCCGAAGTAAACCAACAGCAGAATAAACACAACTTTCAAAGCGCCCGATGGCAGCCTGTTCATGACCCTGCTTCCGAGTTTGGCTCCGAGCATAGCCCCGAGAGCAATCGGAACCACTACGTAAAGGTCGACCGCACCCGCAAGAAAGTAAACGACGGCACCGGTAGCCGCGGTAACACCGATCATGAACTGGCTTGTCGCCACGGATACCTTAATCGGAAGTCTCATCATAGAGTTCATTGCGGCTACCTTGATGACTCCGCCGCCGATGCCGAGCATTCCCGAACCGAGGCCTGCAACGGAAGCTACGAGGCTTCCTCCCAGCACTCTCGTGGCTCTGTACTTGACTTCTCTCCCCGCAGACAGGTCATGATACACTCCGCTCAGACTGAAGGATCGTGCAAGCCTGTCGCCGTTCTCTTCCGTCGGATCAGAGTTCGCTGCGGTATCATCGGCCCTTCTCGACCGAAACGAGACCGCGGCCATATACAGGATCAGCACACCGAACAACATACTAAGCATCCAACCGTGCATCAGGACACTGAGAAAAGCGCCGATTAGTGCTCCGATGGTAGTGGCAATCTCCAGAAACATACCGAGCCGGATGTTCACGATTTCCTGTTTGATGTACGATTGGGCCCCGGACACAGATGTCGCTATCACGGTGACGATACTTGCCGCTATCGCGACATGGATCGGGACATGGAACAACAAAGTCAGCGCCGGCACGATGATGAGTCCGCCGCCTATGCCCACCAGCGCGCCGAGAAATCCGGCGGATACCGCAATAAGAAACATAAGGAGAAATTCATGCAACATGATCAGAAAATATATCTCGCGGAGAACGAATTAACAATTCATCGGTAAGCGCTGTCCCACAGAAAAGCCGGTCCGGAAATGGGATATACCTCTTTCCCACAAATGACTAAGGCTCCGAATTCCGCCCATGCCAAAGGCAAAAACACGAGTGAAAGAATTTGTTTAACATGGTAGGCTTTCACTAAATTGTGACCACCGAACTCTGGACATCACCCGGATGAGAAGAATTTCTAGTTATCTTAGACTCCTGAGACCCTACCAGTGGGTGAAGAATGTTTTCGTCTTTGTCCCGCTTATCTTTTCGAAGAACTTATTCGACTTCCAACGCTTTCTCGAGTCACTTTTTGCATTTATCGCCTTTTGCCTGGCCGCTTCCTCCATCTACGTCGTGAACGACATAGCGGACAGGGAGTTCGACAGAATACATCCCTTGAAGCAGCATCGACCGATCGCGTCGGGTGCGGTCACGGTCCGCGAGGGATGGTTGCTTTCCGTGTTTCTGCTTTTGGTTTCATCCTTCTTCATGGCGCTCACGGGCTCCGCAACTATGACCGGACTCGCCATCGCCGGATATGTTGCCATGAATCTGCTTTATTCCTTCGGGCTGAAGCGAATTGTTCTGATAGACCTATTCGTAATCGCGATCGGTTTTATCCTGAGAGTTCTGGCCGGCGGGTACGCCATCGACGTCAAAGTGTCAAGCTGGCTGATAATGACGACGCTTTTCGTCTCCATATTTCTCGGCGTGGCTAAACGCAGAGGCGAATTCTCGCTGTTGGGGAAAAGGACTGATGAGTCAACACGGAAAGTACTTTCCGATTACGATATCACTCTGATTGACCAGATATTATCCGTGTCGGCGGCGAGCGTCATCATCGCGTACGCCCTGTACACGGTCTCCGAGAGAACGGTGCACGCATTCCACACCGAAGCCCTTATATTTACGACGATATTCGTGACTTACGGTATCTTCCGGTATCTGTACCTTGTACATAAGATGGGGTTAGGCGAGAACCCGACAAAAGCGCTCCTTACCGATCGGCCTATGGTGGCCAATACTATATTGTACGTTCTTTCGGTCATAGCAATTCTCTACAAACAGGAACTGATCCGGTTCATCAGCCGATATGTCCCGCTCTCATAAGGCAGAACTTGTTCTTCTTTCCATTACGCTTGTTTGGGGCGGGACCTTTGCCGTAGTGAAATCCGCGCTGAACGACGCGTCCCCCCTTACTTTCCTCGGCTTAAGATTCGGTGCCGCTTCGCTGATTTTCCCGATCATTTACCGAAAGAAATACTACTCGATGGACAGGGGCACTCTCATCAGTGGTCTGTTCCTCGGCTTCTTGCTGATGATCGGGTTTGCTTTTCAGACCATCGGACTGAAATACACCACCGTTTCCAAATCTGCGTTCATAACGGGGCTTCTCGTGGCGTTCACGCCCATCGCTCAGGCCATCATCGAGAGGCGGATGCCGACTAGGGGAAGTCTGATCGGCGTGGCACTTGTTGCCGTCGGACTTTACCTCCTGACATCTCCCGGCGGTCAGGGATTTAACATAGGTGACCTGCTCACACTTTTTTGCGCAATATCTTACGCCGTTTACATCGTTTACCTGGATATCTTCTCGAAAAAGCATGATGTCTCGAAACTGACTTTTCTTCAGCTTGCGTTGACAGCAATGCTGTCCATTACCTTTGCACCGTTCGTAGAGGTTATGCACGTGCACCTCACCGCCGGATTCATCTGGGCACTTCTCTACACCTCGATTCTGGCGACGGTATTTGCCACATACCTGCAGACAAAATATCAGCAAGATACCACCCCTGTGCGAGCGGCAATCATCTATTCCATGGAACCGGTCATGGCAAACGTTGTCGCATTTTTCGCGTTCGGCGAGTTCGTGGGATGGGTAGGTGCTATCGGCGGTATACTGATAATAGCCGGCCTTCTAACATCGGAACTTCTGGATCGCTGAGATTGGTCTCGTGACATTCTTTCCGGCTTCCGGGATCTGATTCACAATCATACCCGTTTACCGCCGGCAACCCCTCGCTTATGCTGCCACAACCTTGACAATCCCTCGGTGATGCCTTAGATTTTCATGCCTGTTAGCGATAACGGGCACCATAATCTTCTGTGGCGGGCATAGGGCATTTGTTTGAAGAATCCAAGCGCAGCTTCATTTCACCGTCGAGTCACAAGATTCTGAATCTCAGTTTCTGCGGGTCGACGCCTACCATTCAGTAGCTGTAAAAAGACGGAGGGCATGCATGAGTGTTTCCAGCGATTTCTACTCGCATAAAGGAAGAGCGGGCAGGCTCGCTCTGTTTCTCTTCCTGTCGTTCTCGTTGCTTGCGCAAGCTAATGCGCAGCCGGGTGCTTACACATGGAAAAGCGTGATAGACGGAGGTGGTGGTTTCGTCCCCGGAATCATTTACAGCCGATCGGCCCGCGGCCTCGTATATGCGAGAACTGATATGGGCGGCGCTTACAGATGGAGCGACTCGGTGGACCAGTGGATCCCCATCACCGATATGATGGATCGAACGAATTCGGATTTCATGGGGATTCTTTCGATCGCCCTCGATCCGACCGACACGAACCGTGTCTATATGGAAACCGGCAAGTACACACAGGGCTGGGCCGGAAAAGGCGCGCTACTTTCCTCGATCGACAAAGGACACTCCTGGAAAATTATCGGACTCCCTTTCAAGGTCGGCGGCAATGAAGATGGGAGAGGTTGCGGCGAGCGTCTCCAAGTGGATCCGAATGCGGATTCCATATTGTTTATGGGAACGTCATCAAACTCGCAGACTAACCCGTCTCAGGCTGCGTTATGGAAATCCACCGACTTCGGCTCATCCTGGTCAAAAGTCCAATCTTTCAGTCCTACCGATGTCAACTTCGTTCTCTTCGATTCTACAGAGGGATCACGCGGGTCTCCGACCGATCGGATATTCGTTGCCACTGCAAACACGAACGGGGGGAGCCTGTACGAAACCACCGACGGCGGGATTACATGGTCCGTGGTTGCGGGACAGCCAGGCGGAGTAATGGCGATCAGAGGAGCAATTGCCGACACGATTTTGTACGTGACATTTTCCAACAACAAGGGACCGAACGGGGCGACGGCCGGATCGGTGTGGAAGTACAACACATCGAGCGGAGACTGGTCAAACATTTCACCGTCATCCGGATCGTACGGCTTCAGCGGGATTTCAATATATCCCGGGGATCCGAGGATACTTATTGTGAGCACTCTCGATCGCTGGTCTCCGATGGACGAAATCTATCTCAGCACAAATGGCGGATCGACCTGGCAGGGCAGATTAGTCAATGCAAGACTGGACCACAGCTACGCTCCCTATACCTCGACGGTAAATCCTCATTGGGTCGCATGCGTCGCAATGGATCCATTCGACTCAAGCAGGGCCATGTTCGGGACCGGTTTCGGTGTTTGGGCTTGCGACAATCTTTTCGCCCCTACGCCAACGTGGTATTTCAAAGACGAAAATCTTGAAGAGATGGTGCCGATGCAGGTAATTAGTCCTCCGTTCACGAATGTCATGTCTGCCGTCGGGGACTACGACGGCTTCAGAAACGACAAACTAGACGTCTCACCCGACCGCGGTAGATACAGCCCCGCCAAAGGGACGACTCTTTCCATCGCGTTTGCGGCGGCGGTACCTTCGATGGTTATAAAAGCCTTCAACTCAAGACCCTACGGTGCTTACTCAACCGACGGTGGAGCACATTGGCGAGACTTCAAAAGGTATCCCGCAGGAACGACAGCGGGCGGCACACGGACCATCGCCATATCCGCCGATGGAAGGACAATCGTTTGGGCGCCCACGGGAGCCCCGATGTCATACTCGACCGACAATGGATCCACCTGGGCAACCTGCGGAGGGGATCTTCCCGCCACGGTGCTGCCTCCGGTAGCGGACAGAGTCAACCCGGATAAGTTCTATGCGTATCTCCCCTACGGCCAACTGTGGGTTTCCAAAGACGGAGGGAGAACATTCAACAGGACACTTGCCGGACTGCCGTCGACGTCAGGTCAGGACGGGAATGTCAACTCGGTCCCAGGGCGCGAAGGAGACATCTGGATATGCTGCGGAAGTGGAGGCCTCTGCCGTTCCCAAAACTCCGGCTCATCGTACTCGACGCTCGCAAGTGTGAAGAGCGCTTATCTTCTGGGCTTCGGAAGGTCCGCTGTGGCCGGAGGATACCCTGCGATTTATCTTTGGGGAGTCGTCAGGGACACTCTTGGGATCTTCCGTTCGATCGACACCGGTGCAACGTGGTCGAGGATCAACGACGATAATCACCAGTTCGGCTACCTGCACCAAGTGACTGGTGACCCGCGGGTATTCGGCAGATGTTATATTTCCGCAGAAGGAAGAGGAGTACTGTACGGGGAACCGCCCAATTGCGACACGACAGCAAACCCATCTACTTTCATGTTCCATCCCGCTTCATCCGACAGCCTGGCTCATTTCTACCAAAGCCTCACTGTTTCATGGGGTAGATCGATCGGACATGGAGATACACCGCTGGCTTATGTTCTTCATTTCTTCGGACCCGGAGTGGATACCACCTTCGGCACGGCGGACTCAGCCGCGACATTCTCCGTGGGCAGGATTTCCGGTGCAAGCACTTATGTGCTCACGGGATGGTCAACAAACGGGTGGGACACGACCGCTTCGTCGAACAATCTTTCCTTCCCATCCGCTTCCACAGTGACAGAAGTACAGAATGTATCAGGTGCCCTACCCAAAACCTTCCTTGTGTACCAGAACTTCCCGAATCCCTTCAATCCGTCTACCGTCGTTGAGTACCAGCTGCCGATCGGAGGCAAAGTCACTATGGATGTCTATGACATCCTTGGGCAACGAGTGATCGAAAGGAATTACGGGATGCAGTCAGCAGGGGTCCACAAAGAGAACCTGGACATGGCGGCTTTTTCGAGCGGAGTATATTTTTGCAGAATTCAGGCAGCGGGCAAGAACGGAATGCGCTTCAGCTCTTCCCGAAAAATACTCCTGGTCAAGTGAGGCCGAAGCTAATGCTACAGGCAGAGTTGTGCACCCGTACGTCGATGCAGGGGTGTCCGTGTCCCAGCTCCGTCATTCAAATACGAGATTCCATTTTTCGTACAGTTCATCCGGTACTACATCTATGAACCTGCTCGGCTTCGTAAAGATTCGGCCGCTTTCCCTGTCATAGGTATTCATCGGGTAAGTTACGTAGAGATTATCCTTCGCGCGCGTGCATGCGACGTACATGAGCCTCCGTTCCTCCTCCAGTGCGTCCTCGTCGTCCGTAGCGTACATGGAAGGAAATTTGCCATCCAGCGCCCAGATCACGAACACGCTGTTCCATTCCAAACCTTTCGCGGAATGGATAGTAGAGATCGTAATCTGCTCTTCCTTCTTGTCCTTCTCGCCCAGATCAATCACGCTTTCGGTCGGCGGCTCGAGAGCGAGATCTGAAAGGAAGTTCTGCAGAGACCTATATCGTTCGGCGATGGACTCGAACATTTCGAGATCCTTGATGCGCTTCGAGTAGTCGTCGTACTTGTTTTGCATCAAAGGCTGGTAATATTTCAGTACCGACTCCACCAGTTCCACCGGCTGCACTTTCCTCCTGCCCTGGTCGGAGATGAATCCGATGAGTTCTTCGGCGCTCGTCGGAATCTTGGCTGCCCGCTCAACCGGTTCAGAGGGGGTCTCGGTCGTCACCGAGTCCAGGATTTGTTCGGCCGCTCGCGGGCCCACGCCCGGGTGCAGGAGGAGTATTCTGTGCCACCCCACAGCATCCCGCGGATTGTCGATCACTCGCAGAAATGCAATTATATCTTTAATATGTGCCGCCTCGACGAGTTTCATCCCTCCGAATTTGACGTACGGTATATTTGCCCGTGTGAGTTCTATCTCCAGATCAAACGAGAGATACGATGATCGGAACAGAACCGCGATATCATTCAGCGTTATACCCGCCTCGCGGAGTTCAAGTATCCTCTGAACGACAAACTTCGACTGTACATTCTCCGTCTCTGCAGCCACAAGAACAGGTTTGTTGCCGACCTTCTTCCTCGAGTACAGATCCTTATCGTACTTTTCCTTTGCAGCGCCTATCACTATGTTCGTGAAATTGAGGATACCCTGCGTCGAGCGATAATTTTCGGTAAGCTTGATTATCTTGCATCCCGGGAAATAGGCTGGAAAATCGAATATGTTCCTGAAGTTCGCGCCCCGGAACGAGTATATGCTCTGCGCATCATCCCCGACCACCATTACGTTACCTTTGTCCGTTCCAAGCAATTTGACTATCTCACCCTGCACTTTGTTCGTATCCTGGAACTCATCGACCATTACATAGCTGAACTTTCCGGCGACGGACTTCCGGGCGGAGTCGTTCTGCAAAAGAAGTGCCTTGAGGTTCTTCAACAGATCGTCGTAATCCATCAGGTTATAGCGTCGTTTGTATTCGTCGAATTGTTTCTTGAGCTTCAAAATATCGTCAAGTTGTTCGATGAATCGCGGGTACTCCCTGAAAACAATTTCCTCAATCCCTGTCAGAGTGTTTTCGGACTTGCTGTAGATGTCGATAAGGGCCTCTTTCTTGGGAAACCTTTGCGACTTCTTTTCCGGCCTTAGCCGCGTTCTGAGCAGGTTCACGACGTCGGCGGCGTCGGAGCCGTCGAGGATGGTAAACTGCTCTCCATATCCCAACAGTTTGGCGTAACGCCTCAGGGTTATGTTCGCAAACGAATGGAAGGTACCGCCGGCGACCTGTTCCGCCGATGCCGACTTGAGCAGCGATGCCGCCCGCCTGAGCATCTCGCCCGCCGCCTTCCTCGTGAACGTCAGCAGGAGAATCGACTGCGGGTTGCCGCCAAGTTCAACAAGATAAGCTACGCGGTAGATGAGGGTCTTCGTTTTTCCCGTTCCGGCACCGGCGATTACCAGAACGGGGCTGTCAACGGTCCTAACGACCTCAAGCTGGTCGGGGTTCAGGTCGCGCTCGTAGTTTATTTTGAAGACCCGGCGCTGTGCCTCGCCCACGACGCTCTGCTTTATAGTATATCTCTTGGATTCCATTACTGCGGCAATGTAAAAAAGAACTTCGAACCTTTTCCGACTTCGCTCTCTGCCCAAACCCTGCCCCCGTGCAGCTCCACAAGCCTTCGCGTCAATGCAAGTCCGAGTCCGACCCCGCGGTATTTCTTTGCATAAGGATTTTGCGTCAGCTGCTCGAAGGGCTTGAAGAGTCTGTCTATATCTTCACTCTTTATTCCCATTCCGAAATCCTCCACGCAGAAATGAATAGAATCCATGTTGCGATGAACGTCGACGATTATCTTTGCCTCGGGATGACTGAACTTAACGGCATTTGAAAGGAGGTTGATTATGATCTGCCTAAGTTTCTGTGGATCTGCGAAAATGTCGACTATCGATTTGTCGACATTCGTGACGAACTTTATTTGCTTCTCAGCTCCCATCGGTTGGACGATCTTGACGGCCTGGAGCAGCTCGTCGCTCAGAAGGAACCGGGTTTTTTCAAGCTTCAGTCTTCCTATCTCGAGCCTAGACAGATCCAGCAGGTCGTTGACAAGATCGAGAAGATGTCTCCCGCTTTCGTTGATATTTCCGATAAACTGCCGCGACATGTCCTCCGGCATCTCGGCAATATCCGTCTGAAGTATCTCGCTGAACCCGATGATAGCATTGAGCGGTGTACGAAGCTCGTGGCTCATGTTCGCAAGAAACTCCGTCTTGGATCGGTTCGCATTCTCGGCTTTCCGCCTTTGAATTTCAAGTGCAATAGTGTTCTGCTGCATCTCATCGAAAAGTTTGGCATTTCGAAGTGCCAGTGAACACTGGTGGGCAAACAACTCCAGCATACCGCGGGAGTAATCATCGTTTTTGAACATATAACACAGTAGGCCGTCCGGCACGCCGTCCACGTGAAGCGGCACAAGGACATACTCCTTTATGTCCCACAACCTCACGCCGGACGGCATCCCCCTGTCGCCAATGAGGAAACCCGCAAGCTCTTTTGCGTCCGTGCCGAAGAAGGGTTCTTTCGCTCGGGCGACGTTCCAAAGAAACTCGAGCCTGTCGAAAGGCAACACGATGTTTTTCAGATTGATGTTGTACACATCGACGAGTCGGTCGATCGTTTCTTTTCCGTCTCCGGAATAGTAACTGAGATCGAGGGTCTCGGTTCGCGGATTGAAAAGCAGTAGCACGGAGAAGAAAGCCCCGGTCACTTCCTGGGCGTTGGAGACTATGCGTTGGAGTACATCCTCTACACTGCCCGGCGAAGCAAGCGCCATGCTGTTTTCCTGGAGCTTCAAAAGATTCCGTGTAAAAATCTTGTTCTGCTCGACTACTTTCTTGTCGGCAAGCGTCGCAATGTATTTGTCGAATGTCGGTATTGCCCTCACAACCCCGTAGCCGACAACGGAGATGCCGGGAAGGTATAGCCCGAAGTTCTGAACAATCTCGTACGCTACAGACCATCCTCCCCTGATTTCAACGATCGATCTCAGCGCTTCCATCGCCATCCCGGCGGTGATCAAGGTCAGTCCGGGAGGGATATATCTCCACCCGGCAAGTACGTTATACCCTCCCATCGTTTGCCGGTAGTAAGTGTAGATCGTTACTGAGAGCATTATCAGAAAGGTCAATATGAGGTAGACAACTTCAAGCATACGGCTTCAGATGGTCCTCGAGTAATCCGACACATCCAACTTCCAGACCGGGACGCCGCAATAACGTTTGCCCTCCGGGCAAAACGGTCTCGTGCCGGCAAGGAGACGTATAGTACACGGAGGAAGGAGAAATTTGCCGAGACGCGGCTGGACTTCTCTTATCTGCTCCACTTCGTCCAGCGAAGCCTTCCATATTTCTTCCTGGGCATTATAACAAAGGCGCATTTCAATCTTGTGGTGAAGGTTAAGAAGGTCCGACGATTCAGTGAAGCGAATAGGGAAAGCGTTCGGCAGAAGATACGCCGCAAATTCCCTTTCCACCCCCAGCGACAGGAGTCTGTTTATAGATTCCCAAGTGGCATGCATTGTGTCGCGGTAAAGCTGTTCCGCAGCGGCATCCATCGGCACGAGGGCCGGTACTATATAGTCCGGTTCAGGGCGCATGTGCTCCGTGATCATCGGCCTGGAGGCCGGAGTCATCCTGTGTCGCTGATCCTGCGAATCGGCCGTGTGACTCAGTTTCTTCCTGAATGTATAAGATGCGTGGTAAAGTGCCCTGGTGATCTTGTCGTGTGTCGTCAACACAAGCGCGTTACCTAGTACCCTGTTCTTCGCTGGATTGATCGCCAGGTCGATCGCATCTCCGTCGGACAGCCTGTCCCTGCCGACTCCGAGAACCTCCCTGACGGAATCCGCAATCACTTCTTCCGAATTGACTTTGTAATCTATCAGCCTGGAAGTATGGCCCTCCAGTTGTCTATCGAACTCGTCCAGAATTTCCGCTCCCTGCGAAGCTCCTCTGAATTGGCTTTGTGTGAAGAAATCGTCCGGGAGCGGCGCGTCCAGAACGATCTTGTAATTCGGGTCGAATCTCAGAAGTTCATCAACCATCATGTCGACAATCATCGACTGTTCAAACGATGTATCGCCGGCGTTCCGCATCTTCGAGTAGCGCAACAGGGTAATACCGCTTATAGTGTGATAAAGGTAGGAGAAAGTCGCCACCGGAAGGACGTACCTTGCAATTTCCTGCGCCTTCTTTTTTATCTCACCGGTGAAGCGCTTGTCGTTCCTGCGATTGGGAAATCTGGCGAAGTACTCTTCTCGGGCCGGCCTGATGAGCATCTCGACAAGTGTTTTATATGCCTCCAGCTGGCGCGCCGCCGCCGCTGTGTAGACCTGGAGAGCTTGCCCTCTCAGCGGAGGTATGAAGTAGTTGCCTTCTCTGACCTCAACATATCTCTGGCTTACTTGCTCCGAGTTATAAAAAGGATGGGAGTGAAGAAATGACCAGAGGAATTGCCGGGATACGTTCGAGAGCTGGAATTGGAACGTAGCGTGCTGAAAAGTAGTGTGGTGGCCGGCGTCATATATACTTTTTGCCAGGTCGCCGTATTTCTCCAAATCGACGGAATCATCTTCTATGATCCCTTTCGATGAGTAGCAGGTTCTTGCGGTGGCGATGACATTCTTGAACGGAGTCGAGAAAGCCTTCACGAGCTTCACCTGCGGCATCTTCACTTCCCCCACAAAGGTTCTATTTTCAATCCGAATAGTCTCTTGAGACATCGGACCTCCTATGCGATTCTTTTTATCACAACCACAGTTTTATCGTCCGCGTATGCGGATGAGGCGGAGAATCTCTGTACCGATTCCATTATCTCATAGCAAATTCTCTTAGCTTCCAGTGATGCAGTCTCTGCTATTTTCTTCTTGAGTTTCTCTTCACCGTACAATGAAAAGTTTACGTCGGTCGCCTCCGATACGCCGTCAGTGTACAGTAGGAGAATATCGCCCTTTTCAAAGTTCACGTTTCCTATATGGTAACTGGCGTTGGGTGCAACGCCGAGAGCCGGTCCGGTGGCAGCCAACTGAGATATTTCACCGGTGGAGTTTTTATAGAAAATTGGAAGATTGTGACCTGCGTTCACGTAGAGAAAAAGGCCGCTCTTGCTGTCGGTGAATTCGCCATAGAACAGGGTAACGAACCTCGAATCTGAAAAAGCGTGGTTGACAAGATTGTTGATTTTCTTTACAAGCGAGGCCATGTTCGTCTGAAGCTCTACTCCCATCTTCAAAGCACCGGATACGTAAAGAGCTTCGACCGCGGCACTGAGACCTTTGCTCGCCGCGTCTCCTATCGCGACACCGAGTCGCTCCCGTTCTTCTCCCGCGGAGATGTAATCGAAAAAGTCTCCCCCGACAACACGTTCCGGGAGCGAAACTCCGAACATCTGAAAAGCGCCATACTTCTGCTCGTGTTCAGGCAGAATACTGCGCTGGATCTCGCGGGCCTGATCCATATCCTGCTCCAGCTGCTTCGTCCTGGCTAAAGCATGACGTCCCCGAAGGACGGCCGTGACGGCGCTTCCGATCACATTCAGGGTATCGAACAATTCCTGGTTATCACTATCGGTGTTGAAGGCCAGCAAATACTGGTAAAGAGGGACACCCTTGACCTTTATCTTGTCCCCAACCCCCGTGGCTGAATACTTGCTTATCCCCTCTTTACGAAGGTCGGCATTTCTTTCCGAGCCGAGCAGCGTCTTCTGGTTTCCGATCTTTACAAAATCAGGGTATTCGGTAACCTTGATCATGTAATTATCCGCAAGGGACTTCACCTTTCCTACCTGTCTGACGAGGACGTACGCATTCTTCCGAGGAATCAGTTTCCATATCCTTCCCCCTTTGATTCTTATCTGGTCGGAACCTGCGATCTCCTGGACAACACTATGCAGCAATTCCTCGTCGGTTCTGTAGTCTTTCGAAGCAATTTGTTCAATGGCGTGGTATAATTGTCTTTGATTCATTTAATAGTTTATTTTTCTCCATCTATCCACTACGTTGTCAAGATCGACGGCGGGCGGCAGGATGCTCCACTTCGTGAAGAAATCCACGTCTTTGCTCTTCGGGAAAGGATCCGGCGCATCCAGTCTCGTCCGAAGGGGCAGTATGGCGGCATCTCCCAGAACGAGCCCTTCCCCCTGCTTCAACGCCGGTACGACGTCAAGCAAGTCCGCCATCGATTCGGGAATAAGTTTTTCGATATACTTCTGGTCATCGGGATTCGACAATCTCATTACGATGAAGTTGGTGCACTGCGACATTATGGATTCCGCAACGTCGATCGGCCTCTGAGAAACGATCATGCAACTGACGCCGTATTTTCTTCCCTCCTTGATAACCCTTTCAACAGTCCGTCGGGCGGTTTGCGAACCGGTTCTGTTGTTCAGATAGTTGTGAGCTTCCTCGAGGACGAGAAGGATTGGAAGGTTGGCGCGGAACGGGTTCCACATATTGAAATCGAAGACCAGCCTTGCCAGGAGGGATGCCAGAGCGTTGATGACTTCGGCAGGAACGTTGCTAAGATTCAGAACCACGATCGACTTTCCCGACCTGAGGCCAAAGAGGAGTTCCAGAAATTGCGAGAAAGTCTCGGTCGTTTTAAACCTCTTCGGCTTGAACAAGAACTCGAACCTCCTGTCGTTGATCTTGGAATCGAACTTGAAAATGAAGCGCGTGAAGTTTCCGTAGAAAGGGCCTTCCTTTCCGTCCGGCAGCCTTTCCGTATCGAGCGACTGCATCTTCACCTTGATATCGCTCAGATCGAAGTATACGGGGGAGTCGACGGTTACGGAATCCCTGTAAGCGGGGTTCTTGGATCGCTTGCTGTTCAACAGAATGTCTGACATCACGACAATCTCACTCCGTGCCGCCGGATCGTCGGGGTCGATGAACGTTTCAACTAGCTCGTCGAAATTCATTGCCCAGTAAGGAAGTTCGAACTCGCCGATGTTGACACGTTCCGCCATGTCGCCGAATGCTTCGCCGTACTCATCGTGCAGATCGAGAAGAATAATTCTCGCACCCGGCAACTTTGCGACTTTCTGAAGCACCGAGGCGACAGCACAGGATTTCCCTGACCCCGTCGCCCCGACAATCGAGATGTGCCGGCTGAAGAATTTGTCCGGATCGATGTAATTCTTCTTTCCCTTCAGAAGAGAAATTTCTCCCAAAGCAAAATCGTATCTCCGGTGTGTGTTGAAGATCAGATCGAGCTCGCTTTCTTCAGGCAACTCGATTGGTGCGCCCGGATAAGGGAGCTCCTCGGTTCCGCGCTGGTATTTCCCCTGGCTGAAATATCCGAACAAGTTCGCCGTAAATCCGACCACACCTTCGCCCGTAAGCTCAAGCGATGTAACCACACCGAGGATCCTGCTTTCCGGCATAACAACCGAGATATAAGATCCGACGCTGAAGTTCTCCACGGACGCGGTTTCTCCCGTAATTGTTGCTCCATGAACCGACACGACTTTGCCCGATGGTTCCATTGTCACTCCTTCTCCAGTAACTTCTTGAACTCCGCGATTTTATTGAGTGCCTCCACGGGGGTAAGATTGTTGAGATCGACACCTTCAATCTTCTTCCGCAGCCTCTCATCGCCAAGCTGGAACAATTCAATCTGCAGGTCTCCTTCCCGGCTCTTGGGCACGGCCCTGTGAGGCCTCGGCATCATGGATGCCGGCTGCTGCTCGGCTGCCGATTCGGTCGCCGAAAGCTCGAACGATTCCAGGTTCTTCAGTATCTCTCGTGCTCTTGCCGTAACTGCCTTGGGAAGTCCTGCCATCTCGGCGACGTGAATCCCGTAACTGTGGTCGGCACCCCCCTTGGCAATCTTATGGAGGAAGATCACCTTGCCCGCGTATTCTCTTACATCGGCTTTGAGGTTCTCCACGCGCTGGTAAATCTCCGCCAGCTCGTTCAACTCGTGGTAGTGAGTCGCAAAAAGGGTACGGGCGCTCCGTGCAGGATTCTGGTGCAAATACTCGACTATCGACCACGCGATGGAAACACCGTCGAAAGTGCTCGTCCCTCTCCCAATCTCGTCGAGAAGGACGAGGGTATTCGGCGTCGCGTTGTTCAATATATTCGCGGCCTCCTGCATCTCGACCATAAATGTGCTCTCGCCCGCACTGATGTTGTCCGAAGCTCCTACCCTCGTGAATATCTTGTCGACAACGCCGATCCTTGCATGCTTAGCCGGAACGAACGAGCCCGCCTGTGCCATTAGTACGATAACCGCAACCTGCCTGATGTACACACTCTTCCCTGCCATGTTGGGACCGGTTATCACTGCGATCTGAGTCTTTCCTTCGATTAGGGAGACGTCGTTGGGGACAAAAGTCTCGCCGCTCGGCAGGACTTTCTCCACGACAGGATGTCTGCAAGATTCTATCTCCAGATCTAGAGAGTCGTCGACTATGGGTCGGACGTAGTTGTTTTCTTTTGCGCAGTCCGCAAACGAAATCATTAAATCCGCAAGCGAAATCGCGCGTGACGTCGCGAGAAGAGAAGCTGCATGGCGGGCGACCTCGTCGCGCAGTTCCTCGAAGAGTTGAATCTCGAGCCTCTGAATCTTTTCTTCAGCGTGAAGGACTTTATCTTCGTATTCCTTCAGCTCCTGCGTTATGAAGCGCTCCGCATTCACCAGTGTCTGCTTCCGGATATAGTTGTCCGGGACGCGGGAGAGATTGGACTTCGTGACCTCGATATAGTAACCGAAAACGGAGTTGTAATCTACTTTGAGGGACGAGATCCCGGTCCGCTGCCGTTCCGTAACCTGCATCCGGGCGATCCAGTCCTTGGCATTAAATGCAAGGCTACGCAGTTCATCCAGTTCCTTGTTGAAGCCCTGCCTTATTGCACCTCCGTCGGAAGCCGCACCGGGCGGGTCGTCCGCAAGTGAATCTTTCAAATGTTTGAAGAGCTGTGATTCCTCGTTTATGGATGAGCCGATCTCGTTCCAAAGATTTGCCCTCAGTTTCGCCGCTTCTGCTTTGATCTGAGGAAGTCTTTCAAGCATGGATCTGAGCGATCCGATTTCTCTCGGTTTCGCCCGTCTCGTTGAGATTCTCGCGACGAGCCTCTCCATGTCGCCGAATCCCGAGAGCAACCCGTCCAGTCCCGCGGATACTTCGGAATTGGAAATAAGTTCCTCGACAGCATCAAGCCTCGCGTTAATCTCGTCCACGCTCTTCAGTGGTTGGAGGAGGGTGCGCCTCAATAGTCTCGCCCCCATGGCCGTCCTCGTAGAATCGAGGACACTGAATAGCGTCGCACCACCGTCGGCGGAAGACTCCACAAGCTCGAGATGCCTGCGGCCGGCGGGATTGATCTCCACAAATCCGGAGAGATTGAACTCAGAAATTGAGACGATGTGCGAGAGGTTGCCGTTCTGCGTTTCGGCGAGATAATCGAGCGCGGCTCCCGACGCACGAACGGCAAGTTGTTTCAGCTCGAGCCCGTATCCCTTCAAGTTCTGAACGTCGAAATGATGGATTAGCTTATCGTAAGCGTAATCGAAATTGAAAATGTAATCATCCCGTCTGGTTACGACCACTTTCCTCAGGGTGTTTGAAATAAGCGGTTCGAGTTCGTCGGACTGATCCCGCGCAAGGAGGACCTCGAGCGGCTCGATCTTAGTGAGGTACCCATCAAGCTCCGAGAGATTCCCCTGAGCAAAACCGAACTCTCCGGTCGTTGCCTCACAGAAAGCCAGACCGAACATTTGGGCGTCGGACACGACGGAGGCAAAATAATTGTTAGTATTCGCCGAATCGTTGGAGAAATTAACGCCGGGCGTTACGACCTCTACGATGTCGCGCTTGACTATGCCCTTCGCCAGCCTGGGGTCCTCGAGCTGCTCACACACAGCGACCCTGTAACCAGCCCTCACGAGTTTCGGCAGATATTGATCTATCGCATGATGGGGAAAGCCTGCCAGCGGGACATCAGCGGCCGCTCCGTTCGATCGCTTCGTCAGGGTAAGCGAAAGGACGGAACTTGCAATCTTTGCATCGTCTTCAAACGTTTCATAGAAGTCTCCCATTCGGAAAAGGACCACTGCATCAGGGTAGCGGTCCTTGACTTTCCTGTATTGCATCATCAGCGGCGTGATCGAGGCACCCTTACTCATCGGCTACTGCAAGTTCCTTTGTTCAAATTCCGTTTAGACACGACCACTTCCGTCAACCGAGAGCCGAGGATTTCACTCACTTCTCCGCGGCAGCCGTCGCCACAGGAAAGAAGGCTAAGTTTTAGATTTTCCTCTCTCTTTCTCACTTGTTTTTAGAATATACTTTAGGGGGCATAGTTTATCAAGAAGTGACGGCGAACCTCTTCCTGCCGTACGAAACAGTTTCGCGCTGTTCAAAACCTGGTAGTGTTCTGAACTCCAGTCTCACCGCCCGAAGGGTCCGATCGCCAGGTACTCCTTTGATCGTACGAAAACACACATGCCGCGAAGCGGCATCTCCCGTCCTAATTATTTATCCCGCTGATCATTGCACGAAAAGGAATGTGCTGGATAAGGCAGAGCGGCATGTGTCGGGATCGCGCTGCGTGTGACGCTATATCCTTTTATTTCAATAATGATTGGCGGCAACATACGTCTTGGCGATTAAGCGCCGCAAGGTAAATGGAAAGGTCGACTACCAAGGATCTGGATCCGCAAAGTGGAGAGGGCATCACTGTGGACGCCCGGGACGAAGTCATCCGAATGGGTCTATTAAGTGAACCGCTTCTTTCGTCTATGCACTGCATCACCGAACTCGTGCATAAACCGCATGTCATCTTCGTCCAGCGGTCCCCTCTCGACGGCAGCAATATTCTCGATTAGTTGCCGATCATTCCTGGGGGCAGTCAGGACAACATGGACGTTCGGATTTGAGAGGACGAACCTGTAGCACTCACCCGCTGTCGGGACGCGTCCATCCGCCGGCCAACCTTTGGGCCGGCGCAATAGATACGTCCATCTTGTGGCTGTATAGCTGATAACACCGGGGTTGTGTCGGGAAAGATTCGGAAAAATATCCTGCTCTGCTCCGCGGTGGGCGGCATTGTATCGCAGCATCAGCGTGTCGACTGCGCCGCAGGCGGCAAGTTCGCCAAGGAAGGTCCTGTTGTGGCATGAGAGCCCGACTGCCCGCACCTTCCCTTCTTCTTTTAAGGCAAGCAGATCATCACGCACCTTGGTCGTAAACTCGGCCGGCTTCATTACCCCCAAAAAGAGAAAGACATCGATGTAATCCGTTTTGAATTGGCGGAGTCTCTTTTCGAATGCCTTGCGAACATCCTGAGCCCGCCAGATGTAGTTGTATGCGCCTGTTACCAGTACAAACTCTTCCCGACGGGAGGGCATCAGCTCTCTCATCGCCTTTATCATTGGCACATCGATACCGAAAGCGAAGAAGAGATTGACCCCACGATCAACGGCAAGTTCGACCGCCTTCCTGCCCGGCCAATATGATGCCGAAAGTCCGAGAGGCGTCACGTTAATGCCTGTGGCGCCGAGAGGCCGAAGTGTGAGAGCATTTGTCATAAATCCATTCTCCTCCCATGGGTGTGGGGCAGATCCGCTCCGAGACTCATTTCAAAAGAATCAGTTTCATTGTTCTCACGAAGTTCCCTGAATTGATTCTGTAAAAGTAGACCCCGTTCGCAAGATTGCTCGCATTGAAATTTATCTCGTAGTAGCCGGGGCCCAGCTCCCTTTCAACAAGCGTCTCTACCTGCCTTCCCAGGAGATCGAAGACCGTGAGCCTGGTGAATGCCGATTTCGGCAGAGCGAACTTAATTTTCGTACTCGGATTGAACGGGTTGGGATAATTCTGGCTTAATGAAAACTCGGTCGGGATCCCCCCCTTTTCCACAACAGCGAGCAAGAGAGAGGACTCATTGCTGTACGCCGATTCTACACCGCCTTTGAACGCCTTGACTCTGTATTTGTACGTTTTGCCGCCCTCCACATTCTTGTCCGCATACTCATTGACACTTCCCTTCAACGTGTCGAGAACAACAAACGTCGTATCGGGACTCTCGGTGCGCTCGACTATGTACCCATCTGCCAGCGACGACCTGTTGTCCCACGAAAGAGCAACCTCGTTCGGCGCACTTTTCTGCGAAACAAGATTCGTCGGCGCATAAATAAGGGCAAAGCTGAATACATCGCTCCATGGGCTCGAGCCTGCAAGATTGATCGATCTGACCCGCCAGTAGTATCTTTTTCCTTCCGAAAACCAATAAAGAGTTGCCGATGTGTCCGCCGCTGCCAGGGACTTGAAAATGCTGGCAAATGTTTCAACTGTCGACACGTGGATCAAGTACTGGTCTGCGCTTTCTGCCCTGCTCCACTTGAACGTCACGTAGCCGGTGCTGGACTCAACTGAGGGGACAGGGAGAGGCGCAGCGGGTAAAATCAACGTCGTTACGAAGTTCGAAACGTTGCTCCATGGCCCGGAACCGGCGCTGGATCTTACGAGCACACGCCAGTAGTACTTCCCGTTCTTCGATAAGCCGTCGAATGTTTTGGTGGTATCGGTGGTGGTCGAATCGATCCTATCAATCGCGTTGAATGTACCGTCTGTCGACAGCTGGATAATGTACCTCTGAGCCGCTCCGACCCTGTTCCACTTCAAGGTAACGCTTGTATCCATACCCGCCTGGCCGTCGGCCGGGTAAACCGGTTTTGTGAAATAGGTTGTGTCGTTGGAGAGGGTCGGATTTGTCCAGGGGATCCATTTGGAAAGATCAATACTGTAAGGACTGTCCGCGACATCGCTCGTATTCACGGTGTCTTTACCAAGCAGGAACTTGTCGACGAAAGCTCCGATTTCCGGTATCTGACTGCCGGGGATCTGGCAGTGCATATGTCCTCCGACAATGGAGAAGCCGAACCTATCGGCTATACCCAACGTCTTATAGACCTCCTTGCAGGCCTTGCTTGCAACGTAGCACGACGGGTTTGACAACCACGTGTAATCGGGATTTGCCGTGACTAAGAGCGCACGCGGCGCCACCATAGCCATCAACTCATGATGATCCTCGGGCAAGCGATAGACGTTGTCGCCGGAAAACTGGCTCATCGAATTCATGAACCAATTGTAGTCGGTATTATCGATGTCTTCGACGCTGCCGACAGGCTCGGAATGGGAATACCTCCACGATGTGGCGCCGCCGCCACCCGACTCCTGTGATATAGTAAGCGCAATCCGCTCGTCAAATGCCCCGGCGTACAGCGCCATTTTGCCGGCATACGAACAGCCGGTAACCGCTATATGCTTTAGGTCTATCGGGAGAACATTCTGAACGAGTTCGAGACCATCGATTAAACGACTGACTCCCCAGGCCCAGGCGCTGTATTGACCGGTATTGTCGGGGTTAAGATTTGGGTACAGCCGGTAGTAAGGGTCCGTGACTTTAGGACTACCGTAGGTCGTTACCTGATTATGCACGAATGCGATCTCTGCTATATTGCGGTTCTTGAAAATGCTGTCGGGGAGACTGCCGCTGGGACTATTCATTCCGATGACAGCGGGAAAGGGACCTGTGCCGGCAGGGAGAATGACCTGGGAAGTAAGTGTAAGCGTTCTGCCGTTTACCGTCACCTGCACGGTTAGAACGCCCGCGGAATAATTGGCGGTGACGCTGTCCGGACGAGGCGGCTTCTGGCCAATCTCATATTTCTGGATCTGCGCCCCAATTTCCGCGCGTCTAAGTCGCCAGTCTGAAAAGCCCTTCATGCGTCCCCTGCCGTCAAGCCACTCAAAAGGATCGGGCAGGGAGGGAATAGCCGGGAGCTCATTGAACGAGGGGAGGTAAGGTATAGGACAATCTGCGCCTGTGTTTTCAACTTGGTAGACCAGGGGCATAGTCTGAGCAGGTGCATCAACGAATGAATACGCGCTCAGAAAAAGCACTAGGAACAGTAGCCTTGTTCTCATCTTGGTTCTCCGTATCGTTTGAATGATCACTCGATACCCTTGGGTCTCTTCTTCCAGACGCTTGCCACAGAACCACCCGTAACGAATAAGCAGCGGCCCTCTACACCTTCAAGGTGACCGCTGAGGGAGTAATCTGAACTTGCGTTCGACCAAAAAGATCGGGTATTACCTGGGCAGCCAAACGGTGCTCACGGCAATTGCCGGAGGAGAATAGAAGAAGTTCGCAGCCTTTGTGAAGGATCGAACTAACGACTCGCTTTGCTCTGCTTAGCGAAATGGCCATAATGCAGTGTTTGCCCTTTTAGCCTTGCCCTGACTCTTACATGAATTTATCGGGTTGAGGGGACAACTGCAAAGGCAAAGGAACCGAGCGGAGTAAATAAGCGATGTGCTGTCTTGGCAGTAGAATGGAATACCGGCATTCCGCCGGCAGCATACCTCTAGGTGGGAGACCTACGATGCCGAAGCTTGTATACTTCTACTCGCGTAACTCAGCACCATTTGTCCGGCAGTTGTGCTCAGCCCAGAAAATTAATCCGTGTTCTTCTTTTCAAAAATCTTATCCGGCAGTTCGGTGTTTATCTTGTAGTTTGAATAATAGACCTCCACCGTCCCGTTCAATCCATTCATTCGCCGGCCAGAGTGTGCGAACTGATCCATCCCTTTCACATTTCCGACATCGAGCTTCACCAGGACTTTCGCGGGCATTTCGAATCCGTCCACGTTTTCGTAAGTAATTTTCGCACTCGCCTCTCTACCCGGATACGGCGCTGTGGATATCTCCACGATGAGCCAGTTCTTCCTGTCAATAGTCAGCAGGATGTTCCGATCGCCTGTAACGTCGTTTTTCGGGACAAGCGACAACTTAATCGCCGGATCGCCTTCGTAGGACAGCGTATCGACTACGGCTATCTCGAACTTGTCCGGATCGAACTTACGCGGGTTAATTATCCCGACATCCTTGGGCATAAGGAAAAAACCTTTCGAGTCGATCTTAATCTTGTCAGGGGCCTTGTAATATACCCTTGCTTCCATATCGGGCATCTGTACTTCTTTCAGATCAAGGTGAACCTTCACGTCGACGACGTAGTCCTTCACCTCGTCGAACCTATGGATCGCATTCTCGAGATACATTGCGCCCTTTGACTGAGGAGCAGCCCCCAGAACGGGACTCCAACCTCCGGACAGCAACAGAACGCCGAATGCAAAAATCCAAACCGATAGCCCTGCACTTTGGCGCAGGGGTCGCAACGATGAATCGTGATCCATGAGAACGACTTCCAAAATGTGATCAAGTATTCCGCGCTCAAGACGCGATCGCTTTGCACTCATCAGCTTTTTACATCCTTTCTGACAAATACATAGTAAGCTATTGCAAAAAAAGCGGCATCGTATCCGATCAGCGCCAGAGCGTACCTGCTCACCTGTCCCCAGTCGATGGGGTTATCTAGCAGAAGCTGCCAGATTCCCATGTAAGTCGTGAACAAATATGGCTTCATGACCTCCGCGAACTCGAACGGAAGATTGCCGAGTATAAACGAAATGATGACAATGGCAATGGAGCCGATGATAGGACCTATTGAATTGTCAACAAGCGTCGAGAATAGAAACGCAAGTGAACCTACCACCGACATGGAGAGGATCGCTCCCACGAAAGCGAGCGCCGTTCGCGAAGCCGCGATGTGGGCCGGCAGAACCACGATATGTGGTATCCCCGGCTGAAACTTTATGAGGTCGCCTCCTCCGAAAAACAGGAGACCGACGCCGACGCAGAGGACTCCGAGGAACACGATCAGGAGCGCCGTGTAGAACAGCATGGCGAGAAACTTTGAAGTTATTATCCTTGAACGCGACGGCGGCCGGATCAGCATAAACCTCAGCGTCCCCGATGTCGCCTCTGAAGATACCATGTCCCCCGCAACGAGCGCGATCAGAAACGGGACATGTATGTAAAGCGAATTCATGATGAATGCGGTGATGGCCCACGCATTGAGCACGTGTCCGGAGACGAGGAAGTCGGCGCGGAGCCCACCCGCGAAACTGTGCGCCATCTGAGTCTCATTCAGCTTAATTATTACCTCGAGGAGGAGAACGGCAGCGAGTATGACAGCAAACCCGATGTATGTGCGCCAGCGGCGAAAAGTCTTTTCCACCTCTATGGAAAACAGGCTCATACCTCAGACGCTCCTTCCGTTATTTTCAGGAAGTAATCCTCCAGAGTCCGCTTGGCGGCAAACGACGACACATCTATTCCATCGACCACGAGAAGGCGGTTCAACTCTGCGGCCCTGCGAGAATCTATGCGTACGTCGATTCCGTTTCCGGTGGCTACTACTTCGACCCACGGAACATTGCGGAGAAGGTCCAGAGCCTTTTCCTGCGGCGACGCTGTTATCGAATAGTATGACGACCCGCTGTCGAGAAGTTCTCTTACCGCCCCCTGCGCAATAAGTTCGCCGTGATTCAGGACCGCCATTCTTTGGGCAACCGCCTCGACTTCCGTCAACAGATGGGACGATAGGAATATCGAGGTCCCATGTTCATGTGCAAGCCTCAGGACGAGTTCCCGCACTTCTTTCATCCCCTGCGGGTCAAGTCCGGACGTCGGTTCGTCAAGAATCACGAGGTCGGGTTTTGTGAGAATTGCCTGCGCGATGCCGAGCCGTTGCTTCATTCCGTGAGAGAAAGTCTTGACCTTGTCACCCGCGCGGGACCTCAAGCCGACTATTTCTAACGATTCATATATCTCGTCTCTCGTGACCCTGCGTGACAGGGAGCCGAGAAGCTCCAGATTTTTGTAGGCTGACAGAAACAGATAGAAGTCCGGTTTCTCGACAATTCCACAAACTCTCGAGAGAATTTCGTTCCTATTCCTGCGCACATTTTTCCCGAAGATACTGACGCTTCCCGAAGTAGGGAGGAGAAGCGTAAGTATCATCCGGATGGTCGTGCTCTTACCCGCGCCGTTGGGGCCGAGGAAGCCGAAAACTTCCCCCGCACGGACATCCAGGTTGAGATCTTTCACAGCCCACCGGCTGCCGAATCGCTTGCTGAGGCCTTCGGTTTTCAGTATCGTATCAGACATGATCTCCTTCGAAAGGATTCTCTTTCATCCGCATCATCGGTGTGCCTTACACTTCAACGCGTTTCAAAATCAACCGATTTGATACTACTACATATCGCATTGATAAGTTTCAATACCTTCTGATGTTCGGGATGAGCGGTATATCTATTGAGAGAATCCATATCATCGAAAGACGAAACCAGAGCAAAGTCGAAGGATCTCTCAGATCGGACTATGTCGCGCCCCATTTCATAACGCCTGATTTCTGGGATTGCGGCAGGGAGTGCGGCCAGACCCGTTTGAAGCTTGGCTATGTCAATGTCATTCGTATTTGGTTTGAATTTGAAAAATATTACATGTTGTATCACGCGCTCTCCGGTAAGAAGGTTTGTCTGAAGTCGTTGAAGAGAAAATAGCCGGCGGTTGCAACGCCCCCCGCACAGATCAGGACCCCGCTCACAAATACCACAGCCGAGACAGGCCCGGCAAGGTTCATGTTTCCGATATGATTGAATATCCAGTACCAGTCGTGTATCGCGGAGCTGGAGATCAGTTGCAGTCTTCGATAAGGAGCATCCCCGATGTAAACCGATACGTTCACCAGGTTATGGCCTAGCCAGTAAAGTGTCCCTATCAAAGTGCGGTAGCCCGACTTGAGGAACACCCACACGGCAAGCGACGGAAGCACGATCTGCATGAGTGATCCGCCCATGAAGTAGATCGTGCGTCCCATGAACCCGAAAAAGAAATGTCCGCCTTCATGAATGAAAAGGTCGATTGTGTCGACGATCCAGAGTACGAAAGGCAGGTGGGCCCTTCCGTAGAATGTGTTGTAGTCAGTCGCAAGATACCAGGTGAAATACGCTGTCGTCGCCAGGACAAGTAGATCGAGTAGGACTATAGATTTATTCAATTCAACTGCCAGATCTTGTGTTAAAGATAAGGAGTAATCGGAAAAAATCAACTACGGCCGCGACAACCGGCTTGCCCTCCCGTTGCGCCTCGAGGAGGCGCGACCGCCTTCTCTAAAGCTAGAACATAGGAGAACCGGCAGATGATTTCTTATATCCGCTTTGGGAGCGCCTCCGCGCAAAATTCCTCGACTCGTACCGCACTGAAATCTTAGCGCTGGACTCGCCCGGAATGGCAAACGCAGCAGTTGCGACATGCGGCCATGGCCCGTGAGAAACAAACAGCAGCCAAAAGGTTACTATCCCAGCGTCACGTCTACCAGGTGTTTGCTCCCGGGAGCAAAAGTGGGTACGAGATTTCCCGCAATTTTCTTTCCGTCGACAAGAAGACCCCTCACCCCTTTCGATACTTTCTCGGGGTTCGACACGGTGATGGTGTACTTTGCACCTCGGAATTTGCGGGTAACGGTGAAACCTCCCCAATCCTTGGGAATGCACGGATCTATCACGAGGCCGTCGTATGATGGTTTGATGCCGAGAATAAACTGCGATATAGTGTAGAAAGTCCATGCTGCGGTCCCGGATAGCCAGGAATTTTTCGCTTCGCCCGGTTTGAAGGAGTCCTTCCCGGCTATCATCTGCGGATAGACATAAGGTTCCATCTTGTGCAGATCGCTGATATCTTCGAGGTACGAAGGGGCAATCTTCCTGTAATACTCGAACGCCGCATCACCATTGCCGAGCACCGTTTCCGCTATCATTATCCAGGGATTGTTGTGACAGAAAATACCAGCGTTTTCCTTGTATCCCTTTGGATAGGTGGATATCTCACCGTACTCGACGAAGTATTTCGTGAAGGCAGGATTATGGAGAACAATGCCGTACTCGCAGTCGAGCCGCTGTTTCACCGACTGCAAAGCCTTCGCGGCACGCCCGTCCTTGACGCCGACTCCCGCCATGATGCACATTCCCTGGGGCTCGATGAAGATTTGTCCTTCCTCATTCTCGTGACTCCCGACTTTGTTCCCGAAGAAATCGTAAGCGCGCAGGAACCACTCGCCGTCCCAGCCGCTTTCGTCGAGGGCCGTCTTCATCAGTCCGATATGTTTCTCAGCTTCATTTGCTTCCCCCTCTTTCTTCAGTTTGCGAAGCAGCGCGGCATACTCGGTCCCGTAGAGTATGAACATGCCGGCGATGAATACGGACTCAGCTTTTCCTCCCTTCCGGTTCTCGGTTGTCTGGAAGGACTCATCGGGATTATCCGAGAAACAGTTCAGGTTGAGGCAATCGTTCCAGTCCGCGCGCCCGATGAGCGGGAGCTTGTGCGGCCCCAGGTTGTTGACGACGTGGTAAAATGAACGGCTCAGATGTTCGAGCAAAGGCTGCGCCCTCGATGCGTCATTGTCGAACGGCACGCTCTCACCGAGAATACCCCAGTCGCCGGTTTCCTTGATGTATGAAGTAGTCGAAAGTATCAGCCAGAGGGGATCATCGTTGAAATTGCCTCCCACTTCGTTGTTGCCTTTCTTCGTCAGCGGCTGGTACTGATGGTATGCACCGCCGTCCTCGAACTGCGTCGCTGCTATATCAAGGATTCGCTCCCTGGCCTTTTCCGGGATCTGGTGAACGAAGCCTATCAGATCCTGGTTCGAATCGCGGAACCCCATTCCCCGCCCGATGCCGGATTCAAAATAAGAAGCGCTCCTGGACATGCAGAACGTCACCATGCACTGGTACTGATTCCATATGTTCACCATCCTATCCAGCCGATCGTCGCCGCTATCCAGGTGGAAGATCGACAGCAGATTGTCCCAATACGTGCGCAATCTGTCGAACTCCTCTTCCACCTTTGCGGGCGTCGAAACCGCCGCGATCATTTCGTGTGCCCGCTCCTTGTTGACGATTCCCTTCGATTCGAATTTCTTGGCCTGAGGGTTCTCGACATAACCCAGTAAGAACACCAGCTCTTTTTTCTCTCCCGGGCCCAATGTCAGGTCCAGTAAATGAGAGGCTATCGGCGACCATCCGTGCGCTTCGGAGTTGCGTGATCGCCCTTCCACTACCGCATCCGGATTCTCGAAGCCGTTGTAAAGACCGATGAACGCGTCGCGGTCGGTGTCGTATCCATCGATCCGGGAGTTCACAGAATAAAATGCATAGTGATTCCGTCTTTCCTTGTACTCTGTCTTATGATAGATAACGGAACCGTCAATCTCGACCTCACCCGTGGAGAGGTTTCGCTGGAAATTCGTCATGTCGTCCAACGCGTTCCACAAGCACCACTCGACTAAGGAAAAAATCTTCAGCCTCTTCTCCGACTTACCGAGGTTCTTCACGGTAAGCTTCTCGACCTCGCCCCTGAAGTCAATCGGCACGAAATACAGAACCTCTGCCTCGACGTCATTCTTCTTCCCGACAATGCGGGTGTACCCCATTCCATGATGGCATTCGTAGGCATCGAGCTCCGTCTTCACAGGTTTCCAGCCTGGTGACCATAAGGTGCCGCCGTCGTTGATGTAGAAGTACTTGCCTCCCATATCGAGCGGAACGTTGTTATATCTGAAACGCGTAATCCTTCTGAGGCGCGCATCCTTGAAAAAACTGTACCCTCCCGCGGTGTTCGAAATCAGCGTGAAGAATTCCTGGCTGCCAAGGTAATTGATCCACGGGTGAGGTGTCCGCGGGTTCGTGATGACATATTCCTTTGCTTTGTCGTCGAAGAAACCGTATTTCATTTTGCATGCTCCCTGAAAATCGTGTAGTCGCTTACTCCAGTCCGACCGCGGTCATAATACCGCCGATCGTGTTTTCCCCGATACGGATCGTGCGACCAGAGATAGAACAGAAGCCCGACTCTGCATCGGTAGGACGGGGCCGGCATTTACCTCGAATTACTAATCGCTGCCGGACCGGGTCTTACACAGATCCCTCAGTGTTGTACGGCGGAGCGTCAGCGCAGCTAGTGCTCAACTAGAAGCCGACGGCATCCGCACTGCAATCACGGAACAGCAGGAAAACGATTCCATGCGATTAGTATTTAGACGCTTCGGCCCAAGCTCCCACGCATGGTTGACCCGTGCGGCATCTATCCCGCCGGGGAATAACTCCTTAGCGTTCAATAGTACTCCGGACGTGTTCCGGCCGGAGGCACTGGCATGAAGTAGAGACACGACAAGCGGTGCGTGGACGGCAAATGGCGCCCGACCTGTTTTCCCGGCCATACGGGTACACAGTCCTTTCACTTGCTTCTCCCTGACATTTCTCCTGAAAGCCGTAAGCTTTTTGAATATTACATCCTGGTCACCTTTTCTGCAACTTCGGTATTCTGCGCGCCGTTGCTGCGGCCACTTAACATCGCAACGATAATGCCGGGGCCGGATGCCTTGATTTCAACGTGCCTCAGAAATCCCATCTAAGGGAATGCCAAACATACGGATTGTCGGTCGACACAAGTACACCGTTTTGCCCCCTCCGGCAAGTCCGATCGAACCGAGGAGCAAGAATATCCGCAACATATCCCTTCTCTTCCTTTCTTTGAAGAGCCGAGTGCGCATCCATATCATGGACTTGGAAGTGTGGGATCAAATACTCAAACTAAGACTAACTCGCAGACCAAAAATCCAAGTCGATCAAAAAGATTCGGATTTCTTATCGGGTTCTGAGGACCACAGTACCGCCGCCGAATCCCCGCGGCAGAACAACCGAGCCATCTCTCATAAGTCGAACGACTTTCCCGTTGACCAATGCTTCCTCGACCGGTCCGGCGCTTTCGATCCTGAGATAAATGTGGCTCTTTTTATATCTTAGTTTCGCATCAACGTGCCCCGTGCCGGGATAGAGATTTGGTTTGATTACGACCTGTCCGTGTTTGAACTCCACACCAAGCCAGGACCTGACTGTAAACAGCGCCGCTTCAGCCGAAGAAAGAGGGAGCAGACCATCCTTGAACTCTTGATGTCTGTTGAGAGGAATCTCCTCGAAGTAAGCTCCCGTGTGACCGCCCTGTACATTGTACAGCCATTGGAGAGTCCTCCGACTTCGCTTATACATTCCAGCGGCCTGCTGCGCGCGGAGGATGATATATGTAGCTGAAGGCCAGGGTCCGGGTTGGTCCGGCTCGGAACTTGTGTTGTACCTATCATAACCTCCGAAGGACCAGCGCGCGTCCCACAATCCCTGGAGCTCGTTCAAAGTGTGTCTTGCAAGTCGAGACTCCGGATTCACGATGCGGAGATCGATTGGAAGAGCCATTGAGGCATCGGGGAGAAGGCGCTGCAACGACTCTGTACTAGCCGGCGAGTCTGCCACATATCCTTTGTGCCTAGTTGTATCCACCACTTGGCCATCCACGGAACGCCGCTTTATGAGCGCCCCGCCGCTCACGAGAGCAAACTTCGGATCGGTCAGCATCGTATTCAACATCTTGTCTTCGGCATACTTCCATCCTTCGACGTATTTTCCCGCACCGATCTTTGGAGCGATGTCAATTGCATCGCGTAGTCCTTCTATCGCCCAGGTCTGATAGGCCAGTTCATATCCGTCGCTCAAGGATCTTTCCCAGTATCCTCTGTTGTCATGAACCATTCCGGTGGAATCGCGAAACTGCCCTCCAAGCAGATTATTTGTCATCGCTATGAGCTTCGACTCATTCTTCTTAATGAGAATTAAATCTCCAGTCCAGTAATAGTAATTCGTCACGGCCATCCACAGCTCACCCATCTGATCGAGCTCTTCATTTTCAGGACTCACGAAACCGTTTGATATCATGGTGTTCCCGTCTCTGTCTACCATGTTATCCATCATGTAAGCCAGCATATTATGTGCCAGTCTGAATTTTCCGATCTGAAGAAGTCCCATAGCAGTGATCGCATTGTCGCGTATCCATTGACTGCCGTACTCGAAAATGCCATCATCCATTATTCCTGCGTCCGATACATATCCGGGCAGCGTGTAACGAACATTCCTGAAAAGATCCAAGATGGTGCTGTCGGCGGTGGTTACGGTAGTTGTCTGCGCCCACTCGGACCTTGTCTTCTCCAAGAAGTGGCTTCCGGTGTTCACTCGTCCCATCGCTTCCACCATCTTTCCCAAATCGCCCGACGGAATTTGCGCGACAATGAAAGTGTTGAAAGTCTGTGTCTCACTCGGATCGAGGGTATCCGCTATCTCAAGATAATTCTTGTCGATATCGGTGGTGACACCTGCCTGTGGGACTACGATGGCAATTCTCCCCTTGCTTCCGGAGTACAGGATGGCATTTTGAAATTGTTCGATAGTTCCGCCGGGGACCCCGAGTCGCAACTTTATGCCCTCCCTTCCGATGATGTTTGCACCATCGAGCGTAATGGACCTCACGAAAGTATTCATACCCGCCACAGCATAAATCTTCTCCGTCACCCTTATTCCTCCGGCCCACCACACAGCTTCAACCTTCGGTATGCCGTTTTGAAAGACCCAGCGCGCTGTGGTGTTCTGCCCAAGTGCAACGAAAGGATACCCTCCCATCAGTATTTGAAGTGCACTTGTTTGAAAACCGGTACGAGGACTGAAGTTGCACGCGCTGTCCTTGCGAGCGCTCTGTCCCGCGTCCTCCGCGTCAAAAAGGAGATACGTAAACGCGGAGCCGAGATCCACCTTGTCGGACTGTATGAACATTTGTGTTCTTCCGCTTCGAAGAACATAATACTGCCTTCCGTATAAATAGGAGTAATTATTGAGATGGATCAGCGTTGAATCGATTTCTGCAGTGCAGATGGACGGTACAAATAGCGGAATGAACAAGAACAGGGTCATGAACTTTCGTCTCATAGAAGAACCGGGATTTGTGTAGGTTTGTGTTTCAGGTCGGTATTCCTCAGCAGGGTCTCGTCGGTACGCTCAATCTCGATTTAATTGTCATTTCGTCAGCTAGAGAAAGATAGCCAATATATCGTCACCAATGCCAATGGATTGTGGCCAAATTTGATCAAACACGTCTGCGGGAGCGAGCCGTATTATCGTTGAGCCGGACAAGGAAGTCGTACCGGGAGGACTGTGAAAATCTTAAACCTCAGATCGCTGCAGGCTGTCAAACGAATAGATTGACAGAAAGGAGAATACAAGATGAAAGCAAAACTGTTGGTGGTGGCACTCAGTTTGCTGGTCGCAGGAGGCGCTGCCCTGGCCCAGCAACCTGGACCCGGAGCCCGGATGAATTGGAGTCGTCATCCCATGCTTTTCGCCCAGCTTAAGCTCACGGATCAGCAAAAGACGGAGGCGAAAAAGGTGTGGTTCGACTTGGCACAGAAGCAGATCGACGTCAAAGCGAAACTCCAGCACGCACGCCTGGACTATCACGAACTCGCATCTGCTCAGAACCCCGATCAGAAAGCCTTGAACTCCAAAATACAGGAAATGGCAAACCTGAGGGCACAGCTTATGCAAAACAAACTCGACGCATGGTTTTCGGTCAACAAGCTCCTGACTCCTGAGCAGCAGAAAGTGTGGCAGAGAGTGCTTGAGCGGCCGATGATGTACGGACACGGTGGGCAGATGACCCGCATTGGGCATTTTCGAGGCATGAGGATGAACCGTGGTGGCATGATGAATGGTCCCTGGATGATGCAGCACGATGGGACTCGGCCCGGCGGCATGGGACCGATGATGTGGCGACAGAGTCATCCCTGGCCGGATTCAACCAGATAAGGCTTCACTCTAAATCAGTGCGGAGGCTCGCGTTCCAAAGGAGCCTCCTCTTCTTCCAATCGAGTCTCGGTCAGCCGGCCAATCTCCTCCCCCAAATTACAACGATCCGGTTTGTTATTTACGGCTTCCCTTTAGAACTTGAATGAAGCATGCAGATCAGCACCGATGTTTTCCATTTTCACCACATAAGTAGGCAACCACGGGAGGAGATTGGATATGGATCTTGGACTGAAGGGAAAGGTCGCGCTAGTCGCGGCTTCGACCAAGGGGCTCGGCAAGGCATCCGCCGCCGCGCTCGCCGCCGAAGGTGCGGAGGTAATTATCAACGGAAGACACAAGCAAAACCTTCACGATGCCACCGAAGAGATAAAGTCGCTGACCGGGAAAACGCCTTTCACAGTCCAGGCCGACGTTTCGAAACCTGAGGATGTTGAGCGGCTGGTCGGAGAAGTGGTTGAGCGCTTCGGCACTCTCCACGTGCTGGTCACAAACGCCGGAGGCCCTCCTTCAGGAAATTTCTCTGATTTCAACGATGAGCAATGGATGAAGGCGGTCGAGCTCAACCTTATGAGTACCGTTCGTCTTATCAGGAGTGCAGCCCCGCACATGCAGAAGCAGAAGTGGGGGCGAATCGTCAATATCGTCTCGCTGACCGTTAAACAGCCGTCAGACAACCTGCTCTTGTCCAACTCTGTCCGGGGTGCCATTATCGGTCTTGCCAAGTCGATCTCCAAAGAACTGGCCCGCGACAACGTTTTGATCAACAACGTTGCGCCATATTACGTCTCGACGAAACGAATAGACTATTTGATGGAACAGACCGCTTCACGCCTGGGCATATCGAAGGAGGCTGCCATGGGGGACATAGTAAAGGAAATACCGGTCGGAAGACTCGGCACGCCGGAGGAGTTCGGGACCATCGTGGTTTTTCTTTGCTCCGACAAGAATAGCTACATCACCGGTTCGACGATCCAATTCGACGGCGGGGCATATAAAGGGATCTTCTAGTACTCCTAGTAACCTATCTTTCCGCTCGGCCTCTGCGAAGCTACGGAACCGGGTGAGGTATGAACATTACAGACTGGCGGCAAATACTTCGCATTGAAAATCTCGGTTTCTTTTTCGGGACAGAATTGAGTCGCGAGCATTCCCGTTTGGGCGCAGATTGTCGCCGTCACGACACCCTGGGGTTGTATGAATGAAGTAATTGGAAGATCGATCGATTTGTCACTGTAGACGTCTCTCATGAAGATACCAAAGATGGGCGCCGCGGCCCTTCCGCCCTGCCCGTACCAATCGGTGAAGTGGACACGGTCGTCGTCAAAACCGACCCAAACGCCGGCGACGAGCTGAGGCGTAAACCCTTCGAACCAGGCGTCGCCGAAATCGTTTGTGGTTCCAGTCTTTCCGGCACAGGGCCCGTAGAAGTAATCGCGGACATGCAGACCTGTACCGCCGTTCACCACTCCCTCGAGAATGTTCGTCATTAAGTAAGCTGTCTGCTTGCTGAGCACCTCCGTCGATTGAGTGTGGCTCTGCCAGATAACGTTGCCGTTCTTGTCTTCAATTCTGAGAATTGAAACCGGTTGGGTAAGGATGCCCTCGTTCGCAAATACACCATACGCGGATGCCAACTGGATCGGAACCACAAGACTCGTGCCCATAGCGATCGAAGCGTAAGGAGGAATGTAGGTCTTTATTCCCATCCGGTGAGCGTAGTCGATCACCTGCTGCACCGGCGCTATTTCCTGGATAGCCCTTACCGCAACCACATTGATAGAGTACTTCAATGCGTTGCGAAGCGTAACTTCTCCGCCGAATTCTCCGTCTGCGTTTCTGGGCGACCACCGCTTTCCATCCGGCATCACAACCGTTACCGGCTGGTTCAAGAGCTTGTACGAAGGAGCATAGCCGTTGTCAACCGCGACCGTATAAACGAACGGTTTGAAAGCCGAGCCGCACTGGCGCGCGATTTGCGTGACGTGATTCAATCCGTAGCGGAAATGTCTGTAGGTCGAAGAACCGATCATTGCCTTTATGTATCCATTTCTAGGATCGATACACACGAATCCGACCTGTATGGTCTGTTCAGCTTTTTTAACAGAATCCACAAAGGCCTTGTCCGATTGGAACCGGCTGTAGATCGTGTTCCGATCGCTTTGAGTGGAGGCGTCATTGTATTGAGGCAGGTCCCTTATGGCTTTGTCGACCGCGGTCATAAGCGTGGCCTTGTTCGCGTTCCAAGCCCAGTGCTGGTCAAAAAGCTTCTGATATTTTCTCAGGTGCTGCGAGACCGCACTGTCGGCATAAACCTGCATCCTCGAATCGAGTGTTGTGTAAACGGTCAATCCATCCCTGTAGATGTCGAATCCGTATTTCTCGGCTTTTCGTTCCAGGTCCTGGCGTACCATTTCGACAAAACCGGGGGCAAGTCCCGTGGAGGGGCTATGATATTTGACATCGATCGGAGCCTTTTCGGCACTCAGGAATTTTGTCTGGGAAATTTTCCCATCTTCGTAGAGATTGTGAAGAACGACGTCTTTAATCCTGTTCGCGCGTGCAGGATGGTTCACCGGGTCGAATAACGCCGGGTTTCTCAAAAGTCCTACGAGCACGGCCGCCTGGGGGAGCGACAGCTTAGAGGCAGGCTCGTCGAAATAAAGTTGCGCAGCGGACTCCACTCCGTAGGCACCTCTTCCGAAATAGACATCGTTCAGGTACATCGAAAGGATTTCTCGTTTGGTGTAAGTCCGTTCGATTTGAACGGCCGTAATTGCCTCGCGGATCTTCCTTGTCAGAGTGACATCCTGATTAAGATAGAGATTGCGGGCGAGCTGCTGAGTTATAGTGCTCGCACCTTCTACGACCCTCATGTGAACAACATCTATAACCAGAGCCTTGAGAATTCGGACAGGATCGATTCCCCAATGCGAATAAAATTTCTTGTCTTCTGTCGCTACGAGTGCCTGGGCCACATAAGGAGGCAATTCTTTCAGCTTTACGGCAGAACGGTTCTTGAGGTAGAACTGGTCGATCACCTGTCCATCCGCAGAGAGCACCCTTGTTGCCAGATCCGGTTTCGGATTTTCCAGCTCTTCAAGAGACGGAAGTCCGTGGATCACATAAATGCCGTAGGCTGCTACGACGATCGCGATAAAGGACCAGATTCCGAGCTTCAGTGTAGACTTCCGCTTTTTCAATTCCTTCCTTCCTTTCGGAGTCTTTCTATAATCGGGATCACTAAAATACTTCTCCATCTCTTCTTTGGAATAATTCCACTTCATCGGTCAAATTCCCATTTCAACAGCTGCATCTCGCTACCATCAAAAATACCATACGTGAAATTACGGAGCCAGTCACCGAGATTTACATATACCCCTCCGCCCAGGCGCTCGAACTTCGGCACATGATTGTGCCCCATGACGACGATATCGTACCCCTCCTTCAGTTTCCTCTCGGCAAACATCATCATCCCGTCCGTTTCGCCGAAATCCTTGCTTGTGGTATACTCTCGGCTTTTTTTCGAGAACGCTCTCGCCATTGAGAAAACAAGGTCCGGGTGGGTCAGCCTGATCAGAGACTGGACCGTACCGTTCCTGAGGATCCGCTTTAGCATACGGTATCCTCCGTCACGAAGGGCCAGGCCGTCGCCGTGAATCACGAGGAACTTCTTCCCGCCTATCTCTTCAGTGAACCCGTCCTGATGGACCGTGAGGCCGACGGACTTGGAAAAGAATTCCCCAAGATAGAAATCGTGATTGCCCGCGACATAGTCCACCGCCACTCCACGTTCCACAAGCTGTCTCAGTGAGGAATAAAGCCAAAAGAAATTTTTAGGTACAACGTGTTTATACTCGTACCAGAAATCGAAGAGATCCCCCACGATAACCAATCGGCTTCCGTTCGCGCCGACCGTCCCGAGGAATTTCAGAAGCTCATTCTTTCTGGTCTCTTCGAACGAGGCCTCAAGCGACGGGGCGCCCAGATGAATATCCGAGATAAAATAGATGAGACTCAACTACTTCTTGACTTTGACTTCGATAGACAGTGAATCATTGCCCATCCTGCACCACTCCTCTTTATCGGAGCAGAACGTATAATTTAAGAGAAATTTCACGACATGCGTCCCCGGTGCCAGACCGTTTATACCGCAACGAACCACGATAGGCTGGTTCAAATCAACCTGGCTCCCGATTTCTTTCATCCCTTCAATCGAAAGGCTTACCCCTTTTGTATCGGACTTAACCGAAACGGCAGGCTGTGCATTAACATGAATGCCATTTCCTGCCTTCAGTCGAAGTTCGAACGTCGCAGGAATCCCCTCTTCCGTTTCAAGGACCGACGGCGCAACTTCGACTCTTATATATCGGCTCGTTCCCAACATAGCACCAATCATAATCAGCATCGGAAAGAAATTTCTCATGTTAATTCTCCAGATTTGCCCGGGTCCTGCTCTGCCACTGGACTTTCACCTGCTGAAGGAATATAAGACCAAGCACGAAGAATATCAGTACGGAAAGGACGGCGGTTCTCTGACTGCCGGTGAAGCTTGATATAGCCCCGAATGTCAGGGGTCCCATAATCGCCGAAGCGTTTCCGGCAATTCCGTCGTAGAATCCGAAAAACTCTGCGGCGTGCTCCTTCGGTGTAAGGAGCGCCATGAGACTCCTGCTTGATGACTGTGAGGACCCGATCGCAATCCCCGCAAACAATCCAATCACATAAAACTCGGCCTGCGTTTGGATGAAAAAGGCCGCAAGCACGACGCCGATCCAAATAATCAATGTGATGTTAATGCTCTTTTTCGGACCCCAATGGTCCGTAAGAACTCCGAAGACTATGGATCCGACGATCGCTGTAGATTGTGCCACTATGAAGAAAAGGATCACATCGACTGGTGTAAATCCGAGCGTCCCCTGCGCATACAGAGCGGAAAAAAAGATTACCGTATTGACACCGTCGATGTAGAGGAAGAATGCGATAAGGAACCTGGAAAGGTCCCTGTACTGACCAAGTCTCCTGAAGGTTCTTACCGCCCGACGGAAGCCGAGTCGGAAATACGGGAGCCTGCGATGATGGACGCCGGTGTGGTCTCGAAGGGTCAGGAACGTGGGTATCGAAAATAGTGCGAAGAAACCCGCGGCGACCAGGAAACTGAGCCTGAAGCTGTGAATATTCCAGGAAGCAAAGCCTCCTCTTATGAACGGGAAACTCACGGCAAGAATGGACAGGGCTCCAAGATACCCCATCCCAAAGCCGTAGCCCGACACGCGCCCGTAAATGTGTTTCGGCGCTATCTCCGGAAGAAATGCGTCATAGAAAGTATAGCCTCCCTGGAATCCAACGTTGGCGCCAATGAAGATCAGCATTCCGGGGAGTATCATCCCCTTCTCGATCCAATAGAGAGCCGCGGTTCCGGTAATGCAGAGTGCCGAGAAGGCGAGTAAGAATCTCTTCCTCTTGTGGGAATAGTCGCTCGCCGCCCCAAGCACCGGCGAGAGGCCGGCGGCGATAATCATAGACAGGCTGTCAGCGAGCCCCCAGTAGAAATCGCCGCGTCCGGTACCGGCAGCTACAATTTGGCGGAAGTAGAGGGCGAAACCGACGGTCTTGACCATAACGGAGAACGACGTACGCGCGTAGTCGAAGAGGGTCCATGCGAAGATCGTACCACGCGAGTACTTCTCTTCCATCATTGTTTCTTCTTCGTTGAGGTGTTGATCAGCCCCCGGCCACTCTTCAAAATTCTTCCCTCATTGACAAGCTGCTTAAGCGAAGCGTCGAGTATACCGTTAACGAATTTTGGACTCTCCTCGGTACTGTATCTTTTTGCAAGTTCAATGATCTCGTTTATGGTGACTTTGGTCGGAATCTCCTCCGAATGGAGTATCTCGGCTATCCCCATCCGTAAGAGGCTGCGATCGATCGGGTTGACGCGGCCTATGTCCCAGTGTTCCAGATGACCCTGCAGGATAGCATCGAGGGCCGGGAGGTTCTCGAGGGTGTCACGAAACAGCTTCTTCGCAAACTCCATCGGAGCTCCGGCTTCAAGATCCTTGAATATGTCCTGGCTCAGAAAATCCGGAGCAGTCCCTGAAATGTCGTAGGCATACAGGGCCTGGAGTACACGTTCCCTTGCTAGTCGTCGCTGGGAGGTCATTCAACCACCTTTAGGCTAAATGGTAAACTTTTTTGCATGAAACACAATCTACGCTCCAAATAACATATACGCCTGCAATCCGGCCGATTCACGAAACCGCCAGAAGAGAATGAGCCGGCGAGGCACCCGGTACCGACTCGCGTAACCTTCTGCTTTGATCCCCGTCCAAGAGCACATAAGGAGCGCTCGCGGTAGATGCCAGCTGTCGCTCACGATAACCACGTTCTTCATTTTCAGCTTCTCGATGAGATATCTTTTAACATAAAGGACCTGCTCAACGGTGTTCTCGGTCTTGTCTTCAGTTATTATCACAGAATCAGGTATACCAATACTGCGAAGGTACTCTGCCCCGATCTTGGATTCATAGGTGTTAAAGCGTCTTGTGCCTCCCGTGACCGCAATCCGCTTGACTTCCCCCTTCCTGTACAGCTCCGCGGCGGCGTCCAGTCTTGCTTTAAGTTGACGCGACGGTTCATGAGGTCCCCTAACGCTGCTGCCGAGCACAACAGCCACATCCGCATCCCGGGTCCCATGAAACTGAGTGTAGTGAAATGTGTTAATGAAACCCGCGATCAGGGCAAGGATTGCCACACCCATAAAGGTCGCAAACGTCTTTCCAGGATCGGGGGTACGGGAGAACGCGATTACCAGAGACATCGAGACCAAAATAAGGAGCGAAACGTACGCCAAGATAATCGCAAGTTCGTACGAGTGGCCTTTAGGAGGTAGGAAAAATGACGACGAGAAGAACACGAGAGACGAAATAAAACCAAGAAAGAGCAGATGTTTCGTAAGCTTCCTGTTCAGCATCTCAAGCAACACGGCAGACAACAGCACGAGGCCAACCAGCATGAAATGGCGTGGCACGAATACACCGCTACCCGCGTCCTGAATTGTCACCCTTCGAACCAGAATCTGCAGTGAAGCAATCAACTCCAGAAACACCGTCATGTGCAAAAGAACTTTATATCTCAATGGCCAAAAGTCGTCGTTTATATCAGTTGTTACGAGTGAGAATTTAAGACAAGGAAGCCGCATTTAAAAGAGGAGAAAGTACAGATGGGTGCCGCAAAACGTCCCGGTAGGCAGTCAGGCGGTTTCTGGGAATATTCCCTCGGGAAGGGACAGCTTCTCGAGCTGATCATTCTCTGTAGGAACGGAAGGGACGGACAACCGTTTGTTCAACGGCCGCGGCCGCGCATCCCCCGCTGCATCATCATCATCCTAATCCTTTCCCGTATCTCGCGGTCGAAGCGCTGTTCAAATACAATGTACCTTGCGACCTCCGTGGGTGAGAGGATTCCACTTAACGACTTGATAAAATCGACATGTGTTGCCGCAAGCTGGTCGTCGAGCTTCATTATGTGTTCTATCTCCGCATTCACTTCTGATTCTTTGAGATGATTCCCCAGTGCAGAATCGAGCGACCCGACCGCCTGCATCCTCTCAGCCGTGATTGTTCTCATTTGATCGTTGTAACGATTATACAGAGGGAAGAATTTCTCCGCCTTGTCCGTGGGAAGATTCATCTCCTTCGTCATCTGCCAGATTTTAATCTGCTCGAGCTGTTTTCGGATTTGCGAACGCTGCATACCGTTTCTCTGTCCGCCTTCACCGCCATTGCGTCTGTTCATGGGGAACACCGCCCCTCCCTGCCGGCCGGGGGCTGGCGGACCTGGCTGGCCGTTCTCTTGTGCGTTCACGTATGACAGCGGAATCAGCGCTGCAAACATAATAAAAACCAAGATCCTACTCATTCTGTTTCTCCTAATTCGAAAAACTCGTGCCATAGTAATAAGCGTTGCTGAGCTCGGTGGACGAATCGCTCACGGAGCTCCAGAGCGCATTCACAACTGCCTGCTGTATCGAATCACTGACCGCGTCCATATCATCCAATGCACTTTCCTGCGAAGAGACTGCGTCCACGTAATTCACATTCAGGTTGGGGAGTAATGCAGCTTGATCCGGAGAGAGCATTGTGGCAAGTGCCGCGATACTCTTCGGCTGCAACATCGGCTTGTGGGAGAGCTCGAAAATTCCCACCCCGACAATTAAAATAAGAGCGGCAAGAGCTCCTGCAAGAGCAGGTATCTTCCAGCCCGCCTGACGTTCCGGCGCAGATACCCTTTCCATTATTGAGGCATGGAGCTCCTGCCAAAAGCTGTCAGGGTATTCTTCGCGTTCAATTTCGCCAAGTACCCTAACAGGAACTCTCATCTCTTCAAGTTCCGCACTGCAGCGCGAACATGTCTCCAGGTGCAGCTCGATCGACCTTCGAAGATTCGGATCAATCTTCCCGAGCAGAAAGTCCGGTAAATTTACCAGCACGTCATCGCAACGCATTTTTCAGATACTCCCCTATCTTTTTCATCGCATGAAAATAATTTGCCTTCATAGCCCCCATGGACCTGTGCATCACTTGCGCGATTTCCTCGTACGAAAGCTCCTCATAAAATCTCAAGACAAAAACCTGCTTTTGCTGTGCCGGCAGCGCTTCAACCGCTTCAGCGACAAGTTGCTTCAGCTCGTCCTTATCGGATTCGTGCTGAGGCTCGTTTCCACTGGCCAACATGTTTGACAACACCTCGTCTAGCCTAACCACGGCTCTGACTTTTCTCTTCCTTAGGTAGCTTATCGCCACATTTGTAGCGATCCTGTAAACATAAGTGTAAAGGTTCGCATCGCCGCGGAACTTCCTCATCGAATCATGAAGCTTGATAAACACTTCCTGCGTAGCATCTGCGGACTCGTCCTCGTCATTCAGCATTCTTTTCACTACGAAGAACACTCGTGTCTCGTACCGCTTGACGATCTCGCCAAACGCTCTGTCGTCCCCGGCACTGGCCTGGTGAACTAATTCGAGATCGGACGGAGTTTGCATTCAATGAACTTTCATTGTGCTGAAGCGGACGTCCCTATTGCGATCATAATCCCGTACTCCTAGTCCTCTTTCCAAATTCAAGAATGCGTTTCTCTTTCTGATTTCGAACAATGTTACGATCTTAAGACGCCGGTGGGCCAGGTAGGGTTTAAATCAACTTTCGATCACGACGACAGCCGCCACGTGATCACCCGAATGGGAGAGGGACAGGAAAATCCTTTTCATGCCGAAATTCTTCAGGGCGAAACCCGAGAGACGCAGGTACGGTTTTCCGCTCTGTTCATTGACTACCTCCACTTCCTGCCACGCGAAACTATCATCCCACCCCGTACCGGTCGCTTTGCTGAATGCTTCTTTTGCCGCAAAACGGGCGGCAAAATGCTGAAAAGGAAGCGGTTTCTCGAGACAGTATGACTTTTCTTCGGCGGTAAAGATCTTGTCGGTGAAAAGATCGCCATATTCTTCGATGCTCTTCCGAATCCTGCTGACCTCGGTTATATCTATACCTACGCCTTCAACCATCACCGTTTTCTTTCCTGACGATTTGGACGAGCTCCTGGATATCGTTAGCTTCGTAATCGCCGCCCGACACCGCCGTGTCGAACGTGTCGCCATAGCGCGCAAAGACCGTTTTCATCCCCACCTGCTTCGCCCCCATAATGTCCCGTTCGGCCCAATCCCCTACCATCAGAGCCTCGTGAGGTTTTACGCTCAACCGCTTGAGCGCAAGCGTGAAAGGTGCCGGGTGCGGCTTCCTTTCGCTGGTGTCCTCGAAGGTTACGACGACATCGAAAATATGATGCATGTTGAGGTAGGTAAGCCGGAGCCACGCTTCTTTGGACGGTGCGTCTGAAACAACCGCAAGCTTCATCCCCATCTTAAGAAGTTCGTACAAGGTAATGTAGACGTGAGGATAGGGAACCAGGGCGGCTTCACGCGCACGCCTGTACGCCACGACGCCCGCGGCAAGGATTTTGTGGTTCACTTTTTCGAATATATCGGACAGAAGCGAGTCGAATACGTACTGAAATTCTATTCCCTTCTCTTTGTAAATAGCATCTATCCTGGATTTCACATCATCATAAGAGAGGTCAAGCCCCGCGTCTGTCATCGCCCTGATCGCGGCATCGACCGCCTCCCCCTTCATTTTCATAAAATCCACAAGGGTATTGTCGAGATCGAAGATCACCGCCTTGATCATTTCCCGAGAGTCTCCGACAGCGCAAACACCGCGGCAAAGTAAGAGTACTTGCCGAAACCGGTCACCGTTCCGCGGCAGACTTCCGATATGGCACTCTTTCTTCGGAATTCCTCCCTTGCGAATACCTGAGAGAGGTGAACTTCGACGACCGGTTTATTAACTGCTGCGATAGCGTCTCTCAGCGCGAGGCTGTAATGAGACAATGCGCCTGCATTCAGCACCACGCCGTCAAATCCTTCTTTAGCTGCCGACTGGATTTTGTCGATGAGTTCCCCCTCGCCGTTAGTCTGGAAGAACTCGAAGGAAATATGTGAAAATCTTTCCCGCAGTTGAGAATTTATCACGGCTAGCGTGTCGCTCCCGTAAATTTCGGGTTCTCGGGTTCCTGTCAGATTAAGATTCGGCCCGTTGGCTACCAGTATCTTCATTTTTTGACTCCGTTTGATCTTCGATGAAATCACGAACGGCCGGCTTCAGGAAAAGGTTCTCAGTTCCGACTTCCGCCAGACTTCTCGCAAGGGTGGAAGCGCGGTGCTTCTGATCGAACCGTTTATTGATCACTATGAGTTTTTCCTCTTTGAGTATGCAATAGCCTCCACCAAAATCTCCTTTCTCGTACATGACTTTCAGTCCGAGCTGGGAGGCGGCTTCTTCAAGCTCCGCTATCAGCGCTTCTGTCTTCAGTCTCGGCATTTTCGGATGTTGTCTCTTCTCTTTTTTTCGGTTTGATGGGGCGAAACACCAGCGCACCGATCGCGCTGTAGTAGGAAAGAATCGCTATTACAGACAATCCACCGAGCCCGCTCACCCGTTCCACAAAAAGCCTGCGCATTTCGTCACGGAGAGGCCCTGGGTCCGCTCCAAGGAATAACTGTAGTTGAAAATCTACGAAAGATACGAAGAATCTCAGATCCAAATAAGAAGTGTAAAACTCCACCGGAATGAACATAGCGAATAGGATAACCGCCATCATGATGTTCGGATACCTCTTCATCCTGATCTTTGCCTTGAAGAGGAAAATGACGAAGCCGATTAGGGCGAGAGTGTATCCGAAAACTGTCAGCAGCGAGGTTCGTGCAAGCAGGTTGTAGATTTCCTTTTCGGCGTCGAACGGTATATCCTGCCGGAACTTCAGGGTGCCTATCTCGACGAGATCGTTGCCGATTATAGCCCGCGCCGCGGATCCACCAAGGTAGAGTATGCCGCCCACAATCATGACAAACAGGGCGACCCTTGCCCCGGTTGTAAGTTGAATGCGATCCGGCAGTTCTTCGGGCATAAAAATATCGGGCGGCCGGGACGGTTCCATTCTTAACTAGAGCTTATCGGGAGTTTCGACGAACTCCGCTGAGCAACGAGCGGGAAGTAGTTTCCGCTCAAACGCCATATCGAGAAAGAGCTGGATCGCCTGCCTCCCCCTTTTTCCATAATCCAGCGTCCAGTCATTGACATACATCCCTACGAATTTGTCGGCCAGTTTCGTATTCATTCCTCTTGCAAAGCCGAGCGCATAATCGAGGGCCTGGTCTCGATGTTCAAGCGAGTACGCGATGCTCTTCTTGAGAAAATACGCAACCCTCCTCTTCACGTCCTCCGGAAGGTCGCGGCGTATGACGTTTCCACCGAGCGGAAGAGGAAGTCCGAACTTCTCTTTGAACCATGCCCCGAGATCCACGACATTGTGCAGCCCACTGGTCCCGTAAGTCAGCTGCCCCTCGTGTATGATTAATCCGGCCTGGTACTCTCCTCCAAGGACCTTGTCGATTATCTGGTCGAACGGGACGACCTCGTATTCGAACGTGCCTGCAAATATACTTAGCGCCAAAAACGCGGAGGTCCTCTTTCCCGGAATGGCAATCTTAAGATTGTTTATATCTTCGACTTTGTAAGGCTTCGTGCTGACGACCATCGGTCCGTAACCGTCGCCCATGCTTGCGCCGCTGCTCAGCATCGCGTATTTATTCGAGACGTAGGGATATGCGTGGATCGATATCGCGCTTACCTCGTATTCTCCGTTCATGGCCTTCTGGTTCAACGTCTCTATGTCGCTTAGAATGTTTTCGAATTCTATGTCGCCGGTGTCGAACTTGTGATTCGCAAGAGCGTAGAACATGAACGCATCGTCCGAATCCGGACTGTGTGCTACTCTGATCTTCAACCTATCTTCCTTTCCTGGTTTTCGGCTTGCTTGTCGGTCCAAACTTGAAAGCCGATGGACACAAATCGTTCGCACAGCACGCCTCGCACTTCGGCTGCCGTGAATTGCAGATTCTTCTTCCATGAGCCATCAGCAGGTGACATAGTTCAGTCCAATTCTCCTTCGGAAACAGCTCCATGAGATTATATTCAATCTTCGTCGGATCATCTTCTTTCGTGAAACCGAGCCGCTGCGCGAGCCTGCCGACGTGTGTGTCCACAGCTATTCCGGGGATCCCGAACGCGTTTCCGAGGAGGACATTGGCGGTCTTGCGCCCAACACCGTCGAGGGTCAAAAGTTCATCCATTGTACGCGGTACTGCACCGCCGAATTTTTCAACCAGCGAACGGCTGCAGTTTATGACCGACTTCGCCTTCTGCCGGAAAAAACCCGTGGACTTGATTTCCATCTCCAGTTCGGCTCGATCTGCCGCAGCGAAGCTCGCGGGCGTCGGGTACTTCCTGAAAAGAGCAGGCGTTACGATATTGACGCGTGCGTCGGTGCACTGTGCCGACAGGATTGTTGCAATGAGAAGCTCAAAAGGTGAACTGAAATCGAGTGCAACCTTCGCGTCGGGATACTCGGATGTAAGCCTTGAGTAGACCTTCTTAGCTCGCGCCTTCTCTGCCGGAGATGCTGACACCGATCTACTCCCGGGAATTACATTTGTGGTTTTCAAGTCATCAATTGGGTTTTCTGAATGTCAATTTAGTCAACCTTGCCGGCTTTGGCAAACACACGGGTTGAATTGTCTATGGCAAGGAAGGTGTAGAGCGTATCCTCAACCTCCTAATTGAGGTTGTGCCGAAATTCTCAATGTCTCGTGGGCTGGGCACGGATGAGATCGACGAGCCCCGGGCTCAGCACTTCAATTGTGGATTAGACGAATGAGAAACGGATTCCGCCACGAGAGCAGCGTAACGCGACAAAAGAATTTCCTCCAGGCCAGCCTTCAGCCAAAGCTTCAGGAGATCGATTTACGGGCGAACCTAGTCTGCCCCCGTGGCACTCGGCTGAGTCACTGCCCCCATGAACATGATGGTGTTATCATGGTTCTCCTTTATCAGGAAAATGAAGGGGCGATCAACATTGAACATATAAGGCTCGGGTTCGGGTCCGACAATAGCGGTATAAACGCCCACCACCGTTGCCGCTGCCGCTTCGGTACCGACCTCATTCACCTCGATATATGTTTTATGCAGGACGAACGAGATGTATAGCCCGCCGGCAGGGTTGATCCGCGTGAAATCGGCAGCGGATGAAAATGCGTTTGCCATCCCCATTTGTGAAAGTTCGTCGTTGAGAACGGCAGAATACTCGATTTTGAATTTAGGGAGCATGACTGTAACGTCAGCCGGTTTCAGACCGTTTGAAATGGCGTTCACTTCACTCTGGTCCAAGGCAGGAATTGGACTTGTGGCTGAAGTGGAATTCGGCAGAAGCACCATCATGCTGTAGGCACCGTTGCCGTAAGGCAGTTCGACTACTTTGAAGTATCGGTCCGAATAATAATCCAGAGTGTCGGTCATGGTCATCATTGAATCTGATTCGGTCGAGCCGTTCGCCAGGTGGAATGGCCCGAGTTTGGTGTTCTTATAATCGAATGTATACTTCCATGTACCGTGAAAATACAATGCATTGATCAGATACATCATCGCCGCTTCAGGCAGCGAGGACCGTACGATATTAGAAATCTTGCCATTCGTTTTCTCATTGACCCAGTTATTGATCACATCTGCAGAATTAGGATCGTTGAAATTCAGAGCAGCGACTTTGGCATTGAAGTAAGTTGAATCCACCTCAAGAAAGGTGTCCAAAACAGAAAACGTATTCCGATACCAGATCGAATTGGCGATGTTAAAGTCTACGCCAGGATCGAGTGTACCGAACACCGCGGCCAGGTCTCTGTAAGACTGGTTGATCTCCGAATTGGACAATCCTGTCAAGCCGAGTGTGTTCTGCATCTGAGTGTAGGTCCGCCCCGCAGCGCCGTTAAGCGTCATGGCAAGCGCCATTGAAACGCTCAGAGGCGAGATAAAGAAATTCTTTCCCTGACTCCGAACCGATACCTGGTTGAACAGAGTCGTCGCAAAAGAGTTATTGCCCGCTACTACCGATTTCTCGGTTGAATTCAGCGTCTGATTCGAAATCGGATTATCTGAATACGGTGAATTCACTTCGGAGCAGCCGGAACTGAATGAGATAACGGCGGCGATTAACCCTGCCAGAGCTGTGCGGAGGCTGTGCATCTCTTTTCCCCTTTCAACGGTTACACAAACTCAAGGTCTCCAGACATTTCTCACCCGTTGATGTCCGTACCTCAAATTAGACCCTTGACAGATAGTGCGCAAGCTCCCAAAACGTGTCCTCCGCTCCGGTGACCTAGCTCTAATCTGTCGAAGGTTCACTTACCGGATTGACCACCGCCCCCATGAACATGACTGTATTCTCATGGTTTTCCTTAATCAGAAAGACAAAAGGTTTGTTGACCTTGAAGAAAATCGTTCCCGATGGCTCCCCAGCGTTCACCGCTCGTGCCATTTCGACTACCGTAACCGCTGCCGCTTCGGTGCCCTCCTCGTTTACGTCGACATAAGTGCTGTGAATAACACGTGAAATGTATATCGTATCATGACAAACGCTCGTCTTCATTCTGCTGAAATTCGCATGAAACGGATCGAATGCCAGCTCCATCCCAAGCGCTTTCAAAGGGTCATTCAATAGTGTATCATATTTCATTGTAAACTTCGGCAATTCGACCTGAACGTCCTCGGTGTGCAACCCCCGAAGAATTGCGTCATATTTGCCCGAGCTAAGCGAACTTGTCAAATCATTGAAAGAAGAAGTTGCACCCGGAAGCAGAATCAACATGCTGTAGTCTCCCTTTCCGTAAGGAAGCTCGACCACTTCGACGTTAGCATCTGTGAAATATCTCAGGGTATCGTGGACAGTCATGGTCTCCACGTCCTTTTTGGTACCGTCGGCAAAATAAAACGGCAGGGGCTTGGTTTGACTCTTGTCGAATTGATATTCCCACGTGCCGTTGAAGTACAGGGCGTTAATCAGATACATGATAATAGTTGAGTCGATCGGCTGCTCAAGCACCTTAGGTATCTTCCCGTTAGTTTTGCCGTCGATCCAGGAGTTGATTATGTCGACCGTATGCGGATCGCTAAAATCGGCGGATTTCACTCCCGCATCAAAGTAGTCTTTGTTCACGTCGAGAAACGCCTCGGGCACCGCAAAAGTGTTCCTATACCAGATGGAATTCGCGATACTGAATTTCACGTTCGGATCGAGGTTGCCGAAAAGAGAGATGATATTACGGTATGATTGGTTGATTTCCTGTTCAGAGAGGCCGCTCAGACCGAGAGTCTTCTGCATATCATCGTAGGTCTGTCCGATCGCCCCGTTCATCGTCATGGCCAATGCCATGGACACGCTGAGCGGAGACATAAAGAAGTTTTTCCCGCGCGCCTGTTCCGACATCTTCCCGAACAGATCAAAAGCGAATGAGCCCCCCGCTGAAACCACCCTCTTCTCCGTAGGCGTCAAATTGAGATCCTGCAAGTTTGTATTCGGGGTAATAGAGCGGCTGCAACCGAACTCCAGCATCACAATGGAAACGGTTGCTGCGATCAGAGATGCTTTCACAATACTTTTCATGATTTCCTCTCACTGATGCTGTAAAATCACCGGGCACCAACAACACGATATCTGTTTCCGGCTGAATCAACTGATTCGATTGGTCCCGGCTCAACAATCGAGGATTTCGCCCGGGCCTTTCAAATTGGTCCGCCGCAAGAAGCTGCGTCACGAGGCCGGATCGACGACGATTCCCATAAACATGATTGTATTATCGTGATTCTCCTTGATCAGGAACATAAACGGCCGATCGACTCTGAAGTAGATCGGCTTACCCTCCTCACCCTGGTTGATAACACGATAAGTCTCGACAACGGTGACTGCCGCAGCCTCCGTACCCTGCTCGTTTACCTCGATGTAAGTGCTGTGGATTACGCGCGAAATGAACAGCGGTAGGGGGCTCTCCACCTGCTCCATCCTGCTGAAATCGGCAGCCCTATCGAATGCAATCCCCATCCCGAGTGATTTTAAAGGGCCGTTCAAAAGCGTATCGTATTGAATTTTGAACTTCGGAAGCTGTACCTGAATGTCGGCATCATGCAGACCATCCAGAATCGTTTGATACTCATTTGGGGTAAGGCTGCTCGTCAGATTGGAAAGCGATGAGGTAACCGAAGGGAGCAGGACCCACATGCTGTAGTCACCCTTGCCGTAGGGAAGCTCTACGACGCCGACGTTGTTGTCGCCGTAATATTTCAGCGTACCATGCACTGTCATCGTCGGGACATCTCTCTCGGTGCCGTCAGCAAAACGAAACGGAAGCGTTTTCGTGGCGTCCTTATCGAACCGGTACTGCCACGTTCCGTTGAAGTAAAGTGCATTGATCAAATACATCACCGCACCCGGATCAATCGGCGATTCAAGAACTTTCGGAATCTTCTGTTCGGTCTTTTTGCTTATCCAAGAGTTGATTATGTCGGCCGCACCCGGATCGTCGAAATCGAGGGGACGCACGTCTGCGTCGAAATACTCCTTATTCACCTTCACGAAGGAATCGGCAATCGCAAAAGTATTTCTGTACCATACAGAGTTAGCGATCGTGAACTTGACATTCGGATCGAGATTGCCGAAAAGAGAGGTGATATTGCTGTATGACCGGTTGATTTCGTTTTCCGTGAGATCGCTCAGCCCAAGCGTCTTCTGCATGTCGGAATATGTTTGCCCGTTTGCCCCGTTCATCGTCATCGCCAGAGCCATCGATACGCTGAGCGGCGACATGAAGAGGTTTTTTCCGCCCGCTTGTTGCGCCATTTTCCCGAACAGGTCAAACGCAAATGAGCCCCCTGCAGAAATGACCCTTTTCTCGGTTGAGCCGAGGTTGAGACTCGAGAGCTCCCTGTTTGGAGAGGTGGAATTGCTGCAGCCGAATTCGACGACCATGGCAGCGACATACGCAACAACCAGCGAGAAGCACGTTGCCCGCTTCACAAATCCCCCTTTCTTGATGCACAAACCACGTATACGCATCTATTGACGACTTTTGCCCTTCGGGAGGATTTTAACCGAAACTCAAGTTCGGAGCAATACCCCGTTCCGCCCCTACTTCACGACAGTCTTGGAATCCTCAGTTTGCATCGCGGCGTAGGCCATCTTCTCAGGCCTGTAGCGCGGGTCGTTTATCAACAGTCGCTCGATTACTTTTCCCCTGAGAATATGACTCTCGATAATCTCGACGACGTCGTCTTTGGTTACGTGACTGTACCAGACTCCTTCGGGATATATGACGACATTCGGTCCGTGCTCGCAAACGTCGAGACAGCCCGCTTTGTTGGCTCGCACCTTAGTCTTCAGGCCGCGGGCGTGCAGTTCCCGCTTGAAAAGGTCTCGTATTTCATCGCTCCCCTTTTGGGCGCAAGAGCCCTTTGGATCGTCATCTTTTCTTCTATTCGTACAAATGAAGATGTGCCTTACGTATCTCACTCTAGAGAATTATCAATTTTAAATTATGAATTTTAGATTGACGCTGTGAATCACCGGTATCTCTTCGAAATTATTGAATTCATATTGGGAATTCAAAATTCGTATTTGAAAGTTCTACCAATATCCCGTAGTTATGCTTACATCTCCGAATACGTGTGCTCTGCAAGCGACGCGCTCGCGTCTCCCATAGTTGCCGTTCTTCATCAGATTCTTTTCGCACTCCTCCGGTGAAGAGAGGTTTTCCATTCCTTCGACGATCTCGACTTTGCACCAGCCGCAGACACAGTCTCCCCTGCAGGAGCTGCCAAGCGGTATTCCGTTCACTCGTGCGGCTTTAAAGAGTGTCTCGCCTCTCTTTATTTCAATCGTTCTGTTCAGCGGAACGAACTTAACCTTTGGCATTTTTCAGAAACTTTCTTATCTCTTCGACATCCATCGTATTCAGTAGATCACCCTTTGTCAGCCATCCCTTTCGGGCTATCGAAACGCCGTAGCCGTAATCCGCCAGTCCCCGCTTCGAATGCGCGTCAGGGCCGATTACGAATCTCACTCCCGCTTCCTTGGCTTTCCTGATATACCTCCAATCCATATCCAGCCTGTGGGGATTCGCATTTATCTCGATAACCGTCTTTCCGCGGACTGCCGCCTTTACAATTTCATCGACATCCAATTCATATCCGTCCCTTCCTAGCAGCAGCCTACCGGTCATATGTCCAAGGAAGGTCATCCTTGGGTTTTTCAGTGCGGCAGCAAGCCGCCGGGTGGCCTCGTCTTTCTTCATTCCAAGTTTGCTGTGTACGGACCCTATCGCAAAATCCAGTGTCTTCAGCACGGCGTCGCTGAAATCCAGCTTACCGTCCGAGAGAATATCGACTTCGCTTCCTTTGAATATGTGGAAGCCGTCAATCTCTTTGTTGAGTTTGTCGACGGCACGCCCCTGTTCTCTGACTCTTTTCTCATCGAGACCGTGCGCGTAGAAGGCGCTCTTGCTATGGTCGCTGAGTCCCAGATACTGGAGCCCAAGCTTTCGGGCCGCCGCTACCATATCTTCGAGAGACTCCGCCCCGTCGCTCCAATTGGTATGAACGTGGAAGATCCCTTTAACGTCTTCCTCTTTTACAAGCTCGGGTATTTCACCCTTCGACGCGGCAACGACGGCATCGGGTCCCTCACGAAGCTCCGGGGGAACGTACTGCAGTCCTACCTGTCCGAATATTTCCTCCTCGGTGTCGAAATGAATCTTGTCTCTGCCCCGTTTCAACTCCCGGGGGCCCAGGTTATAACCACGGGATGAAGCATATTCTCTGAGACGCGTGAAAAACTCCCTGCTACCGCTGGAATGGAGGATCGCAAGCGGATATTCCGCCTTGTTTACAATGATGAACTCTACAGGTATCCCGTTATCCCAAACGACAGATACCAGGTCGTTCTGAACATCTTTGATCTCTCTTACGCCCTTGAGTTTCTGAAGCGAGGAAAACAGCTTTTCTCTCTCACCCGATTTGAATTTGATGACACAATCGATATCCCTTATGATTTCCCGCCGCCTCCGGTAACTACCAGTGAACTGAAACCGCTCAGCCCCCGAGAGCTTATCGAGCATTCCGCCGATTTCGATCGCGGTTTCATGGACTATATCCAATAGATGATACTCGCTGTTCGCTTTCATCCGCACGATGGCGGTCAGTACTTTCTCCTGAGTTTTCTGCCCGAAGCCCTTCAGGCCGGCAAGACGATTCTCATGACATGCATACTCCAGCTCGGAAATCGATTTGACGTCCAACTGTTCGTACAATGCTCGCACCTTACTCGGACCCAGCCCCTGTATATTGAAGAGTGCCGGTAAACCGTCGGGAAGCGATCCTCTGAGCTCATCAAGAAAAGTCAGCTTCCCTGTCTCCAACAGCTCACCGAGCTTCTTTGCGAGTGCTTCGCCGACGCCGGGGATTTTCCTCGCTTCACCGCTTTTCACGAGACTGATCACGTCAAGATTGGTCTGCGAAATCGAACGGGCTGCTCTAGAGTAAGCACTAACCTTGAATTTATCTTCTCCTTTCAACTCGAGAAGAGAAGATATTTCTTCAAGCACAGCTACGACTTCTTTCTTGTCCACTAACCAGCCCCTGCTATTTTATATAGAGCCTCCAGCTGAACGCCGGTAAGGATTATCCCCAGAAGTGATCCCGCAGCCACCTGCGCACGTGTATGCGCCTTAACTTCCACCCTCGCCCACGCTACTATCGGAACAACCAGAAAGATCGGCAACACCCGCCAGCCAAAGGTTACGGCAAGAGCCGTCAGCGGACCGGATGCCCCCATGGCATGGGCGCTTATCTTCCACTTCACGTTTATTATTGATATCACCAGTGTGTTGGTCGCATAGCACAACATAAGCGCATACACAGTCACCGACGCACCGATAGCCACCAACGTGATGAACCCGACAAAATAAATCAAGACCGAAATTAGGTAGGGCACGGTCCTTTGTTCGCGAACGGGGACATCAAATCCGGTGACCTTTTCCCTGTGGAATAATATCAGAAGATACAAGAACGGCAGCACCGCACCGAAAAGAACCGATACCAGAGCAATCAAGAGAGGGACGGTCTTCTGTGGGGTAAGAAATGCAAGAAGTATGAATGCAACCAGTGCAAAGGTGGTTGGCATCAAAATGTAAGAAATTGTTCGGGCTGCTCTCTGTTTCACTAATCAATTTACCCTGATCGGGTGTAAATTCACAAACCAATTAACAAGCGACCAGCAAGGCTACCGTCGATCCATGATATCGGGATCGCAGACTTTTTGGCCAGCTGCGCTCAATCTATTCCAGTCTTTCCACAATCTTGTTGCGCGTCATGCCGCCCTTCACAAGCCGAAGTCTCGATCTCGGTACTTTCAGGAAGTCGCTAAGGAGTTCAAGCATCGAATCGTTAGCCTTCCCCTCCACCGGCTTTGCTCTCACAAACACTTCAAAACTGTCGTCCGCTTTCTTCTCCACACTATCCCTCTTTGAGCTTGGATGAATCTTGATTTTCAGATACATGGACGAAACCCCGAGCATGAAATTAGTTTTAAAGTGTCATCGTGGTCGATGCAAATCCTACGGACGGTCATACCTCCGTCCCGGTGGCCTCTTGTTCACTCATTTCTCTGAAGCCCGTTCAGGTTGCCACACCATGAAAATTCTGCGATCGGGGGCGGTGGGATTTTCCCGCAAAGCGGGATCCTTCGGAGAACCCACGGCCTTGGCGCGCAACGCGCCACGCTCTAACCGGCAATACCTCCGTTATGCTCCTCAAGATATCTCTTCGCTCCTCGCGACTTGATCTCTCTTTCCTTCAACATCGCTTCCCGACGTGTCTTGAACCCTTCCTTGTGAACCAGGCGCCACGGTATCCCGTATGATATCGACTTCGTTTCTCCGCTGTTGTGTTCATTAAGACGGTTCTCCATGTCGTCGGTACTCCCCATATAGTATCGACTTCCCTTCTCGCTGTATAAGATGTATGCCCAATACTTCGTTTGTCGGGGCGGTGGGATTTGAACCCACGGCCTCTTGGTCCCGAACCAAGCGCTCTAACCGGGCTGAGCCACGCCCCGAAGCGGTTACAATATAATCGATTGATATCTCAAGGAAAAGAAAAATGGATACTGTCAGGTAAGTTGCCGGCAGCCGGCTTCTCGCGAAAGGTTGAAGACATCAGGACCTGCCATTTTCTTTTCCTCCTGAGCGTGCGGGTCCACGAAATTACTACCGGGCAAACACGATGGAGAGCCGGGAGCAAGTTTCTCAAGACTACGGTAGAGAGCTGTTGAACTTCTTCCTTCTGTTCCGGATGTAATCGACAAATATATATTCGCCAAGCTTGTTCAGCGATGAGTAGTACGCTCTCCCCTTGTTTGCCCGCGTCAATTCTTCCACAAAATTGATAAGATAAGGGTCCCGCGCCACCATAAATGTGCTTATGACCACCTTCTCTCTTCGGCAGGCGACCGCTTCATCGAGTGTTTTGTTGACGATTCTCGGATCGAGTCCAAAGGAATTCCTGTACAGGCGACCCGAATCGTCGAAAATGGCGGACGGCTTCCCGTCTGTGACCAGGAAGACCTGCTTGTTCACGTTCCCTTTCCTGCGCAAAATGCTTCTTGCCAGCCGGAGAGCGGCAAGAGTATTCGTATGATAAGGTCCAACCGTGACGAACGGTAGTTCTGCCAGCGTAATCTCCTTGGCGTCGTCGCCGAACACGACGATATTGAGATGGTCCTTCGGAAATTTTGTGCGGATAAGCTCCGCCAACGCAAGCGACACCTGCTTAGCCGGAGTTATTCTATCCTCGCCGTAGAGGATCATCGAATGACTTATGTCGAGGAGGACTACTGTGGCACAGTTTGTCAAATGCTCGGTCTCGTAGACCTCGATGTCATCTTCGTGGAGCTGGAACTTCTCAATGCTGTCATGCATGAGGGCGTTCTTCAGCGTCGACGTGAGATCGATATTCGTCGGCTGATCCCCGAAGGTGTATTTTTTCGTCTCGCTAAGGCGGTCCACCCCCTGCCCGGTATGCGGGGATTCGTGAGAGCCCTCCGGGCTCTTCTTGAGGTTTGAGAATACCTCTCGCAATGCGTCTTCGCGGATTCGCTGGACCCCTTTGGAAGTAAGTACGATCACGTCCTTCGCATCATCGACGTAGCCGAGTTCCTTGAGCTTTTCGATGAAGTCCTCCAGCGTCATATCCTGATCGAAAAGATCGTATTCCTGTCCGAGCTGCCTCATCCACTCCAGCGCTTCTTCAGCATCGCCGCTTGTTTGCAACAGAAGGTAACTGAACAGCGAAACCATATTCTGGAGCCGCTGCTCGTCGGTCATGGAACTTTCCGTCCACTTCGAATACCTGAATCTCATTGCTCACCTCTCCGCAAACATCATTTGCACAAATTGGTTCTCGGATTTTTCTCTTTTCAATGTGCTTTCGCGGCCGTGTCCCGGGTATATTCTTACGTCTTCGGGCAATGTCATGATCTTTTCGAGTATGCTTCTCGAAATTTCTTCCATAGATCCGGTGGGAAGGTCTACCCTCCCTATAGAGCCGCAGAAGAGTGTATCGCCCGTAAACAATATCCGCTCTGTTTCCTCGTAAAGGCATATCGAACCGGAAGAATGGCCGGGCGTCCGGATAGTCCTGAATCTCATCCCTCCCGCCTCGATCACCGCGCCGTCATCCAGGTGGACATCAATGTCCACGGGCTCGATGTACTCCGGCGGGGCGATCACCATGCCGTTCGGATCGCGCATCATCCATTCGTCTGCATCGTTGCCACAAACCTGGGCTCCCGTGAGCACTTTTAGTTTCTTCATCTCCCCGGTGTGGTCCCAATGGCCGTGCGTCGCGACTATATACTTAAGCGACAGGCCGATTTCCCTTATGCGTCGGTAGATCTTCTCCGCCGACCAGATCGGGACATCTATTGACAAAGCCTCGCCGGAGACACTGCTGTACACGAGATATCCGATCGTCCACACGGGACCGTCCTCAAATTTCTCGATGATCACGCGGTCATGATCGGGCAAAAATCAATCCTCCTCGTAACGGCCCTTCGGCGGGAAAATGCTCCCCACGAGGTCCTTATAAGCAACGACATTATCCGCATCGTCTTTCGCGATCCTTGAAAACTGGTGAAGCCCGTCGAGCACGAACTCCATCGACGTGGCCAGCTCGTACCTCCTCGACTCCTCGACTTTCATATGCTTTTTCGCGACATCCTTGAGATTGGAGACCTTGTTAAGTTCAGAGTAATAGTCGTCGAAGGGCATATCGTCGGCCACTTCTATCTTGTTTCCCGACTCGAACCAAGTGATGATCGGGGTGTACTCGTCTTCCCGCTTCTTCGGTTCTTCGCCTTGAGGAGTTCTGATTTTCTTTTGAAGAGGGTCGGGGAAGTATTTTCTGAATGTTTCCCTGACAGCCTTTCCGATAAGTGCGCGGCTGACCTTGACCGATCCCTCCTGCTCCCCTTCGAAAACAAGCTCCAGCTTTCCAGTCATGCCGGGAAGGACCTGCTGCAGATCGCAAATGCGCGGGACGATCGTTTTCTCATTGTTGAGGATGGCTCGGCGTTCGGCACTGCTTATCAGGTTTTCCATCACGGAAATCGTCATCCTGACACTAACGCCGCTTTTCTGGTCGACAAACTCACTGCTTCTCGCCTGGAAAGCGATTTCCTCGACAACTTCCTTGAGGTAATGCGGGATCACAACGCTGCGGCCGCCGTCCCGCGACAACCAGGCTTCCTGATCCGTGATTTTCATCGCTTCTTCTATAGTCCGCGGGTAATGTGTCAGTATCTGAGAATCTATACGGTCTTTCAGCGGAGTGATGATATTTCCCCGGTTCGTGTAGTCCTCGGGATTCGCGGTGAACACCATCATGACATCCAGCGGAATCCGCACATTGAATCCGCGTATTTGTATGTCCTTCTCCTCCATGATGTTGAAGAGTCCGACCTGAATTCTCGGCTGCAGGTCCGGCAGCTCGTTTATAGTGAACACCCCTCTGTTGGTGCGCGGGATGATTCCGAAATGTATCGCACCTTCGTGAGAGTAATGAAGTTTCTGAACGGCGGCTTTGATGGGATCGATGTCGCCGATGAGATCCGCGATCGTGACGTCCGGCGTGGCAAGCTTCTCCCCGTACCGTTGCTCCCGAGTCAGCCACTCGATTTCTACGTCGTCACCGTGCTCGTTGACAAGATTGACGCATTGCCTGCAGACCGGATTAAACGGGTTGTCGTTTATCTCGCATCCTTTTATGAACGGGATATACTCGTCAAGCAGGCTCACAAGGCTTCTCGCAATTCTCGTCTTTGCCTGACCACGCAGACCGAGGAGTATCATATCATGTTTCGCTAACAGTGCATTTACTATAGAAGGAACAACTGTCTTGTCATATCCGATTATTCCCGGGAACAGAGGCTCTTTCTTGGAGAGCTTCGATATGAGGTTCCTGCGCATTTCTTCCTTCACCGGGACAATATGGTAACCGCTCTTCTTCAACTCATCGATAGTACGCGGCAACTGCTTCATCGTCTTCCTCTCGTTTATGCTGAGAATTTATTTTTGCGCTCTCCCAAAAGCAAACCGATCTTTCTTTCAAATTCAATGCACAATTGGAAGTGCATGTCTGAATTTATAATTTCTAACAATGCAAAAGTCAAAAAAGCTCCTTATTCGCCTGAGCTCCGCAGGCGACATACTTCTTACATCGCCTCTGCTGAGCCTGATGAGAAAAAGGGAACCTGACTCTGAAATACATTTCGTAGTAAAATCACAATTCGCCGACCTCGTTCGCTTGAATCCTAACATTAATCGGATTCATATAGTTCATGACGACGCGAACCTCCATCAATTGGAGAACCTGCGACGGGAGCTGCTTACGGAAGGCTTCGATGTAACACTCGACCTTCACAACAATTTCCGCAGCATCTACCTGAGAAAAGGGACGGCACCGAAGATCCGGGTCATTCAAAAAGAAGTCATTAAACGGTTTGTGCTCGTGAACAGCAGACTCAATCTTTACTCAGGCGTCCGTTCAGTTGCACTTAAGTATGCCCAAACTTACGACAAAGCCGTCACAAGCGTCTCCAGGCCGGAAGTATTCTTCCAGGATTCAGTGATTGAACGCTCGGATAATATTTGGACATCGATGGGCCCGGAACCGACGCATTCCGTGTTCCTCTGTCCGGGAGCGAGACATTTTACGAAACGCTGGCCCGTGGAATACTGGAAGGATCTCGCGGCAAAAATCGCACCGCACTCTCGGGTTGTCCTCCTCGGGGGGCCGGCAGATGTTCCGACATGCGGCTACATTCAGGATGGGATCGACGTCTTTAATTTCTGCGGACGATTTCCGCTGATCGAAAGCACTGCGATGCTCAGGCACGCATCCGTGGTGGTTACAAACGATTCATATCTCATGCATGCCGCGAACGCACTGAACAAAAAAACGGTCGCAATTTTCGGGTCGAGTGTGAGGCAGTTCGGTTTTTTCCCCTACGATGTGGAACACCGGATTCTCGAAGTCGAGGGTCTTCCCTGTCGCCCATGCTCCCACGTAGGACTGGAGTCGTGCCCGAGACGGCACTTCAAATGCATGAAGGAGACCTCACCGGACAGGGTGGCGGCAGTCGTCAGGTCAATGCTCGGGGCGTGATTCCTGCCGGGCAGATATATCACACCAACAAATTGGACATTTCAACGGGGAAACCGGCGCGAAGCTCACGCCGGTCAATCTGTGCCGTTCGATTCGAAAAGGCTAGCCCCGAAGGACGAAAATCCCATAGAGCGGTATTCTTGACCCGATGAGTCTCTCTCTGAATCTGTGGGTGAATCGAGTGCGAACCATAAACTTACATTACGGTGGCACTGCCTTCCTTCACTGAAACAGAGTTCTCAGGAGAGACTGATCCCCGCAAGTACCTTGAGTGCCTGCAAGTACTTCTCGCTGGTTCCTTTTATTATCTCATCAGGAAGGTTTGGGGCAGGCGGCTTCTTGTTCCATTTGATCGAAAGGAGATAGTCGCGGACGAACTGCTTATCGAAGCTCGGCTGCGACTTCCCGACCTCGTATTTCGACTTGTCCCAGAATCGGGACGAATCGGGAGTAAGCACTTCGTCGATAAGCGTGAGCTCGCCGTTCTCGTCCTGACCGAATTCCAGTTTCGTGTCTGCGATGATGATACCCTTGCCCTCGGCGTATTGCGCCGCCTTTTTGTATACGGCGATCGTATAGTCGCGCACTTTTTCCGCGAGCTCTCTGCCGATGAGCTTTACTACGGTGTCGAAACTGATGTTTTCGTCATGGACCCCCATCTCCGCCTTCGTCGATGGAGTGAATATCGGTTCCGGAAGCTTTTCAGACTCACGCAAGCCCTTGGGAAGCGTGATGCCGCAGATAGCTCCCGTTTCCTGATAGTCTTTCCACCCCGATCCAGTTATATATCCGCGGACTATGCACTCAACCGGAAGCGGCTTCGTTTTCTTGCCTATCACACTGCGTCCGGCCAGCTCCGCTTCGTAAGGCTTACACTGGGGCGGATACTGCTTCACATCGGTAGCAATGACATGGTTTCTGATGATGTCCTTTGTAAAACCAAACCAGAAATTCGAAATCTGGTTCAGGACCTTCCCCTTGTACGGAATCCCGTTTGGAAGGACAACATCGAACGCACTGATTCTGTCTGATACAACAAACAGGAGCCTGTCGCCCAGATCATATATGTCTCGCACTTTCCCGCGCTGAAATAGTTTCAGCTCGGCAAAATCTGTTTTCGTGATTACCTTTTCCATTTCCCTCTCTCTTTTGAAGTTGAACTTGCGGGGTTGAGTCTGCAAATTCCCGGGCCGTATGATGGTCCGTTGAACAAAGTTAAAAACTTCAGAGATATTTTCCGAACGCACTTACCCGAGCGAGTTCGAACAGCGAAGAGTTAGGTTCCCGGAGAGTCCGTTTCAAGACCGGTCCCTCCGGGGAGCCGAATTACAGATTAATCCGTGTCGTAGCCGATGAGCGTAAAGACATCCCTATCGGGGATGGCCTTGCGGCCGTTGAGGGGAAGCAGCTCGATGAGGAAGCAGATGCCGACGACTTCGCCTTGCAGTCTTTCGACGAGCTTGCAGGCCGCGGCCACGGTTCCTCCGGTGGCGAGAAGATCGTCATGTACCAGCACGCGTTCTCCCGGTAGGATTGCGTCTTTGTGTATCTCCATCGAGTCCGTGCCGTACTCCAGCTGATATTCCTGACTTATTACATCCGCCGGCAGCTTGCCCGGTTTGCGAATCGGAACGAAACCTGCACCCAGCTTATAGGCGAGTACACTACCGAAGATGAAACCACGCGACTCCACGGAAACCACCTTGTCGATCTTCTTGTCCCTGTAATGCTCATAGAACCTTTCGGCCACCTCGTCAAAGGCCTCCCTGTCCTTCAAGAGCGTGGTGATATCCCGAAACATGATACCCTTTTTCGGAAAGTCGGGAATTGTCCTTATCGTGTTCTTAATGTCCACTTTTACCACTCCAGTTTTTCTTTTTTCAAAAAAGAATCGACGCCCTTTTTGAAATCTTCCGTTGAGCGGGCGGCGGCATTCATCGCGGTGCTGAATTTCAGCGCCTCTTCCAGGCGCATGTCGCCGACCTCAGAAAGTATTTCCTTCGTAAGTGCGACTGCAACGGCGCTTGTCCCTGTAGTTACTTCGCCCAGGTACTTTCTCGTGTAAGATTCTATTTCATTGTCGGGGATAATTCTCGAAAACAAACCCAAGCGGAGCGCCCCGGAAGCATCGATTATCTTGCCCGTCAGGACGAGTTCCCTCACATCCGATTCCCTCAGTTTCCTGAGGGCAAAGTTCATAACTATTGCCGGAACAAAACCTATCTTCACTTCGGTAAAACCGAATTTCGCCCTCTCTGAGGCGAGGACCAGGTCACAGGCAAGCGTTAGCCCAAAAGCCCCTGCAAGCGCGGGCCCCCTAACCACACAACAGGTGATTTTGCTGCTCCGGTATACCTGCAATAGAAGATCCTTCAACATTGAAGAGTCCTCGAAGTTTGCGGCCGACGAATTCTCTGAGAGTCTCCTGAGATATTCCAGATCGGCGCCGGCTGAAAAGGCAGTCCCCTCCCCGCGAAACACAATCGCGCGCACCTTTTGATCGCTTTCGGCCCGTCTGAAGGATTCCGTCAGTTCCTCGACTGCCAAGTCGTCAAGAGCGTTTCTTTTATCCGGTCGGTTCATCGTCAGGTATGCAACCCGGTCAATATATTCAACATCAACCCTCTTGCCCACTTCCATTCTCCTTCGATTGTCTTAATCCGAAAAGAGCAGCTTTGTTCGCATGATGGCAGACGCTATGACGGCATGCCGCCGTCATCAGTTCAGACGCTTTTTCCCACAGCTCCTCGTGGCGCGGGTTCGCGTCATCCCACCTTCCGAAATGAGATGATCGAACGAATTCGCGGCCGATACCGTTTTAAGATAAAATGTGCCAAAGCGTACTGAAGCAAAATCCTAATCGTGATTTATCGGTGAGGAGGGAACGTCTCGCCCGCTCCGATGCCGGATTGAATATGGTCAACTTTCGGCTAACCAGCAAATGACGCGTGTGACCGGGCGCAGGATCAAAATTGATTTTGAGTGCGTCACACAATATTTTTTCTTTAATGAGTGAGTCACTCTATCTCGGCTTCGACGGCGGAGCGACAAAGACAACCGGAACGGCGATTGACATAAACCGCAACGTTATTGCAGAAGAAACAGGAGGCCCATCGAATTTCCTGCTCATCGGAACTGACGAAGCCGCATCGAACATCATAAATTTGACCGAATCCATCCTTCGCACAACGAATCGTGATTTCGCAGACATTAAAGTCGTCTTCCTAGGACTGACCGGAGCCGGACGTGCCACTGATGCACGCAGAATGAAAGAGGCTTTCGTGTTCTTTCTCCGGAGAAGACTTTATCCGGTACCCGAAGTATGTGTCGGGAGCGATGCAGACGCGGCGCTCGAAGGGGCATTCGCAGGAGATCCCGGTCTCGTTCTTATCTCCGGAACGGGCTCGATCCTTTTCGCTAAGGATAATGCCGGAAACGTTCACCGCGTCGGCGGATGGGGACGATTAATTGGAGACGAAGGCAGCGGTTACACTCTAGGTCGCTCCTGCCTTTCCGCAATTGCAAAAGAATTTGACGGCCGCGGCCAAAAGACCTCAATGTCGGGATACCTTAGGGACAGGTATGCCGTAGACACACCGGATTCTCTTATTGCCGAAGTCTACCGCAACGGACTTGATATCGCTTCTCTGGCTCCGGTGGTAATGAGGGCTGCCGATGAAGGAGATGAAGTCGCAGTCGGAATCGCGACAGCCGCCGCTGCCGAGCTTGCCGAGCATATCCGGGCCGTATTGCCGGCCCTGGGCGGGGACATTCCGGTTGTCCTCTCGGGAAGCGTCCTGTCAACCGACAATTTCATTTCCAAGAAACTCAGGAGCCTGCTTGCAGAAACTCTTCCCGGAATAGTTGTTCAAGAACCTGAATTCCCGCCGTCCTTCGGCGCAGCATTACTCGCACTCAAAGCGGAAAGACACCAATGAAACGTTTCGTAACGATATTCCTCGTCTCACTTTCTATCGTCTCATGCTCATCGGCGCACTATCAGACAAAGGAATCCCGTCAGATTCCTCCCACGGCGCAGAGTACGATCGAGCATGAATCGTCGGACGATATTCTCGAACAGCCTCCGGGCACAAACTACCGATGGGTGGCGGACACCGCCTGGGTCGACAGTACCTTCCGGTCTCTTTCGCTACGCGACAAAGTCGCTCAGATGATTGTCCCTTTCACTTATGCTCCCTACATAAGCGATGACGACGACACCTATGATCACCTCGTTCATCTCGTAAGGGATCTGCACGTAGGGGGTTTCGTGGTCTCTTTGGGGAACGTTTATGAACAGGCAATGTTGATAAACAAGCTTCAAAAAGTATCCAGGATACCTCTGCTGTTCTCGGCGGACTACGAGTATGGCCTCGGCATGAGGCTCAAGGGCGGGATTTCATTTCCGACTAACATGGCACTAGGTGCAACCCGGGACTCGATGCTTGTCTACCGGATTGGGAGGGCTGTCGGAGAAGAAGCACGCGCAGTCGGCGTACTGCAGAACTACGCACCGGTTTCAGACGTGAACGACAACCCTGAGAATCCTATAATCAACGTCAGATCCTTCGGAGAAAACCCGCAACTTGTCGGTAGATTAGCCTCCGCCTTCGCCCTGGGAACACAGTCGGCCGGAGTAGTAGCCACAGCGAAGCACTTCCCGGGGCACGGCGACACCCAGGTCGATTCCCACACCCAGCTCCCGACTATCAACTATGGATACGCTCACCTCGACACATTGGAACTCGTTCCGTTCCGCGATGACATAGCTGCGGGTATCAAGTCCGTGATGGTGGCACATATATCGTTCCCGAAGTTCCAACACGAAACGGGGGTGCCTGCCACGCTTTCGAAAAAAATAACGACAGGGATGCTCCGTGACTCGCTCGGATTTCACGGTCTTATCGTGACAGATGCCCTCACGATGGGGGGAGTCACTAAGGATTACTCCGCTACCGACGCTGCCATACGAGCCGTAAAGGCAGGGGCGGATATTCTGCTCATCCCTCCCGACGATGAAATTGCCGTCGATGCGGTGGTGAAGGCTGTGAAACGCGGGGTGATCAGCGAAGCGCAGATCGACCGGGCAGTGAGGAAAATCTTGATGATCAAGTCAGAACTCGGCCTTCCGCAAAGGCGCTTCGTCGATATCCGCAATATCGGCAAAGTCGTAGGCACGATTAAGCACGAACTCCTGGCGAGAAAAGCGGCGAGGGAATCCATAACTATAGTCCGTAACATCGGCAACTACATCCCCCTTCAGTTTCACCAAAACCAGCGGGTACTCTGCCTTACCGTTGCCGATGACGGCGACCCTTATATCGGAGCTCAATTCAGAAATGAGATCGCCGACCGCTGTGACAATGTCGTTTATGCCCAGGTAAATCCGACATCCAATCAAATGAACTTCGACGATGTATACAAAGAGGCACAATCATCGGATATCATATTGATCGCCTGTTACGTCAGCTGGAAGAGTGGCCAGGGAACCGTCGATTTTTCAGATTCGGTAAAATCGTTCCTGAACAAAGTTGCGGCATTGGACAAACCGTGCATCATGGTCTCTTTCGGAAACCCTTATCTTCTTAGAAGCGTTCCTATTGTACCCGCATACGTTTGCGCCTACAGTGCTGCAAAATACAGTGTCTCTGCGGCCGCAGAAGCGTTATTCGGTGAAATTAACGTTACCGGTAAGCTTCCGATAACAATTCCGCACACTGCCGACTACGGCGACGGAGTCGTCCTTCACAAAACCAGTCTACGTTTCGCCTCGGCGCAGGCAGCGGGATTCGATCCGCATCGCCTCGGCAGGCTGGACTCAATCATGCACTACTGGATCGCGAACGGTGCATTTCCCGGAGGGCAACTATTGGTCGCGAAGGACGGGATGATAGTATACGACAAGGCATTCGGCTTGATCGACACGTCACTCTATTCGAGACGCGTGCATCTGAACACGATGTACGACCTTGCCTCATTGACCAAGGTCGCGGCGACGACGCTGGCGGCCATGAAATTATACGACGAGGGAAAACTGGCTCTGAGCGCTCCGGTCGCGAAATATATTCCCCAATTTGCCCAGAACGGAAAAGGTGCGGTGACCATCGAAAACCTGCTCGTTCACGATTCTGGACTCCCGCCCGACCCGCCCCATTATTTGTGGGACACCAAAGCGATACCCGAAGAGCAATTGAACCGGCTGCTCAGGGACCCACACGCATTCGTCTATCCCGATTCATTCGGATCGAATTTCCACGCTGCTCATCAGGCAATGTACGACAGTATCTACGCTACACCACTGGCGTACAAAACTGGAACAAAGATGGTGTACAGCGACATTAATATGATAGTACTGGGCAAAGTGATCGAACAGATTACGAGGATGCCTTTAAATCAATATTTGTATCAGAATTTCTATAAGCCGCTCGGCATGACCCGCACGATGTTCAATCCGCCGAGTTATCTTTGGAGTAATTGTGCTGCGGAAGAGTACGATTCCGCAGCAGGGTGTCTTCTGCAGGGCGTGGTTCACGACGAAAATGCGCGCGCGCTCGGCGGCGTGGCGGGGCATGCAGGCCTCTTTTCGACCAGTCAGGATCTCGCCGTATTCGCCCAAATGCTCCTGAACGGCGGGATTTACGACGGCCGGAGATATTTAGAGAGCTCGACGGTCGCACTATTCACGCGCAAACAGTCCGACCTCAGCACCAGGGCACTCGGATGGGATACGAAATCGCCGGAAAACTCGAGCGCGGGGAAATACTTCTCGCCTACTTCCTACGGTCATCTTGGCTTCACCGGAACTTCGATATGGATCGATCCCGTAAGGAAGCTCTTCGTGATTCTACTGACAAACAGAGTATGTCCGTCAAGGAATAACGAGAAGATCCAGATCGTTAGGCCTGCGGTCTGCAATGCCGTGATTGAGGCTCTCAACGGGAACAAATAGGAGGATAAACCGCTCCAATGACAAAGCTCAGAAGATCATCGCCTCAGTCGAATCGAACCGGTGGAGTGGAGGATTTCTGAAATGAGGATACTCGTGGTCGAAGACGAGAAAAAGGTGGCGTCGTTCATAAAGAAGGGTCTTGAAGAGCAGTCTTACGTAGTCGACACTGCGTTCGATGGCCTCGAGGGCGAGAAACTGTTGACTCAAAATGTTTACGACGTAGCGGTCCTGGACGTTCTTCTCCCGAAGCAGGACGGGATAACCACTTGCCAGAAAATGAGGCTGAAGGGGATCGGCACTCCCGTTCTAATGTTGACCGCACTAAGCGACACTGACGACAAGGTCCGCGGACTTGACTCGGGGGCAGACGACTATCTCACCAAACCCTTTCATTTCGAGGAACTCCTGGCGCGGGTCCGTGCACTGCTAAGGAGAAAAGGACAGGATAAGTCTTCAGTTCTTAAGGCCGGGACTCTCACGCTCGACCCGGTTACTCGAAAGGTAGAGAGAGAAGGGAGACAAATACGCCTGACCAGCCGGGAGTTCGCTCTCCTTGAATATTTCATGCGCAATAAAGGGCAGATCCTGTCGCGAGCTAACCTCGCGCAGCATGTTTGGAACGTAAGTTTCGATATGGAATCCAATGTGATCGATGTTTACGTTAAGCTTCTCCGGCAAAAAATCGATAAAGGTTTCGACAGGCCTATGATACATACGATGGTCGGAGCCGGATATGTGTTGAAAGATGAAGATGAGAACGATTAGAGCAAAGATTATAGTACTCTTCGTGATTATTTTCGGAGTTACGCTGTCAGTGTTCTCCGGTGTGTTGTATTATTTGTACGCAAGGCAAAGCGCTCAGAACTTCGACCTCAATCTGAGCAATGATGCGCTTGCAATTGTAGGAGTAGTGAAAGGCGACAGTTTTCTCGAGCAGGAGATCATTTCGGGTCTCATTCAGGAACCTTTGAGTGCTCCGTTCGGCACAAACAGGTATGTACAGGTTCTATCGATTACCGGACGTGTAATTGTCAGGTCGACGGATCTTAATAACGAAAGCCTCCCGGTCAATCTCGAAGTACTCGAACTCGCGCTAAGCCACCACCAGGTTTTCCAGACGCTTGGGAGGAAAACTACCGAAGCGCTGATAGGTGGGGGTCGGCTGAGGATGGTGACTTATCCCGTTTTCGAGAACGGGATTGCCAGGTATCTGGTTCAAGTGGCCGCAAACACTTCGCCCCTGGACGAGAATTTGTTCCAACTTCGGCTTCTCCTTCTAATCTCGGTCCCTCTGGCCATTTTTGCTGCAGCTCTCGGAGGCTTATTCATATCGAAGAAGGCTTTCGACCCGATCGACCGGATAATCAGAACGGCACAAACCATTTCTGCGGAACACCTCGACAAGCGACTTGACACCGGCAAAGTGGACGACGAAGTCACACGCCTTTCGAAGACTCTCAATGCAATGTTCGACCGAATCGAAGAAGCATTCAGGCTGCAGAAGCAGTTCACGGCTGACGCTTCGCACGAACTCAAGACGCCGCTGACGATCCTACTCGGCGAGATGGAGGTTGCACTTTCCAACCCCCGCACATCCGAAGACTACGTAGACACCCTCACGAGCGCCGTGGAAGAGATAAGGAGAATAACAAAAATCGTCGACGAACTGCTGACGATAGCGCGCCTGGAGAGCGGACAGCTCAAAATGCAGAAGCGACCGATCAGACTTGACGAGCTTTTGCTCGACGCTGTTTCCAAAACGTCGGCTTATGCATCCCAGCGAGCAATCAACATAAACTTTGAGGTCCACGACCGCGCTGCAGAAGAAAGCCGCGAGGTAATTGTCCTCGGTGACGAGGACAAGCTCTTGAGCGTCTTCATCAACCTCCTCGACAACGCCATCAAATACTCCGGAGGAAGCGACACCATTAGGGTCGTACTCACATCCGCTGAGGATACCGCCACGGTCCATATAATCGATAAAGGCATTGGAATCGATCGGGAGGATCTGCCTCACGTCTTCGACAGATTTTACCGGGCCGACAAGGCTCGTTCGTCAGAAGGCTCAAAGAGGGGTACAGGACTCGGCCTTTCAATATCAAAGAGTCTCATTGATGCGCATGGCGGCAATGTCGAGATTGAAAGTGAAAAGGGATCAGGGACCACAGTTACTGTGAAGCTCCCTATCCTTCAGCATTTGGCTGAAGAGACCGAAGACCCTGGCCGCCCAATACCGCAGGCGTAAGATAGATAGAATTGCCAGATCACATTGATGGTTGACTCGAGACAGCCCATCCGATGAACCCTTTCAAAGGCGCGGCACAATAGATAACTCCGGCCGAACCTGTTCCTTTCACCACCCCCCAAAAAAAGAGCGGCCGTGGCCGCTCTTTTAGATACCCTAATGTTCTGAAGGCGATTATACCTCCATTATTTCTTTCTCTTTCCCGGCAAGAATATCGTCGAGCTGCTTTATGTATCTGTCCGTCAGTTTCTGCACCTCGTTCTCACCGTGCTTCAGTTCGTCTTCGGAAATGTGCTCCTCCTTCTCGGATTTCTTCATGTGCTCGTTTGCTTCCCGTCTTATATTGCGCACACTTACGCGGCCCTCTTCCGCAAATTTTCTTGCTACCTTCACCAATTCCTTTCTTCTTTCTTCCGTCAGCGGTGGTACTGGAAGCCTGATAACTGTCCCGTCATTGGAAGGCGTCAGACCGATATTCGCCGCAAGGATGGCCTTCTCTATTTCAGGGAGTAGCGACTTGTCCCAGGGCTGAACGGTGACGAGATGCGCATCAGGAGTGTTGACTGATGCTGTCTGTCCGATAGGCATCTTCTGGCCATAGTAATCGATCCTGATATCATCGAGGATTGCCACCGTTGCTTTCCCCGAGCGGAGTCTTGTAAGTTCCTGCCTGGTGAAATCAACAGCTTTTTTCATCTTCTCTTCAGTGTCGTGCATAATCTTGTCAAGCATTAATTCCTCCGAATTATTGATCGATTGATACCTACGCCCGGACGATCGACCCTACCACTTCACCGGTCACGATCTTCTTCAAGTTTCCCGGCACTGTCATATTGAACACGACAATCGGAAGTTTGTTCTCGCGGCAGAGGGTAATGGCAGTGAGATCCATGACTTTCAAGTCCTTTTTAAGAACATCCATATATGAAATCTCCTGAAATTTTGTAGCCGCAGGATTTTTTTCCGGGTCGGAGTCATAAATGCCGTCAACACGCGTGCCCTTGATGATCACATCGGCTTTGATCTCCACTGCTCGGAGGGCTGCAGCGGTGTCCGTGGTGAAATATGGGTTTCCGGTCCCCGCTCCGAAAATAACGACCCTCCGCTTTTCAAGATGTCGCATCGCGCGGCGCCTGATATAGGGCTCGGCCATCTCTTCCATTGAAATTGCGCTCATCAACCTCGTATATATGCCGTTCTTTTCCAGGACGTTCTGAAGAGCAAGTGCATTGATGACCGTTGCCAGCATTCCCATCTGGTCGCCTATTACTTTATCTACGCCGTCTGCCGCAGCTGCAATGCCGCGGTAGATATTACCTCCACCGATAACGATTCCGACTTCAACCCCAAGGGAGTGAACGGATGCCACTTCGTTCGCAAAATGCTTAAGCACCTCGGGGTCAATCCCGTATCCTTTGTCGCCCATAAGAGCTTCCCCGCTCAACTTCAGAAGTATCCTCCGATATTTGACGTCCACGCTCGCTCCTTTTTCAAGTCCAATGTAACAAATTACAAAAAAAGCTGCACTCGCGTACTACTGAAGTGCAGCTTCCGAAAAGTCAATCAGGCTCCTTAGGTCAGGAGCGCAACCACTCTGCAAGGGGGTTCACTTCGTTCCATCAACTCCAAGTTCGAATCTCTGAAACCGCCGTATGGATACGTTCTCGCCTGTTTTCGCAGTCATTTCAGTCACGAGCTCCTTGATCATGCGCTGAGGATCTTTGATGAAAGCCTGCTCGGTGAGAACCACTTCCTGGTAATACTTCTCCATCCTGCCTTCAGCTATCTTGGCAGCGACATCTTCTTTCTTGCCTTCAGAAATCGCCTCGTCGAGGAATCCCTTGATTTCTTTTTCGACGAGTTCCTTAGGGAGTTCCTCTCTCTCGACAGCCATCGGATTCATCGCGGCAATCTGCATGGCGATATCGCGGGCAAGTTGTTTGAACTCGTCAGTGCGTGCCACGAAATCAGTTTCACAATTTATTTCTACCATAGCACCGATTCTTCCGCCTGCGTGGATGTACGCCTCGACGACGCCCTGCTTCGCCTCGCGTCCCGCACGCTTCTCGGCTACCTTAGCCCCGCGCGCACGCAGGATCTTTTTTGCCTGCTCCACGTCGCCGTTGGCTTCTTGCAGAGCTTTTTTGCAATCCATCATCCCCGCCCCGGTAACTTCCCGGAGATTTTTGACCATTTCTACGCTAATGTCCATCTTCAGTTTTCGCTTTCTCCTTTGGCGGAGGCACCGGCTGCGTCTGCCGATTGCTCCATCATAGCTTCGACTTTCAGTTCTTTTGCACGCTGGCTTCCTTCGATAAACGCATCGGTCAGCGCTGTGGTGATGACCTCTATGGCCTTCACCGCGTCATCGTTCGAAGGAATAATGTAGTTAATTGGATCCGGGTCGCAGTTCGTGTCGACCATCGCGAATATCGGGATTCCCAGCCTCTCCGCTTCTTTAATGGCGATATGTTCCTTTTTTATATCAACGACAAAGATCGCGCCCGGCAACCTGTTCATATCCCGCACGCCGGAGAGTATCTTTTCGAGCTTCTGTCTTTCTCTCGCAAGTCGCAGCCCTTCCTTCTTGGTCAGGCTTTCGAGTGTGTTGTCGGTCTCCATCTTCTCGATATGCTGAAGCCTGCGTACGCTCTTGCGGATTGTGCTGAAATTGGTCAGCATCCCTCCGAGCCACCGTTCGGTCACGTAGTGGATCCCTCCGCGTTCGGCCTGCGTGCGGATGATGTCTCGTGCCTGCTTCTTAGTTCCGACATACAGCACCTTTTTTCCTTCGGCGGCAAGGTTCGCCAACGCGTCGCATCCCTCTTCAAGAAGTTGCTGTGTTTGTCTCAGGTCTATGATGTGAATACCGTTGCGTTCCATGAAGATGTAAGGCTTCATTTTGGGATTCCAACGGCGGGTAAGGTGTCCGAAATGAGCACCCGCTGACAGGAGTGCTTCAACACTTGCTCTTGGCATTATGGCTCCTTTGGTTGTGTCTTCTACTTTCTTCGTCTTCGCGCGGAATCCTGCCACAACATAATCGTGTTCAGGACACCACCGCGCAAATTCCCGCTCCGCACTAGCGGAACCGGGAGGCCGTGCTCACATTGCACGAGCTAAACGGCACGGAAAGTATGCTTTTTGTATTAGATAATTAACGCTTTGTCCACTGAAAAGCCTTGCGGGCTTTCTTGCGGCCATACTTCTTTCGCTCGACCATTCTGGGATCGCGAGTCAGGACTCCAGCAGCTCGCAGCCGCCCGCGCATCTCTTCGCCTTCCTTCAGCAATGCTCTGGCAATGGCCAGCTTCAACGCGCCCGCCTGTCCCGTCAATCCACCTCCGTTGACAGACGCGTAGACGTCGAACTTCCCCTGCGTCTCAGTCGCCTCAAACGGCTTGAAGAGTTCATTTTGTACCGACACCACGGGAAAGTATTCAAAGTGTGGTTGGTCGTTGACAAAAATCTTTCCCGTCCCTGCGACCAGTTTTGCCCTCGCGGTCGAAGTCTTTCTTCTGCCTACGGCAACATTTGCATTTTGAGTTGATGCCATCAAAACTCCCGATTATAATTCGATCACTGTCGGCTTCTGAGCCGCATGCGGATGTTCTGATCCCGCATAGACCTTCAACTTGGTGTATAGTCTCGCTCCCAAACGGTTCTTAGGGAGCATCCCCTTCACCGCATGCTGTATCACGGTCTCGGGCTTCTTCTCGATCAGCTCTTTGTATTTCACATAAGTTGCACCTGCGGGATAACCGGTATGATGGAAATAGACCTTTGTCTCGGCCTTGCTCCCCGTAACCCTCACCTTTCCGGCATTGACGACAACGACGAAATCTCCGGTGTCGTTGTGGGGTGTAAACCTGGGGTTATTCTTCCCCCTCAGAATGCTCGCGATCTTGGTAGCAAGCCTTCCGAGCGTCTTCCCTTCGGCGTCGACAAGGTACCATTTCTGTTGTACGTCCTGTCGCTTGAAACTCTTCGTTGAATATTCAGTTGACAATTGTTTCTCCGAATTTTGCTTAGTAATATACCAAACGAGGCTCAAGCAGTCAAGGAAACCGCGAAACGTTTCCTTCACATGGCGGCTCTGCACCGGCCTGACTTCAACGAATAAGTTCACCGGTAAACCATCTACCGAACGGTCGGATGATCCCAAATTATGAAAGAGAAGGACAAATAATGGCAAAATGGTCATGGAGAGGCAGACCTCTCACCGGAAAAGATCTGCCCTCACATACAGAATCCGTGCACACTCCGGGCGGAAGTATCGTGAGAGAGCTCGTATTCGGTGCAAATGACGGGCTCGTGGCAGCTTTCGCAGTTGCCTCCGGTGTGAACGGCGCGGGCGTTCAGAGTAAGGTGATACTGGTCGCGGGACTTGCCGAACTCATCGGCGGTACGATATCCATGGCCCTCGGCGCATACCTTTCAACCAAATCACAGATAGAATACTACCGAGGCGAGATGAACCGGGAAGAATACGAGGTCGACAACTTCCCGGAGGTCGAGAGGCAGGAAATACGTGAAATATACGAGTCCAAAGGCTTCAAGGGAGATATACTTGACAGGATCATCTCACACATCACTTCGGACAAAGACCGATGGGTCGATATTATGATGCGTGAGGAACTCGGACTATCGCTGGATCAGACCGTGGCGCCTCTCAAGTCGGGCATAGCGACCGGGGGAGCTTATGCGTTCGGCGCCCTTATGCCCATACTTCCCTACCTCTTCATGAAGCCGGATACGGGACTTGTAGCGAGTGCCCTGCTTACCCTTTCTGTCCTTTTCGGCGTCGGTGCAGCCAAAACCGTTGTTACGGGAAAGAATCTGTGGCGAAGCGGCTTTGAGAGTATGGCCATAGGAGGGCTAGCAGCTGCCGCTACTTTCGTCGCCGGAAAAATATTCGCCGGATAATCCCCCTTTCCAGCTCGGTTACCTCCCTCACTTCTAAGTTGCCCGGTTCATCCGAATCATTGCAGCCAGAACTACTCCAGTGGAAAACTGAAAACCGATTCCCTACAGCGTCCCGAAGATCCTGTCTCCAGCATCGCCGAGACCAGGAAGTATGTACCCGCTCCCGTTGAGTTCTCTGTCCAAGACGGCAGCAAACACCTTCACGTCCGGGTGCTCTTTCTCGAGCAGAGCCACGCCTTCGGGTGCCGCAACCACGCAATTGAGGCGGATGTTCACGGCTTCTCTCTGTTTCAAGTAGCTTATCGCCGCGGAAGCACTTCCGCCTGTTGCCAGCATGGGATCAACCAAAATCACGACGCTCTTAGACAGGTTCGGCGGAAATTTCGCGTAGTAGTCAACGGGCTTCAGAGTCGCCTCATCCCGGTAAAGGCCTATATGACCGACACGTGCGTCGGGAATCAGACCGAGATATGCTTCAACCATCCCGAGCCCCGCTCTAAGAACAGGCACTAGAATAACCTGATCGGCGGTCACATAGCCTTCCGTTCTTTCGAGAGGGGTCTCTATTTGGCGCGGGCTCAATCTCAAATCTCTTGTAACCTCATAGGCCATAAGGGAAGCTAGTCTCCTGAGTACGATGCGGAAATCTTCGCTGGATGTCGATTTTTCTCGAAGGATGCTTAGGTCCCTCCTGACAAGCGGGTGTTCGATTACCTGAATGTTTTTCATAGGCTTTCTGTTATGGATTTTTCGAATTGGGAACAGCGCATGGAGTTCTTCCTGATGGCCGTAATCTCCAAAAGGGGGTCCGGTAGATTCACTTCAATCTCTCCGCCAGATCCTTGACGGAATCGAAGGTCCAGTCCGGAACTATTCCGTAATGCTCGCTGTAAGAATCGTTATGTCGGCCGGTTTTCACAAGAATCCCCATGAGGCCGGCCCCAGCAGCACCCCTTATATCCGACTCGATGTCGTCCCCCACCATGGCAAAGTCAGCAGAAAGCCAACGCTGTCCGGCTTCAACTCGCATGTCGTGGACAGCAAGATTGAAAAATTGCCGCGACGGTTTCCCTATGATCTTAGCCTGCTTCCCGGACGCATATTCAAGAGCCGCGACGAATGCCCCGGCACCCAGCTGGAGACCGTTTGCATCGCGAAAGAACCGCCCTTTCTCCAAGGCGATCAGCTCGGCGCCTCCCATAACAAGTTGAAATGCCTTGTTGATCAAGTCGTAGTTTATACGCTTTCCGATATCACCGATGACGACATAGTCCGGATTGGTATCGGAGATATCCAGTCCATCGAACTCAGTCATCACGTCATCCGCTACCTGTAGATAACATTTCATTCCGGTGAAACTCCTCAACAGCTCCGCTACGGCAGAGGATGCTGTGAAGATCTCATCCGGTTCCATGGAGATGCCAAGCTCAGTCATGTGTCGGGCAATTCTGGTTCTGGAGCGAGTGGAAGTACCCGAAATGAAGCGGTAGGGTTTGCGGTTGGACCGAAGCCAGGCGACAAGCTCCGCCGCTCCGGGGAGTAGAGCGTCGCCGATATGCACCGTGCCGTCTAGATCGATCAGCCAGCCCTTTATTTGATCCAGTTCTTTCAATTTGTCGTCCGGTGAATCTCGGTTTTCAATCTCAGCTTTGGAATTTGAAGTTTAAAATAAACTAAACACTTGCAATAATCCAAAAGTGAGGAGCGTTTCGGTCTTTTAGGAACAAAAAAAGGGATGTCGTTCCGGCGACATCCCTGGGCAGTCAACCACAGCACATTAAGAACGAGCCGGGCCGCCCCCCGGCATCTCAAAAGATTTGATCTTCACCACGCCGAAAGAGTCCGGCCATACAAAACCAGAGTACCGTTGACGTGCATGGAGTCGTCAACAATAACGCCATCCTGATTGATCATCGGGGAATGGCACAGGTAACACTGCTTGATGGTCAGGTTCTTTCCGCTATGAGTTGCGTCATTGGGAGGTATGCCGTGACAAGTTCCGCAGGAGTCCTGACTTCCATCAGTAATGTTCCAGGTAGGAGAGAAATTGTTGCCTCCCTTGAAATCGCCGTGGCAATAAGTATTCGAGCATGTGAGGGTCTTGGCGTTGAACGTCGGCTGAGGAGTAATCGTTGCCGCCGTACTGTCGTAGAAGCGCGTGCCGGGAGTGTTGGTCTGCGTGTAAGCAACGCCGGAGAATGCGACCAGAGTAACCGATCTCATGTCTCCCGGATGGACTCCCGGCCCGGTCGCCTTGGGAACGACATGACAGGTAGAACAGGAGACCTTCGCGGCGAAGTTGCTCCCGTTGAGATGGATTTGGTGAGCTCCCACGCCCGGAGATGAAGAAGAAGTATTGCCCGCGGGATCGGGCGGCGGGGCCGGATTCATTACGCTTCCGTGACACGAGCTGCAGTTCTCAGTGGCAAGTACATTATCGCTCTGCAATTTGCTGCACGACGCCAAAGTCAATCCGGCAGCTACTAGTAAGACTATTCCCAATTGTATTTTCATTTCGGATCTCCCGGATTCCTGCCATGACAATAACCACAGAAGCCAACCCCCGGCTGACCGCCCGGATGAGCATTGGGATCGGTATGACATGTATAGCAGACGGCACCCGGATCGGTGTGCCAGTTCCCGTCAACGTCATGCATATACATCGGAGGATGTGTCCTTGGGTTATCACCTTGCACGCCGTCAGGGTCGCTATGACAAGTTATGCAAACCGGATCGCCGCCCTGGATGTCATGGCATGCTGCACAGCTTTCAATATCTCTTCTGGCGTAGATCGCGTGCCTTCCTCCGCCGCTCCCAACCCCATGCGTGACGAAGTCGCCGCCGAAATGCCATATCGGCTCTATCAGCGCGCCGTTTGCCTGAGAGTTATGACAAGTCACACAAAATGTCCGTTCGTCGTGACACGTATAGCAGGTGCTCTCGCGACCGCTCGCAAGAATCCCGTGAGTGTAACGGAAGTTCGGCGGATGCACCTTCTGCTCAGTCAGGTTCTTACTGCTCGGGACCGGAGAAAGAGAAGGCGTGAACGGTACGTATGGCTGAGCAGGGGTAAGATCCTTCGCCAGATTTGCCGCGTCATGACATTCCTGACAGCTTGCCTCTGTATGACACGCTTTGCAGTCGTTCTGAGGACCCGACATGCTCACAAATTTCTGATGCGCTTTCAACCAGTCCGGCTGCTTGTGAGTCGCAGGAACCAGATCAACCAGATCCTTGTGGCACGTGGCGCAGGCTCCGGGCGCAGCTACGATCTTGTGATCCACCTTCTTTACGGCAAAATTCGTCTCACCCTGCCCGTGGCAAACGACGCAGTCCTTCATCGTCGGAAGTCCGTGGTTGGGAGCATCCTCGGCATACTTAACCTTTGAGACCCCCTGGTGGCAGGTTTCGCACTTCAGCTTCAAAACGCCTGCATGCTGCTTGTGCGAAAAGTGAACCGGGCTCGGAATCTCCACAAGCTTGCGGTACGTCGTCGTATCGGATGAAGTATGGCAGAACGTGCACTTTGTCGTGGACTGATCATGACACACGAAGCATGTCGACATAGTCGGGATCAGATCCTGCTTCATGTCGGTAGCGGAGGTGACGTTTGTGTGGCAGTCTGTGCATCCCGCGCCCACGTCGTTCACGTGCAGGGTGTGGGAGAATTTTATCAACTGTGAATTGTCTACCTTAGGTGCGCCCTTGCTTGCATAGAGTGTGGAAATCGACAGGAGCGCTGCGATACCGACTATTCCAAAAAGTCTCAACTTATTCATTACGCCTCCGTCAATTCCCGCTGAAATTCTTGAAGAAATAATAATTCACCTGCAGGTAACCTCGTAGATCGTTCTTGAACACAGGATCTTGATAGTACTGTCCCTGTAGAGTTATCGATAAAAGGTTAATGGGCCGGTAGGTGAGTCCTAGTGATCCGCTGTAGAGCTGACTTGTCGCGGTCAATTGTTGAAGGACCTTATAATCCGTCGCTGAAGCCGACGCTATCAATACAAATCTCTGTCTCATGAAGGGATAAATGAATTGAGCGTTCACACCGTTGAGATTGCCCGCGAAGCCGTCATTATGAGAAAAGCTGAAAGTAAAGAGGTAGACATTTGCACCTACGGTAAACTCATTTGAATTGGCGCCCGTATAAAATATTCTGTCGTAGGAACCGAACGCGTTTATGTTCTGCGTGAACATATAATTCGCCCCGAGATCCAGCTCGTCGGTTCCACTGTGATCAAAGACCGAGAAGATCGAATTGTAAGGCAGGTTGGCGTTACGATGATAATAACCGACGTTTGCCGAGAAGGACGTGAACGGGGAGTAGCGAAATGATACATCCGTTCTGTCGATGTCGTAAAGATTGAGATCGTAATCCATCCTGAAATAGCCGGATATCTTGTTCGTGTAGTAGAACAAATCCCCCGAAACAAACTGGTTGGCAATCGCATCCGGATTTATCAATATGCTGTCCTGGACGTCGGGTGTATTGTAGGATGGCGACAGGCGGTAGGTGTAATAGCTCGGCGGCTTGAAGCTTTTGTCCACGTATGCACCGCCGATCCGGAAGTTATCGATGGGAGAGTAATAAGCTTGAGCCCCGTAAAGCATGTTGTCTTTTAGATCTGTGTTGAGCTCCAACCTTTCGTTCAATGGGGGAAGTGCACCTCCAAATGCCGTCACGGTAAGCTTATCCCCGAAGAAATCTGCGTGCGCGCTCAGCCCGTCGAAAGAAGAGACTCCGACCCTGGAAAATACCGGCTGCCTTCCGAGCTTGAGATCGAGAAAGTCTCCGATGTTTCGGGCTTCGAGATAAAGATTTGCAGCTCTCAGCAGTGGATCATTCGGAAGCTGCGTTACAAAATCATTTGTTGCGAGAAGATAAGTGTGAAGCTGATAGTTTCCCTTTCCGAAATTGAGTTGCATCGCTTCAAAACCTCGAAGGCTGAGCTTGGCAGCGTTTGACGTGTCATATTGCTGATAAGAATAGAACGTCGTCACAAATCTTCCGCTCACCATCTGAGCGTTCGCCCGGCCGATAGTCATGGGGCCGATAAGCAGAACAATAACGAAAAGAAGTATTCCCGGAAATATTGTCGGAGAATCACCGATCAATCTTTCCAGCAAGCTGGCCTCCCTTCCGTACAAGAGAGACAATCGGGAGGCTCTCATATCACTAATGTAACCAGATCCACCGGCTACGCGCCGGATAGGCCGGGATGCACACTGGCTTTCTGACGCTATTTCCGGGATACTATTCACAACCCACCTTCCTTTGTAGAAGTGAAATTATACGTTCCTGAGATGTTCCCAGGAATCACTTTTGCGGAATCGGATGTTGGATCTTTGCCCACATCTCCTTGAAGTTGAATCCCGTGAATGTGGGGCTCTTCTTATTGTGGCACGTTTCGCAGAACTTCTCTGCACTGCCGTCCTTGACGGAAAGAAGCGTGAGCCCGTGGGCAACGGCTTCCTTTTCATTCTTCATGATGTCCATCTTCATGTAATCCTTGCCGGGACCGTGACAGGTCTCGCACTGGACGCCGTCTTCCTTGTTGAACCTCGGGCCGAGCTGCGACGCAGGGGCGTTGTAGGCCGTTTCGTGACACTGCAGACAATCCTTCGAGTCGGCAGGACTTCCCTTGATTCCCCTCGCCTCGGCAATCTTCTTGGCCGCGGGAGTCGTCAGAGTCTTGTAGGCCTGAGAATGTTTGCTGGCTTCCCACTTCTGAAATTGTTCGCCGCTTTTCGGCGTCCTGTGGCACATGGCACATACCTTCACTCCGACGTATTGGTGGACCGGTTCGGCGGCCATCGACACGACGGAAGTCAGGGCAATCGCCATGACCAGCGCTACTATCGTTTTCATCTGGATACCTCCATTTTGATTTAGTATAGTTCGAGTGACCTTTTTATCGCATCCGGCCGGGCCGGCAGTGCGAGGATATGTATCGTCTCGAATATCATTTAATTGACTTTCGCACACTCATTGCAGAAAGTACGCGTGAGAGATTCTTCCAACTCGCTCTTGCCGATGAAAGCCGAGCAATGCTCGCAATAGCCGTAAGTACCTTTCTTCAATCTGTTCAGTGCAAGCTCGAGTTCCTTAAATTCAGTCTGCATCTTGCGCGCAGTCTCGCACCGGTACCCCGGTTCCACTTCGCACCTCTTGTATTCAAAATCGCATACCGTGCAGATGTATTTCTCGCCGTCTTCAAGATTCATCAGCGCATCCGGATCCATGTACATCATCTGCAAGACCACGCTTATCCTGTTTCTAATTAGCCTGGAGAAATGCTCCGTCATTTCCTCGTCAACCGTCTTTCTCTTTTTCCTTGCCCTCATCATTGTCGCTCCCTGTCTTGTTATCGCCGTTTTCGACGATTATGTCGCCTTCTTCCCCTTCAACCGAGGTTTCAGCTTCCTGAGCTTTCATCTTTTCCAGCTCAAGCGGGTGCTCGTCTTCCATCTCCTCCTCGGTGATGGTCCCGGTTATCCACGCCAGGTTCATAGGATAAACATCCGGATTGAAGATCACGAAATACGTATGCCAAACCAGAATTGCCAACGTCGCCAGGATGGCTTCGTAGTAATGTACCAGGGTTGCCACATCGATGCCCAGAAGCGTAAAATGCCCGACCGTGAAAGTGTTGAACCAGAGGAGCAATCCCGTAAGGACCATCACAGTCGTCCCCCAGATGAGTGCCCAATACTCTGCCTTTTCGATATAGCTGAACCGTTCGAACTTCGGCCTGTCGTCGGTCAGCCCGAGATAGTACCTGAGGACTCCGACGATATCTCCTGCATCTTTAAGTTTGGGAAGCATGTCTTTTATGAACTGTCTTCCCCTTTCCGTGAAAAGGACGTAGTAAACATGGTACAGCGCGGTGACTATCATAATCACTGCGCTTATGCGATGTATGAGCCCCCGCAATTCGAATACTCTTTCACCGCCGCCTCCGATCTCGCGGATCAGCCTCACCCACCATGAATCCGGAAACTTCAGCATGAAGCCGGTGAACACAAGAAGCGTAAAACTCACCAGCAGTCCAAGGTGCTGCAGACGCTCCGGAGCGGTCATGCGGACATACAGCTTCCGCATCGAGTTCTTGGGCTCGGCGGACGGATTCCTTCGTCTCTTGAGCTTTGCCTTTGCCTTCTTGACAAAGTCGAATACGTTGTGAATGAACATCATTCCGATGATACCGAAGATCAGCACCGCGTAAATCTGAGAAATCCAGAACAGCAGCGGTTGATTGTTCGGCGTAGGCGTCACATGGACGGGGAAAGAGGCGAATCTTGCATCAGCACCTTGATGACACTTACCACAGGTTTTAGCAAGGTTTGCCTTGTTGATCGGTGAATTCGGATTCGAGGACGGAAGTATCTCGTGGGCCCCGTGGCAACTAGAGCAGTTTGCCACAGTCGTCATTCCTCCCTGCTTGGCCAGGCCGTGATAACTGTCGAGATAACTACCGACGGCGTGCGCCGGCAATCCATAACGGCTTGTAAGTCTGACGGACCCGTGACAGTGGGAACAAGTCTGGACGATGTTGTCTTTGGAAACCGTCGACTGGGGATTATTCGGCGCGAGTATCTGATGGTCGCCGTGACAGCTGGTACAGACCGGAGCGCTATTGTTGCCGTTGAGCAAAGCTTCTCCATGTATTCCTTTGAAATAGCGGTCCTTGATATTGGTGTGGCAGCCGGATTGTCCGCAGGTGTTAGGGATGTTATTTCTGAACACTTTCGACTGCGGGTTCCCGGGAGGCAACATGTCATGTGCACCGTGGCAGTCGCTGCACGTCGCTGCTTTGAGATTACCTTTTGCTAGGGCTTGCAGATGCACGCTGTACTTTATGCTTTCAAGAAAAGCGCGCGACACGCCCACCATTTTGAACACCTTCGGGTTTCCGAGGTGGCAGCTCAGACACGTCTTCGGCTCGTTCTGCCTGGCGACAGGCGAGTCCGGGCTGGTTATCGACGAAATGTTGTGTTCCTCATGACAATCGGTGCAGACAGGAGCAACGTCGAGCCCTTCCCTATAAGCCTGACCGTGGGAAGATTTCAAATAATCCGCCTCTTGTTTCTGATGGCATTGCCCGCAGGTGGCTACAATATTCTTCCTGTTGACCGGCGATGATGTGTCGCTGACGGCCAGCACCGAGTGCCCTCCGTGGCAATCCACGCAAGTGGCTCCTTTGCCCGTCTTCCTGATCGATTCGGCATGAATGCTGTGTTGATATGATTCAACGAGTCTGGTCAATGACTCGCCGTCTTTCAGCTTTTGTCCTTCGAAAAGCTTAGGGTTGGAGTGACACTTGTAGCAATTTTGTGAAACCGCCTGCTTCGATGCGGCCGGGTTGTGAGCCGTGTGGCATGAAACGCACGTCAGCACTCCCTCGTCGAAAGCTTTCTTGTGGATGCTGTGATTTATGTCGGTTGCGACTCCTTTGTGACATTGGAAGCAAAGCGAATCGATCTTCGGTCCCTGCCATGATGAGATCGTTTACACGCCGTGGGCCTTCCCATGACAAGTCACACAGGTGAAATGTTCATGCCCTATCATTGCCTTCGCGTGCGGCGAATTGAGGAACGATCTCTGCGCGGGATGACACGATATGCACTTGGCGTCGACCACGATCTTGCTGGCAGGTTCTATGTAATGACTCCCGTGGCATGTCCAGCACTTCACCGTAGAGTGGGCAAGATGATATTTCGCCCCTTTAGGTGCTTGAAGCTGAACATCATGGCATTCATCGCAATTGACATTCGGAGTCTTTTGCTTATGCGGGACGTCGTCCGCGCTGAATCCCTGATGGCAGTCGGTGCAAGCAATGCCGGCCTGTCCATGCACTGAGGCATTGAAATGGGAGCCACTCACAAACAGACTTACGGTTTTCCCATTTCTCTGCATTGTCATTGTCGAGTCAGAATGGCAAGCCAGACAATCATCATTTGAAGATGCAAAAGACCGCGAGGAGATCAAGAATAGGACAAGAACAAGCGGAAAGAGAAGCGGCAACTTAATTTTCATCGGAGTGTATCGCTCTTTTCATGCATCGCGGCCTGACATGACGGGCACAGTCTCGCCGTGAGGTTAGATTCAAGGACATCTGACGGGATATCATGCCTGCAGATGACGCACTGGCCGTACGTACCTTTTTCGATGCGACGCAAAGCGAAGACAAGTTCATTCAGGTCCGGGCAGTCAAACCTCGAGGCCTGGTCTAGGATGCTTGCTTTGTCTTCCGCCACCACTTCGTGTTTCACAGCAAGTAATTCACGCAGCCTTCGCACGACATGTTTTTCGAATTCAAATAGGTCTTCAGATTTCATTTTAGACAGGATGTTTTCAAGGACTGTGCCGATTTCGACAAGTTCCAGCCCCAAAAAGACTCTAATTCAGTTGATATTGCGATGGTCCGCGAACCAACCCTCAGGCAACCGAAGTTCCTGTGGTTTTATGGCCCATTTTGAGCAAACTTCCACACGCAAAAACGGAGGCTGCCGCCAGATCACCTTGCGGCAATCTGGCAGCAGCAGGAGGAGGAAAGAGGAGATCTTTCGTAAGAAAATTATTTGGGCCGCCGAGATATGGCAGTGCCTTCCCCTGAGCGAGTAGCATTTAAATAAATCAGCAGCCCAAAAACTCTGAACTAAATCAAAAAATTATAAAGAACCTTTTCCATACCACAGCATTCTGCCGGTGGAAGCAGCGCGGGCGAAACTATTAGCCCGCAGCCTCGCCGTGAAACTCTCCCTTGACAGTGGTCGTGCGGCTCCGCGACATCTCCAGCAACCTCTTTACCGCAGCGCTGAGCTGTTTCAAATTGAGTGGACGATCCTTCAAAAGGACGACATTGCTGTCAACGTCAGCGTAGTCCTCGTCGCAACATTGAACGATCAGGACAGTGGGTTTCACTCTTTTCAAATTGTCAAACCAATTTCTCGAAGGACTGGGATTCCTCGTCGGCGCAAGAATGACAAGACCCAGATCTTTTGTCTCCGAAGCATCAGAGGAAACGCGCTGCGTCTTATAACCTTCCTTACCCAAAAACTTGGTCAACAAGTCGAACATCGCTTCTTCGTCTGTAACAATTCCTAATGGCATATCTTTATCGAGTTTCCTCATTTCGTTCTTATACTGATCAAGCTGCGTGCCGCGACTCCTAGACTGTGGAAGCGTTCAAAAACGGCTCATGTTCACGGTTGCGGCGGGTGGAGGCAGTCCGGTCACTTCCCCTTTGCGTCATTTTTCCTGAATTCCCCGGAGGAATATTACCGCAAAGAATAAAAAACCCTTCTTTAGCCGCGAGGATACACCGCAGGGCGATTTCGCGACGTACCCTCCACTTAATTGCAAATTATTCCACAGTTTGCAAACTTATGAACAGACGTAGTTAGTGGAAGGCATGTTCAGCACACTTAGAGCAAAGGTAGCAGCGGGTTTCACCGTTCTGGTGGTCATAAACGTGATCGTCAGCGTGTGGTCGATATACAATTTCAATCAGCTGACTAGGGCAATCACCAAGATGATAAAACAGAATTATCAGAATGTGATTGCAACGCAGAACATGCTGATGGATATCGAGAGAGACAACAGCGCTCAGCTCGTTATGCTCAACGGGTACGTCGAGCTCGGGTACAGGCAATTCCAAGATAATCATAATGATTTCTTCATCTGGTATCAGCAGGCGGTTACCTCAAATGCCTCTGAACGCGGCATGGAGATCCTCGACAGCATTAAGAAAGACTACGCGGATTTCGCCGCCGCCACCGATTCCCTGCGCACCGTTCTGATGACACGCGGCCATGCCTTCGCACAGGATTTTCACTACAATGTCGTTTTGCCGCTGTCCAACCAGATCAAAGTCGAATGTTTTCAGCTTCTCGACATGAATCACAATGCCATGGTCGCGACCGATACCAAGGCCAATGACATATCGAACCAGGCAACCGTAGCCGTAGTGGGCGCTCTCTTCCTTGCCATTGTCCTCAGCATCGTCGCTAGCTGGCAGTTCTCCCAATACATACTTGAACCGGCAGAGAAACTTACCGATACGGTTCGCAAGCTCGGTCGCGGGTATCTCGACGTCCGTGCAAACATAAATTCCAATGATGAGATCGGCGAGCTTGCGATGGAATTCAACAGGATGGCCGAACGGCTTAATAAATATGAAGAGATCAATATCGAGAACCTCATCTACGAGAAGCGGAAATCGGAGGCCATCGTCGGAACGATTTCCGACCCGATTGTGGTCGCCGACGGCGATGGCAATATCGTTCTCATGAATCAGCTGGCGGAGAACATATTCGAAGTGTCCGAAGAAGCTTCTATCGGGCTTCAGTTCGGCCAGGTAGTCAGGAACTCCGAATTGAGCAAATATGTCGATCGATGTCTGCGGGGTGAAGGCGACGTAAACATTCCGCCGTATTTCCAGCTTCCGTTCAACGGGGAGGACCGATATTTCAGGATAAAATTGAATTCATCCAGGGATGCATCCGGCAGAGTCTCAGGGGTGATTCTCATCCTCCAGGACGTTACACAGTTCAAAGAACTCGACAAGATGAAATCCGAGTTCATGGCCCGCGTTTCGCACGAATTTCGCACCCCCCTTACTTCGATCAACATGACTCTCGATATCCTGAAGGACGAGCATCTGGGGCACGTAAACAAGAAGCAGCACGAGCTGCTTGTCGCCGCCAAACAGGATGCCGAGAGGCTTACCAAGCTGGTGCGCGAGCTTCTCGAGCTGTCGAGGATAGAATCGGGAAAAATACAATTGAAAGAGGAACGGATACAGATAAGACCTCTTATAGATTTCTCGGTCCAGCCGGTAAAATTGCAGTTCAACGACAAACGGGTGGAGTTGGAGGTTTATTCGGACGACATAATTCCAGAGTTCATTGCCGATTCACAGCAGTTGTCGTGGGTGATATCAAACCTCGTAACGAACGCACTCAGGTTTACTGATCCGGGTGGGCGCGTCACAGTCAATGCGACAACCGACGGGGACGATCTCATAGTGTCGGTCCAGGATACGGGCTGCGGAATAGAGCCGGAGGAAATGGATAAGGTGTTCGACAAGTTCGTACAGCTTCACGATACCTCAAACCCTTCTCCGGGTTCCGTCGGCCTGGGTCTTTCGATTGCCAAGGAGATAGTTGAACTTTATGGCGGAAGGATCTGGGTCGAAAGCCGCGTCGGATCGGGAAGCGTGTTTACATTTTCAATACCCATTAGGAAGCGAATAGCCCCAGAAAGAAAAATACCTGCATGAAAGCGAGCGTTCTTCTCGTCGACGACGAACAAAACATCCTTCGCACGATGACGATCTGTCTTGAATCTATAGGTCTCGAAGTGACCGCAACAGCCAAGCCGGAAGAGGCCCTCAAGTTCGCATCCGAGAGACAGTTCGACATAGCCTTCTTCGACCTGAAGATGTACCCGATCGACGGGCTTAAACTGCTCGCGGAAGTGAAGAGATACTCCCCCGACACTATAGTCGTCATTGTCACGGCGCACGGCTCTGTGGATACTGCAGTTCAAGCGATAAAACAGGGAGCATATGACTATCTGCAGAAACCCTTCGACTTCCAGGAGCTGCAGCATTTTGCGAGCAAGGTATACGATCACTTCCTGCTTCAAAAGCAACTGAAGGATTTGAAGGATGAGCTGCACAAGTACCAGGCGGCGGAAGAGATAATCACTGCGAATCCGCAGGTGCTTTCCTTAATCAATCTGGCAAGAGAAGTAGCCGACACCAACATAAGCGTTTTGATAGAAGGAGAAAGCGGAACGGGAAAGGAGCTTCTTGCCCGGTTCATTCACAGTTCGAGCTCCAGAAACCCTGCGCCTTTCATGACTGTCAATTGCGCTGCGCTGTCCGAAAGCTTGTTGGAAAGCGAACTATTCGGACATGTCAAAGGGGCATTCACGGGAGCCGTGCGCGACAGGCAGGGACGATTCGAGATGGCCGACGGCGGCACTGTGTTCCTTGACGAGATTACAGAAATTCCTACAACGACTCAGGCCAAACTTCTCAGATTTCTCCAAAGCCGCGAGTTCGAGCGGGTGGGCGATTCGCAGACCATGAGGGTGGACGTCAGATTTATCGCCGCGACAAACCGCGATCTCAAGGAGGCTCTTTCCGCCGGCACTTTTCGTGACGATCTTTACTACCGGATCAATGGGGTCACTGTAAAACTCCCCCCGCTGCGCGAGCGCGCGGACGACATCCCGATTCTGATCAAGCATTTCATACAAAAGTTCGGAGCCGACAGCCTTCCGGAGATCGACCCTGACGCTTTCGGACTTCTCACCAACTACAGCTGGCCCGGCAATGTCCGGCAGCTCGAGAACGTTGTCGAAAGATCGGTCCTTCTGGCTCACGGGAGAAAAATCGAAGTACATCACCTGCCGGAGGAAATTCGCCAGCGGGAAAGTAAACGGCTCGTCTCGCTGGAAGAGCTAGAGAAGCAGTACATAACACGAGTTATGCAGGAGACTCCGACGGTCGAGGAAGCATCGCACGTCCTCGGGATAGATCCGGCAACTCTCTGGCGCAAGAGAAAAAAATACGGACTATAAAACCCCGTGCCCGCTCGGTTTATCTACCTCACCGAAGTGGACGACGACGATCCCACGCACGATGTCCCGAACGTAAACGAATAAGCCGCAAAAGCATCGGAGGCCGGCTTAAGTGTCAATATGTGCCTACCAAACTTTTTGCTATCGATGACGTTGTACATTCGCGGAGTAAATACCGTGATATATGTCCTACCTTCGTCATCCGCCGCCATTCCGGAAGGGCGATCGCGTTTCGGAACTGGGGAGCCGTCGAGATAGGCGTAAACCCGGACCGGGGCAAGGTTAGCTTTTGACGGGAGCGCCGTGTAGTCCGGCCTCGCTACGAGATTCACCGATGAAGCAGAGTAATTCAGCAGTAACTCCCCCTTGCCGACCCTGCCGGCATACCGTACAAACTGTTTGCGTGCCTCCCATCTCCCCTCCAGGTAAAACCTGCCGCGTTGAACCACCGCGGGACCCGGATAGTCCGCCACCACGTCATCCTTGTACCCTTTCTTATTGCCGATTTGTCCCCGCCCGTACCCGAGATATGTTTCGCGGGTAGGACGGTAGCACACTGCACCGGGAACGTCGGTAGGTCGAACGGGTTTCATGAGAGCCGGGAACTTAAGTTTCGGATGTCCCTCCTTCAGTAGATCCCGTATCATCTGCTCGGTGTTTCCGTATTCGCCCTCACCTATGTGCCGGTAACGAAAGAATCCGTCCCTGTCGACAAGATACTCTTCCGGCCATGCTTCGTTCCCAAACTCCTTCCAAAGTCCGAAGTCGTTGTCAAGAACAACGGGGTACTTAATCCCGAATTTTTTCATCGCAGCGGCGACGTTCGTTCTCTTTCTTGCAAACCTAAACTCGGGGGAGTGCACCCCGATGATAACCAGGCCGTCCTTCGAGTACCGTTTGTACCACGCTCTCAAATACGGAAGAGTCCTTATGCAATTGACACAAGTGTAATCCCAAAAATCGAAGAGAACGACTTTGCCCTTGAGACTGTCCACGATGGAAGGCGAGGCGTTAATCCAATACGACGACGGAAGCAACGGTAGTGGCGGCAAGTTCACCTGAAGATAGCCGAGATCCGTTGGACCATAGTCCGGGTTGGTATACACCCCTCCGCCTTGGAAAACGCTGCAGCCGCCCGCGGCAACGGCCATGAGAAGCCAAGCCGCAACAGATATCCTGAATCTCATCCCTCCTCCTTTCAGTGGACAGTCTGCGCCGGCAGCCTGTTGGATCAACATCGACCAGGCCGGGCGCATAATCGTAACAAGGTGTTTGTGAAGGAGGGTTCCCTGTCAGGAGGCTATGAACTCATGTTCGTGCGGGCGGATCGTAAGTACGGGACAAGGTGCCTTACGTACGACTTTGTCGGCCGTGCTTCCGAAGAGGACATGATCCATACCTGTCCTCCCGTGCGAGGAGATCACGATAAGATCCGCATTCTGCGATTTCGCCACTTCGACTATCTCGATAAAAGGCTTCCCGACCCTGATAATCGGCGTCGCCCTGACAGTCTCCGGGATTTCTTTTTCAACCAGTTCGTTGAGCTGTTCTTCGCTGTGCTTCCGGATTTCCTCTTCCATTGCAGGAATGCTCACCTGCCCGAAGCTGAAGTCGGCGGGATAGACTATCGGCTCGACTATGTGAAGCACGACAAGTTCGGCTTTGAAAAGCTCGGCGAACGTGACTGCGTACCGCAGGGCGTGAAGAGAATAGTCGGAAAAGTCCTGAGGGACCAGAATTTTCTTGAGGCTAACGGTCGGCATTGCGTTCCCCTCCTAAGTTATTCTGCACCGCTTCCAGTTCGGCGCTTGCCTTTCCGAGCTGCTCATTTGTGATCCGAAGACGAGTTCCTATGACTTCACCCAGCTTGAAAAGAATCTTCGTCCCCGACTTGGGAGAACGATTGAGCAGGTCGATGAGGTCCGGCCTGAAGAAACCTATGATTCTGCAATAGGATCCGGCTATAGCCGACGCGCTCCTGGGAGATTCGTCAAGCAGCGACAACTCCCCGAAAAAGTCACCGGACTTGAGTACCGCGAGATTTTTCTGCTGGCCGTCCGGTTCGGTCATAGAAATGGTTACCTCCCCCTGCTCAACAACATACATCCCGAGACCGGGGTCTCCCTGACTGAAAATGTACTCGTTGGCAGCGTATTCCCGCCTGTGAACTATCGCGGCCAGCCTTCGGAGCTCCCTGTCCGTAAGCTGAGAGAAAATAGGAACCTTCGAAAGAAGGGTCTCCAGGGAGTTATCCTCCGAGGATCGCCTCCTGAAGAAGTTATACCACAAGCTGTTTTGGCCGGGTACTTCCTGTGTCATCGCCTGCACGATCAATCATAAACAAAAGTCAACCAGTTGTGGTTGTCCTCCCCGTCTTTGACAACTTTAAAGAACCGTTGCTGCATTTCCCGTGTGACGGGACCCGGTTTGCCGGCTCCCACCTTAATCTTGTCTACAGATCTTATCGGCGTAATCTCTGCGGCAGTCCCTGCGAAGAATACTTCATCCGCGAGATACAGTATTTCACGAAGCATCACTTCTTCGCGAACCTCGAGCCCGGCCTCCCTTGCCAGCTCTATGATACTCAGCCTGGTAATGCCGGGAAGAATTGCCGAGCGGAGGGGAGTTGTAAAAAGGTTCCCTTCATGCACGACGAAAATGTTTTCTCCACTTCCCTCGCTTATATAACCGTTGGCATCCAGAGCAATCCCTTCGGCGTAACCGTTGGCAAGCGCTTCCTGCTTTATGAGCTGGGAGTTCATGTAATTGCCGCCGGTCTTTGCCATCGTGGGAAAGGTGTCAGGAATGGGCCGACGCCATGTCGACACGCAGACGTCAATTCCGTCTTCCAAAGCGCCGGAGCCCAGGTATTGTCCCCAATCCCAGACGGCGACAGCCGTATCGACCGGATTGTTGGTCGGGTTTACTCCTACTTCCCCGTAACCGCGATAGACTATCGGCCGGATGTAACATGACTTCATTTTGTTTGCCCGGATGGTGTCGAGGGCCGCCTGCTTTAACTCTTCAAGCGAATACGGGATTTCCGTCCGGTAGATTTTCGCAGAATTCTGAAGCCTCTTCATATGTTCGTCCAGCCTGAAAACTCCGGCTCCCCTCTTTGTGTCGTAGCAGCGAATACCTTCAAACCAACTCGTTCCATAATGCACCACATGAGAAAGCACATGAATTTTCGCATCGTCCCAGTCAACAAGCTTCCCGTTCATCCATATCTTTTCGACTTTTTTCACTGCCATTTCTATCAACCACCTCCGGTTAGAATTCTTTTTTGTATATTCTGTAGGTTTTATATCTCTCGGCGTTCATGAGGTCTGCGCTCCTGTTCATCATCAAGTTGTCTTCGAGAACCCATGAAGCCTCGCCATCGACATACCCGCGTGCAATCCCTCTCTTCGCAGTTTCATAGAAAAGAACTGCTGCAATGCCCGTCTGCTGGTAGCTGTGAATCACGCCGAGTACCATTATCCGAAGCCAGTGTATCTGCTTTTTCTTCGTCAGAAGATGATAAACGCCCGGAAGAGTGTGGCCCCCCTTGTTATACTTGAGGGCAACATTGATGTCGGGCAGCGAAAGCGCAAATCCCACCGGCTTGCCTTTTGCCATCGCGAAAATGACGAGATCGGGCACTACAACCTGCTTCAGATCATCTGCCAGGAAATCGAATTCTTCATCAGTCATCGGTACGAAGCCCCAGTTCTTGCTCCAGGCTTCGTTGTAAACTTCTTTGACAAGCTGTATTTCCTTGTCGAGCTCTTTCATGTTGATGGTTCGAAAGGTGAGTTCTTCCTTGTGAGTAACCATCCTTGCCACCCGTTCAAGTTTCTCGGTGAAGACGGTTTTTTCACTGACATGGTACGCGTAAAGATCTTTCTCCTTCTGAAGGCCATAGTTGGTAAACAGGTCTAGGTAGTATCTCGGATTATATGTCATGAGCATGATCGGGCTGCTGTCAAACCCCTCGACCAGAAGGCCAAGCTCGTCGTTGGTGGAAGGGTTCACCGGTCCTCGCATTGCAGAAAAGCCCTTCTTCCGAATCCATTCCTTTGCAGCATCGAAAAGGGCGTTCGCGACCTGCTGATCATTGATCGACTCGAAGAAACCGAAGAAACCGATTTCCTCTTCATGGAATTTGTTATGGTTATAATTGATAATTGCAGCTATTCGCCCGACAAGTTCCCCATCTTTTTTGGCAAGAAACATTTCCATGTCGGCATGTTTGTAAAATGGATTCTTCTCTTTATTAAGCAATTTCTTCCGGTCCATCAAGAGAGGCGGGACCCAATATGGATCGTTCTTGTAGATTTTCCATTGCAGCTTGATAAAGGACATTAGATCGTTCTTTGTGCGAACGGGCTCAACACTGATTGCGCTCATTGTTTCCCTCAGTTTTGTGCTTAAGGGGTAGGATTTTAGTTGGGAAGATGTCGCCGTCAAGCGATCACTCCAAGTTCCTTCCCGATTTTTCCAAACAGCTCCACGATTTTGTCGAGCTGATCCGGCTGGTGAGACGCCATGTAGCTGGTTCTAAGCATCTCCATTCCCGGGGGTACACCAGGCCTGACGAATGCGTTGGCGTAAACGCCAGCATCAAACAGCTTTTTCCAGAAAAGAAGGGTCTTCATTGTGTCGCCGATGGTGACCGGCACGATAGCGGTCCTGTTCTCGTGGACAGCAAAACCCAGTTGTTTTAGTCCGCGCCTGACCCGATCCGCATTGCTGATCAATCGGTCTACGAGTTGCGGCTCCTCCTGAAGTATCTTGAGCGCCTCGATCGTCGCAGCCACAGAGGACGGAGTCGGGCTTGCGCTGAAAATATAGGCAGGAGAATTGTGTCGCAGGTAATTGATCACTGCTCTTTCTCCCACTACGAAACCGCCGAGGGAGGCAAATGTCTTTGAAAACGTCCCCATGACAAGATCCACATCCGATTCGAGGCCGAAATGACTCGCCGTGCCGCGGCCGCCCTGTCCAATAACCCCGACAGCATGAGCGTCGTCGACCATCACCCTCGCGTGATATTTCTTTGCGGCTTGTACCATCATCGGCAGATCGACGATGTCACCGGATGTCGAAAAAACGCCGTCGGTAACTACAAGCTTGGGCGCATCGAGCGGTAGATTCGACAGTGCCTTTTCCAGACTTTTCATGTCGTTGTGCTTGTAACGCACAAGCTCTGCAGTCTGACCTTTCGAAATAAGCGTCCCGAGAACAATGCACGCGTGATTATCTCGGTCCGAAATCACGTAGTCTCCATGAGACACAAGAGTCGATATGACTCCCAGCGCGGTCTGAAAACCGGTTGAGTAAGTAAGACACGCCTCTTTGTTCATGAATTTCGCAAGTCGTTCTTCAAGCTCAACGTGCAGGTCGACCGTCCCAGTGAGATATCTGGATCCCGAGCACCCGGTGCCGTATTTCTCGATGGCCTTCTTCGCGGCTTCCTGAACTCTCGGGTGTGTGGTCAAACCGAGATAGTTGTTGGACCCCGCCATTATTACCTTTCTTCCGCCAATCATGACGACGGGACCTTCGTTCTCCTGAAATGGATGCGAGTAGGGATACAACCCCTGCTTTTTTACTTCATCCGCAAGCGTATAATCATAACATCTCTGAAATAAGTCCAATCGAGTGTGCCTCCTATTAGTGGGTGTAGAAACCGTTTCCATCTCTGCATCAAATATATGCGTCAGTCCAGAAAAATGCTACCTGACACATAGGAGGCTCTCCTTGAGGGGATCCGATATTACTTGCGGCCGAGGACTTCTTCCGTTCTGAGCGGCCCGGCACAAGACACGAGGTCAGCGTCTGATAACGGCAATCTTGCCCACCGTGCTCTGACTCCCGTCGGATGAATAAGCTACTATTATGTAAATCCCGGAGGAAAGGAGTTTGCCTGTGCTGTCTGTGCCGTTCCAGTAGGCGATCTTCCCGCCTTGAGCCTGGAACTGATCGACCAGCCTTCCGTCTACAGTGAACACTTTGATCTCGCTGTTTGCCACAAGTCCCTCAATCCTTATCTGGACAGGTTTGGCTAGTGAAAGCACGGCGGGGTCGGGGAAGACCTTCAGCTTCGGAAAACTCTGGGCAGGCTCGAGCACGCCTGTCTTCAGCTCGGTAACCCCGTAATCGGTAGCGAAGTACACGATGCCGTCCTTCCTGTCGAAGGCCACAGAGGTGACGTTATTGCTGGGGAGCGGGCTATTCGTTATGTTGTAACTGGCTAGGGTATTGGTTCCATCTTTTGAAACGACGTAGACTCCCGTTTTTGTTGCCACCCACTTCCTGTCCAAGGCGTCGTACGCAATGTCGTTTATGTACTGATCATAGAGTGAATATACCGGCTGGATATAGAACGAAGCAGACGGGTCAGGGTCATAAATCACATCCATACCGAGATCCGTTCCGATCCATACCTGATCTTCGTTGTCTACGATCACGGAATTAACGCGGTTGCTTAGGATCGGCGAGTCGCCGGTATTGAAAACGTAGCTGCGGTCGTCCGACAGATTATTGAGTGTCCCGTTCGCATTGTAGTAGAACAAGCCGTTGAAAGCGGTGCTGGTAAGGTTTCCCGTCGCGTCACCCGTCCAGACCCCGCCGTAGTTGTCGATAGCTACTGATTTGAATCCCGAAGTTTGCGTCAAGCCGTTGTGAAAGCTGTGCCATGTTGAGTCACTCGGAGAATAAACGACAAGAGTATTGCCGTTGAAAGCGAGCGGATTCGTCATCCATATATTACCCTTGTTGTCACATGCCGCCGATCCTACGATCACGTAATTCGCGTCGTTCGGCTCTCCAACCAGATCAGAGTTGTGATTTCCGAAGTACTCCGCTGAATCCCCCGACAACATTACCATCCCATAGCCCCATGTCCCCACGATAATCCGGTCGCCGCAGACCGCGCTCACCTGATAAATCCCGAGATTGCTCTTCAGTTCCGGCACGCTTTTCTGGTTGTAATTTGTCCACGCTGTGCCATTGAACTTCATGAAAGCCACGTCGGTGTTGTTGGTGTTGTTCGTAGAACACCAAAGGTTGCCCGAAGCATCCACTGTTAGATTGGATATCACGTTCGTCGCGGGTCCGGGGGGAAGCGCCGTGGAGACCGTCGTACCAATGACCAGGAGACCGTTTCCCGTTGCACCGAAAGCTTCTGAACCGGAATAGGCAACAGCGCCGTTGAGAGGAGACCCGCCTCGGTACAGCGGCGAGTTGGAGAAGCTCCCTGGCTGCAACTTGTACAGCCCTGAGTCGGCATTCACGAGGACAAAGCCGGGGGCCGCCGAAAGCGTGTTAACGGCGCCTATCGCAAGTCCCGGAACAGGATGGAAAGTGGTTCCGTCGGTGGTGTACAGAAGGCCCTGAGCAGTACCTATAAGGAGCGAGCCGCCGGCGACAGTCAGGCTCGTTACGCCGGCAGACATGCCCAGCGTATCCGTCAGGACCCATAAATCCGGCGCCGCAAGGTTGATCGCCGAACGCGGAGCGTATGAAAGACCGGCTTCGCTCGCCACATAAATGTGCCCGTTGAATACGGCCGCACTGTTGGCTTGTATCGAGCCCTGGTTAGGATCGAAATGCGAATACGTGTCCAAGACACCGAAGTTCGCGCGGGAGATCAGAACTACCCCGAATGGAGTACATACAAATATGGTATCGCCGACCACTGACAGGTTCGTTATTTGTTTGGAAATCTCGGTTGACTTTGCAATGGCCAGCTGGGATCTGAGGACATTTCCCGCGGAGTCCAGCTCATCTATCGAGCCATCTTCTTCGCCGACAATTACACGATCTGAGGAATCTGAGGCTATCGCGGTAGCTTGAATATTCGAGAGTCCCTCGGTAGTGGTGTATTCGGCAAATACACTTGTGCCGGGCGTATAAGAAAAAACTCCGCCTGTTGTGGCACCCCAGACCTTTCCGCCGGACACCGTCAGAGCGGTCACATCATACATGCTCGAATAGTTCTTCCACACAAGAGTCTGCGAAAGGGCAGGACCGGCGGCGAACAAGAATCCCGCAAAGAAGAGTGCAACTGCTTTCTTCATTTAATCCGTTTATCTATAAATTCTTGAACAGGTTCACCATTTCGATCGCCGCGGTGGCCGCATCGAAGCCCTTATTCCCCGCTTTCCCGCCCGCTCGATCTATAGCCTGTTCCACTGTGTCGGTGGTCAGAATTCCGTAAACCACGGGAACACTCGATGCGAGGGAAAGTTGCCCAACACCTTTGGCGGATTCTGCGGCTATATAATCAAAATGAGGAGTCTCTCCGCGGATCACTGCGCCGAGGCATATCACCGCGTCGTGTCGGTTCGCATCAACAATCTTCTTTGCGACCGCAGGGATCTCAAAGGCGCCCGGACAGTGGTAAACGGCAATGTTGTTCTCGGACACTCCGTGTCGCAGGAGGCCGTCGATAGCACCGGACAGCAACTTGTCCGTGACAAAACCGTTGAACCGGCTTACAACTACGGCTATTTTAAGCCCCTTTCCCTCAAACTGCCCTTCGTGAATTACCAACTTATGTCCCTCCGAAATAAAACTGATTACCTAATTGCCGGCTTTCTCGAGAATTTGATTTGCCCATTCGTAACTCATCAGAAATGTCCCGAGATTCGCGTCGTCATTCTTCAATCCGCCGTGAAAATCACTTCCGCCGGACTTCAGCAGGCCACTCTCATCCGCGTAATGATTGTAGAAAGCCGTCTCTTCAGGCGAATGCGACGGGTGAACAACCTCAATTCCGTCGAGCCCGCTCTCCTGAAAGCGCTTAAGAAGTTCTTCACTCACGTAGTGTGATGGATGAGCCAGAAAACTCAACCCGCCCGCATCCGCTATCATTGAAATGGCGGCCTCCGGTGGAAAAGGATAATTGGCCTCGTAAGCTGGACGGCCGATGCCGATGTACTTGTCGAATACTTCGCTGTACGTACTTGCGAATCCCTCTTCAACCATAACGTTTGCGATGTGAGGACGCCCAATGGAGCTGTTCTCACCCACCTTCTCAACTACCGACTCAAACGTCAATGGAATCTTGATACGATTGAGCTTTGCCACGATCTTCTTCGCCCGCTCCATTCGTCCGTACTTCAGCTCGTCAAGCCTCGACAGGAACTTCTCGTCTTTGTAGTCCATGAAGTACCCGAGGAAATGGAGTTGAAAGCGTTTGTACCTGGTAGAAATTTCGATTCCGGGCACAATGGTAAGGCTCGAGCCTTCTGCCGCGCGTTCAGCGTCGTCGAGAGCCGAAACCGTATCATGATCGCAAACGCCAAGCATGGTAATTCCGGACTCAACTGCCTTCCCGAGAAGCGCGCTGACGCTCAACGCACCGTCGGAAGAATCAGTATGAGTGTGAAAATCGATCTTGTCCGAAGGGATCCTTTGTACCACTACGAAATCAACTGAATTTCTGCCTGAACGTATCGTAGTCGAGCAGGACAACCGAGTTTCCGTTAACCTGAAGCAATTTCAACTTCTCCATTTTGCTGAGAGTACGGGAGACTGTCTCCCTGGTTGTACCTGCCATATTCGCTATTTCTTGCTGAACAGGCAAGTTATCAATCTCTACCTTGCCCTGCTTGATGCGTCCCCGTTCATCAGCAAACTGGAGGAGCACATATCCGACCCTGTGATACGCATCTTTGAGCGAGAGGCTCTTGATCAGAGCATCCGCCCTTCGCAATCGCTGCGTCAGATGTTTCAGCATCGAAATAGCGATGCTCGGATATTCATGCAGAAGTCCGAGAAAATCTTTCCTGTGCAGCACGAAGAGTTCAGCATCGTCAAGCGCTACAACACTTGCTGAACGAGCCTCACCATCGAGAAGCGCCATCTCCCCAAAAATGTCGCTGGCTCCAAGTATACTCAGAATCACCTCGCGCCCATCTTCCCCGATGCGGACGACCTTGACCTCTCCCGACACAATGACGAACAGCGCTGATCCCGACTCCTCCTCCATGAGGATGACTTCGCCCTTCCTGTAAGTCTTTCGTACCCCACAAGCACTGATGCGCGCAAAATCCCTTTCCTCAAGCTCCTCGAAAATAGGAGCATTCCGCAGAAACTCCATTGCTTCCTTCATACCAGTGCTCCCGCATATTTCCTAGATGATTGCCGGCAAAAAGATGAACCGTAGAGAATATAGATGCACCCCGATAGAAAGTCAACGTCAGAGGATCCTAAGTACATGAAAGAAATCTGTCGGATGCAATTCGGGCTCAGTAAGCATCGTCGGTTGTTTGTCGCGAACCGGAAGCCCGATCCTGGAACGAGCGAAACCGGCCTCGAACTAAATTCTTTCTCCCAAGGTTCTATATTATAAGGATGAAAAGGATATATCTCGATTATACCGCAACTACACCCGTGGATGAAAGAGTAGTTGATGCTATGACGCCGTATTTCGGCGGCGTGTTTGGAAATGCTTCGAGTATTCACTCCTTCGGCAGAGAAGCAAAGGCGGCCCTCGAGAGGAGCCGGGAAGCCATCGCGTCTTTTCTCCACGCAAGGCCGTCCGAGATCTTCTTCACCAGCGGCGGCACTGAATCGGACAACTCGGCCCTTACTGGAATCGCGTCCAGATACGCAAACAACGGAAAGAAGCATCTGGTGATTTCCGCGATTGAACATCACGCCGTGCTTTTTGCGGCCGAGTCACTTAAAACGCAAGGCTTCTCAGTCACCGTGTTGGGAGTGGATTCAAACGGATTTGTCTCCCCCGACGAACTCGGGAAGGTGTTATCTGGTGACACCTTTCTCGTGAGTATAATGCATGCCAACAACGAGATCGGTACTATTCAGAATCTCAAAGAGCTCGTCGACATGTCGCACAGGCACGGCGCTCTCTTTCATACTGACGCGGTGCAGTCGTTCGGCAAGGCGAAGTTCAGCGTAAGCGAAACAGGAGTCGATCTCGCCTCTGTTACTGCTCACAAGATGTACGGCCCAAAAGGGGTTGGAGTTCTCTTCATAAAACGAGGGATCGATTTCGAGCCGACGTTTCACGGTGGATCGCAGGAACGGGAGCGACGCCCCGGGACGGAAAGCGTCCCGCTGGCTGTCGGCTTTGCAAAGGCTGCAGAACTCTGCCTTGACGAGCTCGAATCCGAAAATGAAAGACTCACGATCCTGAACAGGTCCATGCGAAAGCGTATCGAATCGGAAGTCCCGGGAGCGATATTCAATTCGCCTCTCGAGGACGCATTGCCGAATATTCTCAGTGTCTCGATGGACAGCCGTAAAATGGAGATCGACGGAGATGCCCTCATAATAAACATGGACCTGGAGGGAATTGCCGTCACGAGCGGTTCAGCCTGCTCATCAGGGAGCCTTCAGCCCTCGCACGTGATAAGTGCCCTGGGAAGAGACGAACGGACGACAAGAGCGACCGTTCGTTTCTCTTTCGGCAGGTTTACCACAAAAGAAGAAGTCGAAACTGCATGCGATGTTTTTGCCGAAGTGGTCGCAAGGACGGGAAAAAGCAAGGACCTCAGCTCACCCGTTTCATGACGGCGGCGAAAAAACCATCCATTTCATGCTTATGTGGGTAGATGACAAGACGCCCATTTTCTATGAGCTCAGAATATCTGTCATCCGTAAGATGGTGAGAGACGTCCTCCGGGATGAAGTTCTCGTTTGATTCAAGAAAAGTGCTGACGACGCCCGAGTTTTCGCTCTGGAACATGCTGCATGTAGAATAGACAATGATCCCGCCTACCTTGACGAGATTCGAATATCGAGCCAGGAGAGACGATTGATAGGACGCATGTTTCTCGACGGCCTGTTTTGTCAGGCGCAGCTTCTTGTCTGGATTGCGGCGGATAGTGCCGCTTCCCGAACAAGGCGCATCGACAACCACTTTGTCCGCTGTTCCCGAAAGAGCAGATGCTTCGCCTAGATCGCTGGCAGAAACTCTGATGGGAAATACATCGGAATAGCCCCCCCTTCGAGTGCGGACAGCCAGATTCCTGAGGCGTGTTTCGTCGACATCCAGCGCATATATCTTGCATTCTCCATTCGACAGCGCGGCGATCTCCAGACTTTTCCCTCCTGCACCCGCACAGGCATCGACAATGATCTCATCCTTGTGAGGATTGACCAATAATCCGACAAGCTGACTGGCTTCTTCCTGTATTTCGATGAAGCCTCCCTTGTACAACCGGTTATTATTCAGATTTATCCTTTTCGGCAGATAGATGCCCAGAGGCGAAAATCTTGCCGGCTCAGCCTGAATCCCCTCATCCGCAAAGGCGCTCAGCACATCTTTCCTCCCTATTCTGTTCGTGTCGACGCGAATACAAACACGCGCTTCTTTGTTCAGAGCGATCATGAGCGGGACGCTCTCCTCGCGGACATTTTCCGGCAATTCTTCGCCGAAAAAATCTGGAAAGGAAAACAGTAGTGGTGCCGATCCGGGGCTCCCCTTGATCTCATCGAGCCGATCATGGGTACACTCACGTATACTATCCAGTTCGAGTTTTCTGCCCGACATACGGTAAGCTTCCAGCAAGGCCGGGTACGCGTTTTCAACTTCTTCGATCCCCATTCCGCCTATCATCATCTCGTGTACTATGAAGACGTGAATCGGAAGCGCGTGGTCTACACAATGGTCGGTGAGCTCGCGGAGCAAAATGAAATTCCGGATCATACCGTAAAGCCGCTCGGTTATCCAGCGCCTGTCGTGTGAACCGAGATATCGTCTTTCTTTGAAGAAGTCCTTGACAACCCTGTCCGACGGGAGGGCGCTCACCACAACTTTTTCAAGCAGCTCGACAGCATGTCCGGCCAGCGAAGACGCATTCATCCGTTCAGCATCCTGAGATGCTTGTACAGAAGGTAACCGTGGCGAAGTCCACGATCCGTTGCGAGAAACTCCCCCGCACCCGCCAGTCTCAGAGATTCCAGGAGTATGAGGGCGCCGGCGAGAAGCACATCCTCCCTTCCCTCCGCCGCACGCGTCAACTGTTTGATCTCTTGCGGAGATTTTTTCTTAAGAAGAAGGAAGATCTCTTCGAGCGCCTGAGCGGACATCCGATAATTGTTCACCGCATCGGGATCAAACTCGTACCTCTTCTGATAAATGAGGGCAAGCGTCGTCGGGGTACCTGCGACTGCGAAAACACGCTGAGGTCTAATATCTGAAAAAGGGAAGCCCGAGAGTGCGTCGTCGACGAATCCTGTGGCAATCCGAAGTTCCTCCTCCAGCGGAGGGCTGTGTTTAAAGAACATTTCGGTAATGCGTACGGCACCGACATTCAGACTCCTGCAAAGCGAGGGTTCGGTTCCCGCGCCGAAGCTGAACTCTGTGCTTCCGCCCCCAATATCTACGACAAGTGATCTCTTTGATTTGTCCGTTTCAGAACTGAGTGCACCGAGAAAACCCAGCCTTGCCTCTGCACGCCCCTCTATCACCTCGACATCTATTCCGCAGGCCTCTCTGACCGTCGCAACGAACTCATCCCTGTTCTCAGCATCTCGCACCGCGCTGGTTGCCGATGCAACGATCTTATCGACACCGTATTGGTTCGCCATGTCGCGGTACCCCGAAAGAATGCCGGTCGCCCGTTCGATAGATTCGCGGCTCAATTTCTTCGCGGTAGAAACGCTTTTGCCAAGTCTCGGCACCGAGTAATAATCTTTGATCGGAGTCAGTGAGAGGGTCTCGTCTATGTCGCCTATCAGCATCAGGATGGTGTTTGTCCCGATGTCTATCGACGCATATCTCATTTGGTGAGGGCAAGCGCAGACCACTCTGCTTCGTGCAGCACGTCCAGGACCTTGAAACCCGACTTGGTATATGAGCCGACGATGTCCTTTTCATCCAGAGTAAGCAGTCCGGTCAGCAATAGCATGCCGCCTGTCTTGCAGCGTTTCCGCAATTCGGGCTCGATGTAAAGGAGAGTGTTGCGGTTCAGGTTTGCCGCCACAATATCGAATTCATCCTCGGCAATCGAGGCTACCTCACCGCGGATTACGTCCACCTTCTCCGAGACGCCGTTTCTCCTGATGTTTTCCATAGAATTCTCGATGGACCACTCATCCCTGTCGACAGCGACGCAACCGGCGGCGCCGAGCTTCACTGCGGCTATAGCAAGAACCCCCGTTCCCGTCCCGACGTCGAGTATCCTCTCACCGCCCTTGATGTATTTTTCGAGATACCGTACCATCATCCTCGTGGTTTCATGGTGTCCCGTCCCAAACGACATCTTCGGGTCTATCTCAATGACGATTCTGGCTTTCCCGTTGTAGTCCTTCCAGCTCGGTTTTATCGCAATATTTTCCGTGACCTCGACAGGCAACACGGATTCTTCCCATTTCATATTCCAATCCTGATTCATTATTTCAGATACGTCGACCGAAAATTCCGAAATATCTCCGTCTCTCTTCAAGTGTTGGAGAAATCTCGTTACATCATCCTTATATTCCTGCTTCCAGTTCCTTTCCGAAAAATAGCATTTCAGTTCGTTTCCCTCATCTACGAACCCTTCGGCTCCCACATCGCTGAGAAAGCCGACGACCAGGTCGTTCACCGGCCTGTCGGTAGCGACATACAATTGATAAAACCTATCCCGCATAACGAGCGTACGGATACGAGTTGAGCTTTCGGTATATAACCTCGAGCAACACCCTGCCGACGGCGGAAAGACTCTGCGGGCTGCATTTGTCAGGGGTGTCCTCCAAAGTATGCCAGTACTTGTAGTTGAAATCGATAAGATCGATTGCCTTCATCCCGATATTGTCGAGTTGAAGATGATCATCATATATAGGCTCGCCGGTCGTGTCGACAAACTGAGTGACTCCCATCTCCTTGGCCGTATCCCAAACGAGTTTCACGACATCCGGAGCATATTCCACGGAATAACCTTCCTTCGGAATCCTGAGATCTTTCTGGCCGATCATATCCAGGTTGATGTCGAATAGCGGATTGTAACCTTTGGGTTTCGTCGCCGCCCAATACTTTGAGCCGAGACAATAATAGTTGAGGTCACCTTCTCTGCCGTAATCTTCCCCATCCCATAGAATAATATCGACGCCCACCGGCGGTGGGGATTGTTTGAAATCTCGCGCGAGCTCCAGAAGAACCGCCACCCCGCTCGCACCGTCATCCGCTCCCGGGATCGGCTTGTCGACGGCTCCCCCCGGCTGGTGATCGGCACGCGGCCGGCTGTCCCAGTGCGCCGACAGGAGGATGCGTACTTTGGACTTCATATTGAAATTCGCGATGACGTTCGTGAGATGAAGGAGCGCCCCGTCGTATCCCGGTACGTTGAAATGCTGAAGTTGAACCGAATCGGCATACATCTGAAACTCATGAGTGAAGTACTCGAGGCACTTTGCATGCGCTTCAGTATTTGGAGCGCGCGGGCCGAAGTCGACCTGTCGGACCAGAAAACTGAACGCCGTCTGAGCATTGAATTGGGGCATCGGCACGTTAGGGATTATTGTTGTTTGCTGCTCCTGAGCCTGCCTTTCCTGCACTTTGCCCGCCTTTTTCGAACACGAGCTGACAGCCACGGCAACCGCAAGGAGGAAGAGTATCCTTCTCATAGAGAAGTTTAAAGATTGAGCAGGCAATTTCCAAAGCATGTCGGTCCAGGAGTTCTCCGGTTTGACAAAATAGAGACGGATTTCGTCATCGGAGATGCTTTGTTCCTTCGAAGAAATGCAGACGAAGTTCTTTACCCATCCAATACGGATCAAATTCAGATGGTGATGGCCGCGGATGCTCCGTAGACTTCCGATGCTCCGTTTACCTTAAGTGTTCTCGCACACTCTTTAATGGTAGATCCGGTTGTGATGACATCATCTACAAGCAGAACTTTTTTCCCTTCGACTCCACCCGTCGGGACATTTCCCAATCTGAAAGCCCCCGTGACATTTTTCCTTCTTCCTTCCGCATCGAAAGAAGTCTGCGTCCGGGTTTGACGTACTCTCACCAGGAGTCCTGGCACATGATCTATGGAGAGGATCTGACTGATGCATCGGCTAATCAGCTCGCTCTGATTATATCCTCTCTCCCTTCGGCGAGCCTGGTGAAGCGGTACGGGCGCTATGGAATCGCACATTGAAAGCTTGGGGTCATTCACAATCTTTTTCGCGATAAACAGGCCGAACTTGCCGGCGATCGCCTCGGCACCGCCGTATTTGAGCAAGTGTATTGCCTCTCTGACCCGGATGTCCTGTTCGAATAGGAAAACAGAGTCAATTTTGTCGACCGCCTCTTCCGCAAGGAATTTTCCCTCGATGAGCTGCGTAACCATCTCTGTCGGAGGAACCCGCTCGAAGCTGTCCCAGCATCGCGCGCATACGAAAGCCTCGCCTTTCCTCAGAGTTCCGGAACAGGTTCCGCAGACGGGAGGGTAAATGAAATCGAGGAACGATCCGCCAAGTCTGACAAGATTTACCGTCATATTTCCACCACCTCGAACTAGACACACGACGCTGCCAGGAATCGAGAGCCTGAGAACGCAACCCGCGCCGCCAGATTACTTTTTCTGAGAGAGCCTGTGTATCTCGTCCCTTAGTTCCGCGGCTTTCTCGAAATCCAAATCCTTTGCTGCCTGGTACATCTCTTTTGTCAGCCGGTCTACAAGTTCAGTCCTCTCCTGGTCCGAAAGGTACTTCATTTTCGGTTCTCCTACGCCGGCCTCTAAAAGTCGCCTTGTCTTCTCTTCGCTCTCGGCCCGTATGTCGGCAATTGCTGTCGAAGCCATGATCTCTTCCGCGGTCTTGACTATCGACCTTGGGCTGATGTTATGTTCGAGATTGTACTCTTGCTGGAGCTTCCTGCGACGCTCAGTCTCATCCATCATCTTTTTCATGCTCCTGGTGACGGTGTCGGCATAAAGGATTACTTTGCTTCCGACGTTTCTCGCCGCCCGTCCCGCGGTCTGGATAAGGCTTTTTTCAGACCTGAGAAAACCTTCTTTGTCTGCATCCAGTATCGCCACCAGCGACACTTCTGGCAGGTCAAGGCCTTCGCGAAGCAGGTTCACACCGACAAGCACATCGAACTCACCGAGCCGCAGGTCGCGCAGAATCGAGACACGCTCCAGCGAATCTATATCCGAATGAATATACTTCACCCTTACATTTAATCCACGAAGGTACTCGGTCAGGTCCTCTGCCATCCGCTTTGTAAGAGTCGTCACGAGTGTGCGTTCTCCTGTATCGACTCGCCCGCGTATCTCGTGAATAAGATCGTCCATCTGGTTCTTGACCGGCCTGACCTCCACTTCAGGATCTACGATTCCGGTCGGTCTGATGACTTGCTCGACGATAACGCCGCCGCTCCTTTCCAGCTCGTAATCGGCGGGGGTCGCGCTGACGAATACTGTCTGGCCGATCATGGATTCGAACTCTTCGAATTTCAGCGGCCTGTTGTCGAGCGCCGACGGCAGACGGAAGCCGTATTCGACCAGAGTTACTTTCCGCGAACGGTCGCCATGATACATTGCGCGCAGCTGAGGGATCGTCTGGTGCGATTCGTCTATGAACATTAGAAAATCTTCGGGGAAATAATCGAGAAGGGTGTAAGGCCTCTGGCCGGGTTTCCTGCCGGTTATGTGCCTGGAGTAATTCTCAATACCGCTGCAGTATCCGACTTCCCGCATCATCTCGATATCGAAACGGGTCCGCTGTTCGATTCGCTGGGCTTCCAGATATTTTCCCATCGCGCGAAGCTCCGTCAGTCTGTCGACCAACTCCGCTTCAATATCGACGATCGCACGTTCGAGGTTTTCCTCGCTGGTGACGAAATGCCTCGCAGGGTATATGGCGACCTCGTCCATTTCAATGGCAGGCACACCCGTGATGGGATCGAACGATTTAATCGACTCGATCTCGTCGCCGAAGAATTCGACTCTCACCGCTTCTTCCAGTTCATAGGCAGGGAAGATCTCCACGACGTCGCCCCTGACGCGAAACACTCCGCGGAGAAACTCGACATCGTTCCGCGAGTACAGGCTCCCAATGAGGAGCTGCTGAAGATGGCGCCGCCCAAGCTTGTCTCCCTTGCGTATCATCACGACCTCGCTCTTGTAGTCGTGCGGCGAGCCGATGCCGTAAATGCAGGAGACCGACGCAACCACGAGAACATCTTTTCTGCCGCTCAGGAGTGAGCTCGTGGCGCGAAGCCTCAGCCTGTCTATCTCGTCGTTGATCGAAGAGTCCTTCTCAATGTACGTATCGGTCTGAGGGATATACGCTTCCGGCTGGTAATAGTCGTAATAGGAGATGAAGAACTCGACGACGTTTTCTGGAAACAGTTGCTTGAACTCACCATATAGCTGTGCTGCAAGAGTCTTGTTGTGCGAAATTATCAGCGTAGGGCGGTTAACGTTCTGTATAATTTGCGCCATCGTGTAGGTCTTGCCGCTGCCTGTAACCCCGAGAAGTGTTTGGAACTTCTGTCCGTTTTTCACCCCTTCACTGAGTTCACGAATCGCCTGCGGCTGATCGCCCGACGGCTTATAGTCAGAAGTAACCCTGAATTTATTTGTCATGTGAAATATACCTGGTCTAATCCTCGTTTTAATCTAAGCCGGTGAAGGTGAAAAATGAAACGCGTGAGGAGAACTATGATCCGCTGAGGTGTAAAAGACAATTCTCTGCACCTCCGAACATCCAGGCTCTTGCGCCGTCGTCCCCCGTTCTCCCCGTCTCCTTATCCCCTACCTCCCCGTCACCACCGACCTGAACACGTACCCCGCAACCTGCGGGTTCTCCTTGAACCTCCGCATAGAATACGCGTACCACTGTTTCCCGAACGGGACGTATACCCGGAGCCTGTGGCCGTCCGCGACGATCCTGTCCCGAAGGTCGGACCTGATTCCATAAAGCATCTGGAATTCGTAGCTATCTTTCTGCAGGTGGTCTCGGCCGAGGAGGTCATACGCCGCATTCACCAACACATCGTCGTGCGTGGCGATTCCGATCCGGCAGCCTCCTTCAATAAGCATCGTCATCAACTTCACGTAGTTCTTCCTGATCTCGTCGCGCTGCTTGTATGCAATCTCCTCCGGTTCGATGTAAATCCCCTTGCAGAGCCGTACGCTCGCCTTCATTTCGATAAGCCGCCTCAGATCTTCTTCGCTTCTTCTGAGATACGCCTGAATTACCACACCGGTATTCTCGAAACCGGCCTTCCGGAACCTCTCATAGATGTCCAGGGTAGCCGTTGTTACGCCTGAATCTTCCATGTCGATCCGCACGAAATTCCCGTACTTCCTCGCGGTATCCATCACTCTCAACACATTCTGGAAGCAAAAATCACGGTCAATGTTGAGGCCGAACTGCGTGAGCTTTATCGACAGGTTAGCATCCAGCTTGTTATCGTCGATCATTCGCAAAACTGCAACGGCCGCATCCGATGAAAGCGCCGCCTCTTCCTTTGTGGTCACGTTTTCTCCAAGGACGTCGACCGTGGCCGTCATACGTTCTGAATTCAATTTTTGCACGACTCGGCGTGCGTCTTCAATGTGCTCGCCTGCGATGTAGCGCATGGCAAATCGCTTCACAAATCCTTTTGGGAAAAGCTGGAGCGTCGATACAATGACATTGTTCAGCGGGTTCATTCTTTCTCCGGTTAGAGTTCTGTTGTACTTCTTCGACCGGCAAACCCGGCTTCTACCGGGTGCCAGAAAAGTATATCCTCCTCTCCGAGTTTATAGCAAAGATAGACCTCCTCCCCATTCTCCCTGATATGAGGAAAGTCTATGAGACCATCGTCGAGCCCCTTTATGATTATTCCTTTATCCTCGAACCTCTTGACTATTGCGACCAGCTCTTCAAGCTCGGGCGGATAATTCCCGGTACCGTTAGGTCCGCCCCCCCCAAAATAGCGATGCCGGTAAACATCGTAGTTGCTCCGGTCCAGCGCCCGCTTCAACTCAACCATCCCGGAAAGGTCCGGAATGATTGTTTTCAGGAGCGACCGAGCTTCTTCAAGAGCAAAGTGCCGGGCGTGCAAAGGCATATCGGAAAATTTATCAGACGTTTACTGCAGAATCAATCCGCTCCGATTACCAATGCCATTCGGATTTCTTTTTGACCATGATCGACGAATGAGTCGGACATTCAACTTCCGATTACGAAGATCTTGGCTTGCTCAAACTATTTGTGGAAGCTCAATTACGTTTCGTACGATGTGGAGATACCACGGAGTAGGGAGGATCTGCCCTGAAATCAAAAGGAGTCACGCCCTGCGATCCCCTAATACTTTCTTGACCTGTTCCAAAACATCCCGTGGCTTGTATGGCTTCTGAACAAAGCCATTAACGCCGTTTTCCTGCATCCGTTCGCGGTCGGGATCGCTTAGGAATCCACTGACCAGTATCACCTTCATGTTCGGTCTGATTTTCCTGATCGCTTCAAACAGATCTAGTCCGCCTACTTTAGGCAAACCGAGATCGGAAATCACGAGGTCTATTCGTGCATTTTGGAGAGCCAGAGCGAGGGCATGCTCTCCGTCTTCCGCAGTGAGGACGCTGTAGCCGTTATCCGAGAGGATATTATATAGTAGCTCACGCAAGCCTTCCTCGTCTTCGACGATTAAAAGGGTCTCCGACTCACCTCTCAGGTTGGCGAGAGCCTCAGCGGATACACCCGGAAGGTCGGGAGAACCTGACCGTGACGGTAGAAGAACGGTAAACGTCGTTCCTTCGCCTATACGACTGGAAACTTCTACGAATCCCTCCTCGGCACTTACTATGCCGTAAACGGTAGAGAGCCCGAGCCCGGTCCCCTTTCCCTTTTCCTTTGTCGTGAAGAACGGCTCGAAAATCCTTTTCTGTGTGGCCTCATCGATTCCCTTGCCCGTGTCGGACACCGCAATCCGAACATAACTTTCTCCACCTGCGGACGGGTGACCCGCTGCAACTTCGTCGGATGAGATCAGCGAAGTGGAAATATCCAGCCTTCCTCCCGGCAGGCGGCCGTCAGCACGATCCATCATGGCATCACGAGCGTTGACACAAAGATTTAGTACTGCCTGGTGGATTTCCGTCGGGTCGCCATATATGAACAGCTCATCCTTGGTGCGTTGCAGCCTGGTCGAGATAACTTTCGGAAAAGTCTCTTTCACCATTTTGTAAATATCGGCGACCACTCCATTCACATCGACCAACTCCTGCACGCGGTCCTGTCTTCGCGCGAACATCAGCAACTGACGGATAAGCCCGATCCCCCTTTGGGCGGCTCCCTCTATCGTGGACAGGTTTCTTGAGACCTTATCACCCGGCTTCAGGGCCCGGCGTGACAAACTAGCGTATCCCATGATGATTCCGAGAATGTTGTTGAAATCGTGTGCGATTCCGCCTGCAAGCGTTCCAAGACTCTCCATCTTCTGAGATTGACGCAGCTGCTCCTCTATCGCGATTTGTGAGGTCACATCTCTCGCGATTCCAAGTATTCCTACGAGCTTGTCGTTGTTCATCAGCCTGGTCGTGTTGAATTCACCAATTCCATATTCTCCGGATTTCCTGATTATCCTGAATCTTGACGTACCCAGGACGTCACCTTCCAGTGATTTTCGGAGCCTTTCCTGCGCCTTGGACCTGTCATCGGGGTGAATGAGATCTGTTACGCTTTTCCCGATCCATTCTTCGCGCTTCCAGCCGGTCATCGTCTCAAATGCGGGATTAAGACTGACTATCACTGCACTGGGTGAAAGACTGAATATTGCATCGCGCGCGCTTTCGACAAGGTTACGGTATCGGTCTTCGGATCTTCTCAACGCCTCTTCCGCCCTCTTCCTGTCAGTGAAGTCCTCGATGATCCCCAGGCCAAAACGATAAGAGCCTTTTTCATCCCTGACAGCAGAGTGCGTGATGTGGACCCAGACTTCTTTGCCGTCTTTTCTGATATAGCGTTTCTCGTATCTTACAACGTCTTTCTTGCCGGTTTTGAGTACTGAGGACATTTCCGTCCCGACGGGACGGTCCTCAGGGTGGGTGATGTCATCATATGTCTTCTGCTTCAGTTCCTGCTCCGAGTATCCGAGCAGATCGATCACTGCCGGGTTACACCTTACAATTCGTCCGTCTTCGTCGACAATCATAATACCGAGGGGGGAAGCTTCGTATATCATTCTAAACCTGGCTTCGCTTTCCCGAAGCGCTCTCTCGGCCTCTCTCGAATCAGAGACATCTCTGATCATGGCAAGTACAGACATCTCGCCATCCATCCTGAGCGGCGAGAGCATGATATCGGCGGGAAACTCAGTCCCATCCGAACGGCGGCCGTAGAGCTCGAGCTCGGATCCGAGTCCGCGGGCGTGAGGCTGCCGATGGAATGACGATACAAGCTTCTTGTGAGTCGCTCTGAATCTTTCGGGAACAAGATCCTCCAGCGGTTTTCCGATCAATTGGTCTTTTTGCACGGCGAATACCTTCTCAGCCTGGGCGTTCGCAAACGCGATCTTCCCGTCGCTGTTGACTATCACCGCAGGATCAGGTGCACTTTCCAAGACTCCGCGGAATCTGGCCTCGCTTTTCTTTAGATTCTCCAGGGCTACCTGGCTCAGATTCTCCGCCATCTTTCTCTTCTTCTTCTCGTCGATTTCACTCATCGCTCTATTCACCGCGGGCGCCAACCTTGCTAGCTTGGACTTAAGGACATAGTCCGTCGCACCATCGACCAAACTTTGGATTGCCGCGTCCTCCCCAAGAGTCCCTGACACGAATATGAACGGTGTGTCTGGAACAACTTCATGTGCGAGTTTGAAAGCCTCCTTCCCACCGAATGACGGTAATGAATAATCCGAGAGTATTATATCAAATTGTCTTTGCGCAATCGCTCGGTTGAACTCCTCCCTCGATTTGACAATTTTTATGACACACGGTATGTCCGCCTCGAGCAGCGTGGCGCTTATTAACTCCGCATCCGCACGGCTGTCTTCCAGGTGGAGAATATTTAGGATAGTACCGTCATCATCAGGCATAAATCCTCCGGCCGCTGGTCAATAGGTATGGTGCTTCTTGATTTTGAGTTCTACGGAAGCCGATAGTGAATCGAGAAGTTCGTCGGGCTTGTCGTCGAGATTCGAGAAGATTCTTTTGGACAAAACCTCCAAGTTTCCAATGATGCATCTCAATAGGGCTTGCAGGACATGGAATATCGGCATCGGCTCCCCCATCAAGTTTTTGTCTCAGTTGCCGCATTCGAGACGCCTCGGCTTCGCTTAGGTACTTGGGCCGCCAATCGGAAGCTGTCGTCCAGCAGCTCTCTAACAATGAGTCGAATGTCCGATTAAATAGCTCTCTCGTGTGATGCAGATTCTCTGGCTCTACTTCCACACTGACGGGAGGGAAAGTCTTCAGCGTGGATTCCCCGATCGCTTCCGTTGCCTCGTAACCGGAGGTCCTTTCATCCCCAGGATGACAGCTGGTTATTATTCCACTAAGCGTCTTTCGTATGATCGCGTCACTCGACCCCTCAATATTTACCGCACGACGCAGAGGAAGTCCTCGGAAAGGGCTCCTTGCCGAATCTATTCTCCGACTTGTTTCCATCCTTAACCTCCAACTCTGGCAGATTAAGTCCCATGGAACGCTCAAATGTTCCCACGTCTAGATCATTGTGGACCCCCTCCCTTGTCCCACACTCCCAAAAAGCCTTGAAAAGCAATTCGGTTCCTGAATAAAAGAAACCCCTATGTCATCGTGACCTCCCAGCCAGATTTCAAATAGAAGCGCTCTCCACTTAATAGGTCAACCCAAAAGGGGGGGCATAGAGTTCCCGTGATTGCTGAAAAACTCAACACTCGGGATGGAGGAGTAAAACGGGAGTTGTGGAAATTGAGGGAAAAAGGTTACTTGTCGAAGTCAAGGTCGACGAGATCGAGGAAATCCAATCCCCAGAGCCCTGCATCTGCAATTCGGCTGGCGATTCGGTGTCCTCGGTTCTCAGCGGCCTTCTTGGATTCAGCTAGAATCACAATGGTCAGGTCACCTGTCGCGGAATAAATGGGCTTTAGTCTGGTATTCGGCATGTCGATGCTCATCTGTTTCACCTCAAGCACCTGGTTTTCTCTTGTTATGACGATGCGCCAATCAGAGAAAGTGCTTCCTACAATGGGATCATTCCCATCCAGCAATTTCATGCCGATCGGATTCCAGAGCATTGCCGAACCGAAAAGACCGGGGGATTTCATCTGATTCTATTCGATCTAGTTTCAGTCATTGTGTGTAGTTAGAGCTGTCCTTCTGATCTTCAAGATTACATCTTAAAACGGCGTAATTTAGTTCAGTTTGGAAGGGTCAAGTACCATGCCGGGAATGGCCTCAAAAACAGCCAGCAATCGCCACGAATAAGAAATCGGATCGAGGGGTGTCACGCCCATGTAACAAGAGGCGGAAGAAAACGTTACGAACGGTGATTCCGCTCACACAGCGGTCTTCAAGGAAAGGGATTCCCTAACCTTACGGGCAAGCTCTATAAGGGTGAAAGGTTTCTGAATCACTTCCGCTGCCTGGAGGTCCCCACCCGCCGACACGAAACCCTCAGAACTGTATCCCGACATAAAAATCGTCTTGAGCCCTGGTCGTTTCATCGAGAGCCTTTCGCTCAATTCCATGCCGCTCATCTTCGGCATTACTACATCGGTAAGCAACAGGTTGATTTCGCCACCATACGCATCAGAAAGCAGTTCGGCATCACCGGGATCGAGGGAGGTGATTACATTATATCCGTATTCTTCAAGGGTCGCTTTGGCTAAGTGGAGAAGATCAGCTTCATCTTCGACCACCAGCACTGTTTCACTCCCCCTCAGAGATTCATCGATTCCTTCCTCATCCTGTGGAAAGGCCTCGCCGACAGACCGCGGCAGGAAGAAGACAATCCTGGTCCCTTTATCAAGCTCGCTTTCAACGGATATCGCTCCCCCATTCTGTTTCACAATTCCGTAAACGGTCGATAGCCCGAGACCGGCACCATGCTCCTTCGGCTTAGTGGTGAAGAACGGTTCGAATATCCTCTTCAATGTTTGCTCATCCATCCCCTTTCCGTCATCTTCAACTGTGATCCTGACGTACTCCCCCGGCTCGAGATCGGGAGAGATATTGGGAATATTCTGTACCACCTTCATGTTCTCCGTTATAATCGTCACGGTTCCCACTTCCCTGATCGCGTCTCTTGCATTGGCAACAAGGTTAATCAAAATCTGATCGAACTGAGTAGGATCAATTTTGACATTCCACAGGCCTTTTCCGGGAACAAATACGAGCTTCAGGTTTTCCCCGATTATTCTCTGGAGCATGTTGCGAACCGAATCCACTGCCGTGTTCACGCTGATAGTCCTCGGAGACAAAATTTCCTTTCTCGCAAACGCGAGGAGCTGTCGCGCTAGGTCGGCCCCGCGCCTTGCGGCGCCGAGGATGGACTCTATATGTTGACGCGCGAAGTCGTCATCCCGAAGCTTTCGCCTGAGAAGTTCCGCGTAACCTACTACGACATTGAGGATGTTATTGTAATCATGTGCCACTCCTCCGGCAAGCTGGCCGATACCCTCCAGTTTCTGTGACTGAAGGAGCTGCTGTTCGAGCATTTTCCTTGATGTTACATCCTCTTTGACTGCAACGAAATGCGTAATGATATTATCTCGATTCGCAACGGGCGTTATGGTCATCATCTCATCGTATAGCGTACCGTCCTTCCTGTGATTTACAAGCTCCCCATGCCACACTCTTCCCGAAAGTATTGTGTCCCACATCTCGCGGTAAAACGATGCTTTCTGCTTGCCCGACTTGACTATTTCTCCCGGGCTATTTCCGATGATTTCGCTTGATTTATATCCAGTTAACGCCTCGAAAGCTGGATTTGCCCAAACGATCTCCCCTTCACGGTTAGTTATCACTATCCCGTTCGCAGCGGAATTCAATGCCGCAACCTGTAGATGCATCTGGTTCTGGAGATTCCTAAGCTCGGTTACATCTTTGGCTATCGTCTGAATCGCCGGCTTTCCTTCCAGAGTGACCGGCATGCTGGCAGTTTCAACCGTTGCGATAGATCCGTCCAATCTCATCATTTTCCCTTCCCGGATCCGGGAAGAGGTCCCGGTGTTTTCAATTGTTTCGAGAGCCGTGGCAACCAGCTCGCTGCTGGATGGGTGCACAATCTCCAGAATAGATTTACCGAGAAGGTTGTCGGCCGAGTCGGCCCGGATCAGCTCAAGCGAGGAAGGATTCAGATGGATAAATTTTCCATTCCTATGAATCATGATAGCATCCGGAGACCCGTCGACAATGGCAAGGAACCGTGCTTCGTTGACCGCGGACATCTCTGCTGTCCGCCGGCGTTCTTCCCTTTCTTCTTCAGCAACCTTTAATGCCATCCTGACTCTACGCGTGGCAAGAAGTGGAATAAGTGTGGCCAAATATAGGAAAAACAGGTGCGGAAGCAGAGTGTAAATCACGGCACCGGGATCTAAGGACACGACCACCCCTCTCGCTACAAGAGCTGCAAATAGAATCTCCGTGATACCGCATACGGTCGCAGTGATTACACCTGCACGCTTGCCGAGCAGGAGTCCAGCAACGACCACCAGAATCATATACCTGTTATTGTCCGGAGGCACAACCTTGGAATACAGGAGGGTAATCATCGTTAAGACCGTCCATCCGGATGCCAGGAGCACAATCACAGTACTTTTCGTTTCACCCCGGGTGTTGAGCCACTGCCCCACGAACATAGCTACAAGGGTTGGCAAATAAAATGTAGTCCAGACATTCGCCAAAGATGGCCGGAAAATAACCATCAAGAGCCATAGTAGGGTAATCGCCCCGATAGCCAGTCGGATATAGCGTCGCACTTCGACCGCGAATGAGCGCGTATCCGCCTCCGCTTCGGTGGACCGCGTGTTAAATGGAGTGAAGAGTTTCATGGCTCCCGATCATCGCATTATGGAAGAAGATTCCGGCACTTGAGGCAGGATCGGTATGCCGGAAACGACGTCGGATTGCGAGCATTACCGTCAGGGGCGCCGTCAAAACAGCGCGCCCCACGAGGCTCGCTATAGATACCTTCAAATTCCCTCTTTGCCAAATCGAAGTTTATTTAAGGTGCTGACTTAAGCACTGATTAACCAAATATTTTGCAGTTTGCAGAACCGAACACAACCGGATCCCCGGTCGATAGATATAGCTATCTGATTCCGACTCCTTCCGTTTAGCGAGCTATCAATCCCATCCGAAGCGGAAACGAATGCTGAGGTGCGTTTCCATTTCCAAGCCCCGAATGTGAATTTTCAATTGCACCGATGCAGGCAGAAACCTCGGTTCACGGTTGTAATTCTATCTCGGAATACTTCCGAAAAACTTCAATTTCACGCCATGACCTTCAGACAAATCATCTTCAGAGCATCGGCGTGTTCCAAGAAATTGCGCAGGAAATGCGTCGAGCGAAGCCGGTCCGGGCGAGATGTATCTTCATGACTGCACATCCCTTGGCAGGCACCAGCCTTCTCACTAAGCGTCAGGCTGCCGGGCAACACACCGGGTTCACGGTGAGCAAGTGTCGAGCCCCGAGGTCTAAATCAAAGCGTATTCCTCCATAGGTTGAGAGGCGATGTAGCTTCCTGCGATAACATCAGCCACAGTGTCCTGCATCATGAAGAGCGATGGCCTTCTGTCAGGGGCTAGATTCCCGGAAATCCTGGCGATGAGGCGCTCAGCCATCTTCGTGGCTGCCTCGGCATATCGTCCTGAGAAAGCTACTAAATCGAGCCCGCCCATACCGGCGATCGCGGCACCACAACTGAGCAACACCTTGTATTCGAAGAAACTTCGCGCGGCTTCGTACATTCCTCCGCCACTCAAGACATCGGCTATCGTGACCCTTTCCCCGGCCAGCGCCGTCAGCCCGCTCTTCGCTGTAAGTATGTTGTTGATAATCTCCGGACCCCACCTCTTTTTCTTCTCAAGATACATAATGATTCCCGGATCGATCTCGCCGCAATTCGAGTTGCCCGAAAGCCCCTCAAGCGGAGTAGAGCCGCTCGAGACGGTGACAGGTCTGCCGTCGTATATGCCAACCACCTCTGGGAGTGGTTCAAGACAAATGGAGACGATCCGCCTCGACTCAAGTCCGAGCTCCCTCGACTTCGTAAATGCCGCCCGGTGAAGCAGACCGTGATAACCGTACTTCCGGAAGGACTCGGCGGTCGCGCCTGCAACTCCAAGGTCCGCGTCGAGTGCGTATGCCTGTTCCTGTGACGCGAGATCTCTGAAAAATCCCGTTTCAAAGTAGAGGATTATTCGCGGTGCGGGGACGCTCCGCTCCACCGCTTTTATCAATTTCATAGCTGCCGGGATATGTAGAGGCGACTCCGGAACGAGTTCATTAAGCTTGTCCAGTTGCCTCCTACCGTATACCTGGACGCTCCCGAACAGTTCTCCGCCGTAGAGGACCTTGATCGCAACCGCCTCTGGAGAGTACTTTGCGACGAGCTTCGGGATGTCATCGACCGAAACCCCCTCCCCGCGGAACTTGATGCGTCCCTTCCATTCAAGCGAGTAACCTCTTTCCGAACCCGCTCCGCTCCGGCCCGGACTGTGACTCTTTACTCCAATCGAGTAGACAAAATAGTCGACAAAGTACCCTTCAGGGATTAAGACAATCAGCCTTCTCATTCAGGTTTTCTCCTTCCTTTTCGACGCATTGACCCGGCATCTCGGCGCCCAGAAGCCCAAATGCCTCATTTGCAATAGCGAGTTCTTCATTTGTCTTGACGACAATTATGCGGACGCGGCTTTCTGCCGACGAGATTTCAGACGGGTAGACCGAGATCGTCTTGTTCTTCCATTCGTCAAGCCGGACACCGAAAAATTCCATGTTCCGACAGACTGCTTCACGGACGTAAGGCACCGATTCGCCTATCGTGTCGGTGAAAATTATTGCGTGCGGACGGCCCACAACAGCGAGGTAGCTGCCAAGGTACTTTTTGATCCGCCAGATATAAAGGTCGAGTGTCCTCTGCGCGCGGTCATCCCCAGTGTTGATCGCTCTTCTGATGATATCGCGTATGTCTGAAGATAGTCCTGAAAGTGCAAGGACACCGCTCTGCCGGTTGAGAATGTCGTCCACCAGCGAATAGTCCCCGTCATAGTCGACAATCATTCGAAGGATGATTGCGGGATCCACGTCGCCGCATCTGGTGCTCATTACAAGCCCCTGAAGGGGTGAAAAGCCCATGGAATTATCGACAGATTTTCCTCCAACTATTGCGCATAAGCTGGCACCGCCGCTGCCCAGGTGACAACTGACTGCGTTGAAGTTCTCACTAGGTATGTCAAGGAACCTTGCAGCCTCGCGAGAAACGTAGCGATGACTTATCCCATGAAACCCGTATTTTCTAATCCCTAGCTCCCGCGCGACATTTTTAGGGATCGAATACGTGAACGCATAATCGGGCATCGTCGAGTGGAATGCCGTATCGAGTATGATAGCCTGTGGGATACCAGGGTATTTTCTTCTGCATTCCTCCATCAACTCCACAACGGGGGGATTGTGTATCGGAGCAAGCTCTTTCGTTCTTTCAAGCGATTCGAAGTCGCCGTCCCTCACTACCGTATTGGATGGAAAATCGGGGCCGCCCTGTACCATCCTGTGGGCAAACATTTCAGGAGGAGCGCTCGGATGCCGCATGACTATTTTCATTACTTCTTCGAAAGCTTCGCTGTAGCTGTCGACAGCGAGCCGTCGAATAGTCTTGCCTGCCTGGTCGTGATGCACCAACGTCGATGGTTCGGCAGTCTTCGAACCTATCCTCTGCACTTCTCCGCCGAGTATCTCTTCGCGATCAGGCATGGCAATCATTTTGTATTTCAACGAAGAACTTCCGCAGTTCAAGACAAAGATGTTCATTATTCTCCCTTGATTAAGAAAATTCCCTGAATTCATATTTCCAGGTCTGATGTCCAGCCGAAGACGGGTACCCCGACAAGACTGTGTACTATGGAAGCCGTCCCGAGCACCGCTTCGTGAATGCGTTCCAGTTCGACATACTCGTTGTCGGAATGAGCCGCTTCTTCCACTCCGGGGCCGTAACCGATCGTAGGTATACCGAATCGCTTTGTCAGAATACTTCCTGCGGTTCCCATGCCGAGTTTGGGAAGTTTCCATTTGCCCGGTTGGTTCTTGCATCCCGCAGAAGCGAGTGCCTGTCTCGAACGGTCCATCAACGGCGAAAACGGATCTGTCTCCCAGGCGTCGCTCATGTACCTGACCTGAATCGTTTGACCGCCCTGCAGTTTCTGCGCCTCTTCCCTTACGCTGATGTTCACGCTGAGATTGTGATCCGCAATGATATTCCGGAGGCCGATGTCTTTTATGTTTGCAGACAGAGTCGCAGCATCGTCATCGGGGAAAATTCTTCTGTTAAACGTAATCAAGGCATTCCCATTCTCCGGATTAAAAGTGGGCTCCTGTACTTTCATGAGAGGCAAGTAGCCGGGAAGGCCTCTAACCTCGCTTGCGCTCAGCAGGTTCCGGAATACTGCGTTCGCCGCATCACGAAGGAAATTGGGGTTGGGAGAATCCATCCCGATTCTGAATTCCGCCCACCCGTCGTGACCGTAGAACAGCCCGAGGTTCGTCGGCTCGCCGAGCACCGCGTAATCGACTTTGATCTTCATGTCTTCCAGCGTTTTCGAGATGAGGTGCTGCAAGCCGAGACTCAGCCCATTCTCTTCCGAGACAGTTGCAGCTACGATCAAGGTTCCTCTTAGAGGGAGCATCATCCTCTTCAGAAGGTATCCGGCATAGATTTGCGCGGCGAGGCCGCTCTTGCAATCTGAGCTTCCCGCTCCGTAGAGTCTGCCCGAGACCACTTCGCCTGAATAAGGCGACATCTCCCATGTCCCGCTTTTCTCATCCGGCACTACGGTGTCCATGTGACTGTTCAAAAGGACAACCGGGGACGGTTCGATGCCGTACATTATTCCGCAAACATTGCCGAAATCGTCGACGACGACTTTGTCGTAACCTAGCTCGTTCATCTTCTTCGCAACGATCTTTGAAACGCCGTTCTCGCAAAGACTAGGACTGGGGGTACGGACAAGTTCCGCGGCAAATTCAGAAGCAGCCTTACCGAGGTAGTTTGCATGTTCCTTTAATAGTGTGTACATCTTGGTTCCCTTTCTTGTTTGCAACCGGCTATAATCCAACGGGCGTGCCATCCCAGTGCACCTTGATTTTTTGCGATATAAGCCGTTTCCGAATTGATGCTTTCCAAAACCCTTTGTATTATGCAATAGTTACATTGCATATCGAAATACATCGATGAGAATATGAAAGCGGACGATCTCAGGCTGGATGAAATAGTAAACTTCTCGGAAGGAACGCTCACAATGCGAGGCCGCGAAGTAGTAATGCACAGTCTTCACGCATTTGCGCAGTTCAGGAAAGATCTCATCGATACGGCGGGTCTCGAACACGCCAGGAGCATCCTCACAAGGTTCGGTTTCTTCCAGGGTCAGGCCGACGCGTCCGTGCTTATCACCAACTTCAAATGGGACGACAAGGAAGAGCTGATTCGGGCAGGCTGCAGGCTTCATTCGCTGGAGGGAATAGCAAGAGACGTAATTAATACCATGCAGTATGATCCTTCTTCCGGGGCTTTCTACATGGAGGTGTCATGGCACGATTCAAAGGAAGCACAGGAGCATCTCTATACAATTGGGAAAGCCTCACACCCGATCTGTTGGATATTGGCGGGATACTTCAGCGGTTTTGTTTCGCTGAGCCTTGGTACCGACGTATACTTCGTGGAAGAATCCTGCAGGGCGGAGGGGAACGGCGTGTGCCACGCAATCGGCAGGGATCTTGCATCCTGGGGAGATGAGATAAATCCATACTTGGATTACTTCAGAGCCCGCGACATCAAGCTGAGGATAGAGAAACTTACGGACCAGCTCAAACAGAAATCGTCCCTTCTCAAGAAATATGAAAAAGAAATCGCAGCCCTCGGCACCATCGCGAAGCCGTCATTCATCGAGATACATAGCAAGGCTTACAGGCACGTCCTCCTTGTAGCCAACAAAGTAGCTCCCTACGACTCTACCGTACTTATCACGGGCGAAACCGGCGCGGGAAAAGAAGTGCTCGCAAAATATATCCACAAGTTGTCTCCGCGGGCAAAGCAGCGGTTTGTCGCCGTCAACTGCGGCGCGCTCCCGGAATCTCTGTTGGAGAGCGAGCTCTTCGGCCATAAGGCGGGTGCGTTTACCGGTGCGATAAAGGACAGGGTGGGATTATTTGAAGAGGCCGACAAAGGGACAGTTTTCCTGGACGAGATCGGGGACATAAGTCCCGCGATGCAATTGAAAATTCTGCGAGTATTGCAGGAGCACGAAATCATGCGTGTCGGGGAAAGCATTGCGAGGAAAGTGGACATCAGAGTCCTGGCCGCGACGAACAGGAATCTAAAGGATTTAATAGGAGCAGAGAAATTTCGAGAGGACCTGTATTACAGGCTGAGCGTTATGGAACTCAACGTGCCTCCGCTCCGGGAACGCAAAGAGGACATTCTGCCGCTGACGCGGTTTTTCGTGGAAAGGATATCTAGAAAACTCAACATCCGAAATCTCCATATCGATTCTTCATGCATCGACTACCTGCAGGACTACAGCTGGCCCGGAAACGTCAGAGAACTGGAAAACGTCATAGAACGGGCGGCTATTCTCAGCCCTGACGGCAGCATACTTCCACAGCACCTTCCTGCAGCCATCGTGAACACACGGAAGGCGTCATTCGAATCGGTACTCGAATCGAATCCTTCATTGGAGGACGTGGAGCTTGCATATATCGACCATGTGCTTGATCTAACCGGGGGAAACAAATCCAGAGCCGCACGCATGCTCGGAATAGATGTCACCACACTCTGGCGAAAACTGAAGGCCAAAACCAAGACGTAAGTTCCATTCAACACTACTGAAATTGCATCACTCGTACCAGGACACCAACTGATACTGGCCTACTGCCGCTGGGAATCGCGGAGGTGCGGCGTTGATGAAACGCTGGTCGAATATATAGTTTTTTAAATAGCCCGTACTGATTGTTCCACCGGACTCCGTCCCCACTGCACCCCTCAAGTTTTGACATATGGATCCTGTCACGTTCAGTTTTCCCATATCACCGCCGGTCGTCAGGCCCGTGTAGTCCATATACGTCCAGCTGCCGTTCTTCGCAAATATCGCCGCATCGATATTAACGTCGGCTTTACTCGGCTGCGTACTCAACGCGACGCTGTTGTCGGCTACTAGCCCGAGCATGTCAGTGCTGTTTTGGGTCCTGTCCTTGTAGACAATATCGCCATCTATTATGACATTCCCTGCCGTGGTTGATTTAAAATAGGTACTATAACCGGTCTTGACCTTCTGAGTGCTGGAACTTCTGTCGGCGGTGGTGCCCGAGCCGGCCAGCGCTACGACGGTAACGGCACCGCTAACGGTACCTCGAACATGGACGTCCCCGTTGTTCACCAATATTATCGTCTCGCCGTCGGAATTGGCCATCTTGCTTAGAGTATCGGTGACCTCAGGGGTGGAACTCACTGTCGTCCAAGTTCCCCCTCCCCACCAGCTGGTCGTATATTTTTGTGTCTTGGTCGAGACCGTGACGGTTCCGTCGTC
>JBJKPC010000086.1:0-16968 GCA_046706745.1 Candidatus Kryptoniota bacterium
TCCGGTCGGCTGATAAGTATAAATCGTATTACCGGTAATATCCTTCGGTGTCACAGTAACCTTCACCGAATCGCCCGCAGGAATTCCAGCGAGGCTGTTAGCCGGGTTAGCCGGAGCAACAGTAATCGCGAAAGAATTCAACGCACCGGCAACGCCCGAGCGAACGAGCGAGGTATCGGTCATGGCGCTGAGAGACACATACACCTTCTGCGTGTCTGCGCCACCGGCGTACGGGGTGAAGTTGAAGGTTGCGTTGAAGTTTCCGCCGATGCTTCCGAGCGCATAGCTTCCGGAAGTCTTCAGCGAAGTAGTGTCGACGCTGCCGCCTCTGTTATGACCGGTGGAAACCGTGTCATATACCAGCGCCGCAAGGTCGGCTCTGACGAGCGGATTGATCTTGGACGTGTCAGGTTTGCCACCATAAAGTTTGGTGTAGTAGTCGGTCTTGTAGGTCGTCAGTGTCTGATCGCCAGGGAAGCCCCAGTCGATATGGTTTCCGTAGGCATCTTCAGTCTGGACAGTGAACGCAATAGGCGCTCCTGCAACCGCAGTCGTGTCGGCTGCCGGCGAAAGAACAACCTTGGCCACCGCTGCTGGAGTCACCCAGATTGGCGCCGAGGCCTTAACCGCCGAATTGGCTGCAGCAACGACTTTAACCGTATCCATTCCGGCCTTCTTGCTCGAAGAGACGGTCTCATCGACCAAGCCACTGCCATTGGGATACAGGGTATCAGCCGAAGTCGTGTCGTGCGCCCGCACGAAACCTGCAACACCCTTCGTGGAGAAGTATAGTGCATATTGGCTCTTCATCGGGGCTATCGTAACCGTGCCCGGAGCGACGCACAGATTACCGTACTGATCCCATACGGTATCCATAACAGTCAGGTGGTTAACGTAGTTCGATGCAACCATAGAGCTGTCACCGGTAGGCTCGGCCAACTTAAACTTAGCGGGGACGTTGCTGCGGTTCTGGATAACCTCCATGGCGCTGTAGCTACCGGCAGTGGCGGTTACCGTGTCGGAATTCGTCTTAACAACCTGAGATACAGTATAGGGAACAGCGACGCCGACCGCAGTCTTGTTGGAATTCGGATATTGATCCTCGGTTATAGCGCTGGTCAACGCAGGAGTTCCGAGCGCTGAACCTTTACCTACACCCTTCGTGAAAGTAATCTGAGATGCAGCTGTTGCGCTGACCGGGTTGCCGTATGTGTCGCGCAGGAAAGCGCGTGCATAGACCTTCTCGCCCGCGGCGATATTTTCGCTCACCGCAGACCCGTTGGCAGTGGCGGCATAATCAACGATCACGCCTGCTACCGGACCCGCTGAAATGACGATGCCGGGATCGACATATGTGGCTTTCGTGGATCCACCCGTAGTGAGGGTGAAGACCAGTGTATCTTTGCCGGTGTAATAGTTGCTCGGAAGGAAAGCAATGTTACCAGTCTTTCCTCCGGACACGGTGATTTCAGCAGAATCGCCCGTGAAAGTCGCACCGCCGGAAGAAGCAGCCTGTACCGCACCGTTGTGCGGGGTCTTCTCAGTGACACGCACATAAGTGCCGGGACCTGTCGCAATCGGATTTGAATATTGGTCTGTCACTGTTGCAACCCAGCTCTGAAGAGGGCTGCCACCAACCGTAAAGGCTTCGCTGCTCGGGGTAGTTACCGCCAGATTCGCGGCGGGACCCGGAGTAACCGTGATGGCGGTACTTGTAGCCTTGTTATTGGGTGCCGTGAACACCAGCTGAATACCCTCAGCCTTGGTATATTTCATCGATGTCCATGCATATAAATCGCTTGCTCCCGCACCCACTGTTACGGTCTTGCTGGACGGAGTGGTACCACTGAGCGTTCCGTTGCCCGGGGTGGAGGTTCCATTAAGAACTGCTGCGACCCCAACCGAAGTGGACTTGTCTCGCGACGCGTTCCCAAACTTATCTGTGAGACTCACAGTGGCACTGATGTTTGAACCCGCCTGAACTGTCGAAGCCGGCTGCGAGGTGATCGCGACATTGAAGATCGGTCCGGGCAGAAGCGAGAACGTCGATTGTTCGGCAAACGGCGTGGTGCTGCTGGCGCCGTTCATCACGCTGAACAACAGACCGTCAGTCAACGAATCGGCAGTACCCAAAGCGGTTTTGTTCGCTTTGATATAAACGCCCGCAATCGTGAGGGTGTCCTGATCGCTGTTCGATACAGGCCCGCTAATCTTGATATACAGTGTCGTTCCATTCGACGCTACTCTGGCGCTGTCCGCCTTCAACTTGCCGTTCACAGTCACTTTGTATGGCCCAGCCTTCGCAAAGACGAAGTTGCCACTATTGAATGTGATCGCCACTGAATCGCTCGTCGTGGTCAGAGTATCCATTACTCCGAGTTTCAACGTCGACATGACGACCGAATCCTGGACTGTTTTGTTCTGAAGGTTGATCGCCATCTTGGCCTGATGGCCGACCGTGTCAACACCTACTGCCACGGCTGCCTCAGCAGTTGAGAAACCCAAAGCTCCGACGAGCAGGACGCTCATCAGGAGGGGCATCCAACCGACGCCAAGAATACTGAATCTTTTCTTTAACATTGTACCTCCTATTATGGTTACCTTTCTAAATGATACTGCAAACGAACGGGGGTAGTCAGAGAGATTCACAGTGCCCTCGCCTGCCCGTCATTTTTATATTTACCATTCTGATGAAGACTAACGATGTGACCCAGATTAAACCCGCAATAACAATCTTCTATAGTCAATTCGGCTCCCTAGTCGAGATGTTCCACCATACACAGATTTTCATGAATTTATCCATAGTCCGCTAACTTGTCAAGAGAAAGAAAGAGATTTTCTACCTCATTTCTCTGTATTTCCCACACTTACTTGGTTCATCTCCTATCGACCCCGAAATAATAACCTGTATGACGCATTTAGTCAAGCCTTTTTTGAAATTTTTGATATTTCGCACACTTTGAGGGGAGTGGAGAAAGGGCCGTTTTTGTGCAGGGTCGTTTCACTTTCTCTATCATCGGCAGAATAATCGAAGACTTTAATGAGCTCAACAGAGTGCCTCATCTTACCCGATATTATGTATGACCGATCTATTTGCGCGGCGGACTCCTGCCTTTTCTTAACCATCACGGCTGACTACTATCTACTACATACTGACTACTGATTACTAACTAGTCCCAGCTTCCCTCTGAAGTACTCAACCGTCTTTTCGAGACCCTGTATCCTGGATACTTTTGGCTCCCATCCCAGCAGTTCGCGTGCCCTGCTGATATCGGGCTGTCTCACTTTCGGGTCGTCCTCGGGAAGGGGTTTGAAAGATATCCTGCTTTTGCTGCCGGTCAATTCGATTATCTCTTTCGCGAACTGTAAGATGGTTATCTCGTCGGGGTTTCCGATGTTGACAGGTTCGTTGTAGTTCGACCTCAGAAGCCTGACGACGCCCTCGACCAGGTCGTCGACGTAGCAAAAGCTGCGGGTTTGGGTTCCGTCTCCGAACGCGGTCAGGTCTTCCCCGGTGAGGGCTTGTTTCATGAAAGCGGGAAGAACCCGGCCGTCATCCAGCCTCATCCGCGGGCCGAAAGTATTGAAGATTCTGACGATCCTGGTGTCCAGTTTGTGGTAGCGATGGTATGCCATGGTCATGGCTTCGGAAAACCGCTTTGCCTCGTCGTACACGCCCCGGACGCCGATCGGGTTGACGTTTCCCCAGTACTCCTCACGCTGAGGATGCAGGAGAGGGTCGCCGTAGACTTCGCTCGTCGACGCGATGAGGAAGCGCGCCCCCTTGGCTTTCGCAAATCCCAGCGCTTTGTGTGTTCCCAGGGACCCGACCTTCAGGGTCTGGATGGGCAGCTGGAGATAGTCTATCGGAGAGGCCGGACTCGCGAAGTGGAGGACGGCATCGATTTTCCCTTCGACGTAGATGAATTCGGTAACGTTGTAATGGATGAACCGGAACTTCGGATTTCCCATCAGATGAGAAATATTATCGGGACTCCCGGTCAGGAAATTGTCCATACAAATGACCTCATCTCCCTCGGCAATGAACCTGTCGCAGAGATGAGATCCGATGAAACCGGCACCGCCGGTAATTAAGATTCTAGACATTCATTAACTCACAAGTTTATGATCTTGGCAATATGATCCGTCCAAAGGAATTGAGTAGAGGAGACAAGGTGACAAGGAGATGGGGAGGCAAGGGGATAATGAGAAAGGAATTCAATCGAACGCCGAATCATCCTATAGTCCTCTTCCCTGGCTGATCCCTCATCACCACGATCTTTCCAATAATTCTGTCTTATTCGGCATAGAGTGCGGCAAAGCTGCTGTGTTCCACATATCCGAAACGATCAGCAAACTCAAGCCATGTTTGAGTCTCGGCCGCTTCGCCCTCAGAATCGTTCAGCTTTGAGACAAAGACTTTCTCGTACTTGCGACGGCGGAACGCCTCGGCAATATTAGAACATACAGATCGGGAACTTCTCCTCACCTGATCGGTCAGGGAAAATTTTTCTTCGGCAGGAAAAGTCTTCGGTGTTTCGTAGATCTGGACTGCCGCCTCAAACACCATGTTGTATACTTCCAGCTGCCCGTGATTCTCTATCTTCATCTCCGCCCTATCTCCTTTTCTCCCACTCTCCCTATCTCCTTTTCTCCCACTCTCCCTCTCTCCTTGTCCCCCCCTCTCCCTCTCTCCTTGTCTCCTTCACTTCCTCCCCACTCCAAAATACTCGAACCCCTGCGCCCTTACTTTGTCGGGGTTGTAGATGTTCCGGCCGTCGAAGACGACGTATCCGTTCATCAGCTCCTTCATCTTCGCGAAGTCGGGCTCGCGGAACTCCTGCCATTCCGTAACAAGCACAAGCGCATCGGCGCCCTTGAGAGCGGCATATTCCTGTTTCGCGTACGATATCCTGTCACCGAAAATCCCACGCGCATTCTCCATCGCAACCGGATCGAAAGCCGAGACCTTCGCTCCGCTTCGGAGCAAATCCTCGATTATCACTATGGCCGGAGCTTCACGCATATCGTCCGTCTTCGGTTTGAAGGAAAGACCCCATAGGGCAAACTTCTTACCTTTCAAGTTCTCACCGTAACGAGCGCGGATTTTTTGCGGGATCAGTTTTTTCTGTGCTTCATTCACCGCGTTCACCGAGGATACAACCGGCGTTTCGACCGAGACTTCTTCACCTATCTTGATCAGTGCCTTGACATCTTTCGGGAAGCAACTCCCTCCCCAGCCGATGCCAGGGAAGAGAAACTTCGGCCCGATACGATTGTCGTAGCCTATCGCGCTCCTCACCTTGTCGACGTCCGCGCCGAGTTTCTCACACAGCCTCGCGATCTCGTTCATAAAGGAAATTCTCGTCGCCAGGAAGGCATTCGCCGCATATTTCACCATCTCCGCGCTGCGGGTCTCCATGACAAGTATGGGAGCGCCGGTACGCACGAACGGTTCGTAAAGCTCGGTCAGTACCTTCTCGGCAGTTCCGTCCTCAACGCCTATGACGACTCTGTCCGGGAACATGAAGTCCTGTATAGCGCTGCCTTCCTTCAGAAACTCCGGATTAGACACTACTTCGAAACTACTCTTGTTGTGTTTCCTGAAAATTTCCCGAATCCTGTCGCCGGTGCCGATGGGCACTGTGCTTTTGGTAACAATCACCTTAGTGCCGTCGGCGATGCGAGCGATATCTTCCGCCACCTGAAGAACATACTTCAGGTCGGCGCTGCCGTCCGCTCCGGGAGGAGTGGGAAGACAAAGGAAAATTACATCCGACTTCACCGCTGCATCCTTGAGTGAAGTCGTTGCGGTAAGCCTGCCCGCTTCGAGATTCTTCTTCAGCAGCGCATCGAGGCCGGGTTCATATATCGGAGAGACCCCCTTCTTCAGCTGCGATATCTTCTTCGAATCGACATCCATGCAAATGACGTGATTTCCGGTTTCCGCAAAACATGTCCCGGTAACAAGTCCGACGTATCCCGTCCCGATTATGGAAATATTCATTCCCCGACCTCTATTTGTTCATAAGTATTCATACGCTCACTTCGAAATAAATACAATAAGACAGCAAGACAGTGCCGGGTCAGCGTGTGCGGATGGCACTTCTGCTCGAAAACAACCGAAGGTGTAAATGTTTCAGACTGCTAAACCCAATTACCAAGGACTATTATACCACTTTTCGGCCTGAAATACCATTAAACGGGGTGACGGGGGACACGCACGTTCGACTTCACTCGGGAGGGCTGAGACAGACACTCACCACACGAAGGCCCCTGCAGGCGGAAGTGCTAAAATGCAAAGGGGCTCATTGCTTCTTCCTATCAGGAATAATATTTCTTTCTTCGCGTCCCGGCGCCTTCGAGGCGAATCCCGTTGGTGCCGCTAAACCCACCGCATTTGTGCCCCCCTCCTTTCGGCTTATTTCTGCGCCACGAAATCGCGTATGCTTGACACGACATATTCGATCTGCTCCCTCGTAAGCTCGGGGAATATCGGAAGGGCAAGCGAATGCTCTGCGGCGAAATTCGAGTGAGGAAAGCCTTCGTCCCTGCAATTCAGATTTGCGAAACATTCCTGCCGATGGAACGGGACAGGATAGTAGATTTCAGTGCCGATTTCGTTCTTCGACAGATTCTCTTTCAATCCGTCGCGGTCCTCGACCCTGATGACGTATTGATTGAAAATGTGGAAGTTCTTCAACCCCCTGTCACGGTATACCGCCCTAGGGAGCAGGACCTTATTCTGCGAATCGAACTGCGTAACGCCTTCCCGGCTTGCCAATCCCGCTTCCACAAACAATTTCGAGTAAAGCCCGGCGTTCTCTCTCCTTTTGGCCGACCACGCATCGAGACGAGGAAGTTTTACGCTCAGTACGGCTGCCTGTATTGCATCGAGCCGGAAGTTACCTCCGATGATGCGGTGATAGTATTTGGGCTTCCCGCCATGTACCCTCATGATCCGGAGCCGCTCACCGAGTTCATCATTGTTCGTAACGACGAGTCCGCCGTCGCCGAAGCCGCCGAGATTCTTGCTCGGGAAGAATGAGAAACAGCCGATGTCGCCGATGGTACCCACTCTCCTTCCATCGACATACTGAGCGCCGATCGCCTGCGCAGCATCTTCAACGACATATATTCTCTGACCGCTTTTCCGGTTGACGTAACCGGACTGTCCGTCCGATTCGAAATTCAACTTTGATAATTGAGAGAATATTCCATCCATATCCGCGGATTGCCCGTACAGGTGGACAGGAATAATTGCTTTCGTTCTCGCTGTGATCTTACGTTCGATGTCTTCCGGATCGATATTGAACGTAACGGGATCTATATCGGTGAAGACAGGGATCGCATTCATTCGCGCAACGACGCCGGCGGTTGCGAAGAAGGAAAAAGTCGGAACGATCACTTCATCGCCCGGTTCGATGCCGACCGCCATGAGTGCGATCAGCAACGCGTCAGTACCGGACGAAACGCCGATGACGTGCTTCACGCCGAGATAGTCGGAAAGCGACTCCTCCAATTTCTTCACTTCAGGGCCCAGGATGAAATACTGCGACTCAGCGACCCTGAGCAATGCATCGTCGAGTTCTTTCTTCAGTGATGAGTACTGGAGTTTCAGGTCTAGCAATGGGACTTTCATGGAAGAATTCTCAATTTTGAATTTTGAATTAATAGATGTTTTTAGTTCGTATTGGATGACGTAGTTTTGACAATTGCGGTAAGTATGCAGACTATTTCAGAGATATCCTTAATGTAGATAGTATAGTCTTTTTTTACTGCCTGACTCCGGTCGAGAAGTCGCAGCCAGTATTTCGACTCGCGCGCCTCCTTCGACGCTATCGACATTTTGGAGATGAAATCCCTCCTTGACTGAGCGGCCGTGGCCTCTTCCACGTTGGCGCCGATGCTTGTTCCACTTCTCAAGAGCTGATCCGCGAGGACAAACTGACGATGCTTCTGAAGTTCCTGACACAGTTGGATCGTCTTCAAAGCAAAGTTGAAACTCTTGTCCACAATAATACTCCTCTTCATCCCTTCCCCCTGTTTTTGATAATTCTCAATTCTCAATTTTGAATCCCGCTTTTCATCATCGTTTCGATTTTAATTCACTATTGAGAATTCAAAATTCTTTAACCCTTCCGTTTTCCAGCTTATATTTCTTCCCCGATTTTTCACAATAAGCGACGCCATCCTTGTCGAAAGAGAGCTTCTTCCCCGCCTCGCTCACCCAGCCGACGATTCGCGCCGGATTACCCACGACGAGTGCGAAGTCGGGGACATCCTTCGTCACGACCGCCCCGGCACCCACAAATGCAAACTGCCCGATCGTATGACCGCACACGACGGTACAGTTTGCCCCCAGCGACGCTCCCTCTTTCACAAGAGTCTTTATGTAGTATTTCGATCCGACCTGAGGATACTTGGAGCGCGGGTTCAGGATATTTGTGAAAACCATAGACGGCCCGCAGAAAACATAGTCCTCAAGTGTAACCCCTTCGTAGACCGAGACGTTGTTCTGAATCTTGACATTATTTCCGATCGTAACGTTGTTCGCGACGTTCACGTTCTGGCCGATAGTGCAGTGGCTCCCGATCCTGGCGCCCGACTGGACATGCGTGAAATGCCAGATCCTGGTTCCCTCGCCGATCTCGACATCTTCGTCGATCACGGCATGTTCGTTTACGTAGAAGTTTACGCCGGGTGTTTCGTTCTTCATATAATTACCGGAGCCTTTCTTTCAAGGAAAAGGATTCAACTACGCTCTTTCAGCAATTCGAAAAATCCGACACGTTCTCATGCAAACGTGGTCACGACGCCGTCCAAAATTCTTTCACCCACCCGTGCCGGCTTTCCCAATTTAAAATTGAGAATTCGACATCCAAGATTTCTCACCCCTCGCCTTTCATACTCCTTTCAGCCATCTTGAGGACTTCAAGTACTTCCAGCGCATGCTTCCCGTCTGTCAACGGAGTTGTATCACCGATAACGCACCCGGAGAAATGCAGCTGCTCCTCGGCAAGGGGGCGTCTGTCCGGGTGAGGGATTACCTCGAAATCCCCGTCGAATTTCTCGATCGACCCGTTCAGCGTGGTGAAGCCTTTCGGATAGAACTTCAGCTTGTCGCGGGGAAGGCTGTCTTCGAACACCATCATTCCCTTATCTCCGATTACAACCATTCGCTGCTCCTTGAACGGATGGAGCCAGCTGACAAAGATGTGGGCGTGCACGTTGCCGGGAAAAGACAAATAGGTTATCGTTGAATCTTCGATATTGTTTTGCAGGAAAGCGGCCCCACGCGCCGATACGTATTCGGGCTTCGAGCCGGTAAGGAATTGGATGATCGAAATGTCGTGGGGTGCGAAGCTCCAGAGTATGTTTTCCTCCCTGCGTACCGTGCCGAAGTTCAGCCGGTTGCTGTAGACATACTGAAGTCTGCCGATCTTTCCGGCATCTAGGAGCTCTTTGAGCTTGAGTACCGCCGGGTGATAGAGAAGCACATGTCCGACCATGAGCTTCAATTTCTTCTCGTCGGCCAGAGTAATAAGTTCGCGCGCTTCGGAGATTTCGAGAGTAATCGGCTTTTCGACCAGGACATTCTTGCCCGCCTCGAGGAGCCGACGTGCAACCCTATAGTGTGTCTCTGCCGGAGTTGCGACTATTACGGCATTGATCTCCGGATCGCCGGCGAGTTCATCCGGATTCGGGATGAATCTGATTGAAGTCGAAATACCGCGCACTGCTTCGGGGGCAGCGGGGTTCACATCGGAGACCGCAACCAGCCGATCGCCGAAAAGCTCATGAGCCGTTCTGACATGGTTCATTCCCCATCGGCCGCAGCCAATGATTCCCAGACTAAATTCTTTTTCTTTCATATAGTTTTGAATGCCGGACAGCTGACCGGCAAACAATGGATGATCATATTATGCCCCCTGCCGCCACATAAGAGCGGGGAGTGTCGGATGAATTTAACAGAAATGGGGTGGATGTAAAAGAGGAGAGCGCTGATGAATTCGGCTCAGAGGCCGCTACCCACCGCCGCCTGACAGCTTTTCAACAAAGCAACTAAAGAAAACCCCAGGAAAAGATTCAACGCAAAGGACCTTTTCATTTATCAAATCTTTTCCCCCGTCGCAAAGATCGCAAAGGCAAATCTACTTCGACCTTTGCAGGTATTTTATCTTCTTTGCGTACTCTGCGTTTCTCCCGCTCATTTATTCTATATCAGAATGCGGGATGCCGCAAGGCGGCACTTTGCGTGCTTTGCGGTGAAAACCCCAGGAAGAGATTTAACGCCAAGAACGCAAAGACCCTTTTCAATAATCATATCAACTCCCTCGGTCGCAAAGATCGCAAAGACAAATCTACTTTGACCTTTGTAGGTATTTTATCTTCTTTGCGTACTCTGCGCCTCTCCCGCCCAATTATTCTATGTGAGTATGCGGGATGCCGCAAAGCGGCACTTTGCGTGCTTTGCGGTGAAAACCCCAGGGGAAAAGATTTAACGCAAAGGTGAATTCTTCTCTACGACGACGGTCTTATCGGCGCACGGCCTGTTTCGAAACCGGAAGCGTGTATCCCGCAGCCTTCGCGTCGTTATAGAACATCTTTACAGTATCAAGCGAAAACTCGTCGAGGTCTTTTCCAAAAAGTCCCATCTTCTTCAACAGATCGTTCGTAACAGTAATGATGTGGCAGCCTATTTCGTCCGCCTGCAATATGTTCAAGACTTCACGCGGGCTCGCCCACAAAAGCTCAACCGATGGGTACGGTTTCAGGTATTCCAGAATCTCCCTCATTGCCGGGACAGGATCACGACCCGAATCCGCTATGCGACCCGCGAAAACCGATACAAGCCCGCCCGGCCCCTTGAGAAGCTGCGGAACGACCTCGCGCACCTGGCGCAGGGTCATCATCGCAGTCACGTTAACCTTCACCCCCTGCTGTGCAAGCCTCCCCACAAGAGGGGCACCCGGCTCACCCTTTGTATTCGTGATCGGAATTTTCACATAGACATTTTCCGCCCATGATGCGATTTCCAGAGCCTGTCCTTCCATCTCGTCGAAATCGTCGGAAAACACTTCGAATGAAATAGGCTTGTCGGTAATTTCTTTCAACACATCCAGCGCGAACGACTTATAGTCCTTCACTCCGGCGTTTTTCATAAGCGTCGGGTTCGTCGTAAATCCGGAGATGATCGGATTTCGGGCCAATTGCACCATTGCAGCCTTGTCTGCCCCGTCCCCGAATATTTTAATCTTCAAGTCCTTCATGATCCCTTTTCCTTTCATGGATTTCCGTGGGGCAGCGGTCCTTTTCTTCGCACGATCGCGCCCTGGTCCATTATCGTGTCGATTCCCATTTTGTGGGATTCACCTGCAACTTAGGATGTGACACCAAAAGATGCCAGACAACAGCCTGGAAGCCTTCCGTTATTGCCGTGATATGCGAATCGTTGACGGTTGGGATAACCACTACCGCATCTCCCTGCTTCTTCGTAAACCCGCCGTCCTTTCCGACAACGCCAACGACCTTTGCGCCGACTTCCTTGGCGTATTTCACAGCGCGAACCAGATTTGCGCTTATGTTCTTCTCTTCGCTCCCCCCTCCGACAGAAAAGACGAAGAGACAGTCGCGTTCCCCAAGTCGGCTGACCTTCAGCCAGTTCAGAACCGACACGTCGAACCCCTCATCGTTCACTCTGGCAGTCAGCTCCGAGACATTGTCGTACGCGGCATAAGTTTCGATATTGCACAACTTCCTGAAGTCGCAGGTTGCGTGCGACGCGTGGCCCGCGCCCCCGCCGGAGCCTATCATAAAAAGCCTGCCTCCGGCTGAACGAACCTTTGACAAAACATCGGCAACCTTTTCAACGTCGGCATACTCAATCTTATCTATCGCCGAGACGCATTCGCTCAAGAATTCCTGCGAAAAAGTCATTTACTCTCCTTGTCAACTTTCGGGATACCGTACACAGGCTCGCCGAGGTCATCTATTATCTTTGACAGGTAAACTCTGCCTTCCGGCGTCACATTGAACTCCACGGAATCATAGTATCTCCTGTCTACGAACCTGTGAAAAGCTTCTATGTTGCTGAACTCACTCAGTTGGATTATTTCCGACGCAAAGTCAGTACCTCTGTCTGTCAATGTAAGAAATACCGGCGCTGAAATCCTCCCCGAAAAGAGTTTCACCGCATCTTTCCCCAGGATTGTAGCAGCTTCAAGATCGACTTCGTTGGGTCTACCCGATCTGTAGAGATACGATGGGTTAACCGAATTCACGTTTCTCGTGTCGAACCTGGATCCAAGATCTCTCTTTAACTTCGATGCGAGAGCCTGTGCGGCTCCTTTGAATTTAGGATGGCCGAAATCATCAAGGTCTTCCTCGTCGGCAGAGATGTATTTCCCTGTCGACCATTTCGAGCCTTCCGAGATCACAATCACCACGTTTCTGGTCCTTGCGTACCGATCGGCGACCTTGTCTCTGAGTGATTCATAATCCAGCGGGAACTCAGGTATCACAATGAAATCCGGATGTCCCATGGCGGAGGCGATGCCGAGCCAGCCGGCATGCATTCCCATCGACTCGACCACGATTATCCTCTCATGAGAGTATGCTGTCGTTCTAACTCCCTCCGCGAGGCTGACGAACGACGAAATTTTCTGTGCCGCCGTCGGGTATCCGAGCGTGAAGTAGTTGACCAGCCTTCCCGGCTCGTTGATGCCCACATCGTTGTCGATCGTCTTCGAAATGAGAACCTGCGGTACATTTTTAAGGTAGAAGGCATTCGAGAGTGTGTCGTCACCACCGATGACTATTAAGCCATCCAGCTTCAATTCCGACATGCTCTTCGTAATCTTCCCGTAAGCATCTTCGACCCTTCCAAGATTGACGCGGGAAGATCTCAGAACCGTTCCGCCTACTGCCGGATCGAGACCAAGCGCGCCTATATCCACAGTCGATTTGTCGAGAAGCCCCTGCCAGCCTTCGGCAATCCCGACGATTTCTATGTTTGCCGATTTGCCCGCCTCGAACGCGGAGTGAATCACGGCATTGAGCGGCGGAACGTCTCCGCCGCCGGTAAGTATTCCTACTCTTTTCAATTAGTCATCTCTTTCTGACTCACCCCCGACCGAAGGTTGCCGTGGCGAGACATGCCAAAGCGAAACGAATCTAGGCACCGCGACACGGAGAAGACATCACTTTTGAAACATCCACGGCAGAAGGGCAGGTGTGAAATTCATAGCTTCACGGTCTTTCTTTCCCGACTGGATCTGTACAACGCTTCAATGACCCGGTTTGCCGCTAAGCCGTCGTTTCCATTGCCGAGCGGCTCGCGGCCTTCGATGATCGCAGTTTTGAATTCCTTCCACTCTTCTTTCCAGCTGACATCTTCGGAAGGAAACTCGAATACTTCGATGTCCGGCCTTCCTCCTTCTTTCCTTCGCTTCCCTATCTCAAGGGACTCCGGGCCGTAGCTTCCGCCGAGGCCGGTGATTTTGAGATAGCCGCCGGTCCCGAATATCTCGAACGAGAAGATGTTTTTCCAATTTGTCCAGCTTACGTGGAAAGACGCGGAGACACCTTCGGCGGTCTTCACGATCGCAAAAGCGTTGTCTTCCACCTCCATCGGCCAGAATTTCGTTTCAACCATACCCGAGAGCTCAGTGACCTCGCCGCCGAACCACCTTATCAGATCGATGACGTGCACCCCCTGGTCGAGCAGCTCGCCGCCCCCGCAAAGGTTTTTCGACGCACGCCACTCTTTTTCCATCCCGGGCCTGCCGCCATGACCGTAAGCGGCGCGGATATTGAAAATTTTCCCGATGGCCCCTTCGTCCGCCAGCTCTTTGGCTCTCTTGACGGCCGGGTGGAAACGGTGATTGAAGCCGGTCTTTAGGAAGAGAGTGGGAGAGGGGGGGAGTGGGAGAGGGTGGGATGGAGGGAGAGGGGGGGATGGAGGGAGAGGGTGACTATGAGACTGTGAGACTTTGGGAACAGCGGGCTTCGAGTCGGCAAGGACGGCGAGCATCTCTGAAGATTCGGCTGAGTTGCGGCCGAGGGGCTTCTCGGCAAGAACGTTCCTGCCGGATTTCAAGCAGTCGACCACGATATCGCGCGCGAACTTATTGACGACGGCCACAATAGCAAGCTCGGAATCGACTTCCGAAAGGAGCTTGCGGTGATCGGTAAAATGTTTGCAGCCGAATTCTTCGGCGAAGTTCCTGGCCGCGGTTTCGTTCGTGTCGCAGCACCCGGCGAGCACATCATCCGGGTCGAGAGCTTTCGCCCTCTTGCGTCCGATCAATCCACAGCCGATGATCAAGGTTTTCATGTTTGGAGTTCGGGGTTTGGGGTTCGGAGTTCGGGGTTCAGAGTTCTGGGTTCGGGGTTCAGAGTTCTGGGTTCGGGGTTCAGGGTTCAGAGTTCAGAGTTCGGGGTTGGGGGTTCTTGGTTGTTATCCATCAGCTTTCAGCGGTCGGATTTGTGTTTTTCATAGATTCTTTCGTCAATCCTCCGGAGGGTCGCGAGGTCTTTATCCGATCTGAGCTTAGCTCTGAACGACTCTTCTCTCCACGGATCCCAGAGAGCGCTTATCAGCTTGCCGGTTATGCCGTCGGATGCGTCGGACGCGAGAAAGCAAATGAGTTCCGCCGCCGGCCCGGGGTCGTCACCCCCAGTCTCCTTCCTCTTCTCTGCCTCGTCGGCTTCCTTTCCCGCAAGTGATCCCACCCGAATTACCTCTTCAAGCATATTAGTGTTGATCGCCCCGGGGGATACGGCATTCACATCGATATGCGAGCCGCGCAGCTCCTCGGCGAGTGTTTCAGTAAACCGGACTATCGCGGTCTTCGAAACGGCGTAAGCGGAGAAGTTCGGACGCGGCGAAGTCGAACCGCCTCCGGAGAGATTGATTATCTTCCCTTTCTTGCGCTCGATCATGCCCGGGAGCACGCCGGCGGTGACGTGGACCGTGCCGAAGAGGTTCACGCCGAAGTTTCTCTTCCATTCGTCCAGGTTAGTGTCCGAGAAAGGGCCTATAGGCGGCTGGACGCCCGCATTGTTGACGAGAACTTCGACCTGACCGCACGATTTTTCTGCGGATGCAAGCGTCGCCAACACGCTGTCGCCCGAGGAAATATCACAAACAAAAGAGTGGGCTTCCCCGCCGATCCGAGAAACACTTGAAGATGTTTCTTCCAGTTCAGATTTGGTGCGCGCGAGAAGAATCAGTCGCGCCCCTTCGGAAGCGCACTTCAACGCGATCACGCGGCCGATACCGCGGCCCGCACCCGTTATCATGACGATCTTATCCTTCAGGATCACGCTTGCCTCCCATCGCATCGCGGAGCAGCTGCGGAGTGTCGAAAGCCTTCAGGTGCACGTTCGACCGGACGCCGTATAATGGTACGCCTTTTTCAAGCAAGGCAGGGATCACATCCCTGGCAAAGTCCGAAAATCCGTCCGGGACGTAATTGAAAATCTCCGGACTCAGGTAATATATGCCTGCATTTACCCAGTGGCTCTCTGAAGCACCGGGGGCCGGCTTCTCGACGAAGCGAAGTATCCTGCCGTCCGCTGCAAATTCCCCCACACCGCTTTGAGATACATCTTCTCTGTAATGAAACGCGATAATACCGATGCAGTCGTGCTTGCGATACTCTTCTAAAAGCGAATTCAAATCCAAATCTGAAAAGTTGTCTCCATACAAGACGAAGAATTCTTCTTTCGAGAGGTAGTCTTTGAATTTGTTCAATGCACCTGCGGTGCCGAGTATCTTTTCTTCGAATGAATAACTGATCCTGACGCCGAATGCCGACCCGTCTCCGAAATGTGATTTTATTACGTCCGCCAGGTGATGAGTATTGATGAAAAGTTCTCCGATCCCGAACCGTCTGCAGAGTTCGATATTGTGCTGCAGGACGGGCTTGCCCCGATACTCTATCATCGGCTTCGGGATATCGTCGACAGTGCCTCTCAAGCGTTCGCCTTTTCCGGCGGCAAGGATAACGGCCTTCATGTCAAGGCCCGTGGATAGTAAGCGGTGGGCAGTAGGCAGTCGCCCGGGAAAATTCTATCCATGGTAGGACCGGCCATGGTCACTTAATATTCCCCTTTTCCAGCTCAATTATTATGAATTCGATCATGGGCACTTGTTGGAACTTGTTCGGACATTAAAGATTGTTCACTATGCGTCTTATCCCATCTTTCAAAACAATGACGTTAAAATTTATGAGCAATCCTAATTTGCAATCAGACAACTTCAGATAGGTCAAGACCTGGGCCAGATGGATGTCTGCCAGTGCATCGACAGATTTAAGTTTCAGGACCAACTTACGCTCGACCAACAGGTCCACACGGTAACCGACATCGAGTTTGACTTCCTCGTAAATCAACGGCAAGGGCTTTTCTTTTTCAACATACAACCCGGCCTTGCTGACTTCATAGAACATCGGCTCCCGATAAGCAGATTCGAGGAGTCCCGGCCCCAAGGCTTTGTGGACCTTGATAGCGAGACCAATTATCACTTTTGACAGCTCATTCTCTGTCATCATAACTTCTCCGCGTAATCAGCAAACGAAGAGAAGGCCTTCGGGAAAAGATTTAACGCCCGAAGGGTCCGATCACGAGGTACTCCTTTGACCGGACCAAGGACGCAAAGGCCCCTTTCAATAATCAAATCAATCCCCCAGTCGCAAAGATCGCAAAGACAAATCTACTTCGACCTCTGTCAACATTTTATCTTCTTTGCGTACTTTGCGTTGAAAAACCCAGGGAAAAGATTTAACGCCCGAAGGGTCCGATCACGAGGTACTCCTTTGAGCGGACCAAGAACGCAAAGGCCCTTCTCAATAATCAATTCAACTCCCCCGGTCGCAAAGAACGCAAAGACAAATCTACTTCGACCTCTGTCAACATTTTATCTTCTTTGCGTACTTTGCGTTGAAAAACCCAGGGAAAAGA
>JBJKPC010000087.1:0-34752 GCA_046706745.1 Candidatus Kryptoniota bacterium
TCAGCTTACGAGGTTCCCCTGCTTCTCACTTAGCGCCTTAATTATTTCATCCGCGTAGGCATCTTCCGGCAATGCCCCCTCGAAATGATGGGTCTCGTTTATGACTACTCTCGGCACGCCGCGTACATTGTACTTCATCGATAAGTGAGGGAACTCCGTCGCCTCGACCATGTCTGCCTTGATGTTCCTGTTCAGGAAAGCAAACTGGTGGCCGGTATAGACCGCACGCGGACAATACGGGCACGTCGGCGTGACAAATACCTGGATATGGACCGGCTCGCTTATCATCTTGACTTTCTCTGCGACGTCATCATCCAGCTCGTGTTTCTGTGTCGAAACCATCTCGACGCTTTCGAGCAGGGAGGCGAACTCGTAGCCTGACGGGATCCCGTAGTACCTGATTCCGTAATCGATTTCCTCCGAGGCAATGACGGTGGCGGGGATTTTGTCGATCTTATATTTCTCCACCATCTCCTTATCGCCGACAAAGTTGTATACTTCGAGCGCCAGCTTGTCTGAAAGTGCGGTAAGTTCCTCCAGAATCTGTCGGGTCTCCTTGCAGTACTGGCATTCCAGGGTCTGTGTGAAGTTTATGATCTTCACCGGGTTCACGAGATTCGCAAACCGGGTCTTGATTTCATTCTGCGCTTGCTCATCTAAAAACATATTCTTTCCTCAGTTATTAAGCTCCAATTTCCCACGAATGTGGTCCTGCGGACAAACACCGGGTTCCAAACAAAGGCCAAGCTCCAAATCTCAAGTTCCAAACGACAACGAGGGGGCGGTACTTGCTTACATACAGGAGCCCGATCAGGTCGTTTCGATCGCTGATTCTTTCAGACTCCGCTTATACTCAGTGAGCGAAACAGAGTTTTATATTTAGTTTTTAACCGTTAGCTCTTATTTGGAGCTTGGACGTTGGCGTTTGGAGCTTACGCTTGGGGTGCTTCCTTCTTGCGTGTCGATATTTTTAATGCCGCCCAGATCGGACAGAAATTGACCGCAGCCGTTGCGAGCGGGATCAGGCCGATCCAGCCCCATGCGGTCTTGGGACCCCAGAACTGAAGGCTGATCAAAAATAGCCCGACGATTACACGAATCCATCGGTCGGCGGTTCCTACGTTTTTCTTCATGGCATCCTCTCGTTTATTTATTGAAAGCTGTTGACTGTTTTACAGATTGTATGATGCCGCCAGCGAGAGGGGGATTCAGTGAGGGTGCTTCTTGTCCTTGCCGGATTCGGGAGCCTTTGGGGGGAGGGTGATCTGCAGCGGCTCATCGAGATCCAGCCGGGCAAGTATTTCCTTGACCCGTGAGCCGCTCATCTCTACGTCGTAATCTCTGTAGAGCACGATCGTCTTCTTCAGCGAGTCATAATACGCCGCACAATCCGGGCATTGAGCGAGATGCTCCCTAAGCTTTTTGCACGTCGGCGAGGTCAGATCCTGATCCACCTTCTCGCAAATCTCAAGCAGATATTTCTTGTGGTCTACAAGCTTCACTTGGCAAAATACTCGTTTAATTCGTTTCTTAAGAACAATCTGGCACGGTGAAGTCGGGATTTTATCGCCGGAACCGACAATTTCAAGGTTTTTCCGACTTCTTCTGTCGAGAGGCCTTCCACATCGCGCATCACAAATACGATGCGGTATTCGAGAGGAAGTTTCTGGATAGCGGCATCGAGAACCTCTTTTAATTCTTGGTTCAAAACCGCATCGGCAGGAGTCTCTCCCCAGTGCGCCACCTGCAATTCGTCGGTCCCCTTGAAAAGATCCGTGTCTTCCAGTGAAACGACGGGTTCGTGTGACTTCTTGCGGTGCATCATCAGGCAGTTGTTGGTCACTATCCTGTACAACCAGGTAGAGAACTTGGATTTACCCGAGAAGGATTTCAGACCTCTATAGGCGTTGATGAAAGTTTCCTGTAGCACTTCATCGGCCTTCTCCTTGTCGCGGCAGATCTTGAACGAGAAGCTGTAGACGAGCTGCTCGTATTTGCGGACGAGTTTGCCGAAGGCGAGCTTGTCGCCGGACCTGGCAGCATCGATTAGTTTTTTATCGTCTTCCAAGGAAATTCTAAATTCGGAAATCTAAATCCTAAACAAATTCAAAAAAGGAAATTCAAAACTTGAAACAGTATGTGTGCATAAGTTGTTCGGAAGTCAAATTCCTACTTGCTGGATTTTGTTACTATAGCTCCAAGAATCTTCATGAGTTCCGTCACCTCTTTTACCAGACCATCCCGCTCCGTTTCTTGAGACGGTCGGCATTTTATGAGGTTGAGCCAGTACCGGGTCTCTTTTGCATCTTTGCGCGATATTTTCGCCCGCATAACGAAATCTTTTCGGCTCAACGATTCATTCGCTTCTATGTAGTTGGCGCCGATCGAGCCAGCCGATCTTACCAATTGTTTTATGATTTCGTTGTCTGCAATATCCTTGGGGACGGAGCCGACAAAATCAATTATCCGTTTGGAGAAGCGCTCCGTCCTTTCCTCCAAATCAAACCTTTTCTGGTCCCGGGATTTTGAATTTTGGATTTGTCTGGAGTTTAGAGCTTCGTGCTTAGAGTTTATTTCCTCTGCTTTCCTGGACGCGGCCATGTATGTGTTTCTCATAAGCATCGAGATTGTCATTGCGCCGACGCCTCCGGGAACCGGCGTAATCCAGCCGGCGACTTCTTTGGCGGCTTCAAAGTCGACGTCACCGACAAGTCCACCCTCGGTTCGGTTGATTCCCACATCGAGCACCGCGGCCCCGGGCTTGATGAAGTCCTTCTTTATGAAATTGGCCTTCCCGATCACGGCAACCAGTATGTCCGCCTCCCGGCAGACTTCCTTCAGGTTCTGAGTTCGAGAGTGGGCAATCGTGACTGTCGCGTTCTTCGAGAGAAGCAGCATGGCAGTCGGTTTGCCGCCGAGGTTCGATCTCCCCACGACAACCGCATTCTTCCCCGACACTTCGATTCCGTATTTCTCGAGAAGTATCATCATTCCATAAGGTGTGCAGGGAAGGAGAAGCTTCTTGTCCATGATCTCCTTCCACGATTTCGTCTCGGAATAGAGACCGATATTGAACGGGTGGAGTGCATCGACATCCTTCGACGGATCGATCGCCTCGATAACCTCGTGCTCGTTCATGTGTTTCGGAAGAGGCATCTGGACGAGTATGCCGTGAACCCGCTCGTCCTCGTTGAACTCCTCGACTTTGTCGATAACTGCCTCTTGAGAAACATCCGCCGGCATCTTCTCGGTGACGGAATAAAACCCGAGTGCGTCGCAAGTCTTCGCCTTGTTTCTCACGTAGACCTCGGACGCCGGGTCGTTCCCCACTAAAATGAATGCAAGTCCGGGAGTCACGTCGTGCTCTGTTTTGAGCTTGTCGGCGAGCTCCTTCACTTCTTTCCTTATTTCCTGCGAAACGGCTTTGCCGTCAATTAATGTTGCTGACATCTCTTCTCAAATCCTAAATTCTAAACTCTAAATTCGAAACAAATTCGAAATCACAAACGCTTTGTCCGGCTTTCGCATGCTTACTCTGAGAGCGTCCTTTTTGAACATTTAGATTTGTGGCGCTCATTATCATATAGAGTTTAGGGATTCGAATTTAGAGTTTTCTCAAAGGGTGGATAAAGTATTCGCTCGATGCTTACTGCCTTGCCGGTCTCTTTATCAACAGTGAGGACGACCGCGGCAAGTTTTGCGTCGCTTTCAGCCGACTCGTAACGGGAAGGGGTTACATATATGAATCTACGAAGAGCGTTTTCTTTTTTCATGCCGATCACGGAATCGTAAGGCCCGGTCATCCCCACATCGGTTATGTATGCAGTTCCGCTCGGGAGGATCCTCTCGTCCGCGGTCTGGATATGGGAATGGGTACCAATGACGGCCGTTACTCTTCCGTCGAGATACCATCCCATTGCAACTTTCTCGGCAGTTGCCTCCGCGTGCATGTCGACGATGACGATGTTGGTCTCTGCCTTGATTTTCTCTATGGCCCAGTCTGCAGTCCTGAAGGGATCGTCTATGGGGTACATGAAGGTTCGCCCCTGGAGATTGACCACACCTGCTTTGCCCTTCGGTCCGAGATCGTATACTACAAAGCCGGAGCCGTAGGAACCCTTGGGGAAATTCAGCGGGCGGAGAAGGTTCTTCTCATGCATCATGTATTCGTGTATCTGGAATTTATCCCAAATATGGTTGCCGCTCGTGAGAACGTGTATACCGATGCCGAAGAACTTCTGGGCTATCTTTTCTGTGATGCCCTTCCCGTCGGCCGCGTTTTCACCGTTGGCAATCACAAAATCGATCTTGTGCTTCTCTATGAAACTCTTCAGGAAATTAGTTACCATCCCGATACCGGGATTCCCAACTATATCTCCAACGAATAGAACGTTCAGAGTATCCAGCGGCCTTCCTTTTTTGAAAATATAACCCCGGGCGGGGAAAAATAGAAGAGATATGCAAAATCCGAGCTTTTTCAACGGGTGAATGGTTCCCCGGCGTGGCAATTTAACCGCCTTGATGTTCCTAATTGCCACCGGACTAGATGAACGTGCCCTCTGCCGCACTCTTTTGGCTCATTTGGGCGACCCATTTCCGGCACAGCCATTGAGAATAGCAGGAAAGCATGATACAGTTTACATATAGAACTAGGAGAAGCAGTTAATGGAGCGTTACATGACATTGGTACCCTTGCTTGCAGCCGTGGCAAGTATGGTGTACTACTATCTTTCCAACAGGAGGGAAAGCTATCTCAGGCCGGCTCGATCGTTCTTTCTTGTAAGTCTTTTTTCAATCGTGGCACTTTATGTTTTTTTCCTCTTCCTGATACTCACCCATCAGTATCAATACACTTACGTCTGGAGTTACAGCGCAAACAATCTTTCGGGTCCTATACTTCTGTCTACCTCTTATGCCGGACAGGAAGGGAGTTTCTTCCTCTGGGCTTTCTATACGGCAGTCATCGGGTTCTTTCTTCTGCGATATTCGAAGAAGCATAAATATGAATCGATAGTTGTCCCGATTCTTCTTCTCTTCGAGATATTCATACTGACCATCCTCACGTTGAAGAGCCCCTTCGCGAAGGTCTGGCAGTCGTTTGCAAACGTGCCAGTGGGTACACAGCCGCAGGACGGACGCGGACTAAACCCGCTGCTTCAGAATTTCTGGATCGTAATACATCCGCCGATACTCTTCATGGGATTTGCGAGCGCGATCGTGCCCTTCGCTTATGCCGTCGCGGGTCTCATCAAGAAGGACTATGATAACTGGGCGAGATATCTTCAACCCTGGCTGGTGCTTAACGTCCTGACCCTCGGCGCGGGAATCATAATCGGCGGTTACTGGGCCTATATAACTCTCGGCTGGGGAGGTTTCTGGGGCTGGGATCCGGTCGAAAACTCCTCCTTGATACCGTGGCTGTTCGCGGCTGCGGGTCTGCACACTATAATAGTCTCGAGGAGATCCAGGGCGTATCTTCGTACAAGTTTCGTTTTGGTTATCGTAAGTTTTCTGCTCGTTCTCTACAGTACTTTCCTCACGCGCAGCGGAGTGCTTGGAGATACTTCGGTCCATGCATTTGTGGATCCGGGAAGGAGCGAATATATAATTCTTCTAATCATGATGGGCGCGTATCTATTGCTCGGATTCGTGCCTTATTTCAGGAACAGATCTTCAATCCCGAGCGCGGGGGTAGGCCACAAATTGTTGTCACGAGAGAACGCGTTGTTCGTAGGCGCAGCTTCCCTCTCTGTGCTGTCGCTTTTCGTCCTCGTAGGAACCTCCTCTCCCATAATCACTGGACTGCTCCAGGGAAAACCAACAGCGGTTGACTCCTCATACTATGTGACAACAAGCCTCCCGCTCGGGCTCCTTATTATTGCACTCATAGGCCTTGCGCAACTTGTCTGGTGGGATAACTCCCGCGTTTCTACCTCCGCCGGGACAGGAAATGCCGCGGGGCAATCCTCCGAGAAAAGCGTGATAATGAAGAAACTCACGCTGCCTGCTGCAGCGGCGTTGTTCACGGTCATTGCGGCTCTGCTCCTGTCAGTAAGGGACGTCTGGGTGTTACTGATAATGGGCGCGGCGGCATTTGCTTTCGTCGCTCATTCGGCTGCAACGTTTAGAATAATCAGGGGAAATCCGAAATATATCGGAGGCCCGATCGCGCATGCCGGTCTGGCCCTTATGTTTGTGGGAATAATGGCTTCGAGCACGCTTCAATCAAAAACGACGGTCGAACTCCCCCGGGGAAAAGCCGTGAAAGTCTATGGCCAGGAGCTGACCTACACAGGAAACACGCAAGTGGACGGGAAAAACGCTTACATCGTTCACCTCCAGAATGGAAGTACCTCGTCCGACCTGAGACCGGTCATGTATTACAGCAATTACAATCAGGGCACGATGCGCGAACCTGACATCGAGCACTATTTCGCTTACGATCTCTACGTGAGCCCGATGGGAATCGACAACGGCGGTATGTCCGGTATGTCTAGCAACGGTAGTGCGAGCGTGGTAACGCTGGTGAAGGGACAGCCGACAAAGCTTCCCGACGGTACTCAGCTCACGCTGAAACGGTTCGAAATGAACTCCTCCAGCCATGCTGCAATGGAGGAGGGCGGGAGCTTCGGAGTCGGAGCGGTGGTTAACGCGGTGAAGGACGGCAAGTCTATCCAGGTCACCCCGCAGTTGAATTTTGTGGATGGTAAACAGAAGGCTGTCCCCGCCGAAGCATTCGGACATATGTTGATCATCATGGACATGAACGTCGGAATGGGTGGAGCAAACAGTACTGCAAGTGTAAGGATGGTCGTTCATTCGGGCAATGTCGCGGAAGCGGCAGTGACGCCTGTTTTGACCGCAGAGATAAGCAGGAAGCCTCTCATCAGCTTCCTGTGGGCTGGCACAATACTGCTTTTTATCGGGCTGATAATTTCGATGTACAGACGATTCACCGAGGAGAGAATTTCGAGAAGGTTGTCTCCGGTCGGTATACCAGGCAATGTCGGCAAGTCAAACTTGGCGGCGGGGCCCGAAAGTCAGGTCGACGGTCTTCCGGAAGCTCAAAGACCGAATTCAACGGCAGCAGGTCGGCATAAGCATGACAAATCTGAAGATACTTCGGAAAAGACCGAGGTGGAGAATGTCGAAAATTGATTTCCAGTACATCGACGGCATACGTTCCCAGGTATGCAAAGAATGTTCGAAGAGCGATGAAAACGGCCGGTGCGTGGCACCTCCGGGAACAGAATGCGTTCTGGAGCTATACCTGCCTCAGGTCACGAAGGCGCTCGAGGCTGCTCACGGCGGAAGTATGGAAGATTATATGACTTCGTTGAGGTCCGAAGTGTGCTCCACATGCAAGTATAAGGGGGATACCGGCTATTGCTACACCAGCGACAGCTTCGGGTGTCCGCTTGAATCCTTTTTCCAGACGGTTGCAACGGCAGCGTTGAAGCAGGATATGCCGTAGGTTTGTCGAATATTGCGAGCTCGATCCTCCTCCCTGAGAATCGACTGCTCCTCCTAGACGCGGCCTGGCCTCCTCCGGGCCGCGTTTCCTTTTTTCCGCACGCCCGAAGCGTTAGCACACTGATGGCACGAATTAGGACAGAACGTCACGGACGTTCGTACTCCTGAGTTTGACCGTGGTAATCTGTGAAAAACCCCAGAACACCTGTCATCGCGAGACCTACTGTGCGAAGCACAGGCGGGCGTGACGATCCCCAACATGAAACCTGCGCCCTGATAACCCTTTAGCCGAAGGACCACAAAGAAGGGGATTGCCGCGTGTCGCCTTAGGCGGCACTTGCAATGACGTGTAAGGTGGGACGGATTGCTGACTCCCACCCACCCATGCTGTGAGGGAGTTATCCGAAGGACGCTTCGCGCACTCCCGAATCGCAATGTAACCCTGTCAAAACTTCTCGACAGAAAGCACAGAACCCGAACTCATTCGGGAAACTACCGGACGAGCCTTGCAAGGATGGCCGAGCTGAAATGGGCGGTATCCTTCACCCGCTGTGCGGGATTTCGTCCCACCATCCGCGGGACTCAAGATTATTCTTCTATCCCCACTTCCACTTCTTCCGCCCCGACAACCCTCTTCAACTCCTTCGGATCAATCTCGACGAGGAATCCTCTCTTCCCGCCGTTGATGTATATCTTCGGCAGGTCGAAAATGGTTTTCTCCGCGCAGACCGTCAGCTTCTTCCTCGTTCCAAACGGGCTCGTCCCGCCGAAGAGATAGCCTGTGTGGCGCTGGCCGGCTTCAGGTGTACACAGCTCGATATGTTTGACCCCGAGAATCCTCGCGAGTTGCTTCGTCGATACCTCGAGATCCCCGTGCATTAGAACGAGGAGCGGCTTCTTTGCATCGGTCTCGAGAACAATAGTCTTGATTACACTGTGTTCGGGGACGCCGAGTGCTTCGGCTGAGACTTTTGTCCCTCCGTGCTCCACGTAGTTGTAAAGATGGGGCGTGAAAGCAACTTCCGCTGCTCTCAATTGACGGACTGCGGTGGTTATCGGGTAGTCTTCACTCATGGGCAGTTCGGTCTGGCGCAAAGCGCACTGAGAATGGCGCACCGGATTGTTTTTCGTCTCATGTCGGCTTCTTCTTGTTTCCGGGTCCGCGCTTGCCGCTTTGCACCTTGCGGGATTTGCCTTCAGCACCGTACTTGGAAAGATCTACCTTCCCGTCTTTGAACACTATTCCCTCCGATTCGAGAAGTCTCCTCTGCCTGTCGTGCCCGCTTGTGTGGCTGCGGAGCGAGATCATTCCCTTCGAGTTTATGATCCTGTGCCACGGTACTCCAGAATTCGGTGGAAGGTTGTGAAGCGCGTAGCCGACGAGTCTTGTATGTCCCCTCAGACCGCAAATCTGTGCGATTTGTCCGTATGTAGCTACTCGTCCTTTCCGAACCCCCTTGACGGCTTTCCAAATTCTAATATATACGTCCGGGTAATTCTTCATGAGAATAATTTATTAAAGTGCATCGGCAAGTGCGACTCACTTTTGAGGTGAGACGCATTTGAACGGTGAGTCGAACTTGCGCCGACAAACCGTTAACTTAAACCGTCAATATGATCAATAATTATTACACCCTCAAAGCACTCGTGGATGAAATCGGGGATGAAATAGTTTCCTCTGAAGTCGAGGCGTGTTATACACGTGTTGAAAGCACGCTGGAAATCATCTTACGAAAAGAGAACAGCCGGCCTAATGTGATCGTCGTTTCGTGCAAACCACACTCGAACTTCTTGTACCTGCGCGCCGCACCGCGACGCTTCAACGGCGCAAGCGTCTTGCGCGCGGCGGTCGGTTTAAAGGTGCTCAGCGTGGTTGTCGTAGAAAATGAAAGAAGCATTATCTTTTCCCTTTCAGGCGGCAAATCCCTTCACGTCAATCTCTTCGGTCCGCATGCCAATGTATATCTGGTTGGACATTCGGGAGATTTAGAGGATGCATTTCTGAGGAGAAGGAAAATCTCCGTGCAAAAAACACTTCCGGAAACGCGTCCTGTATGGATTGAAAGCCTAAGGGAATTTGTTGCGGCTTTCAAGAACGGTTACGGAACTTCTTATCAGAGGCTTGTCGCATTGATTCCTCAGTTTACCGGAGCCCTTGCAAGGGAGGCCCTTCACAGGGCAGGCGGTGAAGGGGGAACGGGGATCGCTGGCGACAAGAATTCGGTTTTAGGAGAGGATGAACTGGCACGGTTGTACAAAGCGGTCAGCGAGATAATGGATGATTTGGAAAGTCCGAGTCCCCGGATCTATTTCGACGGCGACGATCCGGTTGCGATGAGCCTCATAAAGATGCAACACATGGGGCCTCTAAGCGAAGAAATTTACGACTCCGTTAACATGTGCGTCTCCACGTATTCGGCGATTGCAGAGAGACATAGAGGCGATGCGGAATTAAAAAGGATGGCTACTGTCCGTCTCGCCGGTCAGAAAGAAGAGTTGACAAAGACCATTTTAAAGGTTGAAGCCGACCTCAAAGGAAGCCGCGAGATAAAGTACAGGCAATCGGGAGATGCCATCATGGCACACCTTGATGATGTTAAGAAGGGGACGGACGCCTTCTTCCCCGGCGGCGCAATCGAAAAGATAAAGCTCGACCCCAGGCTGACGGCAGTGCAGAATGCCCAGGTTTACTACGAGAAAGCAAAAAAGGCGCGTGAGTCGTACAAGCAAGCATTGTCGAGAAGGGATACTCTGAAGAGATCGTTGTCGGAAGTCGAATCGGAGCTAGATAAGATTCTCTCGGGGATGGATCAAAAACGGATGACCGGCCTGGTCAAGGCCGAGAAAGCCAGAGAGGCGGCAAAGTCGCCTTTCCGTGAATTCGAAACTGGCGGGTACAGGATTTTTGTCGGGAAGGACGCAAAGAACAACGACCGGCTGACCTTCGGATTTGCCAAACCCAACGACGTCTTCCTTCATGCGAGAGGGGTTTCAGGGTCGCACGTGATTATCAGGAATTCTTCGAGGGAGTATCCGCAGAAACCCGTGCTTGAATTTGCTGCCAGGCTCGCTGCGCATTACAGCAAGGCGCGAACTTCCGGAATTGTGCCCGTCGCGTACTCAATGCGGAAATTCGTGAAGAAAGTGAAAGGCCAGCCGGGTGCCGTTCTCATTGATAGGGAAGAGGTAATCTTTGTGACTCCGGGAATTCCTCAGGGTACGCGCTAAAATTTCCGACCATAAAGTAATCTTTACACCACAACTCCCCATTCAGGCTTGGTCTCCCACCCTCGATCGCCATAACCATCTGTTGTACAGCTGTTTATACGGTCCGCCTTAATGCAGTGGACTCTTTCGAACTCGGCATGGTTTTGCAAGCAATGTCACGGAAGGAAGAACAAAGATGTCATTGGTTTGCAAAATTCTCGTGCTGGTCGGCGGAACCGAGACGTTGAAGCTTGTGGCGCAGGCGTTTCCGCATCCCAAGTACGAGTTGGAGTTCGTCGACACCCCGGAAGAGGCGAGCGCACGCGCCGTTTCCAAGCGCATGGATTTGTTTATCGTCGACTCCGGTTTTGCAGGCCATCCGAAGATAGACTCCCTTCGCAGTTATTTGCCGACCATGTTCATCGATCCGGAATATGTAAACGCCGGTGCGTCGGGGAGCACTGTCAGCGAAGAGTCCGCGAGGGTCAGAGGCGCTGCCGAGAGACTTCTTCGCAAGAACTATATCAACTGGATTATCGACGCACTCGAATACTCCAGCTGAACTGAATCCTCGAGGAGGCATTGCATGAGCGACATGTTGATATTATCCGCAGCTGTATTCTCTATGCTGCTGATGATATTCTACGGGTTCTTAAAGAGACAGAAGAGCCTGGAGGCGGAAGTTGCGTCTGCAAAAAGAGTCAAAGCGGTAGCGGGTCTTAAGCTCCCCAGGAACACCCCACTTGAGGACATCCTCAGAGGGATAATTTCGATTCTCGCACGGGTATACGAATCGACTGATAGCAAGCTGCAGTTTCAGAGCGGTTCTTTCGGAGAGTTCCTCGTATCGGAAGAAAAGGAAGACGGCCCCGCAGCCGGAATGATGGGGAAAATCGAGCAAGCGATCTTGCGGGTAGGCAAGGTTTCCAATGTTTCCACCGACGATGCGCTGTCGAAAGAGGGGCTTGTCGTTTTCGTCGTGGACGGGCAGGAGTATTCGTGCAGAATAGAACTCCGCACGAGTATCGAACCTCCGCATACTGAATACTGGTACGTGCAGGAACTGATTCGCGAGAAGCTATCCAAATCTCTTCTAGACAAGATGGAGCAGGTCATAAAAGGGGCCCTCAAAGACTTCAATACCCCCTACGCCATCGTCGATCATCGCGGAAATGTGGTTCTCGAGAACAACTCCTTTATCACGGTCTTTCACCGAGCCAACGAACCCGAACTGCTGGAGATGATCGACGATCTGTGCAAGACCGGCAAGGAAAGAAAAGTGTACACCAGCGAGAAGCTGCAGAGAAAAGTTGGAGTAACAAGAATTGACAGAGATTTGTTTGTGGTGTTTTCACCGGTGGTGGAAAAAGCGGTCGTCTCTGCATCTGACCAGACCGAGTCGTTCCTTCTCGAGGCGCTCGAGGATCTGAACCTCGGTCTGGTGATCCTTACCACCGACGAAACCACACAAAATGGGGATTACCAGATCGATTCGATCAACGGCGCTTTTTACAGAATATTCGGACTCGACGGCAGCAATGCGCAGTCCGCCGAAGTTGCCGAAATCCTCTCCTCGGCCATCCGGCCGGATGAAACGAAAAAGACGCCGTCGGGCAACTCACGTATACCTACTGAGTTTTACTATATGAGGCGGGATGGTTTGAAGGTCCGCGCCCGCCTGACAATTATTAAAGGGCCGGGCAAATCACAGGCGGTCATCTTCGAACCCGTTGAGAATACTCACATCCTTATGTCGGCATACAAACAGCTGCTGGAGGCAAGCAAGGATTTGTTCTCGAGCGGGGAGATCAGGGGATACCTGAAAGTGATCATGGATGTCACCCGTGCAGACGGTGTCGCTCTTGTCAAGAGGATTCCTGGGTCTGATGAGTTTGAAGTCGGCGAAAAGGCGGGCTTCGTCATCAATATCCCGCGCGCAGTACTCGAAGATCTTGCGAACCGCGGCCTTATTAATTCACAGGGATACCTTGTCGCCCCGATAAAATCCGGTGATGAGATAGAGGGGGCTGTCGTCGCCCTGAAACCCGTTCAGGAAGCTGTCGACGCGGTTCTTATCGCGGCCGGAATTCTCCAGGCACACCTAGAATTGCAGAAGGAGAACCTGGCCTTGCAATCGCAAGCTGCCAGACTTCTGGCCGACTCCAGGAAAGCGGACGAGGCGAATAAGTCGAAATCTGAATTTCTCGCCAATATGAGCCATGAAATACGTACGCCACTGAATTCAATCATCGGCTTCGCAGACATAATACATTCCGATAAAGACGATCTCGATGGAATGCTAGTGAACGAATTTAGCGGGAACATCGTCACTGCCGGAAGGCACCTGCTAACCCTAATCAACGATATACTCGATCTGGCAAAAGTTGAGACCGGGAAAATGAGGCTGGATCTGCAGGAATTCTCCGTCGGAGACGTGGTCGAAAGCACCCGCAGAATACTCCGTCCACTTCTGGATCGCAAGCATATTCAGTTCGATTTCAGGATCGACGAGGAAATCGGAATTTTTGTGGCCGATATCGTCAAGTTCAAACAGATCCTATATAACCTTCTGAACAATGCTATCACTTACAGTCCGGAAAACAGCACAGTGGTGCTTCAGATGACAAAATCCGATGACGGCATCGAGCTGAAAGTTATCGATAAAGGAATCGGGATCAAGAAGGAAGACGTCGATCGGCTGTTCAGGCCATTTGTTCAGCTTGACGACTCACATTCCGGCACGGGGCTGGGGCTGGCGTTAACAAGGAAATTTGTCGAGCTCCACGGCGGAACCATCTGGATGGACAGCGTATACGGAGAAGGGACAACTGTCGTCGTCAATCTGCCGAATGGCCGCGTGCATCATCAAGAGCCTGCTGCAGACATGCCAGTCGAGCAGCCGGACGAAAAGATATTCTTTGTAACTGAAGATGAACAGCTGTTCGCGCTTTTCACTGCAGTGATGGAAGGGGCCGGTTTCAAAACGATTAGAGTCAAACCTGAATTTGTACCGGAGTCGGGCATAACTGGCGACGATGCCAGCGTGCTTGTCGTCGACGCAAAACCTGCGAATATAACGGAAGGTGTCGTTTCGGCATGCCGGAACGCAGGCAAGGCTCTTCTCCTGACCGATCCGGAGAATGTGAGGGAAGTATCCGAGCTGCTGAGAGACTACGAAAGCAAACTCAGTTTCATAGATAGAAGGAATTTCACGAAGAGTGAATTACTTGCGGAGCTAAACACCGCCGGCCGTCTCTGATGACGGACGGTGAGCCATGGTGAGTTATGCCCCCTCGAGCTGGTGCTGCCCGTTTGTGCGCCGGGTGGCGCCGGCTCTCTTTTTTTCAATCCACCCGACTACCTCCACATCATCGAACATTACTCTTTCCGCCCCCAAGGCTGACGATAGCCGGACATAGGCGGGGTAGCTGACCCCGCAATCCTGCATCAACTTTCTGGATCCTCTGCCGGCAAATAACTCCTCCTTCATTCCGGCGAACCGAATCTCTCCGTGACGAAGCATGACGATATCGTCCGTATACGGGAGAAGAAAATTCAAATCATGGGTCACTATGATCAATGTTTTACCTTTTGCTTTGAGAAATAAGATCAAATCGGCCAGATAATCTTTCTCCCGGACCGAAAGGCCGGCGGTCGGCTCATCGAGTGCCAGGATAGGAGTGTCCATCGTGGCCGAGCCCGCAATTGCCACGAGCCTTCTCGCCGCATATGTCAGCGAGTATGGATTCAGCGTAAGGTAATCTCGGAGGTGGAGTTTGTCCACCACCGGTTTGAGGAGGGATAAGTCGCCGCCGGTATTCTCTACACCGAACCGCAATTCCTTCTCAACAGTCTGCGCGAAAAGTTGGTCGTCAGGGTTCTGGAAGCTCAGGGCGCATCTTCGAGCAAGATCGGAAGTCCTTCTACCCGCGGTCGAAACATCACCGAGCAATATCTCTCCCGCCGTGGTTTTGAGGATCCCGTTCATCAACTTGAGCAGCGTGCTTTTGCCCGATCCGTTGTGCCCGATCACAAGTGTCGTCCTCGAACTTCCAAATTCACAGGATATGTTCCTGAGGGCCGAAGTCGACGGATATGAGAAGCCAACCCTACTATAAATTACTTTCACACCGCTCCCCTTAGACTTGATAATGCCTTCCGGTAATTCAACTCATACTTCGATGCGCCATGCTGACTCAGCAAGTCCCGTTCAGCGGCAAGGGCAGTGCAGTTTGTCCATGCGGGAAGATCCAGAAACTTTGCCGTTCCGGCATTGATAGATGTTTCAGGCCGTCCGTCGGCGATGATCTTACCTTCCGAGAGAACAACCAGCCGGTCCGCGACCTTTAGCATGAGATATGGATCGTTCTCTGCGACGAGCAGTGCCATCTCGCTCTTTAGCTCACAGAGTATTCCGGCCAGGTAGTTGGTCGTCTCCGGATCGAGCTGGCTCAGCGGTTCATCGAGTACGAGAAGGTCGGGTTTAATCGCGAGGGCGGCGGCGAGCACGACTTTCTGTTTCTCGCCGCCCGAAAGTTCCAGCGGATTCCTCTGAGCAATGTGACCGATGCGTATTCTCTCGATAGCCTCAGCTACCCTGCGGGCAGTCTCTTCCCGCGGCAGCCCGATGTTCTCACAGGGGAATGCAATCTCCTCCAGAACGGTGGAGCGAAGGTAGCTGATCTGCGCATAGAAATTCTGAAGAACCACGGCGATCCCCGATCCCGGTTGTCCCTCCTTCTTCATCCTGAGTACTTCCCCCTCTGTAACAGCAGCCGGAAAAGTCTCGAGGAGTCCTGCCGCCGCGAGACAGAGTGTCGATTTGCCCGCACCGCTGAGACCGCTTACGACGACGGCCTCTCTTTCCCCGATCTCAAGATTAATACGGTCCAATGCACGAGGTTCGTTCTGAGAGTACGAAAGTGAAAAATCTTTGAAGGCTACTAGGTTCATTTTACCAGCCTCGTCATCCATATCCCGACTGACAGGAGAAAGAGAATCCTACCCCATAACAGTCCGCGTTTATCCACTTCTACCTCAATAAGAGGGACCACCGTTGATGAACCGGACGACTTCCTGTCCGAGAAGTTGGAGGCGCGGAGTGCTATTCCCCGGTCGAGACTCTCGGATATGTAAGAGTAAGATAAAGGAACCAGCATGGGCAGGAGGTATTTCGCCCGCGTGAAGACGTTCTTCGTCGTGTCGAGCCCGCGTGAAGACTGAGCGGTGTAGATCTTCTGAAGTTTATCTCGCATCAAATGGACCATTGCGGCGGAGAGAAGATAAATATAGATGAGTCGGCGGTCAGCACCGTGCGCGGCGAGGTATTCCGAAATAGTCTCGGATCTCACCCGTGAAAAATAGTAACTCATTGCGATTACTATAAGCGTAAGCCTGACTCCCACGATCGAAGCGAAGAGAAGTCCCTGATCCCTGAATTTCAAAGGACCGACTGAAAAAGCGATTCTTCCCGTGAAAAAAATCCCGTTGATGATGTAGCCGATAAGTATCAACGGAAGGACAAATCTTAGAAACCCGCGGTAGATCGACTTTCTTTCTTTGGAAGACAACGTGACCGCTGCTAACACTGCGAGGATCGGGAGCTGCCACTCAAGTTTGAACGTAAATGCAGCGAAGACGACTGTGAGGGCAATATAGTGATTGAGCGGATTGTAGGTCCGCCGCGGGATATCAGGTGTTTGCATAACCCGGAAGACGCAGGAGTATCGATCGCGGAATTCTGGTGAGAAGAAAGTAAACGATGAGATAGCTGACCGCCTTGTCGACGGGATCCGCCGCGAGTCCCTGGAGAAAGGCGCTCTGGATTATCGACTTTCCTATCGCCCTGAAATAGAGAACGATGAAGTCGGTTCCTCCCATCGTTACTCCGCCGAACATGAACGCGGCTATCGGGGCCGATGCAATTGCCGACAAGACTCCCTGCACTAGTCCGGCGGGTATTGCCGTGTACCAGCGCTTGAACACCCCGAGTCGGGCCACAATGCCGCTGAAGCCGCCTATGACGAGCGTGACCGGGATGAAGAAAATGAAAGCGTAGTTGAAGAAGAGCCCCAAGGTCAGGTTGGCAAATGCCCCCGTGAGCATTCCAGCGAGAGGCCCTACGACGCATGCGATAAGGATCGTCCCGATCGAGTCCAGGTATAGAGGAAGCTTGATCAGCTGGACTGCCTGCCCAACCACGATATTCAAAGCAGCTCCGAAAGCGATCAGCGGAACGGTCGTTGCATTTACTTCCTTCCCAAAATACGAGACCGACTCAGCCATATATTTCTCTCGTAGCCGCCTCAAGACCAGCCCCGAAAGTGCCCTGGCTGAGAGTGGAAACCGGAGTGAAAATCCCGGCTTCCGTTGCAATCAAGGTGACGAGACCCGGAGGAATCGTGTCGAAATAGATATTCCTCACCTCGAATTCCGGATTCGGGTATATCTCGTGCGGACTTTCCTCTTTGTTTCTGAAATCGGCTGCTGTCTTGGATGGATCGAACTTTAATACGCTTGTGACTGCGTAGAACTTCTTTCCGGCGATCGAGCACGCCGCTGCGAGTGCGTATGATCCGATTTTGTTTACAAGCGTCCCGTCTGCCAGGACGGCATCCGCCCCCACGAAAGCGGCATCGACAGAGTCTATAAAGAAACCAACCGATGCATCAGAGACGAGTATAGATCGGTGCCCCATCGCCTTCAATGCCCGCGCCGTCTGCCGGCCTTCGAAGAGGGGGCGCGATTCCATGACATACACTGTAGCCGTCCGTCCATCCGAGGCCGCCTTCTGGAAAGCTTTACCGACGAACTCGCTCTGGCTGAGCGTGGCATAGGATCTGCCGGGTACTATTAGACCCGAAGCCTCCTCTGCAGCTCTTGTAGAAGCGGCGCCGACCTTCTGCCGAAGTACGTTGACGTATGTGCAGATCTCCGCCCCGGGAAGCCTGCCGGCGGCAGACTCCACCAGCCTGACCAGATTGGAAAGCGCAGCCATCTGGGCCTGCGCGTTCGACAGCGTGGCGGATATCGATTTGAGTTCAGAAACGAAACCTTCTTCACCTGAATGCTTCATGCAGAAGTCTAGCAGAAGGTCAAGCGTGTCTCTCAGAATCTGCTGCGCACTCGAGACGTTGTCGGTCGCAATCCGATTGGCTCTTTCTATATACTCTGTCTTCATTATGGTTCTGGTACGTTTCCTTCCGGATCGCCGGTATGAAATCGGGAGCGACCCCAGCCGCCTGTGACGCTGCCACGAAGGCGGTCCCCCGAGCCAAACGGTGGAGAATGTGAACTGGTCTATCGACCGCCGGAGTCTGCCGTTGTGGACGATAGCGGACGAGATCGCGAATTAGTTTAAAGACTGCGACACAAAATTGCAATTACGGTGGATTTCTACAAAACTTACGGCGAAAGGATTAAATGTCATGGACGCCGGAACTTGTGTCTTCGGAACTTATAGTGTTATAATACGTTGAAACATTTGATAGGAAATTCAATCAGGGAGAATGATGAGCGATTACAAGTATATCATAGTCGGCGGAGGAATGGCTGCCGATTCAGCTGTTGCGGGAATAAGAGAAAACGATCCGACGGGAACAATTGCTCTGTTTAGTAAAGAGGGCGATCCGCCATACAATCGCCCGCCGCTCTCCAAGGGACTCTGGAAGGGAGACGAAATTGAGAGCATATTCCGGAAGACCGGTGAGCGGGGAACCGAGATTCACCCTTCTACAAGGATCGTTTCCATCGATCCCGCCGGCAAAACCGTGAAGTCAAGCGATGGGAAGAGTTACACGTACACCAAGCTTCTGCTTGCAACGGGCGGTAGCCCTAAGAAGCTGCCGATCAGTGACCCCGATGTCATATATTTCCGCACTCTTGACGATTACCGAAAGCTTCGAGAAATATCCGAGAGCGCTTCAGATTGCGTCGTTGTCGGAGGAGGATTCATTGGTTCGGAAATCGCCGCTGCCCTTACGTTGAATGGGAAGAAGGTCACGATGATAATTCCCGAGAGCGGGATCGGTGCAAGAGTATTTCCGAAAGGCCTCTCGACGTTTCTTGTAGGTTACTATACGGAAAAAGGAGTGAATGTCCGTACCGGCGATACGGTAGTTTCGATCAGGAAAGAAGGTGCTAAATCCGTGGTCGGCACGAAGAACGGTTTAGAGATAACCGCTGATGCCGTCGTGGCCGGAATTGGCATAACGCCCGATGAGGAAATTGCAGAGTCGGCCGGAATTGCCGTCGACAACGGTATTATCGTCGACGCGTTCCTCAGGACAACCAATCATGACATCTACGCAGCCGGGGACGCGGCGAACTTCTACAATCCGAGCCTGGACCGGAGGATGCGGGTCGAACATGAAGACAACGCGAATACGACCGGGACTCTCGCGGGCCGCAACATGTCGGGAAAGCCCGAGGCATACAACTATCTGCCGTTCTTTTATTCGGATCTGTTCGATTTGGGATACGAAGCGGTAGGTGAGCTTGACCCGCGGAATGAATTGGCTGAAGACTGGGTCGAAGAGTACAAGAAGGGGGTCGTCTACTATCTCAGGGAAGGGAATGTCAGAGGAGTACTTCTGTGGAACACCTGGGGAAAAGTGGATGAGGCGAGAAAGCTGATCGCTTCGAAGAAAAAGCACTCAAAGGAATCTTTGAAAGGGTTGATCAGGGATTGAGGGTGGTTCGCGGAAGGGCGGGGTGTGCGCGATCCCGCACCTTCCGGTAGATTCCAATGCGGCTGGGTCAGCCAAAGAACATTTTAGTGAATGCGAAACTGGAAAAAATCCAGACCACCCATATGCCGAATACCCAGATGCCCGCACGTAATCCCTTCTTGCCCGAGAAAATGCCGAGACCGATTGAAATAATCGCGAGGCTCCAAAGGGTGAAGAGGTCGATCTTAGACAGCAGAACATAGGCTGCGTTTTGAGGATCCATAGGGATGAACATTCCCAGTTGCAGTCCGCCGTCGATGCGGGAGGTCAGAACTGCAATGACGATCGCAAAGATCAGGCCGACCGCTACAACCCAGTCCGAAAGTCCCGTGACGGCCATGGCTTGAGTATAAGTGAAATCGGATTTTAAGGCGAATCGCCCTACCAGAAACCATACCAGTGAAAGTATGAAGAATGAGATTGCGAAGAATACGATTATCGTGATCACAGCAAACACTATGGCGGAGCTTGAGCCCTGTCCCACCGTATTCTCGATCATTTGTCTCTGCTGGCTGGCCTGGTCCGAAGTAATTTTCCCCTGTGCGAGACTCTTCTCGATCGCGGACTCACGCTGCTGTACGATTTGAAAGCGCAGGTCCGGCGAGCTCAGCTGAACATAAGACGCCAGGCACCCCACGATGATCAGCAGTGCCAGCGGCGTAAACCAGTCGACGAACTTGACGCCTGATGTCTTGACGGCACCAAATACCCTTGAAGGTTCGTAGAAAATTCCCGCTGCTTTGTCCGTGAAGGACATCGGCTCCGCAGGCGGTTGATCCGCGGTAACAGGTTGTTCCGACATCGATCCTCCTTTTTTTGCTAAGTTAGTTTAGGGGTACATGAAGTACAAACGCCCGGAGTGTGACGGTCGCCTCGGTCATCTCCCCGGCGGCGGCGGTCACATCCACTATTTTCAGCATATCAAATACTTCTCGATATCTTCTTTGTCCCATCCACGGTGGCTCTGAACGAAAGCAAGATACTCTATTTTACAGGAGAAATTTCCAAGCGTTGCTTCGGTGTCAATAAAGGAGCCTGTCGCAAGTCCGTAGGACGTCCTGCAACTGCTGAATGCCCAGTCTTCAGCTCTCTTCACCATCCGTGCTCTGACCGGATTCATGTGGATGTACCGAGAAAGATGAAGAAGGTATCCGTTATCATCAATCAGATTCATCTTCTATTTTCCTTCGAAGAGGTGACCTGGGCGCCTCATCTTCAAATTAAATGCCTTCACTTAGCCGTTGCCTGCGTGACCCATCAAATCAGATGTCGCGTCGGCCGCCAGCTGGTGAAGGATGAAATGAAAGTGGTTGGGCATCGGGCAGTACGCTACAACCTCTGCCGCACCGAACTTGGGAGATTGTGATTGAGCCTGATTCACATGAATTGAATCAAAACGAGGCTGAAGTTGGTTTCGCACCCTCCGTAAGAAACCGTCGTAGTATGCCACAGAAAAGAAAAGGGGTGTGCGACTGACGCCGCGATCGTACATATGAAAATAAGTGTCAGTTGTTGCGAGATATTTAGTTTTGGTGAACATCCTTATCTCTTCTGAAAACACAATCGTCTTTGTCCCGTCTTCACCCTGGCTGCGATCGGTAACCCACTCTAATCGATGGAAACTAGTATGCGATTGCGTGAAGTGCAACTGGTTGGAGGTGACCGTCACCTTCCCGGTCCAAGCTTTTGATTCCCTATCTTCATAAATTATCCCAAAGAGGAGCCCACATTGCCCGCAAAACGTTTTTTTATACTCGACGGAACCGCACTTGCTTACCGCGCATACTTCAGCATGATCAGCAGACCGCTCATAAACTCGAAAGGGCAGAACACCAGCGCGGTCTTCGGATTCGCCAATTATCTCATGAAAATTCTTACCGACGAAACACCCGATTATCTCGTCGCGGTCTTCGATACCGGGGAGCCGACTTTTCGTCACAAGAAATATCCCGAATACAAGGCCACCCGCGAGAAAATGCCGGAAGAGATGATTTCGCAGCTCGGCAGTATAAAGAGAATGCTTAATGCTTTCGGCGTGCCGACGGTCGAGAGGGACGGCTATGAAGCCGACGACGTCATCGGGACGCTGGCGCGCCTTGCCGAGAAGGAAGGGATTGATGTTTTTATGGTAACCGGCGACAAAGACTTCATGCAGCTCATCTCGCCGAAAATAAAAATGTACAAGCCGGGGAGAAGCGGGAACGATGTCGAGATCGTGGACGAAAAAGGAGTCGAGAAAAAGTTCGGCGTGAAGCCGTCCCAAGTTATAGAAGTTCTTGCACTTACGGGCGACGCCGTCGACAACGTCCCGGGTATCAAAGGGATCGGAGAAAAGACGGCCATCCCGTTGATACAAAAACATGGAAGTGTCGAGAATGTATTATCGAACGCCGACAAAGTGGATAAGCCCGCATTGCGCGAGAAGCTTAAGAACGGGAAGGACATGGCCATGCTCTCGAAATGGCTCGTTACGATCAAGACCGATGTTCCGCTCGGCGTCGATTATCACTCTCTGAAAGAGAAAAATCCCGACCAATTGGAGATCACGCGACTGTTCAACGAGCTCGAGTTCAAATCGCTCATCAGCCGGGCAAGGCAACTTTTGTCCCCGACTGCCGCTGAGGTCGAAGGGGGACGGGAAGCAGAGAAGGAAACCGAGACCGAGCCGTCCGCCGAAAGCTATAAAACTATTTCTACGGTGAAACACAATTACAAGCTTATCGTTGAAGCGCAGGAGCTCGCCGCATTAGCTGAGAAACTCAAGAAGGTCGAAGTCCTGTCCATGGATACTGAAACGACCAGCACGGATGCGCTTGCCGCAAAACTTGTGGGCATAGCACTTTCCGTCAAGCCGCACGAGGCCTACTATGTGAATATCGCATCCGAAGCAGGCGATCTGTTTTCCGGCGAGTCGGCGTCCCGCGGTGTAAGCACCAAGGACGCGGTTAAAATACTCAAGCCGATTTTCGAGTCTGCGAAGATCGGAAAAGTCGGGCAGAATCTGAAGTACGATATGCTTGTCCTTTCGAACTACGGCATCCGGACGCGCGGCGTCTCGTTCGACTCCATGGTTGCCGCATACGTCGTCAACCCGGACGGCCAGCACAACCTCGATGCCCTCGCGAGGGAATACCTCCGTTACGAACCCGTCTCCATCGAAGAGCTGATCGGGAAAGGGAAGAATCAGAAGAATATGCGCGAGGTATCTCCGGACGTCGTCGCGGAATACTCCGGGGAAGATGCGGATGTTGCGCTTCAGCTTGCTGAAGTTCTCCGTAAAAGACTGGAGAAACTCGATCTCCTCGATCTCTGCGAGAAGATGGAGTTTCCGCTCGTCGAGGTACTAACCGAAATTGAAAGAACCGGCGTCAAGATCGACACGGAAATTCTGGGAGACATATCGAAAGAGCTCGGACGCATGATCGAGAACCTTGCTGCCGACATTTACAAAGAAGCAGGCGAAGAATTCAACATAAATTCAACGAAGCAACTCGGCGATATCCTGTTCGGCAAGATGGGACTGCCTGCCGGGAAGAAGACGAAGACCGGCTATTCAACCGACGTGTTTGTCCTCGAGGAACTGGGCGCACAGTATCCCATAGCGTCGGACGTACTTTCTTATCGCAAGCTCACAAAACTTAAATCAACTTACGTCGATGCACTACCGGCGCTGATCAACCCGCGGACCGGGAGGGTGCACACCTCGTTCAACCAGACCGTCGCAGCCACGGGTCGGCTCAGCTCATCGGACCCGAACCTGCAGAACATACCGATCCGCGGTGAGATGGGAAAAGAGATCCGAAAGGCGTTTGTGCCCGGCGAAAAAGGGTGGGTGATGTTATCGGCCGACTACTCCCAAATCGAGCTGCGCGTCATGGCACACATTTGCAAGGACGAGGGGCTTATCGAAGCATTTCAGAAACATGAGGACATACACCGCACCACCGCATCGAAAGTCTTTGGGGTCGCTTCTTCCAAAGTGACTTCCGACATGCGCCGGAAAGCAAAAGAAGTGAACTTCGGTTTGCTTTATGGGATAGGCCCCTACGGGTTGAAAATCCGTCTGGGCATCTCTCAGGCAGAAGCCAAGGAGGTCATCGATACCTACTTCCAGCGTTTTCCGAGAGTGAGAGAATACATAGACAGCACGCTCGAATTTGCGCGCGAGAACGGCTACGTCGAGACTTTACTGGGTCGGCGGCGTTACCTGTCTAACATCCGCAGCAAGAATTCCACGGTCCGCATGGCAGAGGAACGTCAGGCTATCAACATGCCAATTCAGGGGACCGCGGCAGACATGATCAAGCTTGCTATGGTTGACATATTCAGGGAGATGGAAAAGCTCAAGATGAGATCGAAGATGATACTTCAGGTCCACGACGAGCTTGTATTTGAGGCCCCGAAGGATGAAGTGAAGAAGCTCGAGCTGCTGGTCCGCAAGGGGATGACAAATGCCATAAAGCTCGATGTCCCGGTCGAGGTCGATGTGGGCACCGGGCCGAATTGGCTGGATGCCCACTGAAATTACCTGATAAACATCTCCACCACCTTGTAGGCCGCCGCGCCTATCAGGGCAGCTAGCGGAATGGTAAGCACCCACGAGACAACGATGTTCCCGGCAACTCCCCAGCGAACCGCGGAAACCCGTCTCGTAGCACCGACCCCCATTATCCCGCCATTTATCGTGTGAGTTGTACTGACGGGTATTCCTGCAAATGTCGCGACGAGGAGCGTAATTCCCCCTGCCGTCTCGGCGCAGAATCCGTCCACCGGACGCAGCTTGGTTATCTTCTGTCCCATGGTCTTTACAATTCTCCAACCGCCGAATAATGTGCCCATTGCGATGGCGAAGTTGCAAATTATGATGACCCAGAACGGTACCACAAAGTTTTTGAGAATACCTGCAGTTACGAGAAGACCTGTAATCACTCCCATGGTTTTCTGCGCATCGTTGGTCCCGTGTCCTAGGCTCAGAAAAGCTGCCGATAGTAGTTGGAGTTTACGGAATGCCGAGTTGACCCTCGTAGAAGATCTCTTGTGAAAGATCCATGTTACGGATACCATCAGTATGAAGGCAACTACGAGTCCCATTATCGGTGCGACTACTATGAAAATCAGCGTCGGAATCCAACCGCCGAAAAGAATTGAAGAAAAGCCCGCTTTGGCTATGGCGGCGCCGGCGTACCCTCCCATCAGCGCGTGCGACGAACTTGTCGGCAGGCCGTAGTACCATGTTATGACGTCCCAGGAAATTGCGCCTATGAGACCGCTCAGTATCACATACTCATTCACGGCGTTCAACTCGACCAGCCCCTTTCCCAAAGTGTCTGCGACTTTGAGGCCGAAAAAGAATGCGGCAATGAAATTGAAGAAGGCGGCCCATGCCACGGCTTTGCGGGGTGAAAGGACCCTTGTCGAGACTACCGTTGCTATGGAATTGGCCGAATCGTGGAATCCGTTGAGAAAATCGAAGATTAGTGCTACGATTATGATGAAAACGACGAGTGTCAGCATCTCGAATAAACGGAATCAGGCGTGCTTGATCAGGATCGATTCGAGGACGTTTGCGACGTCTTCACAGCGATCTGTCGCGGTCTCCAGCCCGATATATATCTCCTTTAGTTTGATAAGTTCGACTGCGTTCTTCTCGTTTTCAAACAGGTCCGCGATCGCAAGATTGAATACCGTATCTGCATCGTTCTCGTATTCGTTCACCTTCTTCAGGACTTCCTGAAGCATCCGCGTGTTCTTGAAATCGCGCAGATATGTGACTCCTTTGCCGAGTAGCTCTACCTGGAGCTGGATTATCTCCATCAGTCTTCGCATGAATTGCGGCGCCGTCTTCACGTTGTACAAGACGAACCTTGAAGAGCTGCCGTTGATATAGTCCATGATGTCGTCGAGCGACGAAGCTAGCTGGTGTATGTCTTCCCTGTCGAACGGCGTAACGAACGTGGCGTTCAACTCGGCAAAGATGGTGTGGGTCACCTCGTCGGCCCGGTGCTCGAGATCCTCGATGTCCTCCACGATCGCCTGAGTCTGATTTGGGTCGGAGTCGGGAATCTTTTTAAGGGCGATGGAAGCTTTTAGCAGAAGCTTGGTCATGTCCTCGAAAAGCGTATAAAATTTCTCGTCGTGAGGCAGAAGGATTTGGATGAGTCTGTCGATTTTCAAAATCAGCCCGCTGTCAATTGAAAGTAAGAAGCCTCTAAATTTAACCGGCACGGGCCATTTTTCAAAGCAATCGGAACTTCATTGTCTCCGGGAGACTCATCTTTTCCGATCATCGGCATTCCTACAGGGATTCCTGACTTGATTTTAAGCGCGCATTTCCGAAATTAAAGGGTAGAACCCTCCGGTCGCGGTCCGGGGAAAGCGGTTTGGTAATGGCAGACTGCCGACTTAAATTAACGCCGAAATCGTTCTCTTTGCCGCGATGAAGTTTGAAACTAGCATGGGCTCGAAAGTGTTGGAATAAGTACAGAAACAAAAATACCAGGTACGAAATGGAAGGCAATTTCTCAAATCGTGTGCAGGATGTAATCCGGCTCAGCCGTGAAGAAGCGTTGAGGCTTGGTCATGATTTCATCGGCACCGAGCATCTCCTGCTCGGAATCATTCGAGAAGGGGAAGGCATAGCTGTCAAGATTCTGCGAAATTTAGGTGTCGATCTGTACAAGCTGAAGAAAGCGGTCGAGGACACCGTCCGCACATCGGGGGGCACGCTTACCATCGGCAACATACCGCTGACAAAGCAAGCTGAAAAGGTTTTGAAGATCACCTATCTGGAAGCAAAGCTGTACAAGTCCGATGTAATCGGAACGGAACATCTTCTTCTTTCACTACTGCGAGACGACGATAACGTCGCGTCGCAAATTCTTCATCAGTTCAACGTAACTTACGATAACGTTCGTCAGGAACTGGACAATATCATCAACGGAAGACCGTCGCAACCCTCGTCGCAGGCTTCGGGACACGGGCCTTCGGCAACAGGGAGCGAGTCCCGGAAGAGCGAGAAATCCAAAACGCCTGTCCTGGACAACTTCGGTAGGGACCTGACGAAACTTGCCATGGAAGACAAGCTCGATCCCATAATAGGTCGGGAGAAGGAAATCGAAAGAGTCGCACAGGTGCTCGCCCGCAGAAAGAAGAATAATCCTGTCCTGATCGGCGAGCCCGGCGTGGGCAAGACCGCGATAGCGGAAGGACTTGCACTGAGGATAGTGCAGAAGAAGGTGTCGCGTGTGCTTCACAACAAGCGCGTGGTCACCCTGGATCTCGCGGCACTTGTCGCCGGTACGAAATATCGAGGGCAGTTTGAGGAACGCATGAAGGCGGTCCTCAACGAGCTTGAGAAAGCGAAGGATGTGATCCTGTTTATCGATGAACTTCATACGATCGTCGGCGCGGGTGGAGCTTCCGGCTCGCTGGACGCCTCTAACATGTTCAAGCCTGCTCTGGCTCGCGGCGAGATACAATGCATCGGTGCCACTACGCTGGACGATTACCGTCAGTACATCGAAAAGGACGGGGCCCTCGACCGCCGTTTCCAGAAGATTATGGTGGAGCCGACAACAGTCGACGAAACAATTCAAATTTTGAACAACATAAAGCAGAAATACGAGGAACATCACAACGTAACCTTCACCGACACCGCTTTAGACTCGGCCGTCAGGCTCAGCGAGCGCTACATGACCGACAGGTACCTGCCGGACAAGGCGATCGACGTGATGGACGAGGCGGGTTCGAGAATTCATCTCGCGAACATTATCGCACCCAAGGAAATCGTCGAGCTCGAGGAAGAAATTGAAAAGATAAAGCAGCAGAAGAACAAGGTCGTTAAGACGCAGGACTTCGAGGAAGCCGCTCGTCTGCGCGATCTGGAGAAGAAACTCCTCTCGGATCTCGAAATTGCCAAGCGCGAGTGGGAGTTGAAAGCCGAAACGACGATCCACGAAGTAACGGAAGATCACGTCGCAGACGTGGTCGCGATGATGACCGGTATTCCGGTCAATAAGATCGCGGAGAGCGAGTCGGCCAAGCTGCTCAAGATGTCCGAAGAGCTCACGAAGGTCGTGGTTGGCCAGGACGAAGCGATCGTCAAGTTGAGCAAGGCCATCCGCCGGGCAAGAGCCGGGCTGAAGGATCCCCGCCGTCCGATCGGCTCGTTCATATTTGCCGGGCCGACAGGTGTCGGGAAGACGGAGCTCGCCAAGGCCCTGGCCCGCTACCTGTTTGATTCGGAAGAAGCTCTCGTCAGGATCGATATGTCCGAATATATGGAGAAATTCAATGTAAGCCGCCTTGTCGGTGCCCCTCCGGGATATGTAGGCTACGAAGAGGGGGGACAGCTGACCGAGAAGGTGCGCCGTAAACCGTACAGCGTGGTTCTCCTCGACGAGATCGAGAAAGCACATCCTGATGTGTTCAATATCCTGTTGCAGGTGCTCGACGATGGTATTCTGACGGACAGTCTCGGAAGACGAGTTGATTTCAAAAATGTTATACTGATCATGACTACGAATATCGGAACGCGGGAGATAAGGCCCTCCGGCTCTTTCGGATTCGGTCAGCAGACTTCCGAGGATAAATACAGTTCGATGAAGAATGTGATCGAAGAAGCGATGAAGCGCCTTTTCAATCCGGAGTTCATGAACAGGATCGATGATGTCATAATTTTCCACCAGCTCGAAACCGACGACATCAAGAAGATTATCGACATTCATACCGACGGTCTACGGAAGCGGCTCAACACACTTGGCGTAAAGCTTGAGCTCACTAAGCCTGCGAAGGAATTTCTAGCCGAAAAAGGTTTCGACCCGGCGTACGGTGCGCGACCTCTGCAGAGGGCGATCCAGCGTTTTCTCGAGGATCCGCTGGCGGAGGAAATGCTGAAAGGTACCTTCACCGAAGGGATGCTTGTGAAAGTCAAAGTGGACAAGCGCACCGGTGAGCTGCGGTTCGCCGAGCAAAAAGCGAAAGCGGAAACGAAGGATCCGAACCTTTCGGATGTGAGTACGAATTGAAGTTGACCCCGGTTTAGAGAGCAGGGTGTGAAAGTGGAAATGAGCGCCGGACGGTATTCCGTTCGGCGCTTTTTTTTGACACCTCCAGATGCCGGGAGCGGTTAAAGCAGTCGGCAAACCTTCCGACACCGCTCTTCGTAGTGGGGTTAAAGCTTCCGGCCTGATTGTGCGCATTGGAATTTCCTTCCCTCTTTGTTAAAATTGTTGCAATGTTAATCGAACAGATCAGTTCGCAGCCCGATGGAGAGGATCGACGGGAATATCGCACGAAGTCCACGGACAACGATGGAGATTATTCCGACGAATACTGGAACTACTGCGATAACTGTGGAACGAGACTCCAGACTTTCAGGTGCAGATACGTCTGCCCGAACTGCGGTTTCTTCCATTCCTGCAGCGAGCCCTAGACCGGGTCTAAACTCAACCGAAGACAAAAAGGAGAATACATGAACAAGAAGAAAAAGGAAGTCCTGAAGAAGCATCATCGAAAAGAGAAGAAGCTGAAGGCGAAGACGCGGGCGCATCGCGAAGCCGCCGCCAAGGCAAAGTCGGCACAGGCCTGACAGGAGAAGAGTGCCGGCGACTTCGGAAGAAGGAAGCCGGCGCCACCAGCCAATTGATATCTTACCTGAAAGAAATTGAATACGCTCTGAAGGTCGTCAAGGCGTCCGAGCGCATTACACTAAAATACTTTCACTCAAGATTCCGTATAGACTATAAATCAGACAGGAGCCCCGTCACGATTGCGGACAAATCGTGCGAGAAGTTCCTGATGGGCGAATTGTCGAAGAAATTCCCTCAGCATGGATTTTTCGGCGAGGAATTCGGCGATAGGTCCGCCGGCAGCGAGTTCAGGTGGATTATCGACCCGATCGACGGCACTCGGAATTACACGCGTGGGATTCCGTATTGGGGAACGCTATGCGGGCTCGAACGCAACGGTGAGATGGTCGCCGGGATCATGGCGCTGCCGGCTTTGAAGAAGACATATTACGCGTCGAAGAAGCACGGCGCCTTTTGCAACGGGAAGAGGATGAGGGTGAGCAAGCTGAAAGAGCTCGAAAAATCGACGGTGGTGTTCGGGGGATTGAGCTATTTCGTCGGAACGAAGTACGAACGAGGGTTCCTTGACATTGTCAAAGCTTCATACCACGACCGCGGGTTCGGGGATTGTTTCGGATACACGTTTGTCGCGGAAGGCCGCGCAGAGGCTATGCTCGACCCGATAGTAAGCCCGTGGGACGTCGCGGCAATAAAGCCGATCATTGAGGAGGCGGGCGGAGTGTTCACGGACTTCGAGGGGAACCCGACGATTTACAGCAGAACCGGGCTCGCGGGGAATCCATATCTTCATGAGATCATACTTGAGAAACTGCAGTTGACCTGAGAGAGTTAGTTGCGGTCGGCTTCCGGTTCAATGTTTCGCGGCTAAAGGGCTCGATTTTATTCCAACATTCCCCCGCTGCGCGGGATTTCGACACGCGTTCCGCGTCTTTCAACATCATTCCACCATTCCAATATTCCATCATTCCAAAATCCAACTATTCCTGCTTCACCTTTATCACCACCATCGTCATGTCGTCGTGCTGCGGAGCGTTGCCGGCGAACTTCCTGACTCCTGCATCTATTTTCTCCAGCATATCTTTCACAGGAAGATGTCTCGACGATTCTATAAGATCGACGAGCCTGTCTTCTCCGAACTCGTTTGCCTCCGCATCCATCGCTTCCGTAAAACCATCCGTGTAGAAAACGAGCGCGTCCCCCGGCTGCAATGTTATCTCCATTTCCTCCAGCGTCGGGTCGAATTTCTCGCCGGCATCAAGACCCAGTGCGAGGCCGTTCGGAGTGAAGAGCTTTGCTTGCTTGCCTCCAGACGAAAACAGTGCAAGGGGGTTATGCCCGGCGCGCGCGAACTTTACCTTGCGTGTCTTCGTATCTATCACCGCGTAGATCATACTGATGAAGGTGCCGCGGGATATCGAGTTATATACAATCTTATTGATTTTGCTGAGCACATGTCCCGGCGAGGGCTGATCCTCTGCAGACGCCAGAAGCGCGCCTTTCGTCAGCGTCATGTAGATGGCGGCGGGCAAACCCTTGCCCGAGACATCCGCGATAGCGGTGCCGATCTGTCCATCCTGAAGCTCGATGAAATCATAATAGTCTCCCCCCACCTCGAGCGCCGGGATGCAGGTACCGCCGAATTCCATTTGCGGAACGGAAGGGTTTGTCCTGGGAAAGAGCTCGTTCTGTACGTTCTTTGCGATCTCCAGTTCCCTGGCCATCCTTTCACGCTCGCTGATCCTGCGTATGTGAGCGGGCATGAGATCGACGCTCAGTTCGAAGGGTTGTTTCTTCCAGAGCCCGATGAATGCCACCACAACAGGGAGAAGCAGGAGCGAAGCGGCGATCACGGAGTTCGTGTCGAAGAACGAATTCGACGAAGAGAAGACGGGAATCAGCTGTTGCGCCGAACAAAAGAGCGCACTCGCCACGAAGACGGTGACAAAGTCGTACCGGAGGAAAAGGAATATGAGTACCGCCGAAAGGGCAAACGAAAACAGAATCCGCGTCGGGGGCCCATATTCACCGTAAGGCATGGGATAGAACAGGGACGGGATGAAAAGCAGCGCCGAGACCGCAATTCCCTGAATCGTTCGCTTCTTCCCGAAGAAAGATAGGACCCCGAACCTGTAGAAGGTTTCGCTGAACAGCGCAGTGGCAAATCCATCTGCCAGCGCGGATACGGACGGGACATACGAATCCAGCGGCGTAACGGAGCCGGTGAACCCTCTCATCGAAGAGTGGAGCTGAAATATGGGGTGGGCGACGGCGTACACCCCGAGCATTATCGCCCCGAACGCAAAGCCTCGCAGGATGGAGCCGCCGAGCTTCTCGTTGAAGATCTTCAAATGGGACGCCGCGTCGAAGGCAAAGAGTTTCTCCGGCCATATTGCCCGCGACGACGACTCCCCCACTCCCCATGCGGAAAAGGTGAGTATCGCCAGGAGCGGGAACCAGAGGAGAAGGAGCGCCCCGGCGACAATCAGGCTCCGGTATAGAACGTTCATAGTTCCGATGCCCGTTCCGATCGCAACAGACGGAAATGTCAGAAGAAGCGCAATGGCGGCGGGTACGTAGTAGCTCATGCTGACCGCTGTTGAAGAGCCGATGCCTGCTTCTCCTTCGTTGTACCGCTTCAGGAAGATTACGAGGCCTACTGCAAACAGGACGAATATTACAAGCCAGGAGAAGAAGCTCATGAACACGAACGGCGAATTGTTCGCCTGGTAGTTGATGCTGAACTGGTCCGGCGGAGAGTATGAAAGGTCGAGAAATCTGACCTCGCTGCCGTCCACAGTGACGCGCATCTTCTGTTCCAGTCCCTGAACGATCGTACTGTCTTTTGTAAATGTCAGAGACCAATCCTGCCTGTGCTCGAACTTCAGAGGTTCAGATCCGGTCATCTTCCAATCCTCGGGGTCCACTCCGGTCAGTCGGGCAAGGTCATGATCCTTCCAATAGCTTCGGAATGCCGATACCGCACTCGCTTCATCAAGAATCACGCCCGACGTCGAGTCTGCTACGTATGTATCGAATCTCAGCAACCTTCCGCTTGCAGATATCTGGACTTCCAGCTTCGTTCCGTCGGTGGTTTGTTTCGACGGGTTGAACCAGGAGATTTCCCAGAAGTCGAGGGGAATCGAATCCGCCCTCATCAGCGCATTTGTCCTGCGCGTTCCGACCTTCGATCGCAAATATGCGATAGAACTGCCGTCTGTCTGGAAGGTGGTGTTTTGCATCAGACCGGCAGAAAGCTTCACGCCAAACATGCGGCCGATCTGTTCGGATTCGTCTATCGCCTGGCTCCGGTTCAGGCGGCTGTTTATCGAATAGATAATCGAATAGCCGGGAATGAGCTCGATGAACACGATCAGGCCGGTTATTGCGGCCGCTGCGAGTAGAATAGCCGATCTTCTTTTCTTCATGGTTCGCTGAATTTAGTATCGGTTGAGAATTGTTCCAAACCTGACGCCATCTCTCCAATCCTTCTCCTCTCTAAAGAGTCAGAGAGAGGGATGGAGCCGGGAAGGCCAAGTTTGTTTCTCTACAGGTCACATCGTTTTTCAAAATTACCTAGATTTGTCCTTTTGCCTTTACGTCTTTACAAAAGTATATTTCGACGTTCTAATTCGAGAGAAAGGAGACCTTGACGCGCGGAGAGGATCTCCAGGCGGTGAAGACCGCGATATTAGAAATCTACGTACGATGGAAATAAAGTTGCTTCAAGTTACCTCAATCCCCGTATGAGTTCGTTTTCTTAACTGGAAGGCCGTTCCGATGAAAGTGAAAGACTCCATCCCGATCTTTGTCGTCTCGATTTTTATAGTGACATCAGCTGCTCTTGCGCAGCGATACGGGAGATACGATCCGCACAAAGTGTTCGATCCGAACTTCGACGCCAACGGCGGGACGGTTTACCGCAGCGCAAACGGTGCCCCAGGACCTGACTACTGGCAAAACCGTGCCGATTACAAAATAAACGCGACGCTCGACACGACGACCAAATCCATCACCGGCGAGGTGGAAATAACCTATACGAATAACAGTCCAAACGATCTTTTCTATGTCTGGCTCCAGCTCGAGCAGAACCAGTTGAGCAAAGGCTCACGCGGCGTCCTCACGGCCGGGAATCCCGACAGAAAATTCTACGGCGGCGACAGCATTATCTCCGTCGGCATCCGTCAGGACGGAAAAATCTCGCGTGCGGATTACCTCGTGGACGGCACTCGCATGCAGATCCGCCTTAATCGGCCTGTTCCCCAAAAGGGAGGAAAACTCGGTATTATCATCCGCTATTCTTTTGTCGTTCCACCGGCCGGATACGGAAGAACAGGGTGGATGTACACGAAGAATGGAACAATCTTCGACATCGCACAGTGGTATCCGAGGATGGAGGTCTTCGACGATATTAACGGCTGGAACAGTCTGCCGTTTCTCGGTGCGGGCGAGTTCTACTGTGAGTACGGCAATTTCGATTACAGCGTAACCGTTCCCGCGGATCAGATAGTTGTGGGTTCGGGGGTGCTCGAGAATCCGAAGGAGGTTCTCACCGCGAAGGAGATGAAGCGGGTGGCGGAAGCGCGTAAGAGCGATAAGCGTGTCTATATAGTGTCGCCGCAGGAAATCGGCAAACCTGAAACACGCCCCACCGAGAAGGGGATGCTGACATGGCATTTCAGGATGGATCATGCGCGCGATGCGGTTTGGGCATGTTCGCGAGCCTTCATCTGGGACGCGGCGAGGATCAACCTCCCTCATGGAATGAAATCGCTCGCCGAATCCGTTTACCCGATAGAGAGCGCGTCCGACTCGGCCTGGGGCAGATCCACCGAGTACGTGAAAGCGAGCATCGAGATATTCTCAAAGGATTGGTACGTGTATCCGTATCCTGCTGCGATAAACGTCGGCGGTCCGGTGGGCGGAATGGAGTATCCCGGCATCGTCTTTTGCTCGTGGAGAATGAGAGGAAAAGTGCTTTGGGCCGTTACGGCTCATGAACTCGGGCACAACTGGTTTCCTATGATTGTCGGTTCGAACGAGCGCGCGGACGCGTGGATGGACGAAGGATTCAACACGTTCATCGATATCTATGCGTCGGATCAGTTCAATCACGGCGAGTACGCGCCGAAGCGGGACGGTGAATTCGATCCTGCGGGAAAGAACCCCGCACGCGACATAGTGCCTTATCTGCTCGACTCTCTGTCGCAGCCTGTCATGTCGTATGCAGATGCTATTCCGGGCCAATTCACGCATACACTTGAGTACTACAAAGCCGCGCTAGGCCTCTTTATGCTGCGCGAATACGTAATCGGGCACAAGCGATTCGATTACGCCTTCCGCACCTACATTGAGCGATGGGCTTATAAACATCCGGCACCCGAGGATTTCTTCCGCACGATGAACGACGCATCGGGTGAGAATCTCAACTGGTTCTGGAAGGAATGGTTCGTGAAGAATTACAAGCTCGACCAGGCAGTCGACAGCGTGAGTTATGTGCGCGGCGACCCGGCGCAAGGTGCAAGGATCTATCTGCAAAACAACGATCAGATGGTCATGCCTGTAACGGTCGAAGTGAAACAGTCGAACGGAACGGTCGGGAGAATAAACCTTCCGGTGGAGATCTGGGAAAGAGGCGGTGTGTTTACATTCCGTTATAACTCGACCAGCAGGATAGATTCCGTTATAGTCGATCCCGACAAGATTCTGCCGGACGTGAACCCGGCGAACAATGTGTGGGTGGGGAAGTGAAGGGA
>JBJKPC010000088.1:0-3190 GCA_046706745.1 Candidatus Kryptoniota bacterium
AGCCAAAGCACTGCGGTCGGCAGTGGAGGAAACGTTCGGAGTTCGTGGGATAGTTCAGCGGTGCCAGCTCCATAAGCGTCGTAACGTGCTGCAGCATCTGCCGAAAAGGTATCATGCAGAGTACGACAGGAAGATATCAACAGCCTACGGAATGAGATTGCATGATGATGCCAGGAAGGAACTTGACTCGATTGTTCGGGAGCTGGACCGTCTCAACGAGTCTGCAGCCAACAGTCTGAGAGAAGGACTGGAAGAGACCCTGACGGTACACCAGCTGAAGTTACCGGATGTACTACGAAAGCACTTCTTCTCGACGAACCTGATCGAGTCTGCATTCTCGCAAGGGGTGTCAGTCATGCAAAACGTGAAGCGATGGAGGAACAGCAGTCAGATCCAGAGGTGGACTGCTACGGCGTTATTGGAAGCGGAGAAACAGTTCAGAAAGATAACAGGATTTAAATCGATGAGTGTACTGGTCGCTGCGCTCGACGAAGAATACAGACGAAGAACACTTGACACCGAACAATTAGCAGCATAGATTTATGCCTCAGAGAAACTCCGCCTTGGGAATTTCAACGGAGAAAGGGGCATCATCCGGTTTGCCAATTCGAGATCCGATAAGTAATTTAGCCACTGCGCACTGCTGGGGCATGCGAACTTAAAGAGTATTCAAGGAGAGGTAAAATGCAGCCTTTGACATTAGCAGTAACGGTATTATTTCTACTTCCCGCGACGTTATTTGCACATACCGGTTCAGTGAGTAGCGCCGGCGCTTTAAAACCACAGCACCTCCGGTGTGAATACCTGGTGAATCCACTCGGCATCGATGTTCTCCACCCAAGGTTATCGTGGTACTCCACCTCGGAAAGCAGAAATCAGACCCAATCGGCCTACAGAATTCTGGTCGCAAGCTCGCTTCAAAGATTGAACTCGAATCAAGGCGACTTGTGGGACACGAAGAGAGTGGAGTCGGGACAAAGTCTGAACATAACCTACGATGGGGAGAAACTCCATTCAGGAGAATACTGCTATTGGAAAGTAATGGTGTGGGATGGTCGCGGCAAGGCATCTCGTTGGAGCAGGACGGCTAAGTGGAGCGTCGGACTTCTCAGCAAAAAGGATTGGCAGGGCTACTGGATCGGACTAGACAGCGACTCGGGGAGAGGCAATCAGGATGTGGAATATGCAGAACTCGCCCCTCCTTCGAATCATGGGTTTCCCGATTGGCAAACTATTTCAAATTCAGAGTACACTCATCTCTCGGCGCGCTACCTGAGAAAAGGATTCAAAGCCTCCCGAAAAGTAAAACGCGCGACCGCTTACGTGTGCGGTTTGGGATACTTCGATATGTTTGTCAATGGGAATAAGATTGGCAACCAGGTGCTTTCACCCGCCCTGGCGCAATATCCGAAAAGGTCTTTTTACATGACGTTCGACGTCACCAAAGATATCAAGTATGGCGAAAATGCAATCGGTGTGATACTAGGCAACGGCAGGTTCTTCGCCCCACGTCATGACTATCCAACGAAAACCAATACGTACGGTTATCCCAAAATGATATTCCAGCTGAATATTGAATACTCCAATGGCACCGAAGAGAGCATCGTCAGCGACACGACATGGAGGATTAACGCTAATGGTCCGATTATCTCAGATAATGCTTACGACGGGGAGGTATTTGACGCCAGGAAGGAAATGCCCGGATGGGACGAAGTGGGCTTCAACGACTCCGGCTGGATGAGGGCTGAGAAGGTGGCAGACCCTTCGGATGTGTTGAGCGCACAGATGATCAACCCGATTAAGATAATGCAGACACTTAAGCCAAAGTCAGTGAAGGAGCTCAAACCCGGAGTGTACATCTACGACATGGGGCAAAATATGGTAGGGTGGGTTTCCCTGAAAGTCCGCGCGAAGAGAGGGACCACGATATACATGCGCTTCGCCGAAACGCTCCTTCCGAACGGCGAGCTTAACACGGCGAATCTCCGGTCCGCGAAGCAGACTGACGTGTACGTTGCAAACGGCAAGGGGATTGAGAGTTGGCAGCCCAAGTTCGTATATCACGGGTTCAGATATGTAGAACTGACCGGATATCCGGGCAAGCCCAACCTGAATACAATAACCGGCGAAGTCGTTTATGATGATCTTAGCACGATAGGCCAGTTCACATGTTCGGACAAGGTCATCAACAGTGTCTATCACGCCGCGTATTGGGGGATCCGCGGGAACTACCACAGCATCCCCACCGACTGTCCGCAACGCGACGAACGCCAGGGATGGGAGGGAGACCGTTCCATGAATTCCTACGGCGAGAGTTACATATTCGACAACAACCCGATTTACGCGAACTGGATGACGGACATTGCGGACGCACAGAAACCGGACGGCAGCCTTCCGGATCTTTCTCCCGACTACTGGCCGATCTTCACCGACAACATGACCTGGCCATCGACTCTCCTGATAGTACCGGATCACCTTTTGCGGCAGTTCGGCAACCTGAAAGCGATTGCCGACCACTACAACGCAATGAAAAAATGGCTCTGGTACATGCGGGATAAGTACAGTAGGGACTACCTCCTTCCCAAAGACGTATACGGCGACTGGTGCATGCCGCCGAGAGACCGGACGAAAATCCATTCAGAGGATCCGGACAGAATAACACCTCACGATTTCATCGGGTCGTCCTACTTTTACTATTGCCTGAAATTGATGGGCAATTACGCGCACCTTCTCGGAAAATATGAAGACGCGACAGAGTTCACGTCGCTGGCGCGAAAAGTCAGAGACGCCATCAACGATAAATACCTAAACAAAGACAGCCTTTACTACGCAAACAACACCGTAACTGCAAATGCGATAGCACTGGCATTCGATTTACCGCCGGAAGATGTAAGGCAGAAGGTGTTCGACAACCTGGTGTACAAGACAGTTCATGTTTACGACAACCATACGAGCTGCGGGCTCGTCGGCGAGCAATGGCTCCTGCGCACTCTCACGGATAACGGCCGCCCGGACCTCGCGGTGAAGATCGCAGAACAGACGACATACCCCAGCTGGGGATACATGGTCAAGGAGGGAGCCACCACCATCTGGGAACTGTGGGACGGGAATACCGCAAACCCCGCGATGAATTCGCGCAACCACGTAATGCTGCTCGGCGATTTCGTCGTCTGGCTCTACCAGGACCTTG
>JBJKPC010000089.1:0-4996 GCA_046706745.1 Candidatus Kryptoniota bacterium
CGGGGAAATTTCGCTTGCGCATCACGGCGTGCTGTTTCTCGACGAGCTGCCAGAGTTCGAGCGCAGCGTTCTGGAAGTGCTTCGCCAGCCTATGGAAGACGGGCACGTGACGATAAGCCGGACAAAGTTGTCGCTCGATTATCCATCGAAGTTCATGCTGCTGGCCGCAATGAACCCATGTCCGTGTGGAAACTACGGCAATCCCAACGCCTCGTGCAGCTGCAGCCAGGTGCAGATACAGAGGTACATGTCCAAGATCAGCGGACCTCTGCTCGACAGGATAGACATACATGTGGAAGTGCCTGCGGTGAAGTATGCGGAGTTGTCGAGTAAGAAATCGGGCGAACCTTCTGCATCTGTTAGAGCGAGAGTGGAGAAGGCGCGTGAGATCCAGAGAGAAAGATTCAAAGGAAGGAAAGGTCTCTTCAAGAATGCCGATATGCAAAGCAAAGAGATAAGGGAGTTCTGTCAGCCTGATGCGTGCGGAGAAGACTTGTTGAAGCAGGCGATAACGAAGCTCGGATTGAGTGCGAGAGCATACGACAGGATACTCAAGGTCGCGAGGACGATAGCGGATCTTGGTGGTACAGCCGACATCATGCCCGAAGATATAGCGGAGGCGATACAGTACAGGACGCTGGACAGGCAGCTGTACCTTGAAAGCTAGTGCTGACGAAAATCTTCGTTAATGTCTTGACTATCTAAAATGATGACGCCATATTCTGCTAACTTCATGGCCGTTCCACGAGGCAGTTCAAGCCGGAGGAGTTGTTGGAACGACGGGTCAAGCGTGAGCGTGCTTGCAGGGGAAGAAAGGGAGAAGTTCTAGTGTCAGTCTCTAACCGTGATTGATGGTAAATCCATAATGTAGACGAGTATGAATCTATTTTTCTGAGCACAATAATCTGAGGGTGAGATGGAGAGCGAACGAAGTCGGCTGACAAATGAGCCACGATCTGGGGGTGACGGGGAGATTTTCTTTGATTTCTCGCGAGTTTTGAACAGGGGGAGAGGAGTAGATATGCGAAACCACAGACTGTTGCGTTTCTTACTACCCGCGTTTATATCTGCCGTTCTCCTCGCAGGCGGCTTTAGCTGCAACCTTTTGACTGGTCCGCACAAATCAAACGGTCCTGACACAACTTCAAGCAATTTCACCTGGACTATTGATACAATCGGTGCCTCGGGAAGCTACCTCTACGATGTTAGCATTGTAGATGACTCGCTTGCCTACGCGGTTGGGCTTATCATGCCGGCGGATTCAGTCGGTCGAAATAACACCATCTACTGGAACAATGCAGCGGTGTGGAACGGGAGAGAATGGAAGCCGTTTCAGGTGCCCTACTACTATAATGGGAAGAAGACCTTCACAACCCTGCATTGCGTATTCGCAAGGGACCCCAACGATGTCTGGTTTGAATCTGAAAACTGGAATGGGAAGACATATACGCAGTCATCAATCCCTTTCTTTAGCGCCTACGCAAACAAAGAATGGGAGAGTCCTGACGGGAGACGGGTGTATATGGTCGGGACTAACGGGATTATAGCTTACTCACCGGACCATGGCACCACGTGGGAGCAAGTACAAACAGGCACGACTTTGCCGTTCCAGGACATCTGGGGCGATGGCGGGCAGGTGCTGGCGGTGGCTTCGGATAAGTTCGGGCTCGGCGGGCAGTATATCGTGAGCTTACAGGGAAACACATCCACAACAGTGTCAGGAAATGGTTTACAACCCAACCTCAGTGGAATCTGGTTTGTTGCACAGGAGAAGTATTTTGTAGTCGGGGATGGTATCTATGAAAAAGAATCGGTAGACAATGACCGGGCATGGGAGGGTCCATTTGCTCCGCTGAAGGATTATTCCTATGCGATCAGAGGCAATGACACAAATGACGTTGTGGTCGCCGGAGAAAACGGCGCGATAAGTCACTACAACGGATCCACCTGGCGTGGATTCAGCGGCCTGGTGAATTCGGTAGACAGGCTATCCGCTGTAGCTATGAAGGGCAATCTTATCATCGCCGTAGGGAATAGGCACGAGAGCGGTGTCAATTACTACGGAGTCATTTACATTGGAAGGAGGTGAGGGGAAGTTAGAAGAAAAAGAAAGCACCAGGCATGAATCCGGATATGAGACAGAGCTCAGAATGTTGTGAGCTCACTTTGTGCAGCAAACGAACAAAATAAAAGGAGAGCTGTCATGAAGTACATGTTATTTACACGATCGCAGTTGTCGCTGCTAATTTCGGCTGGCTTTTTGATAGGGGCAGCGTTTTCCCCTGTCGCCGCGCAGCAGAATTACAAAGGGCCTTCCATCCGTCATGTTGCGCCAGCAACATCGGTTGATATGCGAAATCTGGAAAAACGTCCGGAACTTACAGGCAGTCAAACATACCTCCCGGGTCCTGGATTAGTGAATCCGAAATCATTTAAGGCACTCCCCGCTGCCTCCTCTTAGAGGAGGCGGCACTCCGGAAGAGGACCCATCACACGCTGCCCGCATCCAGACGAACACCGGGAAGACCTCGAGGGGGGAGATGTCCACATTGTCAGCGCAAACATACAACCTGAACGGGCCTTATCAGGGCATACCCCAAACCTTTAACTCCAGCGGCACACAAGCGTCACCACCTGACCCGGAGATCGCAGCAGGCTCCAACTATCTAATCGAGACGGTGAACTGGAGTTTCGCCATTTATGATAAGAATGGCAGCCAGGTATCAACCACAACGTTTCGGACGTTCTTCGACACATTAGCAACTAACTTGAATCTGGCCGATCCGAAAGTTCTATATGACCAGTACTCCCAGCGTTGGATCATGTTGATTTTGGGGTACAACGAAACGACAAAGGTAGCAGCCTTTCTCGTTGGTGTGTCAGAGACCTCAGATCCGACAGGGTCCTGGTATCGGTATAGCATCGATGGAATGATCCAAGGAACGTATCCTGATTACCCGGGCGTTGGTTACGACGAAAACGCGGTTTACATCACTGCAAATTACTGGAATACACTTAGTAGCGTATATTCTCAGCAATTTTTCGAGGGAGCGGGAGTTTTCGTGATTGCGAAATCACTGCTTTATTACAACAAGACGATCAATGCTTGGTATGACTTCCAGCTAAAGGATGCAAACGGTAACAAATCCTTTACTGTTAAGCCGGCCCAGAGCTTTGGGAATGTTAGTTCGGAATACCTACTGAGTACCGCTAAGGGTAGCGGGGACTATATAAGCCTGTGGAGGATTGATAACGGCGGAACGACAAGCCCAAATCTCACCCTGCAGGCAACGGTTAACATCGGATCTTATAAAGATCCACCACCTGCACAACAGCTTGGTTCATCAAATCAGATTCAAACTGATTATTGTAACACGCAGGACGTCGTTTACATCAATGGCTACGTCTATACCTCATTTTCGACAACGTATAACTGGGGAAGTGGCAATGTGTCTGCAGTGAGATATGAAAAAATAGATGTAGCGAACAATGCGGCGGCAATAGACGCGGTTTATGGGGCTGATGGATGGTATTACTATTATCCGCGCGTCTCCGTCGACTCGCACGGCGACATTCTCCTGGTCTTCGCAGAATCCAGCTCAAGCCAGTATGCAGGTGTATACTGGACATTCCGCACCGCGCTCGACAATTCAGCTAGGTCTAGCATGGCCTTGGAGGCAGGGGCTGGCCCGTATACCTTCGGCACCGTACGTTGGGGAGATTACAGCGGTGCATGCCTTGATCCAACAACTGACAACAAGATCTGGTTTTGCGGTGAATACGCCACGAGCAACTCGTCTGACTGGGGTACTACGTTCGGGAGCTTCACGTTTCTCGCTCCAGTAACCTTCGCAAACGAATTGCAGAGCAACGGCTCCAACCTCGGTGGTAGTTTCGTCGTCAATTCTCAGCCGGTGACTTCCGGGAACCAATTGAATCTGGATGTCTCACCGAACAACAGCGAGACGACACAGAACGAGCGGTTCTCAAGTGACAAACAGAACAACTGGAACCTATCAAGCTCAGATTATCTCCTTACAAACAGTTTTGCAAGCAACATTCCAGCTCAAGGATCGGAATCCCAAGTAGCGTATTTTGTTCCTCTCGATTCTGCGACTATTACCGCATCTTCAATAGACGGCGCATCAATGAGCAGCGTCCAGTTGGATCTCACAGATCCGTGGTACCTCGTAAACTCTGGTGGTCAGCAAGGCAATACAGGCCAAGCTGCCATACCAATTACGCCAACCAGCAGTCCCATGACCGGAGCCTACAATCAATCCTCTGGTGGAGTGTTCTTGGATCAAGGTGTAAATCCTCAAGGGCAATGGACATTCCCTTATTACTCCGTCGGCTTCCCTTCGCAATCTATTTCCGTTGGCGGAACGAACCATGCATTGTATCTATATGATTGGACCGCGAGCAACGCCAATATTCAAAACGCGACCGCAGATCAGACAGGAGTGGAGTTCACCAGCAGCAACGCGACGGTGACGGCAAACGTGAAGGGGAATTTGCTATCGAGTGCTGCAACTGCTACCGGATACGGCAACCAATGCAAGATCATAAAAGATCCTGCTACGGGCTATTTGTTTATGATCTACCCATCGGCTGGCGAGATCTGGTATACAAGGTCGACCGATCAGGGGAGGACGTGGTCTCCTGAGGTGAGAATAAGTGCCGGTGATGGCGAAGCCAGAAATCCATCCATCGCACAAGTCTGGAACGAGAATGGAAACGCAGTCATCACCGTCTTCGTCGTATGGGTAGACGAATATCCAGGACTAGGATCAGGCTGGAGCGTTTTCTACAACTCGCTTGACGTTTCCACCAACTCCTGGGGAACTACGATGCCGGTTGCGCCGCCGAATGGTGGAACTCCTGTCGGATTTGCAAGGTCCAATGCAAAGCCATCAATCTCGGCTATCACGAACACGAGCGGCGGCTCGTACCTTACAGTTGCCTTCGAAGGCTACAACACCGGAATTTATATAGC
>JBJKPC010000090.1:0-3150 GCA_046706745.1 Candidatus Kryptoniota bacterium
CCATTGAAGCGAAGACGGAAATAATATAGCCCAGGAAGGCGCCCACTCCAATTCCGAGCATGAGCAGACCCCACATGAGCGCTCTGTAGGAAGATGTCTCTTGTTTGATGAACATCGACGGGTCGGCTCCCTTTTCAATCATGGCCAATCTTTCTGCCTGTTCGGCCTTCCGACCGAAATAATAGCTAAGCACCACGGCGGCAGGGATCCCTCCGAAGATTAAGAGCACCGCCAACATTCCCGTTAACCGCCCGATTACGTCATCCATTTTGTTCTCCTCATTTATTGTCTGAGACTCTTGAGCCCTGGGGCTCCTGATAATATGACTACACGGGAGCGGGGACGGTAACGAGCCTTTTCGGATGCGAGATAACGCTGGGGGAGGATTTTTGGGTCGCGGGACTTTCGTAATGCAAGAGGGCGGTGCTACGTCAATTCAGGCGATCCTCAGTAAGGCCTGCCGGATACCACGTTAGTCATTCCTGCATATCTGGTCCCAATTATCTCAACCAATCTGAAATAGTACGTTACTTGTTTGTCGAAGATACCATCCCCCTCGATCGCCGGAGACCTGTAGATATCAGAGGGCTCTCCAATTTTGACGGCTAACGTATCGAAGGAGATTGAATCGGTACTCATTTCCAATATGCTCGTCACTTCATCCCTCTGGGCCTGGCTGAGGATGGCGTTGTTCTCTTTCCAGGTAAGATCCACGAAGCCCGTATTGAAGCTGGTGATTGCCAAGTCGCTCGGAGGGAGAAGGTTTGACGATGGATCCAGCGGATTGTCGTATGCTACGGTTTGCCGGCACGAAAAGGAAGAGACGGCAAGCAAGGCGGCAACAGCGGCAATGACGACGGTGAGCGTGCCATGATTCCTTGCATCAAGTACGACCGCGGCAATGTGTCGTGCAGGGTTCTTATCCACTTTCGTCTTCCTCACCTGTTCAATGCCTCCATTATCCACGAAGCGACGCAAGCGCCGGCAGCGGTGAAGGCCACGGAGGAAGTCACTCCCAACCACGACTGCGCGCTCGAAATTCTCTTCCTATCTTCCTGGATACTCGAAAGACTCGCGTCGTTGCGATATGCGTGGTAGGAGGTCCCTATTTCGACATTGGACACTACCGCCGCAATTCCGCTCCCGGCGGCAACCGCGGCAGAGATCCACTTTAGAGTGGACCACATCCTGATTCTCGACAGCCGTCCAAGCTTGATCATCCTGAACGGTACCCTCCTCCTCCCGTTTTCAGCTATCGACACACTTTTCCACTCATCCCCGTATCCGTTCTTCTTTGCTATTACGTCGTAATCTCCGAAACCAAGTACCATGGAAAGAGGAGCCTTCCACGTTCCCAGCGTATCTGGATTGATTGAAGAGGTCTCAACAACATCGGAACTGATTTTCGTTATGGATTTCTGTACGACTGTAATTTCCGCGTTGGAGGCTGAGGCCGGCGCGACCGAGACGACGAGACGCGCGGTCTGAGTGCGGTGAGAAAGCGCAGCCTGAGGGTTCGTACTTGCGGATCCGGAGGCTTGCGATGGCGATGCGCTCCCTGCTGAAACGGAAGATGGACTGCCCGCAGCGGTGTATTGCTCTGGAGATGCGCTTCCGATATTGAACCCGATCGAAAGGTCGAAGATCGGACCCGATTGGTGGACATTCCATGAGGGCAGGCCCGGTCCGTAGGGGAGCTCGCCCGGCACCGGGATGGTCGATGAATAAGGTATTTGCCCCGAGGAAGCAAACCGGTACCCTCCTTCGAGCGACAGTGTAAGCGGCCCCACAGGAAATGCCGCCCCGACGGTCGCTTCGAAATCGATCGTCCAACTCGGACTCGCTGTGGTATTTGAAAAGTCCGCGTTGGCAGAATCCAGGATTACAAGGTTCTGGGTCACCCTGGGGAAAAAGAACGCCACACCGGGCTTCATCGAAACGAAGAGCGGCAGACCGGCAAGATGCAGGAGATCCTCGCGAGCTATGATATCCAATTGGTACGAAACCAATCCGCCGGTAATACTCAGTGACCCGTCGTTCCCACGGTAGTTCGCTGAAGCGGAAGAGCTGTAGTAAGAGAGGCCGAGACCGAGCCAGAGCGGCTTCAAAGGGCTGTAAATAAATCCTCCCGAAAGATGAAGCGCGGGCCCAAACTTGGATTGTGAGTAGATCGGAATTTTCTCTCCCTGGTAATATTGAATTACCTTGTTGTAAAAAGCCGACGGGTCCCCGAGGTCGGCATTCTCGTAGCCGACGGATATGAAGGGCTGCCACAAATTCCGCCCAATGTAGTCTTGTGCGGTGGCGACGCTTGTGAACCAGGTTAAGAGAATCAGCACTGCCGCCCCGCATCCCAACCAGCCAATTCGATTCGCGGCAGATCGTCGTTTCAACCTGCGAAGTGCGTGAACGCAAATCGGACCGGCAAATACTGCATTAATGGTTCTAATTAACTTCAAGGTGCTTATCTATATCGATCTTGGGAAAAGATAACTTGACATATTTTGAAAAACAAACCGGGGCAATGTGCGGTCTATTGCGACGATGCGGCTTGGTTAGATATCAAAACGCAAATGTCAAACTGCGGCATTTCCGAAACAAACGAGGTCTGTAAAACGCGGCTTGACAAAGCTGCAGGATGCGAGCTTGTCCCCGTCAAGATCTCGTGAAACTTCTTCGGGATGTTTCCATGTTACGTGGTGAAGCCGAAGGACGTGTACCCCTCGCTTTACTGATTGTTTCAACTGCATTCAATTACACAAAAGGAAAGGGAGTCACAAGAATGAGATTTGTATCACTGCTTTGTCTCGGGATAATCTCCTTCAATAGCGTGGCCTCGAAAGCATATTCATTTACTCCACCGGGAAAGGCACGCGAGGATAAGAACACGGCCCGCCTGTCGCGTCGCTACGCAATCCCGATCACGATTTCGCCGGAAGGACACATCTTCATGAAAGTCAAGGTCGACAACGTAGAGGGGAATTTTGTACTCGACACCGGCGCGGGAATAAACGTCATCACGAAGACGTTTGCGGCGAAGATCGGCGGTATTCGCGAAGAGGACGGATGCTTCACAGGTTTCAGGGCCACGGGAGAAGCGATGAGGCTGAGACTGTACAAGGTGAAAGACCTCCGGTTTGGAGATCTGGA